>NZ_SOHN01000001.1:0-18281 GCF_004404025.1 Cryobacterium serini
TGGTGCCGTCGGATTTGCTGGTGACGGGGACGGTGTAGGTGCGTTCGGGGCCGTCGCCGGCCGGGGCGGTGAAGTAGTACCGCTGGGTGTTTTCTGGACCCACCAGAACCTTGATGTCGGTGCGGGCGGACGCGGTCGTGTCGAACACGACGTCAACGGTGGCGGCGCCGGCCGGGATGGTGCCCAGGTCGCGGGTGACTTTGCTGCCGGCGGGAACGGCGACCGAGGTGGTATTCTCGGCGGCGTGGGCGGGCAGAACTGTCAGGCCGCTGAAGGCGACGGCGAACGCGCCAGCGGCGGCGATGAGGGCCAGGCGCCGCGACGGGCGAGTGGAGCGCACGGAGGTGGGCGAAGCGAAAACAGTGGGGGAGGTCATGGTTCACATTTCGACTAGAGCACAGATTCGGGAGGGTGCGGGTGGGCTGGAGGAAGCCGCGACAACAAAGATGACTATTGCCCACTATGGGTATTGTTACAACCGAACTCGGGTCTTTCTCAGGTTCACCCCTCGTTCAGGGGCAGACGATGCGCACGAAATAGGCGCAAAAAAGCGGCCGGANTTAAGCACTACAAACGCAGTAGCTGGTTTATGACCGTCAAGGATCCATCGCCAGCACAGCGATGAGGATTACCCCTTTTTGATCGTTACGAGAGTGTCGTCGGGTACGTAGTAGTTGTTCGCGAAGTCAATCTTCGTGGTCGTCGGGGCTATCACTGCGCAGTTGGCCAGGCGAGAATCACGACCGAAACTGTTGTCGGTAATGGTTGCTCCCCTGATCGGGCCGTAGGACTTTTCCGCGATGTTCACGGTGCAGGCCCCACCATTGGCGAAGTTGTCGCTAAAAGTGAAGTTAGAGACCGGTCCCCGGTCCTGCGTGATCTGCACGGCAGCGCTGTGTGAATCAGTGAGTCGGTTGCCGGTAACCGTCACGTTGTTTCCAGCTTGAATCTGGATGCCATCGTCATGACTGGGCGAACCGCCCTGATTGGGGTCATTGCGGTAGTGCATGTGGTCATGGATCCAGGAGTCCTGCAGGCTCACATTGCTTCCCGTGATGTGAATTCCATCGATGACGTTATTGATGTCCAGACGCGTTGCCGTGAAGTTATAGCCATAGATTCCATTGGCGTCGGGCGAAGCGGTGCTCGGGGATAGCTCGGTGTCGGTAACGACCAGGTTCCGGTGTCCGCCGAGGTTATTGATGAGCGCTCCTGGACCGTTCATGGTGCGACCCCGAATGATGGAATTCTTGATGGTCACATCGGGGGCGCTGATCTTGATCAGGCCGCGAACATCGAGGCCACTCAGCACGGTGCCCGGCTCGGTTACGTTGATGTCACCGTTGTGCACGGTCAAAGCAGTTCCAGAGGGAACTCCCGTGTTGGAGGCACCGGGCGTCCCGCTCGTCACTGGAACGGGAGCCGGAGCGGGAGCCGGGGCAGGAGCCGGTGTCGGTGTCGGAGTTGGGGCAGGTGTGGGCTCCGGAGTCGGCGCCGGGGTCGGCGCAGGCTCCGGACTGCTTTCGGCGCGCTCAAAACCGACAACCGAAAGGTTGAGCTTGACATCCGCGTCGCTGCTGACGGCAGTGACCGTGCCGTCCATCTCGGGAGTCACTGGAACCGTTATGGTCTTGGTTGGACTAGTCCCAGCCGGCGCGGTGAACGAGTATGATTTCGAGCCCTCCGGACCAACTGCAAGCTCTACCTGCGTTCGGGACTCGACCTCGGAGGTGAAGAACTTCACCTCGACGGATTTCAGGCCGGACGGCACGGTGCCCAAGTCACGGGTGACTCTTTCGCGTTCGGGAATCACGATGGAGGCGGTCAGGGCCTCGCCGCTCGTGGTATCAGCTTGAGCTGGAGTGACGGCGAGACCGGAGAGTGCGACGACGGACACTGCCAGAACCGAAAGAACGGCCTTCCGTGGTTCCGTGCGCTTGAAGCCAGTTCGGGTGGTGCCAGTTGGAAATTGATTCGAAAGGGGTGTGCGGGTATTTCTCAATGCCATTAGTTAGTTACGTATATTCTTTGTCGCGCACAAGTCCGGGAACGTGCGGGTGATCGACCGTAGGGGGTCACAATGTACTCCATGAGCATTACCCACATAGGGTGGGCACGCAAATCGAGAGACCTCATCTTCGCGGCCACGACGGGCGGTCGGAACCCAAAAAAGCGGCCGGACCTGCGTTAACAGGGCCGACCGCTTAGAGTCTGCGAATCTAACGTTTGCGCTTCTCGCGCACGCGCATGCTGAGGTTGATCGGGCTTCCCTCGAAGCCGTAGATCTCACGCAGGCGACGCTGAATGTACCGTCGGTAGCCCGGGTCGAGGAACCCGGTGGTGAACACCACGAACGTCGGCGGGCGGCTCGAAGCCTGCGTGCCGAACAGGATGCGCGGCTGCTTGCCACTGCGCACGGGGTGCGGGTGGGCGGCGGTGAGCTCGGCCAGGAAAGCGTTGAACTTGCCGGTGGCAATGCGGGTGTCCCACGATTCGAGCGCGAGCTCAAGCGCCGGAACCAGCTTTTCCATGTGGCGACCGGTTTTAGCCGAGATGTTCACGCGCGGGGCCCAGGCTACGTGGGCGAGGTCTTGCTCGATCTCGCGTTCCAGGTAGCGGCGACGGTCGTCGTCGATCTGGTCCCACTTGTTGAAGGCGAGCACGAGCGCTCGGCCCGACTCGATGACGAGGTCGATGACGCGAATATCTTGCTCGCTGATGACTTCGGTCACGTCGAGCAGGACGACGGCAACCTCGGCCTTTTCCAGGGCGGCGCTGGTGCGCAGGGAGGCGTAGAAGTCGGCGCCCTGCGAGAGGTGCACGCGACGGCGGATGCCGGCGGTGTCGACGAAACGCCAGACCTTGCCACCGAGTTCGACCTGCTCGTCGACCGGGTCGCGGGTCGTGCCGGCGAGCTCGTTGACGACGACGCGCTCCTCCCCCACGACCTTGTTGAGCAGGCTGGACTTGCCGACGTTCGGGCGTCCGAGGATAGCCACGCGGCGCGGGCCGCCGACCTCCTGCTTGGCGACGTTGGAGATTTCGGGCAGCACGAGCAGAATCGCGTCGAGCAGGTCGGCAACACCACGACCGTGCAGGGCGGAGACCGGCCACGGCTGGCCGAGGCCGAGCGACCACAGGCTGGCCGCTTCGGGTTCCTGGCGCACGTCGTCAACCTTGTTGGCGATCAAAAAGACCGGCTTGCCACTCTTGCGCAGCATGCGTACGACGGCTTCGTCGGTCGAAGTCGGGCCCACGTTGGAATCGACGACAAACATGACCAGATCGGACAGGTCGATGGCGATCTCGGCCTGGGCGGCGACGGAGGCGTCGATGCCCTTGGCGTCTGGCTCCCAGCCACCGGTGTCGACGAGGCTGAACTTGCGCTCGTGCCATTCGCCCTTGTACGCGACGCGGTCACGCGTCACACCGGGGGTGTCCTCGACGACAGCCTCGCGGCGGCCGAGTATGCGGTTGACCAGCGCCGACTTGCCCACGTTCGGGCGACCGACAATGGCGATCACCGGAACGGCAGGCAGGTATTGGATCGCGTCGGGGTCGTCGGTGACGGCCTGGAGTACGTCGAGGTCTTCCTCGTCGAGGTCATAGTTGTCGAGGTCCGTGCGCAGCGCGGCGGAACGCCGGGTGGCGAGTTCCTCATCGAGGTTGGCGAGTCGTTCGGCCAGCTCGGTGTCGAGCGCTGTGCTCGTGTCGTCGTATTCGTTACTCATTCAAAGCCCGCTTCGTGCATGTGTGGTAGACGTCGATGACCGCTTCTATGGTCTGCTCGAAGTCGAGATGGGTGGAGTCGACGGTTATGACACCGTCTGCAGCGCTCATGAAATCGACAACCTGTGAGTCAGCGCGATCACGTGATCGCAGCTGTTCTGCCACGGTTTCAGCCGATTGGGTCGTTATTTCCGCAGAGCGTCTAGTCATTCTAGCCTCTTCCGATGCCGTGAGTAGAATGCGCACCTCGGCCTCGGGGGCGACGATGGTCGTGATGTCGCGTCCTTCAATGATGACGCCGGGCCGATCCACGTTCTCGGCGATGCTGCGAAACAGTTCGGTGAGCGCGCCCCGCACCGCGGGAACGCGGGCTACAGCGCTGACCGCTGCGCTGACCTCCGGTGAGCGGATGGCGTCAGTCACGTCGGTCTGCCCCACAGTGACGAAGTATTCGTCTGGGTCGGTACCGATCGCGTAGTCGAAGTCTTTGAGGAGCGCGGTGATGGCATCCGCTTGGGTGTTGTCGGTGTTGCGTGTGAGCGCGAGCCAGGCCAGCGCGCGGTAGGCGGCGCCGGTGTCGAGGTAGGCGAAGCCGAGGCGGCGTGCGGCTGCACGGCTCACGCTCGATTTGCCGCTGCCGGCCGGCCCATCGATGGCGACGCGGGTGGGGAGGATGTGACGTGCCATGTAGGTTAACCAGCAATCCGCCAGCCGCGCGCGGCCAGCTCTTCGGTGAGGCGAGCGACGACGCCGGGCAGTACAGAGATTTCGGCGAGACCGATCTGGGCCCCCGGCGAGTGTTCCAAGCGTAAGTCTTCGAGGTTAACACCGAGCTCTCCGATGTCGTTGAGCAGGCGGGCGATCTGGCCGGGCTGGTCGTTGACCATGACGACCATCGAGGAGAACCGGCGGTCCTGCCCGTGTTTGCCGGGCAAACGGGCCACCCCGGCGTTTCCACCGGCGAGTTCTTCGGCGACCTGGCGCTGCGCTCCGGGCGCGGCCGGATCTTCCAGGGCGTCGATGAAGCGGTCAAGGTCGTCGCGATAGGCCAGGAGCACATCGCGCACCGGGGCGGCGTTAGCGCTGAGAATTTGCACCCACAGGTCGGGGTCGCTCGCGGCTACTCGGGTCACGTCGCGCAGGCCCTGACCGGCGAGATTGAGCGAAGCATGTGCTGCTCCGGTCAGGCGGCGGGCCATCAGGCTGGAGATGACCTGCGGCACGTGCGAAACCAGCGCGACGCCGAGGTCGTGCTCTTCCGGCGTCATCTCGACCAGGATCGCGCCGAGGTCGAGGATGAGGTCGTCGATCGCGCCGGCCTGCTGATAACTGATCGCGTCGTGAGCGGCCACGACCCACGGGCGGCCGATGAACAGATCAGCACGGCCGGATAGCGGGCCACCCTTCTCCCGACCGGCAAGCGGATGCGACCCGATGTAGCGGCTAATATCGGCTCCGCGTTCGCGCAGCTCGGCGAGCGGCGCGAGTTTGACGCTCGCGACATCCGTCACGATCGCGCCCGGGTAAGCCTCGAGCTCGCGGGCGACGATCTCGGCGGTGACATCGGGGGGCACGCACACTACGATCAGCTGCGGTTGGTCGCCCGGCTGCGCGGCGCGGCCGGCGCCATAGTCGATGGCAATGCGCAGGTTGGTCGGGGACGCGTCGGCAAGGATCGTCTCGATTTTGCGACCCCGCAGGCCAAGACCCACGCTGGTTCCGAGCAGGCCGACGCCGACGATGCGCACCGGGCCGACGAGGCGGCTTTCAGCCATGATTGTGTCCTACCGTCGTTGTCGTTAGTTCGCGTCAGGGCGCGCGCTCGGCGCCTGGCGGGACACGGTGAGCAGTTGGCCGAGTTCTTCGCGGGTGAGTTCGCGCACGGCGCCCTGCTGCAGGGTACCGAGGTTCAACGGTCCGAACTGGCGACGCACGAGGTCAACGACGGGGTGACCGACCGCGTCGAGCATCCGTCGCACGATGCGGTTTCGGCCGGAGTGCAGGGTGAGCTCGACCATGCTGTGCCCACCGCCGGGAGGGCTCGTGAGGATGCGGGCCTTGTCGGCATGGATGGGACCGTCGTCGAGCTCGATGCCGCTTTGCAGCTGACCGATAGTCTGCGGCGAGACACGACCCTCCACCTTGGCGATATAAGTCTTGGAGACGCCGAAGGAGGGGTGCGCGAGCACGTGCGCGAGGTCACCGTCGTTGGTGAGAATGAGCAGGCCGCTGGTCTGGGCGTCGAGCCGGCCCACGTTGAACAACCGTTCGTCGAACTGGTCGGTGAATTCGCGCAGGTCGGGGCGGCCACCCTCGTCTTGCATCGAGGAGACGACGCCGACCGGCTTGTTGAGCATGAGGTAGCGACGGGTCGTGTCGAGCTGCACGGCCACGTTATCGACGGCAACCTGGTCGGTTTCCGGATGCACACGGCGGCCGAGCTCGGTAACGACCTTGCCGTTCACGCGCACGCGGCCGGAGGTGATCAGGTCTTCCGAGACGCGGCGGCTGGCGACTCCGGCCGAGGCGAGCACCTTCTGCAGCCGCACACCGTCGGCTGCAGCCTCTGGATTGAAGTTGGGGTCGCGGGGCGCACTGTCATTGGTCGGATTGGCGCTGGGCGTGTTGTCCTGGGTCAAAGTAAATCCTCGAATCCGTCGGTGCCGCCGTCGAGTAACGGCGATAGGTGGGGTAACTCGTCGAGCGAGTTGATTCCGAGCTGGGTGAGCAGCAAGTCTGTGGTGGCGTAGTTGATCGCGCCGGTTTCACTGTCGGTGAAGGCTTCGGTGATGAGGCCGCGACCGAGCAGGGTGCGCACGACGGAGTCGACACTGACGGCGCGAATGCTCGCGACCTGCCCACGACTGATCGGTTGCTTGTAGGCAATCACGGCGAGGGTTTCGAGCGCCGCCTGGCTGAGCCGGCTGGGATTCTCGGTCAGCACGAAGTCGGTCACGAGTTCGTCGTGCGTGGCGCGCACGTAGATGCGCCAGCCGCCGGCGACTTCGCGCAGTTCAAAACCGCGGCGCACCGTTGACGTACCGTCCGGCGCCGTAACGCCATCGAAATCGGCGACCAGCCGGGCCACGGCTTGCGCCACCTCCGTGATCGGCCGCCCCACGGCGGTTGAGAGGTGCACGAGGCCCTGCGGCTCATCGGCGATCATGAAGACGGCTTCGAGTTGGCGGTCGAGGATGTGGGATTCGTGCGAAACAGATGCTGCGGCATCCGTTTGCCCGGTACGTGACCGCATATCGGTGGCTTGATGTGCGTTATTTCTGAATTCAGTTGTCATAGTCAGCTCCGAGCGAAGCGAGATTGTCGTCTGACCACTCGCGCCCGTCGAGCGACCGGCTGCTCCAGCGCAGCATGAGCTCGCCGAGGGGCTCAATTTGGTCAAAAGAAAGGGCACCGTGGCGATACAGCTCGAGCACCGCGAGAAAGCGGGCGATGATGACACCCTTCAGGTCAACGCCGGCGATGAGCGCCCGGAACGAGACCGGCTCCCCCGGCTGGAGCATGGCGACGACGTAGGCGGCCTGCTCGCGGATACTGACCAGCGGCGCGTGCAGGTGCTCGACGCCCACAACGGGCAGCTCGCGCGGTGCGAGGGCCACGGCGGCCAGCGCAGCAAAGTCGGCGAGCGAGAGCGTCCAGACCAGCTCTGGCGTCTTCTGACGGTATTTCTCCTCGAGCCGCACCGACCGCACGTGGCGGCGGGTCTCGGTGTCGAGTTGGCCGGTGAACCAGGTCGCGGCTTCTTTGAAGGCGCGGTACTGCAGCAGGCGAGCGAACAACAGGTCACGCGCTTCGAGCAGGGCCACGTCCTCGGCGTCGACGAGTTCACCCTGAGGCAGCAGACCGGCCACCTTGAGGTCGAGAAGCGTCGCGGCAACGACGAGAAACTCGGTGGCCTGGTCGAGTTCCTCTGCCGCGTCGAGGCCGCGCAGGTAGGAGATGAACTCGTCGGTAACCTGGCTGAGCGAAATCTCGGTGATATCGAGTTCGTGCCGGGTGATGAGTTTCAACAGCAGGTCGAACGGGCCCTCGAAAACGCCGAGAGCGACCGAAAACGCGGGCTTCTCGGCCGCGCTAGGCGACTGCGCCACGGTGGATCAGTTCGCGGGCCACCTGCAGGTAGGCTTTGGCGGCCGCGTGCTCGGGTGCAAAGTCGGTGATGGGTACCCCGGCCACGCTCGCGTCGGGAAATTTCACCGTGCGGCCGATGACGGTCTCCAGCACGCTGTGGCCGAAGGCGTCGACGACGCGCTCGAGCACCTCGCGGGAGTGCAGGGTGCGGGAGTCGTACATGGTGGCGAGAATGCCGTCGAGTTCGATGGCGGGATTGAGCCGGTCGCGCACCTTATCGATGGTCTCGATGAGCAGGGCGACTCCGCGGAGCGCGAAGAATTCGCACTCGAGCGGGATCAGCACGCCGTGGCTGGCGGTGAGCGCGTTCACCGTGAGGATACCGAGCGAGGGCTGGCAGTCGATGAGGACGACGTCGTAGTCGCCCGAGACCTTGCGCAGCACCCGGGCGAGAATCTGCTCGCGAGCGACCTCGTTGACCAGGTGTACCTCGGCGGCGGACAGGTCGATGTTGGCCGGGATGACGTCGAGGCCCTCGACCGAGGTCGACTGGATCGCGTCTTTCGGGTCGACCTTGCCGTCGAGCAGCAGGTCGTAAATGGTGGTGACGTCGTGGGTGGGCACGCCGAGGCCGGCTGAGAGTGCGCCCTGCGGGTCGAAGTCGACGGCGAGCACGCGACGGCCGTAACTGGCCAGGGCTGCGCCGAGGTTGATGGTCGTCGTGGTCTTACCGACGCCACCTTTTTGGTTGCAGAGGGAGATGATGCGGGCGGGACCGTGGCTTTTCAGCGGCTCCGGTTCGGCGAATTCGTGTTTTTCACGTCCCGTCGGACCTACCGGAGCGTCGTCGAAACCGGGTAGCGAAATTCGCTCGCTCAACTTACGCGTCACTGGCCCGTCCTTGATTTGTCCTGCACCCATCACTTGGTCGATTGTAGCGAGTGGAACGGCTGGTCGCCGCAAGAATCGCCGCGCGGGCCGGTCTCGGGTGTTCAGCGCGCCCGCGGATGAGCGGTCGTGTACATGTCACGAAGGGTGTCGACGGTCACGAGGGTGTAGATCTGAGTAGTGGCGACCGAGGAATGCCCGAGAAGTTCCTGAACGACGCGCACATCGGCGCCACCGGCGAGCAGGTGCGTCGCAAAGGAGTGGCGGAGGGTGTGCGGCGACACGGGCACGGAAAGCCCAGCACGCTCAGCGGCAGCACGAATGATCAGCCATGCGTTCTGCCGACTCACCCGCTGTCCGCGCAGGCCGAGGAAGAGCGCCGGTGTCGAGCGTCCGCGCGCCGACAGCATCGGCCGGGCGCGCACGAGGTAGTCCGACACGGCTGCGCGAGCAAAACTGCCGACCGGCACGATGCGCTGTTTATCCCCCTTGCCGGTGAGTCGCACCGAGTCAAACACCTCCACGAGCACATCATCGACATTGAGGTTGACCACCTCGCTCACCCGCGCTCCAGTCGCGTAGAGCAGTTCGAGCAGGGCCTTATCGCGCAGCCGCTGAACGTCATCGCCGTCGGTCGCCGCCAACAGCGCACTGACCTGTTCGATTGAGATCGCTTTGGGCAGGCGCAGCGCGAGTTTGGGCGGTTTGGTGTCGTGCGCCACATCGGCTTCGACGACGCCCTCATCGAGCAGAAACCGGTGGAATCCGCGCACGGTCGAGAGAACGCGGGCGATGGACGCCGCCGTCAACGGGGCTTCCGAGCGCAGGCCGAGGTGCTGCACAAACGACGAGATGTGCCGCCGAGTGATCAACCGCAGGTCGGTGATCGGCCGGGGTGGGTCGACAGGAGAATCAACCGCCAGCCACGCCGTGTACAGCCCGAGATCGCGGCGGTAGGCGGCGACGGTGTTCACGGCGAGGCCGCGTTCGACCGCCACGTGCCGCAGGTAGGAGTCCACCGCCGACTCGACGGTCGCCATGTTCAGACCGACGGCCCTCAGGCCGTGATGTGCAGGCCGCGCGACGCACTGCTGCGCGGATGCCGCGGCCACGGTGAATCCGCGGGTGCAAGCGTGCTCCAGCCGCGTGAACGAGCCACCTGGGCGGCCAGAATGCCCACGATCAGAATCGGGTTGGAAACGCGCCTGGCCATCACGGCGTCGACGCACTCGTCGAGCGATACCCAGCGCGGTTCGATATCGGCTTCTTCGTGGGTGCGATCGAATGCGGCGATCGCCGAGACGCCCCGCGCGAGATAGACCCGAATGGCTTCGTTACTGCCGCCCGGCGAGGTATAGAACTCGGTCAGCAGCGCCCACTCGGTGGCGACGACATCCGCTTCTTCAGCCAGTTCGCGCTGGGCGCCGACGACGGCATTCTCACCGGCAATGTCAAGCAGCCCGGCCGGCAGTTCCCAGCCGCGCAAACCGGTCGGCTGCCGGTACTGCTTGATCACGAGCACGCGGTCCTGCTCGTCGAGGGCCAGCACAGCGACCGCGCCGGGGTGGTCGATGTACTCGCGGGTGATGCTCGCTCCGTTGTAGGCAAACGAGTCGCGGCGCACGTTCCAGATGGCGCCGTTATAGGCAACGTCGCTCGCTGTGACATGGACCGGCACAACGTCATCCTGCAGCAGATCTTCAGGCACTGAGCTCTTCCTTCACCTCGAACAAGCGGCTGGCCTCCTGGCGGTCGAGCGCGGCCTTGATCAGACCGCGAAACAGCGGATGCGCGTGGTTCGGCCGTGACCGCAGCTCCGGGTGGGCCTGGGTTCCAACGTAGAACGGGTGCTCGTCGCGCTTGAGCTCCACGTACTCGACCAGGTGGCGGTCGGGGCTGGTGCCGGAGAACCACAGGCCAGCCAGCGCGATCTGGTCGCGGAATGCGTTGTTGACCTCATAGCGGTGGCGGTGGCGTTCGGACGCTTCGTTGGCGCCGTACAGCTCGGCGACAAGAGAACCTTCGGCGAGGGTCGCCGGGTACAGGCCAAGGCGCATGGTTCCGCCAAGGTCTCCACCAGCAATGATCTCGACCTGCTCTTCCATGGTCGCGATGACCGGAAATTCAGTCTCCGGGTCGAATTCGCTCGAGGATGCGCCGGGCAGGTTGGCCTTGTTGCGGGCGTACTCGATGACCATGCACTGCAGGCCGAGGCACAGGCCGAGAACGGGGATGCCGTTTTCCCGGGCAAACTTGAGGGCGCCGAGCTTGCCCTCGATGCCGCGGATTCCAAACCCACCAGGCACGCAGATGCCGTCGAGTTCGCCAAGCAGCCGGGCGGCTCCCTCGTCGGTTTCGCAGTCGTCGGAGCCGATCCAGACAATTTTGACCCTGCTCTGGTTGGCGAATCCGCCGGCTCGCAGCGCCTCGGTGACCGAGAGATAAGCATCCGGCAGGTCGATATACTTGCCGACCAGGCCGATGGTGACCTCGTGCTTGGGGTGGCGCACGGCTTCGAGCAGGTTCTTCCAGCCAGTCCAGTCGACCGTGTCTGCGGTGAGGCCGAGGGCGGTGACGATGTACTTGTCGAGGCCCTGGTCGTGCAGCATGGTCGGGATCTCGTAGATCGAGGCGACGTCGACGGCGTTGACGACAGCGTCTTCGTCAACGTCGCACATGAGCGCGATTTTGCGCTTGTTCGACTCGGAGACGGGCCGGTCGCTGCGCAAGACGAGGGCGTCGGGCTGGATTCCAATCGAGCGCAGGGTGGCGACGGAGTGCTGGGTGGGTTTGGTCTTCTGCTCGCCGGCTGCGCCGAGAAACGGCACGAGCGAGACGTGCACGAAGAAGACGTTGCCGCGGCCGAGTTCGTGACGCACCTGGCGGGCGGCCTCGAGGAATGGCTGGGATTCGATGTCACCGACGGTGCCGCCGACCTCGGTGATGATGACGTCGGGGCGCACCTCGTCGCTGGCCTGCAGGCGCATGCGACGCTTGATCTCGTCGGTGATGTGGGGAATGACTTGAACGGTGTCGCCGAGGTACTCGCCGCGACGTTCCCTGGCGATGACCTGCGAGTAGATCTGCCCGGTCGTCACGTTGGCCGACTGGCCGAGGTTGATGTCGAGAAAGCGTTCGTAGTGTCCGATGTCGAGGTCGGTTTCGGCGCCGTCGTCGGTGACGAAGACCTCGCCGTGCTGGAACGGGTTCATCGTTCCCGGGTCAACGTTGAGGTAGGGGTCGAGCTTTTGCATGACAACCCGCAGGCCGCGTGCCGTGAGCAGGTTACCGAGGCTGGCCGCCGTCAAGCCCTTACCGAGCGAGGAGACCACACCCCCGGTCACAAAGATGTGCTTGGTCGTGCCGTCTGATCTGTCCGTAAGTATATTTTCCACCACGGGCTTCAATGCTATCACCAGAAAATTTGTCGCTTACTTTTTAGAGAGACGAGAGTGGGACTGCGCAAGGTCGAGCAGTTCCCTGGCATGTTCAAGCCCGCTCTTCGAGTCGGGCAGGCCAGAAAGCAGGCGGGCCATTTCAGCGGCACGGTCATCGCCGAGTAGCTGGCGCACGCTCGAGGCGGTGACGGATCCATCGCTGTCTTTGACGACGCTGAGGTGGTTGCCGGCAAAGGCGGCGACCTGGGCGAGATGGGTGACCACGATAACCTGGGCGGTTTCGGCCAGTCGAGCAAGTCTGCGGCCGATTTCGATCGCCGCTGCGCCGCCCACACCGGCATCGATCTCGTCGAAGACAAAGGTGGGCACCGGGTCGGTCGCGTTGATGACGACCTCGATGGCGAGCATCACCCGAGACAGTTCGCCGCCGGATGCCCCGCGCGCCAGGGCTCTTGGTTCGGCGCCAGCGTGCGGTTGTAAGAGAAGACGCACAAGGTCGATACCGGTGACGCTGAACTCCGGGCCGGCTTCAATTTCCACGAGCAGCACGGCATCCGGCATCGCCAGCGCACCGAGCTCGGCGGTCACCCGAACACCGAGTTGCACCGCGGCCGCCCGGCGTAAGGCCGTGAGGGCAGCGGCGAGATCGGTGACGAGCTTTCGGTCGGCCTCCGCTTCGGCGCTGAGCTGCTCGATGCGGTCAGAGTCAGAATCGAGCTCGAGCAGCCGGGCACTGCCGGAATCGAGGAACCCAATGGCTTCCTCGAGACCGCCCGGGTATTTGCGGGCGAGGATGCCAAGCTCGGCCCGCCGCTCCTGCACGATTTCGAGTTCGCGGGCACCATCGGCGTCAAGGCCGGCCAGGTAGCTCGAGAGTTCGGCAGCGATGTCGGCAACGACGAAACCAGCGTTGGAGATGGCGGCGACGAGCGGCGGCAGGGCCACGTCGTGGGCGGCGACCCGGTCGAGCGCGCGCCTGGCGGCTTCGAGCAGGGCCACGACGTCCGGCGCGTTATCGGGGTTGTCTTCAGCGGAGACGAGCTGGCGGGCCTGCTCTGCCGCCAGGCGTAGTTCTTCCAGGTTTCCGAGGCGTTCGGCACGTTCACCCAACTCGGCGTCTTCGCCGGGTTGCGGGGCAACCGTTTCAATCTCGGTCAGCGCCGCGCGCAGTTCGTCGGCCTCGCGGGCTCGCAGGTCTCGTTCCGTGATGAGCCGGTCGAGATCGACCTGGTTGGCCTGCCAGCGGTGGAAGGCATGCTGGTAGTCGCCGAGCATAGCGGCGAGTTCGGGGCCGGCGAAACGGTCGAGGGCATCACGCTGGGCTGCGGCGGAGCGCAGGCGCACCTGGTCGCTCTGGCCGTGCACGACGACGAGGTCGTTGCGCAGGTCCCCGAGCACGCTCGCCGGAGCGCCACGTCCGCCGACCATCGCGCGGCTGCGTCCCTCGCTTGAGACGGATCGTCCGAGGATGAGTTCGGGTCCGTCGAGGTCTCCCCCGGCGTCACGGACCCGGTCGGCGACCGCGCTGGCGGGGTCGATCACCCAGCGCCCCTGAACGAAACTCTGCGGCTGGCCCTGGCGCACGGTTCCGGCATCCGCTCGATCGCCGAGCAGGAGTCCGAGCGCGGTGACCACCATGGTCTTACCGGCGCCGGTTTCTCCCGTCACTGCTGTGAAGCCGGGGCCGAGCGGCAGCGTCGCCTCGGCGATGACGCCGAGGTCGCGAATGAACAGCTCGTCGATCACTCGCGGCCGACCGGGCCGCGCCAGCCGGTGACCGGCAGGTTGAACTTGTTGACCAGACGGTCGGTGAAGGGGCCGATGTGCAGGCGGGCCAATCGCACCGGCACTCCCGAGCGGCGTACTATCACGCGGGCACCGGTCGGCAGGTCCTGGGTTCGGCGACCGTCAGCGCAGAGCACGGCACGGGCACCGGTGCGGGAGAGTACCTCGACGGCCAGTGACGAGTCGGGACCGACCACGAGTGGCCTCGCAAACAGTGCGTGCGCGCTGAGCGGAACCAGCAGCAGCGCTTCAACGCCGGGCCAGACGATGGGGCCGCCGGCCGAGAATGAGTACGCGGTCGAGCCGGTCGGGGTGGAAAGTACGACACCGTCGCAGCCAAACGACGAGAGCGGGCGGCCATCAACCTCGACGACGACCTCGATCATGCGTTCGCGACTGGCTTTTTCGACGGTGACCTCGTTCAATGCCCAGGTTTCGTAGACAACCTCGTCGGCCACCTTGACCCGCACCGACAGGGCGAGTCGTTCTTCGACCTCGTAATCGCCTTTGAGGGCGCGCCGCACGGCCTCGCCGAGGTCGTCCCGCTCGCTCTCGGCGAGAAACCCGACGTGGCCGAGATTGATGCCGAGCAGCGGGGCCGAGCAACCACGCACGAGTTCTGCTGAACGCAGAATGGTGCCGTCTCCGCCGAGCACGATGACAAGCTCAAGGTCGGCAGTTCGCACCGTGTCACCGAGAATCGCGATATGACCATTCAACTCCGGGCAGGCGGCCAGAAGGTCAGCGCGTTCATCGCTGGCGAGCACCGGCACAGTCCCGGAGGCCAGAAGCTGCTTACACACCGTCGAGGCGGCTTCGACAGAGTCAGCCCGGCCGGTGTGGGCGACGATAAGAAAGTACCGCGGGGTCTCGCTCAATTCGTCACGCCCCCACTATGGTTTCGATCCGGTCCATCCATTCTGTCGGATTTGTGCCGGTCGTGGCGCTCATCCAGCACAGATACTCGTGATTTCCGGCCGCCCCAATGATGGGCGAGGCGATGACTCCGCAGGTTTTCAGCCCGAGGTCCCAGCCAGCCCAGAGTACACCGGCCACGGAGTCGCTTCGAAGGCCCCTGTCGTGCACGATGCCCTCACGAATACCGCCGCGGCCTACCTCAAACTGCGGTTTGATCAGCAGCACGAAGTCGGCGCCCGGCGCGGCCGTGGCCACGAGGGCCGGCAACACGGTGGTGAGCGAGATGAACGACAGGTCGGCCACCACGAGGTCGGGCCGGGTATCGATTCCGGATGCCCCGGCGAGGGTTGCCGGGGTCGCATAGCGGATGTTGTACCCCTCGACCAGTTTCAGCCGCGACTCGGTCTTCAGTTGCGCGGCCAGCTGGCCGTGGCCGACATCGGCGGCGATCACCTGGGCGGCACCGCGTTCGAGCAGTACCTGGCTGAAACCGCCGGTACTCGCCCCGGCATCGAGCGCCGTGCGGCCGGTGACGCTGAGGGTGAAGGCGTCGAGCGCGGCGTTGAGTTTGTGGGCGCCCCGGCTGACGTAGTGGTCGGTCGCGGCCACCTCGAGAACGGCGTCCGCTGAGACTTTGGTGCTGGCCTTCACGACCGGGACACCGTTCACCGTGACGAGGCCGTCGGCGATGAGTTTGGCGGCGACGGTTCGGGAACGAACCAGGCCGCGGTCGGCCAGGGCGGCGTCGAGGCGTGAGCCGGGCATCCGTTCTGGAAGCCCGTCAAGCGAGTCGGCGTCATTCAGTTCAGAGTCGTGCTCAGGCATGGGTGTGTCTGTTTCATGGTCGTGGGGAGTATCAGCGCCGGTCATGCCCGGCCCGCCGCGTCAATATCAGCGTCTTCGAGTTGTTCGCGCAGCTGCTCGTGCAGCGCTTTGAACGCTTCGGCACGCATCTCAAGCGGCCGGGCCTCGATGTCGGCCAGCTGCGGCGCGAGATCCACCGATTCTTCTTCGGGCATGACAGGCTCGGGATTCACAGTGTCTAGGCTACTGCGCGAGATACAGTCGCTCCGGAACGTTGAGCCCGTAGATCGCGCGCCCGGATTGGTAGATCGCGGCGCACGCGGCCCGCAGCAGGTTGATTCCGCCGTCGCCCTCCTTGACGATTTGCACGTCGTTGCCGTTGACGCGCACGCTCGCGCCACTCACCGTGGCGGTCGAGCCGTCCTTGGAGAACACCGTCTCCGGGTACGGCTCGTGCAACTGTTGTAAATTTTCAATGATGAACGTCGGCCGCGAGTCTTTGTCGGCGGCGAGGGCCTGCTTGGCCCGGTCGATGCCGGTGAGCACGAGCACAGCCGGGATTCCCGCCCGATTGGCGCCCAGAATATCGGTGTCCAGTCGGTCACCAATAAACAGCGCATTCTGCGCGCTGAAGCGCCGCGTGGCCTCTAGAAAAATGGCCGCTTCGGGTTTACCAGCTACGACTGGAAGTCGACCAACGGCGGCGTGCACGGCGGAGACGAGCGTGCCGTTGCCGGGGGCGATACCGCGAGCGACCGGAATGGTCCAGTCGGTGTTGGTGGCGATCCACGGAATACCCGTGCCCACTCCGTCGGCGTTGAGCGCGAACGCGGCCTCGGCGAGGTGTACCCAGCCGAGCTCTGGCGCGAAGCCCTGAATCACGGCGGCGGGTTTGTCGTCGGCCGAGCGGGTCACGACGAATCCGGCCTTGAGGACCTCGTCGACGAGCCCATCACCACCAACGACGAGGATGCTCGCGCCGGGTTCCACCTGCTCTGCCAGTAGCCGCACGGCCGCCTGGGGCGAGGTGACAACATCCGCTGCCGCGACGCTCAACCCGAGCTGGGTGAGGTGGTCGGCGACCGACTGGTCGGTGCGGGAAGCGTTATTGGTGATGTAGCCCACTCGGATGGTCTCCGCGGCACGGTTCAGGCTCTCGACGGCGAAGGGAATCGCCGCTGGGCCAGCATAAACCACACCGTCAAGGTCTGCCAGAAGTACGTCTACACCGGCCAGCGGCGTCGCTGACTCAGGCTTTCGGCGATGTAGCATCCGGCTCCGTTTCGTCGTCTTGCGAAGCGGATGCCACGGTGTCGGCCTCAGCGTCGGTCACGTTGATCTCGACGCCAGTTTCGACGCCGGCCTCGGAGCCCGCGTCTTTGGCGTCGATAGTTTCGGTGACGATGCCATCAGCGTCGTCGTCATCCCCGGCGTCAGCGGCGAAGTACGCGAGGGCAGCATCGTCATCCTCTTCCATTTCTTCGATTTCAATGGTTTCGTCATCGTCACCGGAAGGCCCGAATGCAGCATCGGCTCGCGAAGCGCGTTCGAGCCATTCGTCGGCTTCGCTCTCCCGGCCGAGTTCGGTCAACACCTCAGCGTAGGCGGCGAACAGTTCGGGGCTGTAAGAGAAGGCCGTGTTGGGGTTGAGCTGCGGAATTTCAAGCTCGACGAGTGCGGCATCTGTTTCGCCGAGGTCGAGGCGTGCACCAGACATGGCAATGGCCAGTCCCACCTGGACGGATGGGGACAGTGTGGCGCGATCGACCGAACGACCAAGCTCGAGGGCGCGGTCGGGGCGGCCAACGCCGCGTTCGCTGTCGACCATAAGGGGGAGCTGATCATTGGAGCCTGAAATGCGACGATAGGTGCGCAGTTCACGCAGGGCCAGAGCGAAATCTCCTGTGGCATACGCGGTGATCGCAAGGCTTTCGCGCACCACACCGATGCGGCCAGCCCGGCGGGCAGCGCTCATCACGTGCAGGTGGGCGAGCTGGGGGTTCTCGTCGATGACACGGGCAGCCATGGCCAGGTGGCGCCCGACGGTCTCGGCGTTTTCCTTGGTCAGGGTCTTGAGCTCGTTGCGGGCAATGCGGTCCAGGTCGTTAGCCGAAATGTCGTCGGGAAGTTCCGGGTCATCGTGGCGCGGCCGCACCGAACGCAGCTCACGCTGCATGCGCTGCTCCTCGGTCATCTCCTCCTCGACGACGCGGGCATCGCGGTCGTTACGGGCCGGGGCGCCGTCGCGGGTCCACAGTTTCTTGCCGGCATCCACTCGTGGGGCGCCAGCGCGGTTCGGCGAACCGCCGCGCTGGGTCCACGGCTTGCTGTCGTTGGCCGAGCGCGGCCGATCGCTGTTGGACCGGTCAGGGCTGGGCCGATCGCTGCGCTCAGGGCGTGCGCCATCCCTGGCCCATGGCTTGCGGTCCCCGTCCTGCGCGGGCCGGTCGGAGTTGCCACGATACGGCGGACGCTCACCCTGAGCCGGACGATCAGAGTTGCCCCGGTACGGCGCTCGGTCGTTTCCGGTGGAAGGCCGGTCGGAGTTGCCCCGGTACGGCGGACGCTCCCCCTGGGCAGGACGATCCGAGTTACCCCGGTACGGCGGACGCTCCCCCTGGGCAGGACGATCCGAGTTACCCCGGTACGGCGGACGCTCCCCCTGAGCAG
>NZ_SOHN01000013.1:0-109918 GCF_004404025.1 Cryobacterium serini
GGCTGAGCGTGCGGGGCTCGTCGGGGCCCTGCAGGCTAATGGCGGCGTCGGTGACGCGGGTGTAGATGCCGTGCAGGTCGTCACCGGCAGCGCGCAGCCACAGCGTGGCCATGCCGTCTTTGTCCGGAAAGAACATAACCTTGCGGTCGGCCAGGCACTTGGTGCGGCGACCGGTGATGCTATCGGGATGGAACCGTTCCCGCAGCTTGCGGGCCTTGCCGTCGAACTGCGCCGGAGTGAGCCTGCGAGCGTGCGGCAGCAGCACCGCTTCCAGCTCGGCCCGGGCGGGCGGAGGCACGGAGTCGAGCTGGTCGAGCACCCGCCGCGCATGCCGCAGGGAAATGTCCCCGGTGCGCAGCGCATCGAGGGTCTGCGGGCGGGACTCGACCAACACCCGGCTCTCCTGCAGGAGACCGGACGCGGTGCCGGCCGGGATGCGCAGCGCACACGCCACCTCCGCGACCAAGCCCTGCTGGGCGGCGAACGTGGCGTCCCAATCGTGCTCGTGTTGCGGCCCAGCCNCTGGAAGTGTAGTTCCACGCGTCGGCGAGGACCTCGGCTTTGCTCGCTTGCGCCCAGGCAATGACTTTTTCGAAATAAAGCACCCGGTTGACGAACTGCGCCTGCCGCCGCTGGAACGGGTTCAGCTCAGTAAGCGCGGCAGGGTCGCACGCATCAGGGTCGGGCTCGTCGAACAGATGCTCGGGCGACACCGCGGCGAACACCTCAGTCAGATCGAGGTCGGCGGGGATGGGCGGGCCGTCAGCGTTCCAAAAATTTGGGCTAGTGGCGGCTCTCGCGTCGGCTTCTTCTTCGGCCTGCCAGACCGAGTGGCACTCCGCCCGAAAGGCATCACTTCGCGCGCGATCCTCTGCCGACATCAACCAGTCCGCGAACAATTGGCCCGCGAATTGCCCATCAGGCAGCCCTTCCAAGAAGCGGTCAATCACGCCCTGCTGTGGAGTATCGCCGCTTTGGCTCATGGTCTTATTGTACCAAATCGGTGAGTCAGAGTCGAGAAATTCTCAAATGCACTTGTATATTTGTGCGCAATTTTATTCGAAGTCCCGACAGGGACACCTTCGGCCTACAGCCCGACACGACCTCACTAAACTGTCGCCCTGAACGACGAGCTCACGTAGTCTCAGTACCACCGCTGGAGCAGAGAACGTGTTCGCTCCGGACGTCAGAATGCGGCCCGTTTATTGACTGAAAGCAGCAAAAATGGATGTTTCGCCCCTCACTTGGATCTTGACCGTCGCGGCCATCGTCGCTCTCCTCGCTTTCGACTATGTCTTCCATGTCCGCAAGGCGCATGCTCCGACTTTGAAAGAAGCCGCAATCTGGTCATCGCTCTATGTGGGAATGGCCATACTCTTCGGGTTTGGCGTTCTCCTCCTGGGCGGCGCTACCCCTGGTGCGGAGTATTTCGCTGGCTACATCACCGAAAAGGCGCTGTCGGTCGACAATCTCTTTGTCTTCCTCATCATCATGACGAGTTTTCGGGTCCCGCGCGAAGACCAACAGAAGGTATTGCTGTTCGGCATCACGTTTTCACTAATTGCCCGTACCGGATTCATCTTCCTGGGCGCAGCGCTGATCAATTCGTTTGCCTGGGTGTTCTACTTCTTCGGCCTCATCCTTCTGCTCACTGCTGGCAACATGCTCAAGCCGGAGAGTTCAGAGTCCAGATCGTCTGAAAACTTCATGGTGCGAATCGCACGCAAAATCTTTCACACCAGTCCGGACTACGACGGAGACAAGCTCTTCACCGTGCATGAGGGCAAACGAGCGCTGACCCCGATGCTCCTCGTCATGGTCGCAATCGCGGGCACAGACCTTTTGTTCGCTCTCGATTCGATCCCTGCCATCTTCGGACTGACTCAGAACGTCTATATCGTGTTCACGGCGACCGCATTCTCGCTCCTCGGGCTCCGACAGCTGTACTTCCTGCTCGACGGGCTGCTGGACCGACTCATCTACCTCTCCTTTGGTCTTGCGTCGATCCTCGCCTTCATCGGCGTGAAGCTCATCCTCCACGCCCTGCACGAGAACAACCTGCCATTCATCAACGGAGGAGAACCGGTACCGGTGTTCGAAATCAGTACGGGTCTCTCATTGACAGTCATTATCGGTGTGCTCGTGGTCACGGTGCTCGCGTCGCTGCTCAGCCCGGCCGGCCGGGCGCAGACCATTATCGCCAACGCCCGACGCCACGCGATCAACTATTTGGACCTCGGCTACACCGCGGACCGCACCGAACGCATCCGCGTCTACTCGGCCCTGACCCGGGAGGAAGAATCTCTCCGCGCACTCCGGCCGAAATATCAGGAGTTGGCCAAAGACAAGGCTGGACTGATGGAACTTCTTCATGCGGCACACACCGAACATGACGCATCGGTGCAGCGCGCAGCGCGCGAATAGTCAAATAGTCGAATAGTCGAATACGGCAAATACCCAAGCATTCTGGAGGGTTTTGACAACACGTTGCTGCGAGGGTTGCTATGTCCGGCAATCCGACTATGTGCGATACCGCTGTTTCAGTGGTGCACCCCCCCGGACTTGAACCGGGAACCCACTGATTAAGAGTCAGTTGCTCTGCCAATTGAGCTAGAGGTGCGTGTGAGGCAGCGGAACGACCCGCGGCAACGTGTAACCCTAACACCCAAATAGGGCTCGATGCCAATCGAGGCGAAAACGGGGCGGTGACCGGCATCCGCTCGCGAAATTACTATCCTTGGGAGGGTGACCGAACCGCGAATCTACGCCCTGTCCGACGACCTCCAGCTCGGCCTGGCCCTCGCCGAAGCCGCCGACGCCATCTCTAGCGCCCGCTTCACCGCGCTCGATTTGATCGTGACGACCAAACCCGACCGCACACCGGTAACGGATGCCGACCAGGCGGTTGAGCGTGCCCTCCGCGCCCTGCTCGCCGATCACCGCCCCGACGACGGCATCCTCGGCGAAGAGTTCGGTACCGCCGGGTCCACCGCGCGTCAGTGGATCATCGACCCCATCGACGGCACGGCCGGGTTTCTCCGTGGCATCCCGATCTGGGCCACCCTCATCGCCCTCGCCGTCGACGGCGTTCCGGTGCTCGGTGTGGTCAGCGCCCCCGCGCTCGGCAAGCGCTGGTGGGCGGCCGCGGGTAGCGGCGCCTGGTCAATCGACACAACGCAGGCGGATGCCGCGCCCACCCGCCT
The DNA here is from genome assembly GCF_004404025.1 of Cryobacterium serini. Lineage (NCBI taxonomy): Bacteria > Bacillati > Actinomycetota > Actinomycetes > Micrococcales > Microbacteriaceae > Cryobacterium > Cryobacterium serini. The sequence continues at coordinate 3,204 of NZ_SOHN01000013.1, forward strand.
GCGCGTCTCCGGCATCGAGACCCTCGCCGAGGCATCCATCAGCTATGGCAGCCTGCAGCAGTGGGATCAAGCCGGGCACCTCGATGAGCTCGTCACGTTGTCCCGCCAGGTCTGGCGTACCCGCGCCTACGGCGACATGTGGTCATACATGCTGCTCGCCGAGGGCCACCTCGACGTGGCCGGCGAATTCGACCTGCAGCCCTACGACATGGCCGCTCTCGCGCCGATCGTGCAGGAGGCCGGCGGCACGTTCACCTCGGTCGATGGCCAGCCCGGCCCGTGGCATGGCAGCGCCCTGGCCACCAACGGCCTGCTGCACGCGGCGACGCTCGCCGTACTGAACCCGGCGCAGGCTTTGGCACAGAAACCGTAACGGTCAGAGCGACGCACCCGGATCGTCAGGGAAGATGCCGTTGTGTGCGCGGCGCGCATCGAGTCGGCGCTGGCGCCAGGCCCGGGGGTTCAGGAGCAGAATCGGCTTCGGAATACGCAGCGCGTAGCCGGTCGGCAGAACCCAGCCGTAACGTTTGGCCAGCAGGGAGAGCGCAGCGCCGCTCAGAATGGCCACGCCGGTGCCGACCGCTACGAACCCGAGCTTGCTTAGAATCACCATCTCGACGCTTGCCAGCAGGGCACTCGTGGCATAGAGCGTATTGCCGCCGAAGATCGTCGGCACCTTGAGCAGCATGATATCGCGCACCATACCGCCGCCGACCGCGGTGATCATGCCGAGCAGGATGGCCGGAAGCCAGCCGAGACCGGCATCAAGCGCTTTCTGCACACCCACCGCCGCCCAGCACCCCACGGCGAGCGCGTCAAGCAGCAACAGCACTCGTCGGGTCCAGCGACCGTTGAAAGTCACGAAGAAGGCGATGACCCCGCCGAGGACGGCAAAGATGAGATAGGCCGGGTCGAGCAGTGCCGCCGGGCTGCCCTGCTGCAGCAGGGTATCCCGGATCATGCCGCCGCCGAGCCCGCTCATGATAGCGAGCACGACGAAACCGACGATGTCGAGTCGGGCTGTGCGCGCGGCGACCCCGCCGAGAATGGCATTGGAGAGCACGCCGGCCAGGTCTACGAAACGGATTACCTCAAACAGTGTCTCCGACTCAGTGTTCACCTGCCCCATTCTCTCATCTCGGCGACGGTGGCGGTCGCATCTACAGTTAGAGCATGAGGATCAACGCTTTTTCGGACGTCTGCCTGCGGGTCGTCATGCTGCTCTCTGCGGCGCCGGAAAAAGTGACGTTCACCTCGCGGGTCGTCGCCGCCGAGGTCTGCACCCCCTATAACCATGTGAGCAAGGCGCTGTTGCGCCTGCGCGAGCTTGGCCTGGTCGAGGCCATTCGAGGGCGGAGCGGCGGCGTGCGCATCAGCCCGCTCGGCCGCGAAGTCACCGTCGGGGCGCTCCTTCGTCAGCTCGACACACGCACCGACCTCGCCGCCTGCGACTCGCCCGCCGGGCCCTGCCCTTTATTGAGCGGATGCGGCCTGCGCGGCGCCCTCCGCCGGGCCCGGGATGCCTTCTACCGCGAGCTGGACGACCTCGTCATCGCCAGCCTTCCGCACGGAAAACCGGCCGGGCCGGTCCTGGTCGATCTCGGATTGATGCGGCAGGACTAAAGTCCCTACTTTCTACGACTTGTAGAAAGCATCCGTTTAATTGGTATTTCAAATGCTACTTTTGTAGGAGACGCCCACAAACGGGAGTCGGTCATATAGAAGGAGTATTAATGCTTTCGGCCCAGTCCCTGCCCCTCATCGAAGCCACCCTGCCGTTGGTCGGCGAGCGGATGCCACAGATCGCGAGAAACTTCTACAAGCGCATGCTCACCGCCCACCCCGAACTGTTCGATGGGCTGTTCAGCCGGTCCAACCAGAAGAACGGCACGCAGCAGCAGGCCCTCGCCGGCAGCATCGCCGTCTTCGCGACCCATCTGGTGGCGAACCCTGACACCACGCCGGAGGCCATGCTCTCCCGCATCGCCCACAAGCACATCTCCCTCGACATTCAGCCCGAGCAGTACGACATCGTCTACAAGTATTTGTTCGAGGGCATCGCCGATGAACTCAGCGACGTCATCACCGCCGAGATCGCCGCCGCCTGGACCGAGGTCTACTGGCTGATGGCCCACGCACTGATCAAGATGGAGAAGGGCCTCTACGCCGGACTCGCCAGCGACAAGCCGCTCGCTCCCTGGATCGTCGTGAAAAAGGAAGCGGCCGGTACCGACGCCGTTACGTTCACCCTCGAACCAGCCGACGACACCCCCGTGACGCCCGCCCTGCCGGGCCAGTACATTAGCGTCACCGCCACCATGCCCGACGGTATCCGCCAGGTGCGTCAGTACTCCCTCTCAGCCGGCACGGCCACAACGAGGGTCTTCACCACCAAGCTCGACGCCGACGGCGAGGTCTCCCCCGTGCTGCACCGCGACGTGCAGGTCGGCGACACGCTCATCCTCTCCGTGCCGTGCGGCGATATCACCCTTGATGCGGGCAGCGGCCCGCTGATCCTGGCCTCGGCCGGAATCGGCTGCACGCCCAGCGCCTCCATCCTGCGTTCCCTGGTGGACACGGGCTCGAAGCGCGAGGTGCTTGTGCTCCACGCCGAAAGCAACCTCGAACGCTGGGCGCTGCGCGAGCAGATGAACGAGGACATCGCCCTGCTGGAGGCGGCCGAACTCGAGCTCTGGCTGGAGATCCCGAGCGAGGGCCACCACGAGGGCTTCATGTCACTGGAGAACGTGACGATCCCGGAGGATGCCTCGGTGTACCTCTGCGGTCCGCTCCCGTTCATGCGCAGCCTGCGCGCCCAGGCGCTGCAGTCCGGCGTGCCGGCCGACCGCATCCACTATGAGATCTTCGGCCCTGACCTGTGGCTCGCCAACGCCTGACCAGCCTCTGGCACGCAGCACGATTCGGCCTGGCCGGGCACGCCCGCGCTAGGCTGAATCGTGGACGCTAACGGTGGTATCGAGATAGAACGCAAGTTTGACGTCGACGAGCTGGCCCCGTTGCCACGGTTGCAAGACCTGCCCGGCGTGCAGGCAATCGCGGAACCGGTGGCCTTGGATCTCGCGGCCGTTTATTTCGACACCCACCATCTCGCCCTCAGCGCTGCGCGCATCACCCTGCGCCGGCGCACCGGCGGCGACGACGCTGGATGGCACCTTAAACTGCCCGGTGCCGCTAACCGTCGCTGTGAGATCCACGCGCCCCTCGGCACGAACGTGCCGGGCGAAGCCAATGTCGTACCCGAGTCGCTGGCGCAACTCGTTCGGGTCTATGTGCGAGACGCACCGCTCATTCCCATTGCCCGCCTTCATACCTCCCGTGTCGTATACGCTCTGATCGGTGCGGGCGGCGAAACCCTCGCCGTGCTGTGCGATGATCGGGTGCGCGCTGACCGCCTCATTGATGAACCGGCCTCCAAAGCGTGGCGCGAATGGGAGATCGAGCTCGTCGAAGGACCGGAGGACCTGCTCGACGCCGGGCAGTCAGTGCTCGAAAGCTGCGGCATCCTCTTGTCACGGCACGCCTCGAAACTCTCCCGCGCGCTCGGCGACCGGTCTCCGACCGCACCCGCTTCGAAGCAGCCTCGCCCCACCCCGGGCGGCCCGGCCGGTGATGTTCTACTGGCCAGTCTGAGCGAGCAGATCGATGTTCTACACCGTCACGACCCGCAGGTTCGCCAGCACGCCGACGGCGCCGTACACATCATGCGCGTTGCCACCCGCCGACTGCGGTCAATACTGGCCACCTATCATTGCCTCCTTGACCCGACCGTGGTGCAGCATCTCCGCACCGAACTCGGCTGGCTCGCCGCCGTGCTCGGCGGATCCCGCGACGAACAGGTGCTGCAACGCCGCCTTGCCGGCCTGCTCGACCGCGAGCCCCCGGTTTTGCTCCTCGGCCCGATTCGGGAGCGCCTCGAGGCTCGCTCCGAAGCGGATGTCGACACCGCCGGGCGCTCGCTCGTCACCGCCCTTGACTCCCACCGCTACTTTCGGTTGCTCGACGCACTCGATTCTCTCGCCACCACGCCGCCTTTCACCGCCGCGGCCGGCCAGGACGCCCGCGTGGTCGTGCCCGATCTGATCGTGAAGGAGTGGAAGAAGCTCCGCCGCGCTGTGCGCCGGGCCGCCACGACCGTACCGGGGCCAGCGCGTGACCTCGCCCTGCACGCCGCTCGCAAGCGCGCCAAGCGGCTGCGCTATGCAGCTGAGACGGCGCAGCCGCTCAACCCGAAGCGTGCCGCGCGGGTGAGCGGATTCGCCCAGAAACTGCAGACCATGCTCGGTGACCATCACGACAGCGTCATCGCCCGCGAGCGCCTGCTGCGCCTCGGTGGGGTCGACGCCTACCTTCGCGGCGAGAACACCTTCAGTTACGGCCGCCTGCACGCCTTGGAACAGCAGAAGGCAGCGGATGCCGAGACTCTTTTCTGGAAGACCTGGTCGCGCCGCCCCTGACGATTCAGCTCCAGAGCGCCACGTGCACCTTTGAGCCGCGCCGCGCAACCCCGCGCGAGCCGCCGGGGGCGAGCATAGCGGCGGTGGCCTCAGCGGTGGTGACGAACCGTTGCAGTGTGCGCGCGGCGGCCGGTGCCCGCCCGCGATCCAGGGTGCTCGCGCACCACAACCCAGCAATGGGGGTGTTCGGCACCGGCACAACAATGAGCGACCCTGCCAGCACCTCGGCCCGCACGATGTGCATGAACGCGAGCATGATCCCCTCGCCGGCGCGCACCGCGGCGAGGGCATCCGTTTCGCTGCTGAGCGGCACGATCTCGGGTACACCGAGCGAGGAGGCGAGAAACGCTGCCGCCAGCCAACCGCTCTCGGCCGTGAACTCTTCGACCCCGGCCGGACCGGTGAACCACGGCTCCCCCAGCAGGGCTGCGAGCGGCAACGACTGCTGCCGCCGGCCAAATGGATGCTCCGGCGCAGCCACCAGCACCCGCTGGTAGCGCAGAAATGGCACCACCTCCAACTGTGATCCCCGCGGAGGCCGGGCGCCGAGAGCCACGTCGTAGGCGTGGTCCTGCAGCAGCGACCCCACGTCATCGGCGGACTCAACGACCACGTCGATGCCACCCGCCTGGCCCGGCACCCGGCGCGTGAAGGCATCGAGCAGTCGACCGGCAGCATGCTCGGCGAACCCCGCCGTGGCCACCACGCGCAGGTTCGCCGCGGACTCCTGTGCGTGCGATACCTCCCAGCGCACCTGGTCGGCCAGGCCCACAATCTCCTGCGCGTGATCGGCGAGCGCCCGCCCGCCCGGAGTCAGCGCGATGCCGGCTCCAGCGCGTACGAAGAGAGCGTCGCCGAGGTCGACGCGCAGAGCGGCGAGCGACGAAGACACCGCCGGCTCGCTGATATGCAGTGCTGCTGCTGCCGCGCGCAGGGACCCGAGTCGGGCCACCAGGGCAAAGGCCCGCAGCTGATTCAGCGTCATTGCCACAGCTCATAACCTTTCCCTTAGGTTGATATTGACAGCTTCGGGGGCCGGAGAGCAAGCTGTGGCACACAACAGCGCCGCGCAACGATGCGCGGTGTCATGGAACCTTCTTTCGTAAGGAGAAGCCCGTGCAGATTCCGGCTCCGTTCGATTATGTTCGCGCCAGTTCGGTCGATAACGCCCTCGCCCTGCTCGACCGACACGGAGCTGAATCCCGGGTGGTTGCCGGCGGACACAGCCTGCTTCCCATGATGAAGCTGCGCCTCGCCCGGCCCGACTGGCTAATCGACATCAACGACCTTTACGAGTTGGACTACCTGCTCGTCGACGGCCCGGTATTGCGTATCGGCGCCATGACCCGGCACACGACCCTGCTCGAATCCGACGACGTCAAGCGCCTCTTTCCCATTATTACCGACGCCGAGCGGGTCATCGCCGACCCGATCGTACGCAACCGTGGCACTATCGGTGGCTCGCTCTGCCAGGCCGACCCGGCAGAGGACCTCTCGACCGTGTGCCACGTCCTCGAAGCGGTGGCCGTCGTGCGCGGGCCAGCCGGCGAGCGGATGCTGTCCATGGCCGACTTTCACCGCGGCCCGTATGAGACCGCCGTCGCCCAGAATGAACTGCTCATCGAGGTGCGCATGCCGATTCGCGCCGGCTCTGGCAGCGCCTACGAGAAGGTCGAGCGCCGCGTCGGCGACTGGGCTGTCGCCGCGGCCGGTGCCAGCGTGACGCTCGGGTCCGACGGCACGATCAGCCATGTCGCTGTCGGCCTCACCGCGGTCGGACTCGACCGCACCGTAACCGAGGTCGAAGCCGCCCTCGTCGGCCAGGCTCCCGCCGAAGCACTCTTCGTCGAAGCCGGGCGCCTGGCTGCACTTGCCTGCGACCCCCTCGCCGACCAGCGCGGCCCGATCGACTACAAACGGCACCTTGCCGACGAACTCACCCGTCGGGTACTGCGGGCGGCCTGCCGACGCGCCGCGGCATCCGTCTCAGAGATCACGATTTAGGAGTTGAGCCCTCATGCAGATCAACCTGACCATCAATGGCACCGACGTCACCCGCGAGATTGAACCGCGCGTGCTGCTCGTGCACTTCATCCGTGACGACCTGCGGCTCACCGGAACCCACTGGGGTTGCGATACCAGCAACTGCGGCACCTGCGTCGTGCTGATGGACGGCCAGCCGGTGAAATCGTGCACCGTGCTCGCCGCCATGGCCGACGGCCACGCCATCACGACCGTCGAGGGACTGGCCAACGGCGCCACCCTCGACCCCGTGCAGCAGGGCTTCATGGAGGAGCACGGCCTGCAGTGCGGCTTCTGCACCCCCGGCATGATGCTCACCGCCCGCGCCCTGCTCGACCACAACCCGCACCCGGAACCGCTGGAGATTCGCGAGGCCATCTCAGGCCAGATCTGCCGCTGCACCGGCTACGCCACCATCGTGCGGTCCATCCAGTGGGCCGCCGAACATCCGATGAGTGCCGCTGACACCGCGGAAGAGGAAGTGCGCGCATGACCATTTTGGAGGACCGCCCGACGAACCCGGCGGCCGGCGGCCACGATCGACCGATCGGCCACGGCCGCATGCAGCGCAAGGAAGACCCACGCTTCGTTCGCGGCAAGGGCCACTACGTCGACGACATCGTGCTGCCCGGCATGCTGCACGGTGCCATCCTGCGCGCTCCCGTCGCCCATGCCCGACTGGTGTCGATCGACACCACCGAAGCACTCGCGCACCCCAAGGTGCTCGCCGTCATCACCGGCGCTGACCTCCAGGCCCTCGGCCTCGCCTGGGCGCCCACCCTCTCGATGGACGTGCAGGCCGTGCTGGTCACCGACAAGGTGCGCTTCCAGGGCCAGGAGGTTGCGTTCGTCGTCGCTGAAGACCGCTACGCCGCCCGTGACGCCCTCGAACTGATTCAGGTCGAGTACGACGTTTTACCGCCCGTCGTCGACGCCCGCAAGGCCATGGACCCGGGCGCTCCCGTCATTCGCGACGACCTTGCGGGCCGCACCGACAACCATATCTTCGACTGGGAAGCCGGCGACAAGGCTGAAACGGATGCCGTCTTCGCGAGCGCCGACGTCGTTGTGTCTCAGGAAATCGTCTACCCGCGCGTGCACCCGGCACCAATGGAAACATGCGGCGCCGTGGCCGACTTCGACCCCATCGACGGCCGCCTCACCCTGTACGAAACGACGCAGGCGCCCCACGCCCATCGCACCCTGTTCGCGATGGTCTCCGGAATTCCCGAGCATAAGATTCGGGTGGTCTCCCCCGATATCGGCGGCGGTTTCGGTAACAAGGTCGGCATTTACCCGGGCTATATCCTCGCCGTGGTCGGCTCCATCGTCACCGGCAAACCGGTGAAATGGGTCGAGGACCGTTCCGAGAACCTCATGAGCACCTCGTTCGCCCGCGACTACATCATGCAGGGCGAGATCGCGGCGACCAAGGACGGCAAGATCCTGGCCCTCCGCACCAACGTGCTCGCCGACCACGGCGCGTTCAACGCCACCGCCCAGCCGACCAAGTATCCGGCCGGGTTCTTTCATATCTTCACCGGTAGTTACGACCTGGCCGCCGCGCACTGCACCGTCACCGGCGTGTACACCAACAAGGCCCCGGGCGGCGTGGCCTATGCCTGCTCGTTCCGGGTCACCGAGGCGGTCTACCTGGTCGAGCGGATGGTCGACATCCTGGCCCGCAAGCTCGACATGGATCCAGCCGAGTTGCGCCTGAAAAACTTCATCAAACCCGAGCAATTTCCCTACGCCAACAAGACCGGCTGGGAATACGACTCCGGGGACTACGAGCCCACGATGAGGCTGTCGATGAAGATGGCCGGCTACGACGAACTGCGCCGCGAGCAGAAAGAGAAACGGGCACGCGGCGAATTGATGGGCATCGGCATCTCCTTCTTCACCGAGACGGTCGGTGCAGGGCCGCGCAAAGACATGGACATTCTCGGCCTCGGCATGGCGGACGGCGCCGAACTGCGCATCCACCCCACCGGTAAGGCGGTCGTGCGCATCTCGGTGCAGAGCCAGGGTCAGGGTCACGAGACGACGTTTGCCCAGATCGTGGCGGAAGAGATCGGCATCCCGCCGGAAGACATCGATGTCGTGCACGGCGACACCGACCAGACCCCGTTCGGCCTCGGCACCTATGGCAGCCGGTCCACTCCGGTCAGCGGCGCCGCCGTGGCCCTCGTGGCCCGCAAGGTGCGGGAGAAGGCCCGGTTCATCGCCGCTGCCATGCTCGAGACCCGGCCCGAAGACCTCGAGTGGGAGAAGGGCCGCTGGTTCGTCAAGGGCGACCCGAGTGTCGGTAAGACCATTGCCGAGATCGCGATGGGCGCCCATGGCACGGTCGCACTGCCAGAGGGCATTGAGGGCAACCTCGACGCCGAGGTCACCTACGATCCGCCTAATCTCACTTTTCCCTTCGGCGCCTACATCTGCGTCGTCGACGTCGACCCGGGCACCGGTCACGTCAAGGTACGCCGCTTCATCGCCGTCGATGACTGCGGCACCCGCATCAACCCGATGATCATCGAGGGTCAGATTCACGGCGGTCTCACCGATGGAGTCGGTATGGCACTGATGGAATTCATCGAATTCGACGCCGAGGGAAACTGCCTCGGCGGCTCGTTCATGGACTACCTCATCCCCACGGCCATGGAAGTGCCCGACTGGGAGACCGGCTTCACCGTGACCCCGTCGCCGCACCACCCGATCGGCGCGAAAGGCATCGGCGAATCGGCCACGGTTGGTTCTCCCCCCGCCGTCGTCAACGCCGTCGTCGACGCTCTTGCCCCGTTTGGCGTCGTGCACATGGACATGCCCTGCACGCCCGCCCGCGTGTGGGAAGCCATGCAGGGCCGCACGAGACCGCCGGTATAGCGTGCCCGTGCTGCAATCCGTGCTGGTGCGCGAGCTCGAGGCACGCCGCGAACCGTTCGTGCATGCGACCGTCGTGCGCGCGGTGCGCCCAACGAGTGCGCACGCCGGCGATACGGCTCTCGTGCGAGCCACCGGCGAGATCAGCGGTTTCGTCGGGGGAACGTGCGTGGAGGCATCCGTTCGCCTGTACAGCCTGCAGGTACTCGAAAGTCGCCAGCCGCTGCTGCTCAAAGTCGTGGCCGGTGTACCGTCGAGCACCGTGCAGGACGGCGCGGTCGAGGTTTCCAATCCCTGTGTCAGCGGCGGGGCAATCGAGATCTTCCTCGAACCGCGTATTCCGCTGCCGCGCCTGATTTTGGTCGGGTCGACACCCGACGCCGAGGCGCTCGCCGCCCTGGCTCCGCTCGTGGGCTTCGACCTCGTGCAGGCGGATGGCGCCTCCGCCGTCCCCGAGGCTGGCGACGCCGCCCTGATCGTTGCGTCGCACGGACGGGACGAGGAACCGGCCTTGCTCGCCGCTCTCGCAGCCGGGGTTCCCTATGTCGCGCTCGTGGCCAGTCCCCGGCGCGGTGCAGCGGTACTGGCGTCGCTCGACGTGTCCCCCGAGCAGCGCGCACGGGTGTTCAGTCCTGCGGGCCTCGACCTCGGGGCGCACACACCCGGGGAGATCGCGGTGTCGATCTTCGCGCAGCTGGTGCAGGAGCGGGCCGGGCACGGGCATCCGTTTGCTGCGGGTGTCGATGCGGCCGCCGAGGCGTCGGCCGCGGCGAGCACCGCCGAGTCGAACGCGGAGATCGCCGGCGCGGCCATCGACCCAGTCTGCGGCATGACGGTGGCAGCGCTGCCCTCGTCGCTGCAGGTGGAGTTGGACGGCGAATCCGTGTATTTCTGTGCGCGGGGTTGCCGCACAGCGTTTCTGGCAAATCCGGAGCGGTATGCGACAGCGCGCTAGGGCGTCGCTTGCCTCGGCATGGGGCGAGCGATGACTACGGAGGGCGTAGCAAAGTTGTTGCCCTCAGTTGCCGCGTTGCAACGCGACCTGGATGCCGAGGATTATCTGGCCGACGATGGGCTCGCCACGGCCGTGTTTTTGGCCGTGCGCATGCAACAGCCGCTGCTGCTTGAGGGCGAGCCGGGGGTCGGCAAGACCGAGATCGCCAAGGCGCTCGCCCGACTGCTGCACACCGAACTGTTTCGCCTGCAGTGCTACGAGGGAATCTCCGCTGGTGAAGCGCTCTACGAATGGGATTACCCGCGACAGCTGCTCGGCATCCGTGTGGCTGAGGCACGCGGGGTCGAACTGGCCGAAACCGATTTGTTCAGCCGCGACTACCTGCTGCGTCGCCCTTTATTGCAAGCAATCGAACATGCCGGGCCACGGCCGGCCGTGCTGCTCCTCGACGAGATTGATCGGGCCGACGCCGAGTTCGAAGCGTTCACCTTTGAGCTGCTCGCCGAGGCGGCCGTCACCATTCCGGAGCTGGGAACGATACAGGCGACGCATCCGCCGATCGTGATTCTCACGAGCAATCGCACCCGCGACCTGCACGACGCCCTCACCCGGCGCTGCCTGTATCACTGGATCGACTACCCGGGGCCGGAGCGGATCGCCCAGATCGTGCGACGTCGGGTGCCGAGCAGTTCGCAGGACCTTGCCACCGAGGCTGCGGCCGCGATCACCCGGTTGCGCTCGCTCGACCTGGTGAAGCCGCCCGGTATCGCCGAAGCCATCGACTGGGTCAGCGCCCTCGGAGTGCTCGGTATCGAGCAGCTGAGCGGCCGCGCGGTAGAGCAAACTTGGGGCTCGGTTCTGAAGAATCGGGACGACCTTGATTTGGCGGCCGCCCGCGGCGGCGCCTGGGTGGCGGAGGCCGCGCGTGGCTGACCGCGATCTTCAGCCACGGATCGAAGCGGCCGCCCTCGCCGCCGGATTCAGCACGGCCCTGTACCGGGCTGGGCTGCCGGTGTCGCCCGACCGCGCGGCCCGGCTGGCCGAAGCACTGCGGCTGGTCCCGCCGACCGACCGGGCAGCCCTCTACTGGGCCTGCCGCATCGTATTCGTCTCCCGGCAACAGCACCTCGCCCGCTTCGACGCGGTGTTCAGCGCCGTGTTCGACGGCCGACTCGACCCGGCCGAGAGTCGCGGTGATCCGAACGCTCCGCCGGCAATCGGGGCGGAGACACGCACGAAAGCCGCCCCCTCGACCAACCGGCCGGCCGGCGCGCCGGAACCGCAGCCCGATCGCCCGACTGCCCCGCTGCCCGGCGCCGACTCGGCCGATGAAGAGACCGACCGCCCGGAGCGTGACGCGATCCTCGCCCTGGCGTCCCGCGACGAACACCTGCACGAGACGGCGTTCGCCGACCTCGACCCCGAGGAACTCGCCCGGTTGCGCCAGCTCGTGGCCCGCATCGTGCTGGCGACGCCAACGCGGCTGAGCCGCCGCACGCATCCGTCGCCGCACAGTCGCGACCGGCTCGATCCAGCCCGCACCGTGCGGGCCGCGCACCGCACCGGCGGAGATCCGATCACCCTCCACTACGCCCGGCGCCGCCCGAGGCCGCGCCGACTCGTGCTGCTCTGCGACGTCTCCGGTTCGATGGAGCCCTACACCCGGGTTTTTCTGTCGCTGTTACAGGGCGCGGCCTCCGGCGCGCGGGCCGAAGCGTTCGTGTTCTCGACCCACCTCACCCGGTTGACCCGCCAGCTCACCCTGCGCGACCCCGACCAGGCACTCGCGCAGGCGGCAGCCACCGCGACCGACTGGGCCGGCGGCACCCGACTGGCCGCCAGCATCCGTCGATTCATCGATGACTTTGGGCGGCGCGGCCTGGCTCGCGGCTCCGTGATCGTGGTGTTTTCCGATGGCTGGGCGCAGGACGACCCCGCCGACGTCGACGCCCAGATGGCGCGCCTTCGCCGACTGGCGCACCGCATCGTCTGGGTGAATCCGCGCAAGGCCGCAGCGTCCTACCGGCCACTCGTCGGCGGTATGGCCGCCGCCCTGCCCTACTGCGACGCCTTCGTCAGCGGGCACAGCTACGCTGCCCTCGCCGAGGTGGCGGCGGCGATTCGCGGCGACGTGTCGGCAGCCAATCGACCATCCGTAACCATCCAGCAGAGGACACCCTGATGCAACTCGACAGTACTTTCACCGTCATCGCTCCCGTCGATACGGTGTGGAACACCCTGATGGACTTCGAACGCGTCGCCGGCTGCGTGCCCGGTGCGCAGATTCTGAACAAACTTTCCGACGACAACTACCAGGTCGGAATGAAGGTCAAACTCGGCCCGGTGACCATGCAATACCGTGGCCAGATGAACGTCGACGAGCGCGACGCCGCAGGACACCGGGCCGTGTTTTCCGGCAAAGCGCAGGAAACCCGCGGCCAGGGCACCGCCCAGGCCACAGTCACACTCGTACTGGTCGAAACCGACGGCGTCACCCAGGGCACGGTCAGCGCCGACATGTCGCTCTCGGGCAAGGCGGCAGCCATGGGCAAAGGCGTCATCAGCAGCGTCACCGAGCAGATGATGGGGCTGTTCGCTGGCAACCTTCAAGACCTCATCGAAGGCGACGACGACGCTGCCGCTGCGACGCCCGTCGGCGACCATGTCGAAGACCCGACCACCCTCGCCCAGGCAGCTCCGCGGGCGGTTACCGACGTGACCGACATTCCGCCGGGGTACGCCCCCGCCGCCGACCGTCTTCCCGACATTCAAGCGGATGCCCCGGAGCGGCCCGGCCTGCCGCCGCGCCCGGTGCCTCCCCGCGTCGCACCCGCCAGCGAGCACCGGGTCACGCCGCGTCGGTCAGCGGCTGCCGCAGCGCCGAGCCTCGACGCTGTGAGCCTGGTCAAGGGCGTCATTACCGACCAACTGGCCGACCCGGTGAAACTTTTGGGCCTGCTGGCCACGGTAGCGTTCATCGCATACCGAATTGGTCGCCGCGCGTCCGGCCACTAGCGCCACGCTAAGAGAAGGAACACCGATATGCGCGAAGTTTTGGACACCCTCTTCACTGGCTGGGAGAGCGGTGCCACCGCCGGCTTGGCCACGGTCGTGCGCACCTTCCAGTCCGCGCCACGCCCGGCGGGTGCTTCGATGCTGGTCAGCGCCGACGGCACCGTAGCCGGATCGGTCTCGGGCGGCTGCGTCGAAGGCGCTGTCTATGAACTGGCCACTCAGGTAGCCCAGGACGGTGTGCCTCTGCTCGTGCGTTACGGCATCAGCGACGATGACGCCTTTGCCGTCGGGCTCACCTGCGGCGGCATCCTCGACGTCTTCGTTGAACCCGTCTCGCGGGCCACTTTCGCGCTGCTTGAGAGCGTGCACGACGACGTGGACGCCGGCCGACCGGTCGGCGTCGCCACGGTGATCGAGCACCCGGATGCTGCCTGGCTCGGCCGCCACCTCGTGGTGCGGCCGAACGGTTTCGAAGGCGATCTCGGCTCGGAGCATGCCAACCACGCCATCGGCGACGACACCCAGGGCTTGCTCGCCGCCGGACGCAACACCATCCTCACCTATGGCCCTGACGGGGAGCGGCGAGGCGAGGGAATGCGGGTGTTCTTCGCGAGCTACGCGCCGAGGCCGCGTCTGCTGGTGTTCGGCGCGATCGACTTCGCCACCGCCCTGGCCCGACTCGGCACCTTTCTCGGGTACCGGGTCACGGTCTGTGACGCGCGCGGCGTCTTCGCGACCGCGGCCCGGTTTCCGGGTGTCGACGAGGTCGTGGTGAGCCGGCCCGACCGCTACCTGCGCGAGCAGATCGCTGGCGGGTTTATCGACCCCCGCACGGTGATCTGCGTGCTCACCCACGACCCCAAATTCGATGTTCCCCTGCTGGAAGCTGCCCTGCACGGCCCTCCGGTCGCGTATATCGGCGCGATGGGGTCCCGCCGCACCCACCTCGACCGGCTGGCGCGCCTGCGGGCGGTGGGGGTGACCGACGCCGAGCTAAACCGCCTGCGCAGCCCGATCGGCCTCGACCTCGGCTCACGCACGCCGGAGGAGACGGCGGTCTCGATCGCCGCCGAAATCATTTCGCTGCAGTGGGGCGGAAGCGGCGAGCCGCTGCACACCCTCGTCGATGCCATCCACCACGACGACCTCGTCGACCGCAGCATGCCGCCCGCCGCGTTTCTCGAGACGACACCTGCGGCCCCTTGAGTCGGGCCAGTGGGAGCGCTCGGCGCTGCACGCACGGCCGTCCCGCCACCGCGATCGGGTGAGACCGGGCCGCCCGCGATAGGCTCGACGAATGGCTCCCGCATCCGCTGTCCCCGCGCAGTTGGCACCTATCGCTGGCCGCTCCCGAGCACGATGAGCATTCTGGATTCCGTCACGTCGGTGCTGTTCGTGCACGCGCACCCCGACGACGAGACCATCGGAACCGGCGGGCTGATCGCTGAGCTCGCGAGCCGCGGCATCCGCATCACTCTCGTCACAGCCACCCGCGGTGAGCGTGGAGAAGTCGTCGCCGGGCCGCTCTCGGCGCTCGCCGAAACCGCTGCCTTGGCCCAGGAGCGCGAGCACGAACTCCAGCGCGCTGCCCGCATACTCGGCATCAACGAGGGATTCTGGCTCGGCGAGGCCCCTGCCCGAGCTTCCGGGCTGCCCGAACGCCGTTACCGCGACTCGGGTATGGAATGGATTCGCCCCGGTGTGGCCGGTCCGGCACCCGACTCCCAAGCGGATGCGTTCGCCCGCGCGCCGCTCGACGAGGTCACGGCCGACCTCGTCGCCGTTCTCCAGCACGTGCATCCGAGCCTTGTCATCAGCTACGACCGCACCGGCGGTTACGGGCATCCGGACCACGTGCGCGTGCACGACGCCGCCCTCTCCGCCAGCCGCAGCCTTGCGATCCCCTACGCCGAGATCATCCACAGCCCCGAAGCGGATGCGGAATGGTTCGAACTCGACTCACAGCTGGGCCCAGTCGTCGCCGCCCTGCGCTGTCACGCGAGCCAGCTCACCGTCGACGGGGATTTCATCGTGCACTCCGGCGGCCAGCGCGACCCCATCCGCTCATCGATCGGCCTGCGCCTGCTCTATGCACCCAGCCCGAAATCGCGCACTTAAACAACTCAGGCCGCCCAGTGGACGGCCGAAGAAGCGGTGACTCAACAACGTGTGACAGAACCTACTGTGGAGATGCGGGGAATTGAACCCCGGTCCACTGCTGTGGTCATATGCCTTCTACGGGTGTATCCAGTGAAGTCGCTTTCTCGGCCCCGGAATTTGCCACTGGCATCTACTCCGACAGGCCCAGCCTTCGTTTAAGTCCCTCTACGCCCCGTGGCTCAATGTAGAAGCAAGCTCTCTAAATGGCGTCAGGATCCGGGTAGAGAGCATTCCCGGTCTGGCGGACTTCTTTAGTGCTTTCGCTTAGGCAGCGAGAGCGAAGTCAGTGCGGTTTGATTTGGCACTTATTGTTTTGCAGAGATCGTTTACGAGATAACCCTGCATCCTCGACCCGCTTCTCACAATTGCGCAAACAATGTCGAAACCGATCATCCCCATACACATCGCGCCCGGCGTCTTAATCAAGACCGGAGCTGGCGATGGATTCATGTCACACGCTGTTGAATTACCAAACTGCACTTTGGGTGCAGCCCTCTACCCTACTACAGAAGCGGGCTAGTCGCCGAGGTGGCGCTGCGCCGATATCGCGCGGTCCGATTCGCGCTTGTCGGTGCGTTCCCGCAGCGTCTGGCGCTTGTCGTACTCCTTCTTGCCCTTGGCCACGGCAATTTCCACCTTGGCCCGACCGTCCGCAAAATAGATGCGCAGCGGAATGAGCGTATAGCCGCCCTCTTTGGTCTTGTGGCTGATCTTGACGATCTCCTTCTTGTGCAGAAGGAGTTTGCGCTTGCGGCGCGGCGGGTGGTTGGTCCACGAGCCGCCGGAATATTCCGGAATGTGCACCGCGTCCAGCCACGCTTCGCCGCCCTCGATGAAGGCATAGCCGTCGACCAGAGTCGCCCGGCCGGCGCGGAGCGATTTGACCTCGGTGCCGCTCAAGACCATCCCGGCCTCGTAGGTGTCACTGATGAGGTAGTCGTGTCGGGCCTTGCGGTTGGTCGCTACGACTTTTTCGCCACGTTCCCTGGGCATGTGCTCACCTCGATTCTTCTTCTTCAAGCGGATGCCGTCGGCCGTTCGGCAGACAGCCCACTAGTCTAGCGGCATCCGCTTGCAGGCTAGACCTTGAGGTAGCGAGTGATCGCGAAGTTCGCGGAGAACGCGGCGAGCACCGCACCGACCACGAGCAAAATAGGCACCACCACGAGAGCATCGTCCATGCCAACCAGGGCGAAACCGGTCAGCCTCGCACCGAGGTAGCCCTGCACAAAGAAATACACGAGCGCCACAATCGCGCCGCCGGCCAGCAGCGAGCCGAGGAGCGCTGCGAACACACCCTCCAGAATGAACGGCGTCTGGATAAACCGGTTGCTCGCGCCCACCAATCGCATGATGCCCAGTTCCCGACGCCTCGAGAATGCCGACAAACGGATGGTCGTGGCGATCAGAAGCGCCGCCGCGATCAGCATCAACCCGGCGATACCGATGGCCGTGTAGCTTGCCACATTGAGCACGGAGAAGATCTGGTCGAGATATTTACGCTGGTCAGCGACATTCTCAACGCCGGCGACCCCCGACAGGCTCTCCACCAGCACGGCGGACTGGGACGGGTCTTTCAGGTTCACCCAGAACGTCTGGTTCAGCTGGTCAGCCGTGACATAGTCGGCGACCGGGTTGCCCTCGAACTGCTTCTTGAAGTTCTCGAAGGCCTGCTCGTGCGTCTCGAAATAGTAGTTGTCGATGAAGGACGCTAGCGTCGGTGAGGTCAGCTGGGCTTCGACCGCGGCGATCTGCTCTGGTGACGCGTCGCCGCCGGTGCAGGTTTCGCCCGGCGAGATATCGGAGCACATATAGATGCCGACCTGGGCCTTGTCGTACCAGAAGTTCTTCATCTGGCCGATCTGCATCTGCATGAGAATGGCCGCGCCGACAAAGGTGAGCGAGATGAAGGTCACGAGCACGACGGAGACGACCATGGACGCATTGCGCCGAAGACCATTTGCGGCCTCGGACAGCACCAAACCGAACCTCATCGGGTTGGCCCCACGTTCTGTTCGCCCGTTTGATCGGGTTTCTCCCCCGGCGCCCGCAGCCCGAGTTTCTCGGCGAGAGTGAGCTGCTCCGGGTCATCGTTTTGGGCGACCGGCAGCACCGGGCGTGTCATCGGGGGCACCGGTGTAGTGAGGACTTCGTCGACAACTGGGGCGTTGACAACTGGGGCGCTGACAACTGGGGCGCTGACAACGGGGGCGCTGGCGGGAGGCGCAGCGATCGGTTCCGGCGCCACGGCCGCCGCCGCGGCAACAGCCGCCGCTGCAGCCTGGTGCAACGACACGGAAGTTTCGGGAACCGGCGCAGAGGGGTGCGTCAGCGATGGTTCAGGCGCAGCGGCAGGCCGGGCGTAGGCGACGGGCGCCGGCTCGCTGGCCGGGACTTGGGCTGTCGATGCCGGCAGGATGGTGGGAATGGACGCCGTGGCGTAGCCGCCCTGACGCTCGTCACGCACGATCTCACCGTGCACGAGCTCGATCACCCGGCGCTGCATCTGGTCGACGATGCCGGCCTCATGGGTGGCCATGATGACGGTGGTGCCACTGGCGTTGATGCTCGCGAGCAGCGACATGATCTCGGCGCTCGTGGTGGGGTCGAGGTTTCCGGTGGGCTCATCGGCCAGCAGAATCTGCGGCTTGTTCACGATGGCGCGGGCGATGGCCACGCGCTGCTGCTCACCTCCGGAGAGTTCGTGGGGCAGCCGCTGCGCCTTCTCTGCCAGGCCGACCATCTTGAGGGTGTCGGGCACAGCTTCCTGAATGAAGCCGCGGCTTTTGCCGATGACCTGCAGGCTGAAGGCGACGTTGTCGAACACGGTCTTGTTGGGCAGCAGGCGAAAGTCTTGGAAGACGACACCCATGTTGCGGCGAAAGTAGGGCACCTTGCGGTTCGAGATCGATCGCAGGTCCTGGCCCAACACGTGAATGCTGCCGCTGGTCGGCTTTTCCTCCTTGAGCACGAGCCGCAGACAGCTCGATTTGCCCGATCCGGAGGCGCCGACCAGAAAGACGAATTCGCCTCGCAAAATCTCGACGTCGATCGAGTTCAGTGCCGGCCGAGAGGTGCCGGGATACTTCTTGGATATGTGATCAAAACGGATCATAGCTCTTAGAGCCTAAGCATCCGCGGGCGTTTTCCCTATAGCGACATACCCGCGGGGCCCAAGCCCCAGCAAGCCTTTAGTCTTCGGGTGCCTTCTTGCGCCAGCGGATGCCGGCCGAGATGAATCCGTCGAGGTCGCCGTCGAACACGTTGCTGGGATTGTTCACCTCATACTCGGTGCGCAGGTCCTTGACCATTTGGTAGGGCGCGAGCACGTAGCTGCGCATCTGGTCACCCCAGCTCGCCGTGATGTTGCCGGCGAGTTCTTTCTTGGTGGCTGCTTCCTTCTCGCGCTCCAGCACCAACAGTCGCGACTGCAACACGCGCATGGCGGCCGCGCGGTTTTGAATCTGGCTTTTCTCGTTCTGGCAGCTCACCACGGTGCCGGTGGGAAGGTGAGTGATGCGCACGGCCGAGTCGGTGGTGTTGACAGACTGGCCGCCGGGGCCGCTGGAACGGAACACGTCGACTCGAATGTCGCCGTCGGGAACCTCGATCGACTCGGTCTGTTCGATCAGGGGCACCACCTCGACCGCAGCGAACGAGGTCTGGCGTTTGCCGGCCGAGTTGAACGGGCTCATGCGCACCAGGCGGTGTGTGCCGGCCTCGACGCTGAGCGTGCCAAAGGCGTAGGCGGCGTCGACCTCGAAGGTGGCGCTCTTGATACCGGCCTCTTCGGCGTAGCTGATGTCGAGCACCGTGGTGCGGTAGTCGTGCTGTTCCGCATAACGCAGGTACATGCGCAGCAGCATCTCGGCGAAGTCGGCCGCGTCCACTCCCCCGGCACCGGCACGAATGGTGATCACGGCATTACGCTCGTCGAATTCACCGTTGAGCAGGGTCTGCACCTCGAGCTCGCCGAGCAGTTTCTGCAGGCCGGCGAGTTCGACGGTGGCCTCGTCGGCCAGTTCCTGGTCACCCTGGCCATCGTTGGCCATCTCCACGAGAGTCTCAAGATCGTCGAGCCGCGTCGAGATGCTCTCGATGCGCGCCAGCTGCGCCTGCCGGTGGCTGAGGTCGCTGGTCACCTTCTGCGCGTGCTCGGTGTCGTCCCATAAGTCGGGCATTCCGGCCTCGCCGCTGAGGTCGTCAATGTCCGCGCGCAGTCGATCAATGTCGATCACCGAACGGATGTCGCCGAACGTGGTCCGCAGCGCGGCGATCTGTACTGAGAAATCCAAGTCAATCATGTTCTGTTCAGCCTACCGGGCGAAGTCTGCGGTGGGGCGGGCACGGCAAGCACGCGGAAAAGCGTGGAACGAGTGCACCGGGGTAGCATCGAAGCGATGAGCAACGACGAGCGCCCCTTTAGCCTGCGCTCGGTCGCCCTGGTGGCGTTTCTGCCGACGCTGCTCTTTTCGATCGGTGAGGGCGCCATTATCCCCCTGATTCCCGTGGTTGCGAGCGACCTCGGAGCGTCCCTCGCCATCGCGGGCGTCATCGCGGCAATGGTCATGCTCGGCGAACTCGTCGGTGATATTCCCAGCGGCTGGATTGTCTCGCGCATCGGGGAGCGCAATGCGATGATCGGGGCATCCGCTTTGACTATCGGTGCCGTGATCGTGTGCATTCTCGCACCCAACCCGCTCGTACTCGGCCTCGGTATTTTTCTGGTGGGCCTCGCCACGGCAATCTTCGCTCTCGCCCGGCACGCCTTCATGACCAATTACGTGCCACTGGTCTACCGGGCCCGCGCGCTGTCCACCCTCGGCGGTGTGTTTCGGGCCGGCTGGTTTGTGGGCCCATTTCTCTCGGCGGGACTGATCCACCTGACCGGCGGCACCCAGGTCGTGTTTTGGGTGTTCATCGTCTGTTGCGTCGGTGCCTCAGTGCTGCTGCTGTTGTTGCCAGACCCATCGAAAACATTTGCCGTTCCCTCCGCTGGTGAAACCGTCTTCGACGCCACCGACACGACCACGGGGGCAATCAGCAGCACCGGAACCGCGCGGCCGGCCGTGCCCGTTCAGGGGCTGTTCCAAACCATTTGGAGTCACCGCGGAGTTCTGCTGCGGCTCGGCACCGGCGCTGGCCTGATCGGTGCGATGCGGGCCACCCGCACAGTCATGCTCCCGCTCTGGGCAGTCAGCATCGGCATCAGCGCCCCCGACACAGCGCTCATCATCGGCATCGCCGGCGGCATCGACTTCGCCCTGTTTTATGCCAGCGGCCAGATCATGGACAGATTCGGTCGCATCTGGAGCGCCCTGCCGTCAATGATCGGACTCGGCGCCGGTCATCTGGCGCTCGCGTTTACGCACGACCTGCCGAGCAACGTGGAATGGTTCATCGGCGTGGCCATGTTTCTGTCGCTGGCCAATGGGATCGGCAGCGGCCTGCTCATGACCCTCGGTGCCGATCTGGCTCCCCGCCCGAATCCCGCACCGTTCCTCGGCGCCTGGCGGTTCACGGCCGACTTTGGCAGCGCCGCCGCCCCGCTGGCCGTTGCGGGCATCACTGCCCTGGCCTCCCTCTCGGTCGCGAGCGGACTCATGGGGGTTATCGGCCTGTGCGGTGCTGTTCTGCTGCGCCGTTACCTTCCCCGGTACGCCCCGCACCACCCCCGCCAGCTCTAACCACCCACCCAGCCGCCCAGCCGCCCAGCCCGCACACCCACCCACCCAGCCAGCCCACCCAGCCCGCACACCACCCACCCACCCAGCCAGCGGCGCATATCTCCTGCAATTTGCGAGCCGGCCAGAGTTTTTCCTTGAAATTGCGGGCATCCGCACATCGGGGCCCACGATATGCAGGAGTTATGCTCCGGGTGTGGTGACGTACGACTCGCCGGTGCCGGCCGGGTGGAATGTTCCCAGCGGCTCAGGCGTTGCCTCCGAGTATGCCCCTCATCGGAGAATACGAACCAAGCACCGCCCAATGGGTGCGCGACCAGGTCGACCAGATCGAGAAGTCCGGCGGCACGGAGGGAACGACCCTGCGCGGCATGCCCGTGATCGTGCTGACCACCGTCGGTGTGAAAAGCGGCAAGCTCCGCAAGGCACCGCTGATGCGCGTCGAACACAACGGCCAGTACGCCGTCGTCGCTTCGCTCGGCGGCAGCCCCAAGAACCCGGTCTGGTATGCCAATGTTGTAGCTCATCCCGAGGTTGAACTGCAAGACGCCACAAAGAAGTGGGACATGCGCGCCCGCGAAGTCACCGGCGACGAAAAGGCTGCCTGGTGGAAGCGTGCCGTGGCAGCATTCCCCGACTACGCTGACTACCAGGTCAAGACCGAGCGCGAGATTCCCGTCTTCGTTCTCGAACCCATCGAATAGGGTGGCGAAAGCAAGCACCCGGAAGGCGTCGATCGACCGCATCATCCTGCCCGACCTCGTTGACGACGATGGCGTGCTGTTGCGCTCCGGCGACACACGCGAAGCCAAGCGGTACACCGGCATCGACCTGGATGGCCGCGACCTCACCGGGATCACCTTCGAGGAGTGCGAATTTAGCAAGGTGTCCCTGCACGAGACCACACTGCGCGGGGCATCCTTTTCGGAGTGCCTCGCGACCGACCTCCACGCGCCGGTGTTCAGCGCGCCGCGCTCCAGCTGGCGTGACGTACGCATCGAGCACGCCCGGCTCGGCTCGGTCGAGGCCTACGAGGCGACGATGCGTTCCGTGCACATCGACGGCTCGAAGCTCGATTTCGTGAATCTGCGCAACGCCACCCTGACCGACGTGCTCCTCAGTAACTGCATCATCGAAGAACTCGACCTTGGCAGCGCCACCGTGCAGCGACTGGAGCTGCAGAACTGCCGCATCGGCACACTGGAGATCGGCAGCGCCAAGCTCAAAGACGTCGACCTGCGCTCGAGTGATTTCTTGGCCGTGCACGGCCTCGAGGGACTGCGCGGCGCGACGATCGACGACGCCCAGCTGAGCCTGTTGGCACCGTTGTTGGCCGCGCACCTCGGCCTGCGCGTCGAGTAGCGCCGTTTCATGAGTGGATACCACGCCCCTGCCCCACAGATCCATCAGCTCTAAGGAATGGCGGTCGCGGTCAGTTCGAGGTCGTAGATTGGCCGGTCGCGCTGGGTCGCGATCGCTGCGCCCGCCGCCACGCAGACGACGACGATAGCGATCTGCTGCAGCAGTGTGAAGGTCTCGCCCAGCACGAGCGCGCCGAAACCGGCCGCGATCACCGGGCCGAAGCTGGTGATGATCGCGTACAGGCGCGGGCTGATCCGACGCAAAATGTAGGTGTCGAGCGTGTACGGAAAGGCCGAGGAGACCACGCCCACGAGCAGGAGCAGTCCAACGACGCCCCAGGTGAAGGCCGACAGATCGAGCGTGAACAGGGCGATCGGTACCACGATCACCAGGCTCACCATGCTCGCGACTGAGATGCCTTCAAGTCCGGCGAATTCGGTCGCCACCCGGCGGGTCAGCAGAATGTAGCAAAACCACGAGGCTGCTGCCGTGAGCGCCAGCACAATTCCGAGCACGTCGAGAGTGCCGTCCGACCAGGTCAGCAGAAAGACTCCTCCGGCAGCGGCCGCAGCGCACACGAAATCCAGGATGCGGCGGCTTGTGATCAAAGCCAGGGCGAAGGGCCCGAGAAATTCAATCGTCGCCGCGATGCCGAGTCCGAGGATGCTGACGGCCTGATAGAAGGTGAGGTTCATGACGGCAAGCACGACGCCAAGGGCCAGCGCCGGCCAGATTCGGACCCAGGTCAGGTTTTTCAATTTGGGCCGGGCGAGCGGCAGCACGACAACGACCATGACGATCTGGCGGACCGCGACCACGATGGGCGAACCGACGACGGGAATGAGTAGTCCGGCCAGTGATGAGCCAAAATTGATGCTGACCTCGGTGGCGAGCTGAGCTCCGGCACCGCTCAGTTTGTCCCGCCTGGTACGCACACTGCTCCTGTCGGCGCCGTCAGGGCACCTACCGACAGTACCGCTCGCGGCATCCGCTTTCGATAATGCGGGTACGAGCCGCCGTCTACAGCTGCAGGGGAATGAACTGGTATTCGCTCGTGAGATGTTCGTGCCGGCACGAGCCGCAGTAGAGCACGCCGGATACGCGCATAGCGTCGACCCGCGGCGCACACTGAATCACTTTGGGGCCGCAGCACGGTGAAATCACCATGTAGCCGCCCGATTCGGCCGGGTCGTGCCCGCTGAGTCCGCGGTCGTGGTGCACGCCCTCGCAAGGAAGTAGTGCATCGAAGTCGAGCTCGTCCACGACGTGCTCGTCCAGTAATGCATCCATGATTTCCCAGCCGATCTCGGTGTGCACGCCGCCGAGTTGGTCCACGTCAACCGGCGGCGACCTGCCCGGATGAACGACGACTCAAGATCGTCGGCACTACCAACCGGGGACCGGGGCTGGCACGGTGTCGACGGAGGTACAAAACCTGAAGCCCTCTACGAGGTAGGAGGCTTTATGTCGACTACGTGTCTGTGTATCGTACGCTTTTATCCTGAAATTACCAGTGCGACTTTGTGCGCCCCGTCTAATAAAACACCGCCCGGGACACCGCCGTCACCTCCAGTGGTACCCCGTCGGGCACCACGAAGGTCAGCACGGGTGGGCGCCACCACGATCGCAGCGTCACCGACGCGCTCTGCCCGTCAGCGGATGCCGCGCTCGTCACGGTGAGCGCCTCGAATGAGTCGTGCGGAACGAGGCGCAGATATTCACCGACCGCCGCCGACACGTCGCCCGATCTCAGCTGCGGCCGTGGCCCGACCACACCGACCCGCACCGCGTCGAGGGTGAACGCCTCAGACCCGGCCAGCGCTGCACCGTCGGCGAGGCTGAGCAGCCGCTTGTGTTCGAGGTAGAGCGACGTCGCTGACAGGGCCACCAGTACGAGGCTCAGTGCCAGAAAGCCATAGAAAATTGTGAGCAACAGGGTCGAACCATCTTCGTTCGACGCGCGCGACCGGTGCCCAGTCATCCAAGGCCGCCGAATCGGGACACCATCTGCGTCGACGCCGCTGTCATCGGCACACTCGCACTCTGGTTCAGTGCGAGCAGGTCGGGCACCAGCGGCAGCGCAATGCCGATTCGCACGGTGACCGTCACGAGCCCGTGGCTGGTCAAACAGCCACTGGTTCCGCCAGCGCACTCGATCTGCACTTCAGCGTCGCCCGGGTCGAGCCCGTAATCCGAAAGCGCGAAGGCAACGGCTCGATGCGCCCGCGCCGTCGCTGTGCCCTCGTCGGGGGCCTGAACGTAGACTCGCGCGGCCTGCCGCGCGGCTCCCTCGACGGCAAGCGCGCCACCCTGCAGGGCGGACAGCGCGAGCACCAAATAGACCAGGGGCACCAGCAGGATCATGCCCGCCGTGATGAATTCGAGCGAAGCCGAACCCGCCTCCGACCATCTACTGCAACGATTCGACCGCAGCATGAGCGACCACGTCCAATCCGCGCGGGGCGCCGAGCAAGCCCATCAGCGGCAGCGGCGCGACCACCCGAACTTCGACGGTGGGATACCCGGCACTCACTCCGTACTGCACCGCGACATCGGTGGCATAGGTCGCTCCGATAGCGGTCGTGATCAGATCGCGGGTGCGTTGGGCGCCCGCGGGCAGACTGCTGTCGGCGAGCGCGGCGTAGCGGGCACCCTCAGCCGCGGCGTCGAGCACTGTGTTGCGAATGTGCAGCGCGAGGGCCAGCTGCATGACCATAAGCGTCAGAAAGCTCAGCAATGACACCACCATGACAAATTCGGCCACGGCGGAACCCGCCTCGCCTCGCAACGCGGCGCGGCGCAGTGGGGCGAGGCGCCGCATCCGCTTACCGAATTTGGGCATGTCGAACGGTCAGAAACTGCTCACGCGATCCATGGCCTGCTGGAACACCCCGCTGAGCGCCGGGCCGGCGAGTCCCCAGATGATCAAAACTAAGCCTGCCGTCATCAGGGTTATCAGCACCCAGCCGGGCACGTCTCCTGTTTCATCGCGGAGCAGGCTATTGACGCGGAGCATGATTCGGGTCATGTCATTCTCTTTTCTCGTGGAGTGGATGGTGCAGTGGAGCGTCAGAACCCGGCCTGGAGCACGACGAGTCCGGGAAAAACAGCGAACAGAACAGTCATCGGAAGAATGAGAAAGACCAGCGGCACGAGCATCGCGACTTCTTTCTTTCCTGCCAACTCGAGCAGCGTGCGCTTGGTCTGGTCGCGGGAATCCTGCGCCTGCGCGCGCAGCACCTCGGCCAGCGGCGACCCACGGTCCAGGGCGCCGGTGACCTGCTCGACGAACCGGGTCACCTCCGGCAACTGGATGCTGCGCGACAGCGATTGCAATGCCGAACCAATGGGAATCCCGGTATGAACGTCGGCGACCACGCCCGCGAATTCGTGAGACAGCGCCCCCGTGCTGGTGAGCGACACCCGTCGAATCGAATCCAGGATGCCTTCTCCCGCCGACAGCGACAGGGTGAGGAATTCAAGAACGGTCGGCAGTTCGCTGCGTATACGAGCCAGTCGTGCGATGGCGGCCCGGTGGAGCAACCAGTCCCGCAGTACGGCGCCCCCGACCGCGGCCACGAAGGGCACGACCAGACGGGCAGGCAGTAACAGCTCGGGCAGGGCAACGATGGTGATCACCGTTCCCGCGGCAAAGGCCAGTAACGCCCAAACGAGCTGCACGGAGCGAAACTCCTCCACCGTCTTCGTCGACCCGGACTGATGCAGTCGGCGTGCAATGGTCTCGCTGCCGCCGAGAAGACTCGATAACCCCCGTGTGAGCGCACCGAACAGCGGCGCGAATAGGGTTCCCAGCACGGGAATCGGGTTCACCGTTTGCCGGGCGACGATGCGACGCGCTTCCGGAGAAATATCAAGAATGTAAGGCACCACGCGGTCGATCAGGCGGGGCCTGGTCAGCCGCGGCGTCAGGCTCACGAGCGACCACAACCCTACCCCGAGACCCGTTCCGCACAACACGGCCCAGCCGAGGGCGGCGCTCATCGGCGACACCCGCCGATTAAGCGAACCATCGGCGTTCCTCCGGAAGTCGACCGAGAGCAATCATCACTCGATAGGCGATGACCGACAGGACAAGTCCGCTCGCGATCACAACGATGCCGGCCGGCGAGTTGTAGGCGATGGCCGCTTCGGGGCGGGAGGCGAGCAGAATGAGAATGATCCACGGTGCCGCAACGCCCAGTCGGGCAGCATTCACGACCCACGACTGGCGGGCTTCCACTTCGAGCCGCACCGCGGCATCCTGACGCAGCCAGGCCGCGAGGCTGCGCAGTACGACGGTGAGGTCGCTGCCGCCAACTTCGCGAGCCATCCGCAACGTCTCGAGAATGCGGTCGGCAACCGGGTCGGCGAGGGAACGTTTGAGTTCTTCAACGCAGTAGCTGAAATTGCCGGTCGCGCGATATTCTCGCTCGAATTGGGCGAAGGCGATGCGGGTCGCGACCGGGCCGGCCTGGGCGAGGCTGCTCACGCTGTCTGGCAACGCCAGCCCGGAGCGAAGCGCCGAGACCAGATGGTCGACGACGTCGGGCCACACCGTGCGATTAGCCCGGCGCCGGGCCGCCGCCCGCCACGACACAATCGACCAGGGCAGCACTAGTCCGCCCAAACCGGCGACAGCGCTGAGCGCGAGCACCGCGAAGATTCCGTGCACCAGGGCAGCGGATGCCACACCCACAATCGCCGACAGAGCCAGGAACGCCGGAACCGGAACGGCTCGCAGTCCGCTTTGAACCAGGCGCGCCCGCATTCGCTCCCCCATTCTCGCCCGCTGGGGCGTGGCCCCGGCCGGCCACAGTAACGGTGCGAGAACCAATACGAGACCGCTCCCGAGCAGGCACCCCAGTACGAGAGTCATGCGGCTCCCTGCCGCAATACCGCCGCCGGGTCGACGCCGGCTGCGCGAAACTTGGCGAGCTTGGTGGGATGCGAACCGGTCGGCTCGAGGTGGCCATGCGGAGAGAGGAAGAGAGGGCTCGCCTCGATGGTCGAGCCCGCCAACTGGCCGCTCGGGGCGATGATTTCGGTGACCCGCCTGCGGCCGTGGCGATCGATCTCGCAGTGCACCACGATGTCGATGCAGCCCGCCACGGTTGGCAGCACGAACGAGGAGTCAATGTTACGGCCGGCCAACAGCGGCAGAGTTGAGAGTTTCGCGAGCGCATCCCTGGCGCTGTTGGCGTGAATGGAACACATGCCGGGCAGCCCGCTGTTCAGGGCGATGAGCAGATCGAGACTTTCTGCCTCGCGTACCTCGCCGACCACGAGCCGGTCGGGCCGCATCCGTAATGACTCTTTGATCAGCCGCCGCAGGGTGATCTCCCCCGTGCCCTCCAGGCTCGGCTGCCGGCACTGCATCGCGACCATATCACGGGCCGACAGGTCGAGTTCGAAGGTCTCCTCTACGGTCACGATGCGTTCGCCCGGCCGGGTCGACGAGAGCAGGGCGTTCAGCATCGTCGTTTTACCGGTCTGGGTGGCGCCGGAGACCAGAATATTCTGCCCGCCCAGCACGCAGATCCGAAGAAAATCGGCTGCCTGCTGGGTGAGCGCGCCGAGCCCGACCAGCTGGTTGAGGTCGCGGATTCGCCGGGTGAACTTGCGAATGTTCACCGCCCAGTGTTTACGCGTAATATCCGGAATCACCACGTGCAGGCGTGAACCGTCGGGCAGCGACGCGTCGACGAACGGCGACGAGAGGTCGACGCGGCGACCGGAGGCCTGCAACATCCGCTCGACCAGATCACGCACGTCTTGCTCTGCGAGCAACAGTGGGGTCAACTCGGGCACCCCGTCTCGTGCTACGAACACTCGGGCCGGGCCATTGATCCAGATTTCTTCGATCTCCGGATCGTCAAGAAACGGCTGCAGCACGCCAAACCCAGTGAGCGCGGCCACGACCTCGCGGGCGGCCTGGTGTTCATCGGCGATCATCGGCGCGAGCCCTCCGAGCGCCCGCTCGCTGTAGCGACGCAGTTCGTCGCGCACGTACTGCTCCACCAACGCGTTGTTGGCCGCGAGGTCAACGCCTTCGCGGCGCACGCGCAGTCGAACCTGCTCTGTAATGATACGAACGGCTTCGGTCATCCCCGAATGATGGCCCGATTTCTGATTCTTCGCCTAAGTTGTCCACAGGGCTTGTTTTTTACTTTTCTGAACAGCAAAAATGATCGCAACGGATGCCGGGAATCCATTGCGATCATCCCGACCCGCCGCTTCTGACCAGGGCAGCCGCCCAGCGCAGCGACCCAGCGTTACCGCGCCGACCAGCCGCCATCCATCGTGTAACTGGACCCGGTGACCATGGCGGCGGCGTCGGAGGCGAGCCAGGCCACGAGCGAGCCGACCTCGGCCGGTTCAACCAGGCGTTTGATTGCGCTCTCGGTGAGCATGATCGTGCTCAGCACCTCCGATTCCGGAATGCCGTGCACGAGTGCCTGGTCGGTGATCTGTTTCTCGACCAGGGGCGTGCGCACATAGCCAGGAGCAACGCAATTGCTGGTGACTCCGTGCTCGCCGCCCTCGAGTGCGGTCACCTTGGACAGCCCTTCGAGTCCGTGCTTGGCCGACACATAGGCGCTCTTGAACGGCGACGCCCGAATGCCGTGCACCGACGACACATTGATGATGCGCCCGAACTTCGCTGCATACATCTGCGGCAACACTGCTCGAATCAGCAGGAACGGCGCCTCCAGCATGAGGGTGAGGATGTTGTGGAAGTCGGCCGGCTTGAAGTCCTGGATGGGGTTGATGCGCTGGATTCCAGCATTGTTGACCAGGATGTCGACCCCCGTGAGCGCGGACGCGAGCGCATCATCGGTGAGGGCAGCGGCATCCATGAGGTTGACGGTCCAGACCGACCCGCCGACCTCCTCGGCGAGCGCGGTGGCACCCGCCGTGTCGATGTCGGCGACGACGACATGCGCGCCGCGGGCGGCAAGCGCCCGAACGACGGCGGCGCCAATTCCGCTCGCACCGCCGGTGACGACGGCGCGACGCCCGGCGAGGGGCTCTGCACTGGTGCGAACGGGGGCGGCGTTGCTGCCGGCGTGGGTGAGATCACTCATGATGCTCCTTTGGTTGCACATTCACTGCACGGGCAGGTCGGTGGGAGGCGAGGCACCACCGGCGCCTCACCTCCCTGACCAGTTGCTTGCCGACCCAGTCGCTTGCGCCGGATCAGTCCCCGGTACCGACGGGCTCGAGCCCGTGCTTGCGGGCGTCGACAGCGTCGACTTCGCGCAACGACGCTCCCCTGGTCTCCTTGAGCGTGACCACGGCGACCACCGTGATGGCGCACGCGATCATGATGTAGATCGCGACGGGAATCCAACTGTTGTATCGCTGCAATAGCGCAGAGGCGATGATCGGCGCCATCGATCCGGCCAGGATCGAGGTGACCTGGTAGCCGAGGGACACCCCGGAGTAGCGCATTCGGGTCGGGAACATCTCGCTCATGATGGCGGGTTGCCCCGCATACATCAGGGCGTGGAAGCACAGCCCGACCGTGACGGCCAGAATGATCAGCACCGGGTTGAGGGTGTCGAACAGGGGGAAGGCGAAGAACGCCCAGGAAGCACCGAGTACGGCGCCGGCCAGGTAGACGGGCTTACGGCCCAGGCGGTCGGAGAGACGACCGACCTGGGGAATGACGATGAAGTGTACGACGTGTGCGATGAGCAGGGCGATCAACAGCTGGCCAGTGTCGTATTCGTGCACGGTCTTCAGGTAGACGATCGTGAAGCTCACGATGATGTAGTACAAAATATTTTCGGCGAATCGCAGGCCCATGGCTCCAAGGATGCCCTTGGGGTACTTGCGTACGACCTCGAGCACGCCGTAGTTGACGGCCTTCTCGGCTTCAACCTGCGCGCGGGCCTCGAGAAAGATCGGGGCTTCACTGACATGGGTGCGAATGTAGTAGCCGATGACGACGATGATCGCGGAGAGCCAGAAGGCCACGCGCCAGCCCCAGCTAAGGAACTGTTCGGGCGGAAGGATCCACGTCATGGTGAGCAGCACCAGGGTGGCGAGCAGGTTGCCCACCGGCACGGCGGCCTGCGGCCAGCTTGACCAGAAGCCTCGGGACTGGTTCGGGCTGTGCTCGGCGACGAGCAGAACGGCGCCGCCCCATTCGCCACCCACGGCGAATCCCTGAATGAAGCGCAGTGCCACGAGCAGGGCCGGCGCCCAGTAGCCGATGGTGTCGAAGCCGGGCAGGCATCCCATCAGGAACGTGGCGGCACCAACCATGATGATGGTCACCTGCAGCGTGTGCTTGCGGCCGAGCTTGTCACCGATCTGACCGAACACGATGCCGCCCAGAGGCCGGGCGATGAAGCCGACCGCATAGGTGAGGAAGGCTGCGATGATGCCGTCAAGCTCACTGCCGGCGTTCGGAAAGAAGACCGTACCGAAGACCAGGCTCGCGGCGGTTGCGTAGAGGAAGAACTCGTACCACTCCACGACCGTGCCGACCATGGAGGCGGCGACGATTTTCTTGAGGCCGGATTTCTCGGTTTCGCTGCCGGCGTTGCGCGTAGCCTTGCCGGAACCGGCAGCCCCAACGCGTTGATTGACACTCATTGTCTGTCTCCTTTGTGTCGTCGATGACACGTAGTTGCGGTCCGATGATTCGGGACGATTGTGGTCGCCTTAACAGAATCACGACCTAACCGAGTATTCACGCACGACGGGCGGAGCATCAAGAGCCAAAACGACAGAGGGCGTGTGCATAATTGCAGATATGACCTTTCCCGACATCGGTGTCGCCCCCAATCCCGATGATCTCCTCATCTTTCTCGCGGTCGCCCGCACCGGCCGATTCACGACCGCGGCTGAAAGCCTGGGCCTCAACCACACCACCGTGTCTCGGCGCATCAGCGCCCTCGAAAAGACCCTCGACGGCCGTCTGCTGGCCCGCGCCGTGGGTGGGTGGGAACTGACCGAGCTTGGAGAACGCGCCCGCACGGCGGCCGAGGGCGTGGAATCGGCCGTCAGCTTACTGCGCGGTTCTGACGACGAAGCCCAGCAGATCTCCGGGGTGGTACGCATGTCGGCGACTGACGGCTTCAGCGCCTACATCGCTGCCCCGGCCGTGGCCTTACTGCAGCGCCGGCATCCGCTATTGCGGGTCGAAATCGTTACCGTCACCCGCCGCGCCCTACAGCACCGTTCGGGGCTGGATATTGAAGTCGTCGTGGGTGAGCCGCAAGTGCATCGGGCCGAGTCAATTCTGCTCGGTTACTACAGCCTCGGAATGTACGCCTCACGGCACTACCTCAAGACCCACGGCACGCCGGCCACCATTGCCGACCTGACCGAGCATCCGCTCGTCTATTTCGTGGATTCCATGCTTCAGGTCGACGACCTCGATGCCCCCCGGCGGCTCGTGCCCGAGATGCGGGAATCACTCAGCTCGACCAACGTGTTCGTTCACGTCGAGGGAACCCGGGCCGGCGCGGGAATTGGTTTCCTGCCATGCTTTATGGCCGATCAGCATGCAGATCTGGTGCGCCTCCTTCCGGACGATTTTCAGGAACGATTGCCGTACTGGATGGTTTTACGCACCGAGTCATTGCGGCTGCCGGCGGTCGCAGCGCTCGTCGCGGCGCTCCGGGTGCAAATGGAGTCCTATGCGCCGGCGCTGCTCGGCCGAAACGTCACTACAGGAACAGACCCAGCCAACTAGACCCTGGCGCGTGGCTGGCCAACTAGACTGGGAAGGCACCAGCGGGAGTGGTGGAATTGGCAGACACGCAGGATTTAGGTTCCTGTGCTTTCGAGCGTGGGGGTTCAAGTCCCCTCTCCCGCACATGGTCCACTTTTCGCACTGGTCAGCACATTGGAAGACGCTCTCTCACGGGCGCCGTTCTCTCCTATGTGCTTGCTCATTCGTGGCTCGGTCTTCGCCGAAACGGTGCCCTTACTCAGGGCATTCGTTTCGTTCATCATGGGCGACTGGCTGCAGGTGCCGCAGTCGGCGACTTCGAGACCAGCCCACAACCGGCTGACGAGGCGCCTGTTTCAGGGTCGACGGCCCGGCGTTCTCTCACCATTAGGCGCTACCCTGTGTTTCGGCACCCGCCGTCGCTACCCGAACGTCTGCCCTCCGCCGACTGGAGTTCCCCGCGTGATTCACACCGCCCTGATTCCCTGGCTCGACCCAACCCAGATCATTGAATCGGCCGGCCCGTGGGCGTTGCTCGTCGTCTGTGCGATCGTGTTTGCCGAAACCGGCCTCTTGGTCGGTTTTCTATTACCGGGCGATACCCTGCTCATCATCACCGGCTTGCTCGCGTTCCCCGCTGCCGGCGTCATCCAGATCGACATCTGGTGGGTGGCACTCGCCATCGGGTTTGCTGCTTTTTTGGGCGGTGAAGTCGGCTACCTGATTGGGCATAAATTTGGTCCCCGCGTCTTCGAGCGCAAAGAATCCGGCCTCTTCAGCATTAAAAACGTCGACCGCACCAATGCCTTCTTCGTGCGATTCGGTGGCGTCGCTGTCATCGTCGCCAGGTTCGTGCCGATTGTGCGCACTTTCGCACCGGTCGCCGCCGGCGTCGGCCACATGGACTACCGCAAGTACACGTTGTATAACCTTATTGGCGCTCTGCTCTGGGGTACCGGCCTGACCTTCGGCGGGTACTTTCTCGGCTACATTCCGCCGGTGGCCGAATTCGTCACGTCGTACATCGACCTGATCTTGCTCAGCGCGGTGGTCATCACCCTCATTCCCACGGTGTACCACTATGTGCAGTCAGCCGTGAAAGCCCGCCGACTGCGCGGCCTGCCCACCACGGTCACGGGCAGTCACCTACTCGCCCCCGAAACGTTCAACACCAACCACACCGGCCGCCACGAGGGCTGAAGCCGCTACCGTCTCAGCGGTGCTGGCGGTCTTCATGCTCCGCGTGCTCGGCCGGTTCCAGCTGAAAGGTTGAGTGCGCAACGTCGAAATGCTTGCTGAGACATCCCGACAGCTCATCGAGCAAAGCGTCGGTACCGTACGCCAGCACGGCCGCCTCCACGACGATATGCGCGGTGAACACGTGCGCACCACTCGTAATGGCCCAGACGTGCACATCATGCACGGCGACCACACCATTCGTGCCGAGCAGATGGCGCCGAATCTCGGAGATATCGGTGTCGGCCGGCGTGGATTGGCTGAACACGCGCACGACGTCACGTAACAGCATGAAAGCACGCGGAACGATCATGGCGGCAATAACGAGCGAGGCGATGGCATCCGCTTCGGCAAAACCCGTCACCAGAATACTGATGGCGGCCACGATGACGGCAACAGATCCCAGGGCGTCGCCGAGCACCTCGAGGTAGGCGCCACGCATGTTGATCGACCCCGCGGCCGCCGGGCGAAGCAGCAGCACCGCGACGATGTTCGCTGCAAGCCCAATGATGGCAACGACGAGCATGGGGGCCGGCAGCACAGCGTTCTCGCTCGGAGCGACCAGGCGAGTGATCGCAGCGACCGAAACGACACCGGCCACGCCGAGCAGGATCAACCCATTGATCAGCGCGCCGAACACCTCGGTGCGCTGAAAACCGAAGGTGGCTCGGTCCGTCGCCGGGCGTGACGCCACGACGGTGGCCGTCAGGGCAACGATGAGCCCGAACAGGTCGGACAGCATGTGCCCCGCATCGGCGAGCAGAGCCAGCGATCCGGTCAGCCACGCACCGATCACCTCGAGCAGCAGCACGACGAACACGATGCCAATGGCGAGGGTCAGTCGCCTCCGGTTCGAGTCGGTGCCGTGCGCGTGATCGTGGCCCATGGCTCAACGTTAGAGCCGCGCGCACCAGCTCGCCAGCCGACGGGCTAGATGGGAATGAATGCCGTTCTCAGTATCCGAGTGGTACTCGATCCAACAGAGCGCTAAGAGGCGCTGAGCACCTCACGCAGCACCGGAACGAGACCCTCGAACGCGATCGCCCGATGGCTGACCTGGTTCTTCACGTGGGCCGAGAGCTCGGCCGCCGAAATGGCGTACCCTTCGGGCAGAAAGATCGGGTCGTATCCAAAACCGTTGGCGCCGGCCGGTTGGAACAGAAGCTGTCCTGGCCATTCACCGGTCACAGCCCGCTCGGTGCCGTCGGGCAGGGCGAGAGCGGCCACACAGGTGAAGTGGGCGTCACGGTGCTCCTCGGAAACGTCGCTGAGCTGCCAGAGCAGCAGACGCAGGTTCTCACCGGCATCCTTGGCCGGTCCCGACCAGCGCGCCGAAAAGATTCCCGGTGCACCGCCGAGAATGTCGACGCAGATGCCCGAGTCGTCGGCGATCGACGGCAGCCCGGTATGAGCGGCAGCGGCACGCGCCTTGATCAGGGCATTCTCGGTGAAGCTGATGCCGTCCTCGACCGGTTCAGGGCCGTCATAGGCGAGCACCTCGATGCCAGGCAACTGGGCGGCCAGGATGCGCCGCAACTCTTCGACCTTGTGGGCGTTGTGCGTGGCGAGAACGATCTGCACCGCTCAACGCTCCAGTGCGCTGGTTTGAAACTCGGTCAGGGTGACGGCGCCCTTCAGGGCGAGGTCGAGCAGAACGTCGAGCTCGCTGCGGTCGAACGGTGCAGCTTCGGCGGTGCCCTGCACCTCGACGAACTTGCCGCGCCCGGTCACGACGACGTTCATGTCGGTGTCAGCGCGCACGTCTTCGGTGTAGGCGAGGTCGAGCATGGGCACTGTGCCGATGATGCCAACGGACACGGCCGAGACGCTGTCGATGAGCGGCTGCGCCTTCTGCGAGATGAACTTCTTGGTGCGTCCCCACTCGAGTGCGTCGGCGAGGGCGACGTACGCGCCGGTGATGGCCGCGGTGCGGGTTCCTCCATCGGCCTGCAACACGTCGCAGTCGAGCACGAGCGTGTTCTCGCCGAGCGCCTTCATATCGACGACCGCGCGCAGGCTGCGACCGATCAAGCGACTGATCTCGTGGGTACGACCGCCGATCTTGCCCTTGACCGATTCGCGGTCCATGCGGCTGTTCGTCGAGCGTGGCAGCATCGAGTATTCGGCGGTGACCCAGCCCTTGCCCTTGCCGCTCATCCAACGCGGAACGCCGTTGGTGAACGACGCCGTGCAGAGCACCTTGGTGCGGCCGTAAGAGATCAGGGCTGAGCCTTCGGCCTGGTCACTCCAGCCGCGCTCGATCGTGATCGGGCGAAGTTCGTCGTTGGTGCGCCCATCGGCGCGCAGGGTCTCGGTCACAGTGTGCTCCTAGTGATTCGGGTGTGAAGGGGAAGACGGGGAACCGCTCAGGGCGGATGCGGCCAGTTCGGCAAGGTTAAGCGTGCCGGTCTCGATCAGGTCGACGCGGCTAACCTCGGGTCCGATCAGACGATGGGCCAGGGCCAGAAAGTCCTCGGCACTGTCTCCGGTAGCCTCATAACGGTAGCTGGGCGGGCTCGTGCGTGCGCGTTCGAGGCCCTGACTCACCAGCACCCGGTAAACGTCATTGGCCGTTTCGGTATCACTCGAGACCAGGGTGACGTCTTCTCCCATGACATACGAGATGGCACCGCGCAGAAAGGGATAGTGGGTGCAGCCGAGTACGAGGGTATCGACACCTGCAATGCGCAGCGGCGCGAGGTATTCCTCAGCGACGGCGAGCACCTCGGCGCCGGTCGTGACGCCGGCTTCGACAAACTCAACAAACCGCGGGCAGGCCTGGCTGAACAGCGTGATCTGGGGCGCTGCGGCGAAGGCGTCGTTGTAGGCACGCGAATTGACAGTCCCAAGGGTGCCGATGACTCCCACTCGCTGGTTGCGGGTGGTTGTGACGGCGCGGCGCACGGCCGGCTGAATGACCTCGATCACGGGCACGCTGTAGCGTTCGCGGGCGTCGCGCAGCATCGCTGCTGAAGCCGTGTTACACGCGATCACCAGCAGTTTCACGTCTTGCGCCACGAGATCGTCGAGCACGTCAAGGGCGAACTCCCGTACGTCGGCTATTTTCTTGGGCCCGTACGGCGAGTGGGCCGTATCGCCGATGTAGAGGATGGACTCGTTGGGTAACTGGTCCTTGATCGCCCGGGCAACGGTCAGGCCGCCGACTCCGGAATCAAAAATACCAATCGGTGTATCCGTCACGGAGATCAAGCCTAGCCCGACAAGCGGATAAGCTGTGCCGGGTGACTCCGTCCCCAACGTTTCCCGTGCCAGCGTCTGGCGGCCCCACCGCCCGCACCCCGGCTTTACGCACCGACCGGTACGAGCTCACGATGGTGGACGCCGCTATCCAGAGCGGGACCGCCGACCGTGAGTGCATGTTCGAAGCGTTTGCCCGGCGGCTGCCCACCGGCCGGCGCTACGGAATCGTCGCCGGTACCGGCCGTCTGCTCGAGCTGATTCGCCAATTCCGCTTCACCACTGAGGAACTGACCTGGCTCGCCGACAACGCCGTCGTGCGCGCTCCGACCCTCGACTACCTGGCCGACTATTCCTTCAGCGGCAACGTCTGGGGTTACCAGGAGGGCGAAGCGTACTTTCCCGGATCGCCCCTGCTGCTGGTGGAGAGCACCTTCGCCGAGGGTGTCATTCTGGAGACCCTCATTCTCAGCGTGCTCAACTACGACATCTCAGTCGCCAGCGCCGCCGCCCGCATGGTCTCAGTGAGCCTCGGCCGCCCGATCGCCGAGATGGGATCACGCCGCACCAACGAGCACTCAGCGGTCGCCGCCGCCCGCGCCGCATTCATTGCCGGCTTTGCGTCGACGAGCAACCTGGAAGCCGGCCGTCAGTGGGGCCTGCCCACCATGGGAACAGCGGCGCACTCGTTCGTTTTGCTGCACGACAGCGAAGAAGAAGCGTTCCAGGCGCAAGTGGATGCCTTCGGTACCGCCACGACGCTGCTCGTGGACACCTACGATGTGCCGGCCGGCATCGCACTAGCGGTCAAAATCGCCGGGCCCGAGCTCGGTTCGATTCGCATCGACTCCGGCGATCTCCCCATCGTCGTCGCGGCGGCACGAGCCCAACTCGATTCTCTCGGTGCCGTCAACACGAAAATCACCGTCACCAGCGACCTCGACGAGTTCGCCATCGCGGCGCTGTCGGCCAGCCCAGTCGACGCTTTCGGCATCGGCACTTCGGTGGTCACCGGTTCGGGAGAACCGGCTGCCGGCCTGGTCTACAAGCTCGTCGCGCACAAGGGCCACGGCGACGACTGGATCTCCGTCGCCAAAACATCGACCGCGAAACTATCCGTCGGTGGCCGTAAGAGCGCGCTTCGTCGAGTGGATGCCGTCGGTACCGCCCAGGAAGAGATCATCCTGCTCGGCGACGGCCCCGGCGGCAAGTTCGATTCTCGCAGCGGCCTGGAACGAGCACTCCTGGTTCCGCTGATTACCGACGGCACTGTCGACGAACGTTATTTGGGGCCGGCTGGAACGCTGCGCGCACGTGCGCACAACGCATCCGTCATGCAGGAACTGCCAATCGAGGCTTTTCGGCTGGGGCGCGGCGAGGCCGTGATTCCGACCTCCTACCGCTAAGCCCGGGAAGAATACCCGCTACTTGTCCTTCATCTTTTCGTAGATGGCCTTGCATGTCGGGCACACCGGAAACTTTTCCGGGTCGCGTCCCGGCAGCCATTTCTTGCCGCACAGTGCCTTGACCGGTTTGCCCGAGATAGCCGATTCGAGAATCTTGTCTTTGGGAACATAGTGCGAGAAACGTTCGTGATCGCCGGGTTCGATCTGCTCCTGGTTCAGGAGCTCCTCGAGCTCACGATCAAGCGTGGATGTTCCGCCGCCGGGCTGGCCGGGCTCTGCAATGCTCGCGCGAAATTCAATCATGGAACCAGTCTAAACACTCTGGCCGCGACGGGTCAGGCCCGTTGAGCAGACGCCAGCATCTCTGGACCGCGCCGGTCGAAGGCCCGAGAGCCGACCCAAATTCCCGCGACGACGGCAACAAGGCCGACGCCGACGCCAACGCCGAGGGCGCGCAGGTGCCAAACCGGATCTTCAACGATTCCGAGGTAGGCGAAAATGAGCGCGGGTAGCGCCACGACGATTGAACCCGTGAAGGTGAGCGACTGCACCAGCGCCGCGGCTGTTTCCGCGGCCTGCGGCTGGGCGAACGGGCTGTCACCTGGCTTGGTGACGGGGTAGGGAAAACGAGTGGAGGTGTAGCTCGAGAAGCCCAGACCCGCCAAGAGGATGCACGTGCTCACGCCCAGCATCGAGGGAAGCACTGACCAGTCGCCGTACGATGAAACGCTGATAACCGAGCCAATGCCGATGAGCGGTATGCCCATGACAAGCGCTGGAAGGAGCCGGCCGATCCGGTCGGCCAGGCCGTGCGTTCCCGACGCCACGTGCAGCCAGATCGCCGTGCTGTCGTAGGCAACGTCATTGTGCATGGTCCACCCGAGAAAAATGCACATCAGAGGCACCGGTACGAGCGCGAGGAAGTGCAGCGGCACACCGACGATACTCAGTGGCAGGATCGCGATGATGGGCACAATCGGAATCATGATCAGCGACACCCAGTACCGTGAGTCGCGCGCCCAATAAGTGAAGGTACGGGCGGCGATCGCGCCAACGGAACCGTGCGGCAGCCGGTCAAACCACCCCAGCCCGGAATACTGTTTCGCCGCTGCTTCACGGCCGGGCGAGACCAGCATGCGGGCCACGACGAACTGCCAGATGAGCCAGAGCGCGTAGACGAATCCAACGGCTATGAGCAGTTTGAGAATGGCCGCGCCCCAGGCGCCGGTGGACGCGTCACCGGGAACAGCCCACGCTGCTCCGAGCGGAGTCCAGCCCAGAATCGTGGCGAGAGTGGCCACCAGGGTCTGGCCATGACGGCCCCAGTCCGTGCTGAACAGCACGACGACGAGCGGAGAAATCAACACCAGCACAACAACACCGATCAGCCCGGTGAATTCGCGCGAGCGTCTGGTCGACAGGAGAAATGCCGCAAGGGATGCGCTCACTCGCGACAGCAGAATGCAGGTCGAGAGGATCAGTGCGGCGGAGATCAGAGCGAGCAGAGTCTGCCCGATGCCGCGCGACCACGTGACCACGGTGCCGAGCAGCACGATCGTCAGGGCGAGCGCCGGAACGCCGATGAGTGCCGAACCGGCCAAGCCCAGGGACAACGAACGGTTCGGAATTCCGAGGAAGGCAAACTTACGGGGGTCCATGCTGTCGTCGATGCCGACCACGATGGGGATGATCAGAAAGCCCAATGTCACGGCCGATCCGGCCACAATTAGCGAATCGCGAATCACTGCAGGGTCACCGACGAACCGCAGGGTGATCAGTGCAACGAGAATTGCGATGGCGACGCCCAGGCCGTAGAGCAGTCCGACGACCAGGCCGACAACCTGCCAGGGGTTACGGCGAAACAGGTTGGCGAGCAACCGGAGTTTTAGTCCGAAAAATTGTGCAACCATTCCATGCCCTCCGCGACCTTGCGCCCACCGGCGAGCTCGACGAACCGATCTTCGAGCGACTTTGAACCACGGACCTCGTCGATGGTTCCTGCTGCCAGAACGCGGCCCTGCACGATGATCGCGACATGATCGCAGACGCGCTGGATCAGATCCATGCCGTGGCTGGACAGCACGACAGTGCCACCGGCGGCCACATACTTCTGCAAAATCTCGGTGACGTTGACGGCAGAAACCGGGTCGACCGACTCGAACGGCTCGTCCAGCACGAGCACCCGCGGGGAATGAATCATCGCGCAGGCCAGGGCGATTTTCTTCGTCATGCCGGCGGAGTAGTCCGCAACGAGACGGTTGAGGGCATCCTCGAGACCAAAAGCCGCAGCGAGATCCGCCGACCTGCTGCGCACGGTGTCGTTGTCGAGGCCGCGCAGGGTGCCAGCATAGTAGAGGAGTTGCGCCCCGGAGAGGCGATCAAAAAGTCGAAGCCGGTCGGGCAGAACGCCCATCACACGCTTTGCTTCGTTGGGCCGAGCCCAGACATCAATACCGTGCACCGTGATATTTCCGGCGGCTGGCCGTAATAACCCGGTGATCATCGACA
The DNA here is from genome assembly GCF_004404025.1 of Cryobacterium serini. Taxonomy (NCBI): domain Bacteria; kingdom Bacillati; phylum Actinomycetota; class Actinomycetes; order Micrococcales; family Microbacteriaceae; genus Cryobacterium; species Cryobacterium serini. The sequence continues at coordinate 43,793 of NZ_SOHN01000013.1, forward strand.
GGGTCGTGGTCTTTCCGGCCCCGTTCGGCCCGACCATGCCATAGAACGAACCGGCCCGAACGGTGAGGTCGAGATCGGAGACCGCAACGTTGTGGCCGAATCTCTTCACGAGTCCTCGGGCTGCAATGACTATCGGAGCTTCAATGACGGCGGGCTTCTTTGCCGACTCCGCTGCCGGAGAGGTGACAGCCTTCGCGGCTGACTGTGAGTTGGTGCGAATTGTGGCCGTCTTGGGCGTTTCCTGTGGGGATGAATCGATGGTTGGATCAGGCAGCGGCGGGACCGGCGTCGAAAGCGGCTGTTCCGCATCGACCCCGACGAGCGCATCGCGGGTCGCGTAGGGTCGCGTCGTTTCGTCGGTTGCGTTCTCGGCAAGTGTCTGTTCAGTCGTCCTGGCTAACGGGACAACGTCCGGTTTTGGCGTCGTCAGCTTTCTGGGCGTCGTCGACGTGCGCACTGCTGGTTTACGAACCGCTGGTTTAGCCGCCGCTGGTTCGCCGGCCGCTGGCTTAGGCACAGCTGGCTTACGCACAGCTGGTTTGCGCACAGCTGCTTGGCGCACAGCCGGCTTACGTGCGCCTTCGTCCGGAACCGCCTGAGTGTCGGCTGACTTGACCGCCGCCGGCTTGCTGGCTGCCGGCTTACGAACTGCCGGCTTGCTGGCCGCTGGCTTACGAACTGCCGGCTTGCTGGCCGCCGGCTTACGAACTGCCGGCTTGCTGGCCGCCGGCTTACGAACTGCCGGCTTGCGCACTTCCGGATTGCCGGCTGCCGACTCGGTGGCAGCCGACTCGGTGGCAGCCGACTCGGTGGCAGCCGACTCGGTGGCAGCCGACTCGGTGGCAGCCGACTCGGTGGCAGCCGACTCGGTGGCAGCCGACTCGGTGGCGAGCGGTGCCATCGATTCGGCGGAACGGTCCACGACAGGCTCGTCGTCGCGTTCAGGGTGGGGCGGCACAAAAGTCACTCCGCTAACCTACCAAGGACCGCCGACTTGAGGGCACGACTGCAGTTGGCAGCCATTTCAACCTGTGAGTACGCTCCATGCCCGGTCACGAAATGGACACGTGCTGAGGTGATTCTTTCCTCATATTGAGACAACAGGTTATGGTGAGAATGACATAACGGTGTGTCTTTACGTGAACATGTGGGTGAATCCTAAGCAAACTCTTCGCAACGAGAGCGGGTTTTGCGGCGTAGCCCCAACCATTCTTGAGGAGATAATCGTGACGACGCAGGCGGCTAAGACCCAGGCAGTAAAGACGCAGGTTGTCATTCTGGCGGCCGGTATGGGCAGCCGCCTCGGGCGCTCACTGCCGAAGCCGCTCACCGAGCTGAGCGACGGCCGTACGATCATGCAGCAACAGTTCGACAACATCAACCACGCCTTCGGCAGTGCTGCCAAGGTGACGATTGTCGTCGGATACAAGCTCGAGCACATCATCGAAGCGTTCCCGCAGGCATCCTTCGTCTACAACGAAGAGTACGACCAGACCAACACTTCGAAGAGTCTGTTGCGTGCCCTGCAGGCCTCGAAGCCCGGCGGCGTGCTCTGGATGAACGGGGATGTAGTCTTCGACCCGGCCATTCTCGACCGCGCTGCCGCCATGATGGCCCGGGACCAGTCCTTCGTCACCGTCAACACTGACAAGGTGTCCGATGAAGAAGTCAAGTACACCACGAGCGCCGAGGGCTTCATCAAAGAACTGTCGAAGACTGTCAGGAACGGCCTCGGGGAGGCCGTCGGCATCAACTACGTGTCGAGCGCCGACAAGGCAACGCTGATCCGCCAGTTGACCCGGGTCGCCGACCAGGACTACTTCGAGCGCGGCATCGAGTTGGCCATCGAACAGAACCGCATGTTGGTTGAGCCGGTGAACATCTCTGACTTCTATGCCGTCGAAGTGGACTTCGCCGAAGACCTCGAGCGCGCCAACCTGTTCGTCTAGCCAACGCACCCGCATTATCCCAACCCCCTGCGCCTTGGCGTGGGGGGTTCGTCATCACTGCATCGGGAACCAACCCCACGCATTGGGAACCAGCACCGACTGGCACGGAACGCTACGCGCGCTCCCATACGATAGACGGCGTGAGTAGTTACGCCCAGGTGCGCCCCGAACAGCGCACGCCGATCGCCCGGTATCGACATTCGCTGTGGTTGCTGACGCAACGCGATCTGCGCGTGCGCTACTCGACCTCGGCGCTCGGCTACTTCTGGTCCATTCTCGATCCGCTCGTGATGGCTGGCATTTACTGGTTCGTCTTCACCCAGGTCTTCGACCGCAGCGTCGGCAACACCCCGTACATCGTGTTCCTTCTGGCCGCCCTGCTGCCGTGGATGTGGTTCAACGGTGCAGTCTCGGATTGTACCCGCGCATTTCTGCGCGAGGCGAAACTCATCCGCTCTACCCGTATCCCCCGCACCATCTGGGTGAACCGCCTGGTGTTGTCCAAGGGCATCGAGTTTCTCGCGTCCCTTCCGGTGCTGGTGTTGTTCGCAGTCCTGTTTGGCGCTGAACTCAGCATCGACGCAGTGTTCTTCCCCCTCGCGATCGTAATTCAGGCGATGCTGACCGCTGGCGTCGGACTACTCGTCGCCCCGCTCGTGGTGTTCTTCCGTGACCTGGAACGGGCCGTCAAACTCATCCTGCGGTTTTTGTTCTATGCCTCCCCCATCATCTACGGCACCTCCGATTTACCACCCGAATTGCACTTCTGGGCTGCGTTCAACCCGCTGACCGGCATTTTCAGCCTGTATCGCTCGGCATTTTTTCCCGAGCAGCTCGACTGGTTCGCCGTCGCCATCAGCGCAGGTCTGTCCCTCGTCTTCCTCGGATTCGGACTGCTGGTTTTTCGCCGCACCGAACGTGCCGTTCTGAAGGAGATCTAATGACTCAGGTGAGGGCGTCAGCCACGGGAACGCCGGTGATCTCTCTGCAGAATGTCGGCATCCGCTTTCGACGGAATCGGCGTGGCCGTCGAAATTTCAAGGATCTCTTTGGTGCGAGCAAACGGCGCAGCCGACCCGGCGAGTTCTGGGCCCTGCAGCACGTTTCCTTTACCGTGCAGCCGGGCGAAGCCATCGGAGTCGTCGGGCGCAACGGGCAAGGCAAGTCGACCCTGCTCAAACTCGTCACCGGAGTCGTGCTGCCCGACGAGGGATCAGTGCACGTCACGGAGGGCGTGGCACCACTGATCGAGATCACCGGCGGGTTCGTGGACGACCTCAGTGTGCGCGATAACGTCTATTTGACGGCTGGCCTGCACGGCATGACACGCAAGCAGATCACGGAACGCTTCGACGAGATCATCGAATTCGCCGAGATCGCCGACTTCATCGACACACCATATAAGCACCTGTCGAGCGGGATGAAAGTACGAATCGCCTTTGCGGTGATATCCCGGCTCGAAGAGCCGATTCTGCTGGTCGATGAGGTCTTGGCCGTGGGAGACAAAGCTTTCCGGGAAAAATGCTATCGCCGCATCGAGGAACTCCTCGCAGGCGGGCGTACCCTCTTCATCGTCTCGCACAATGAGCGGGACCTGCGGCGCTTCTGCACCCGCGGTCTGTACCTCGACAAGGGCGACCTGGTGCTCGACGGGCCCATCACGGACGTGCTCGCACGGTACAACACCGACTACGGCGTCAAACCAGCAACCTGACCCGAGTCCAGACCCCGATTCGCCGTGACGTTTTGGGAACGTCGAAAATCGATCGCGATGTACGAGTCGCGGGTCGGCGGCAGGTGCTCGACAGCCAGGCCGGTCAGGAGCTCACTCAATTCGAGTTGCAGCACGGCCGCCAACCGAACGAGCGTGTACATTGTCGGGTTTCCATGTCCGCGGTCGATGCGGGCATAGTTTGAGACGTTGAGTCCGGCGAGCAAAGCAACGGACTCCTGATTGAACCCGAGCGCAAGGCGGCGCTCTCGCAGGCGCAGGCCGAGCAGTCGAGAGGCTTCTGATTTGGGCTCAAGCATTACTCATTTGTAGCGGCACAGTGGAGTCTTGACTAGCGGGTGGACTTTTGGGCAAAGATAGTGTTTGTCTCCGGGCCCGCGCATGTAACCCAGCGTGCGTCCCGGTGCACCACGTAAACTCGACCAGACGCACCGAGAGAGGCGAGCAATGGCGAGGAAGAGCGTACCGATGCTGTCGTCGACCGGCGGCACTCCGCAGGCTGGCGCGCTCCCCAGCGGGTTCGTCAAGGGCTTTGATCGGGTACTGGCCATTCACCGACCCGTCGTGCTCGCACATATCCGCAGCATCCGACGGCGCAATCCCCAGGCCACCCCCGAACAAATCGTGCGCGTTCTGGAAAAACGCTACCTCGCGGCGGTCACGACCGGCGGTGCCGCGGTGGGCGCCACCGCGGTCATTCCCGGCGTCGGCACCGGAATCACCCTCGCACTGTCGGGCGTGGAAACCGCCGGATTTCTCGAAGCGACGGCGTTGTTCACCCAATCGGTGAGCGAGGTGCATGGAATCGCGGTGGAAGACCCGGATCGCGCCCGCGCTCTCGTCATGACGATGATGCTGGGCCGGGAGGGAAGCGATCTGGTACGCCAACTCGCCGGTCAGGTGACCGGTTCGGGAACCGCACGAAACACTTACTGGGGTGAGCTCATCACCAACAGTCTTCCCCGCGCCGTTCTCGGCCCGCTCACCGATCGACTGAAGAGTACATTTCTGCGCCAGTTCGCCACCCGCGGCGGCGCGAGCCTGCTTGGGAAGGCCCTGCCGTTCGGCATCGGCGCGGTGATCGGCGGTGCCGGAAACCACATTCTGGGCACCAAGGTGATGCGCGCGTCACGCCTCGCCTTTGGTCCGGCCCCAGCCGGTTTTCGGCCGGATTTAGACCCGCAAGTGCCCGCCATCAAGGTTCGCGAAAAGCGCCGTGGTAAGTCGATGACGGCCATATCGGCCGAGCCGGCGGCATCCGCCTCGTGGCCGACCAAGCCCGAAGACACGTAGCTTCGGGCGTACTACGCCCCACCGGGATTGTCTGCAGCATCGGGCACGATCGCACTGTCGGCTTCGTGCACGGCCGCGAACCGGTCCCACTCATTCATCAGGCGCTGCACGGCCGAGTGAAGGCGTTCGGTCGCGACGCCGGACTCGGTGTCACCGAAATAACGGTGTACCCAGCCCTGCAGGCGATCGACCGCCGCCTCATCGTGGGTGAGTCGGTCGACGGCGAGCACAATGTCGGCGGCATGATCGACAGGCAGCCACTCGCAGTCGGAAAGGTAACCGCTCGTGTCTATCACCGCCGTCGGGTTGACGGGGCGGGTGATGATGAGTGGTTTGCCGGTGGCGAGCCGGTCGTAGACCATGGCGGAGATGTCGACGATGGCGATATCTGCTGCAGCCAGCTGCCAGCCGAGGTCCGGGCCAGAGTCGTAGACGTGCTGCGCACGCGGATCTCGGGCGTTGGCCGCGGCGATGGCCGCGATAATGGCCTTGTTGGCGGCCCCGTAGCTGTGATCGACGACGCCGCTGCGTGGGTGCGGCCGGTAGATGACGCGGTGGGTGCCGGAGGCCAGCAGCGCGCTGACGAGCGCGACACCGTGGGTGGCGACAGAGCCGTAAGCCGCGGCAGCCCGGTCCCCCTCCCAGGTGGGTGCATAGAGCACGACCTGGCGTTCATCGGGCACGTAGGGCAGTTCACCGCTGAAATAGTCGGCCTGTGGGCGCCCGATTTTAATGGCGCGCTTGTCGAAGTCGTAGTCCCAGAGCACCCGGTCGAGCCGGGCGAGTGCCGCGTCCCCCGCGACGAACGAATAGTCGTAAGCCTTGAACTGGTTGGTGATCATGTACATCTTGTCGCTCTCACCGTGGTTGATGAAAACGTGCCAGCAGCGCCCGTAGCGCATCATCTGAAAGTTACGCGGGTTCTGGTTGACGTAAAACACGATGCGAATATCCTGCTCGGCGACGATCTGCTCGAGCTGGGGTACCGTGCGCGCGTAGGCGACGGGAATAGGCGCCTCGTCCATGAGCTTCAGGGTGCCGCCGCCGGTGCGGCTGATCACGAGTACCGGCCACGTCTTGGCGAGGGTGGCGAGGGGTTGGTACCACTGCCGCATCTGGTAAATGTTGACGGGTCCGTCAGCAAAGTACACGGCAATCTTGAAGTGGTTGTCCTCGCGCAGCTCGCGCGATTTCAGCGGACCGCGGAGTTCGTGCTGGGCTTTGCGGGAGGCCACAACATCCCTGACCAGTTTGACTGCACGCCTGACATCTTTGCGAATTTCCACCGGTCAAGCCTACCTTTCGTTAGATGATCGGCGGGCGCCCGGCCCAGGTCATCCGCCACACCGTGTGTGCACGTAATCGACGCCGCTGTCCCGGGTCGTGGCTCCACCCTTCGCGCCAGCCACCAAACCAGGCACGCAGCGCCAGACGATTGTTCGGTGCCCAGCGCAGCACCTGAATGGCCGTCCACGAGGCCACGTACAGCGGCACCAACGGAACCGGAAGGTTGCGACGGGCCAGCCAGACCCGGTTGCGGGCGTTCAGCCGATAGTAATCAGCGTGGCGGGTCGGCAGGATGACCGGGTGGTTGGCGACGAGGTCACCGGCGTACCACGCCACCAAGCCCAGATCCCAGACCCGCCACGCCAGTTCGATGCCTTCGTGCGCGTAGAAAAATGGTTCGGCCCAGCCTCCGGTCGCGTCGAAGACGCTGCGCGGCAGCAGAACGGCGCCCTCCCAGACCGAGAACACCCGTCCGGGCGAGGTGGCTTCACCCTTGCGGATACGGGGAATCCACCGACGCGGCGATTCGATTCCCGCCGGGTCTTCGACCCGAGGCTGCAGCAGCCCGATTTTCGGGTCGGCGCGCATCTTGCCGATCGCTTCGATCAAGAAATGCGGGTCGGGAATGCTCGCATCGTCGTCGAGGAAGAACAGGTATTCCCCGGTCACGAGCGAAACGCCGCGGTTACGACCGGCTGGAATGCCTAAATTGGTCGGCAGCCCGAGGGACCGCACGCCGACCGGCAGTCCGGTCGGTTGCCAACCATTGCCGACGCAGACCACGTCGAGGATCACTCCCTGCTGAGCGAGCACCGAGCGGATGCCCCGCTCAAGATCACCCGGACGGGTGCCCTGGGTCAAAACCACCACTCCGACCGTCACATCGCCGGCCATTGCACCGCCTGCCGGAACGGCGCCGGCCGTTGCGTCAGGAACGGACACGCTTGGACGCCATGATGGCCACGAAATGGCCGATGAGCGATAGGAACGCGAGCGGCACCAGTATCATCAACACGGTCCGGTCGACGAGTGGCTGCCCGAGAAATAGTCCGACGACTGCAGCGGCGAAGATGACCATGGTCAGTTCGACCGAGTGGTAGAGGCGGTGGAAGGGTACGAAACGGGCGAGTCGGCGTACCCGGGCGATCACGCTCGAGGTCGGAGTCTTCTCGCCGTGGGTGTCGGCGAGCTTGGTCAATCCGGCATTGGCCCGTGCCACGTGCACCATGTCGTTGAGCGCCTTGTTCAGCACGATGATCAATGCAAGCAAGAGCGCAAGGCTGGTCCACAAAAAATCCTCGGGCATGTCGAACGGGTACGCGGCCGCCCGAATTCCGAGGGCGATGGGAATAAGCGCCTCGGTGGAGTAGTGCCCGACCTTGTCGAGGAACACCCCGGCCGGCGAGGACGTGCCGCGCCACCGCGCCACTTCGCCGTCGCAGCAGTCGATGAGCATCTGCACCTGGCTGAGCGCGAGGGCGAGCAATGCCCCCCAGATTCCGGGGATGAGCAAGGCTGCGGCAGTGGACCAGCCGGCCAGGATCATCAGCGCGGTCACACCGTTGGCGGAGATGCGGGTTTTCAGCAGCACCCAGGTGAGGTACGGAGACAGATCGCGCAGATACAGGCTCGCCGTCCAGTGCTCGGCGTTGGCACGCAGGCGCACTTCGGGCGGCTGAGCCACCGCGCGCAACTGAGCGATCGATTCCGGTCGGGCCGGGCGCCGATGCGAGGTCTTGGGCGAACTGGTCATCTGCTCACCTTCCCGTGTGTGCTGTGATGTCGCTGGTGAGTTTGAGATACCCGAACACAAACCCGACCCCCCAGCAGAAGTGAATGCAGGGCAAGACTACGAGAAAATTCAGGGAGGTACGAATTCCGTCCGGCCTGGCCACCGCGAGCGTCGCAGCCACCACGATGCCCATATACCCAATGGGAACTATGAGACCGAGGAACAACCACGGTGCCGCTCCGACTGCCACCTGCACGATTCCGACCACTCCGAGGAGCAGCCCGAAAGCTACCGCCAGAACCATGGCCGGCGGCACAAAATAGCGGATGCCGTTGGCCGCCGGATACCGACGAGCCAGTTCGCCGCGCCAGAGCCCGGTCGAGAGCATCTGCCGGGCGAGTTGGGGCAGCGTCGGCCTCGGACGATACAGCACACGCAATTCGGGGGTGAACCAGACCAGGCCGCCGGCTTCACGGAGGCGCCGGTTGAGGTCCCAGTCCTGACCGCGCTTGACGTCCTCATCGAACAATCCGACAGCAAGGATGCTCGCGGTGCGAAAACAGCCGAGGTAGACGGTTTCGGCGGCGCCCGCAGTCCCGCCAACGTGGTGCGGGGTGCCGCCGAGACCGATGCGGGCACCGTACGCGCGGGCCACCGCACGCTCGAATGCGCTGATGCCGCGGGCATCCATGATGCCGCCGACGTTGTCGGCGCCGGTGCGCTCGAGCGTCTCCACGGCGATGCGGGCGTAATCGGGCGGCAGCACCGAATGAGCATCGACACGAATCACTACCGCATACTGCGACGCGCGAATGGCGATGTTCAGGCCCGCCGGAGTCGAGCCGATATCGTTGGGCACGACCCGGATTCGCGAGTCAACCGCGGCCATTTCTTCGACCAGTTCGGTCGTGCCATCGATGCTCGGTCCGAGCGCCAGAGTGACCTCGAACGGGCCCTCGAAGTCTTGGGCCAGCAGGCTCTCGACGGCGGCTCGCACGTGCGTCGCCTCGTTGAGCACTGGCATCACATACGACACCCCGGGAAGAAATCCCATACCACGTTGGTGCACCTGGCTGGCCAGCTTTCCGGTTATTGGGTAGGACGATCGAGCCTACCAGCCCACGAAATGGCTGTGCGCCTGGTGGTAGACGCGCAATCGCGCCGCCGGCGGGCCGGCGACGCGATTGCGGGGAAGGAACGAGCGGCTAGCTGGAGAGCGCGCCGACCGTGACCGAGACGGTGACCGACTTGCCGTCCCGCACATAGGTGAGATCGGCGCTGGCGCCGGCCGGGAGCACCCGTACCTGAGCGGTGAGGTCGATCGAGTCCGTAATCGGTACACCGTTGAAGTTGGTGATGACATCGTCGGCAGCCAGACCGGCCTCGGCTGCGGCGCCACCGGACGTGACCTCGCTGATGAGCGCACCGACGGTGCTGCTGGTCGAACTGGACGCGTCCTTGACGCTCGCGCCGAGCAGGCCGTGGGTGGCCGTGCCGTTGGCGATGATCTCGTCGGAAATGCGCTTAGCGAAGTTCGAGGGAATGGAGAATCCAACACCGATGCTGCCAGCCGCCGCCGACGCTGTGGTGGAGCCGGCGCTGGCGATGGCCACGTTGATGCCGATCAGTTCACCGCTGCCGTTTAGCAGGGCGCCACCGGAGTTGCCCGGGTTGATGGCGGCATCCGTTTGAATCACCGGGAGCGCAATGCTGGCGGTAGCGGTCTGCGAGCCCTGCGACTGGGTGCCGTCCTGGTTTGGAAAGTCGAAGAAGAAGGGGTTCTGGTTCTGTCCTTCATCGGGCGTTGTGGCGTCAGGCGAGCTCGGCGCGGCCGAGCTCGCGACGGTGATGCTGCGGTTGAGGGCACTGACGATACCGTCGGTGACCGTGCCGGAGAGGCCGAGCGGAGCGCCGATGGCAATAGCGCTGTCACCGACGTTGAGCTCGGAGGAATCGCCCCAGGTAATCGGGGTGAGTCCGCTGGCGTCGGTCAGTTTGATCACGGCGAGGTCGGAAATCGGGTCGGTGCCAACCATGGTGGCGGCGTACAGCTTGCCGTCATTGCTCTTGACCTCGATTTTCACGTCGGAGGCGGCGCCGTCGAGGGTGACCACGTGGGTGTTGGTGAGCACGTAGCCGTCAGCGCTGAGAATCACGCCGGATCCGGTTCCGCCGGAGGAACTGCTGGAGACGTCGATGGTCACGACACTCGGCGAGGCTTTGGCCGCGACGGCGGTGATCTGGTTGACGCTCTTAGTGTTGTTCACCACGACATTGCTGGGCCCGGAAGCCTCGCTGACCGGTACGCCGTTGCTTTGGCCATTCATCATCAGGGCGGTGATGCCGGCGCCGGACGATCCGCCGACCAAGGCACCGATGGCGAGCGCGGCGATCAACGCGACGCTGCCTTTGCGACGACCGGGTTCCTTGCTCTTAGTGGAGGCGAAGGGCTGGCCGGGAAAGGCATCCGTGGGGTACGAGTCCGCGGTCGCATACGCCTGCGGCGAGGCGCTTGGAGCATAAGCGGAGCTCGACGCTGTCGGGGACTCGATCGGGCGACCGAAGGCATCCGTCGGGTAGGCAACGGTTTCAGCGGCGTCGGGGATGTCGTGAGTCGGCAGGGTCGGTGCGTTCACGACCGGCACAGTGGGCTCGACATTCGCCGGGGGCGCGGTCGGGGCGGAGGGCGCGGCCGGAGCGTCGGTAGTCGGTACGGACGGTCGGGCGGTGGGTAAGGTAGCCTCGCCGGAGTCATTCACAGCAAAAGCGGCGCTATCATCAGCCGGATCAGGGGTGGTGCCGGAATCTTTGGTGTTGTCGGTCATCGGGTGCTCCTTCCAAGCGTTGCCAGCTTTGCGCCCAAACCTGAACGTTCGATATGTACACACTGTGAGCAGTCAATGATCATGCCGAGACGTTGCCTAAGCGATAGTTTGGAAGCCATGCAGCACTCGACACAGGCAAGCCAGCGATGACCATTTCCGGTGCGTGGCGACGCACGGCTCGCGGAGCTGGACTTCTCGCCGCTGACGGCACCGTTGCAGCCAGCATCTTCGCCGAGATGAGTGCACTCGCGGTGCGCACCGGTGCGATCAACCTCGGTCAGGGTTTTCCCGATGAAGACGGGCCAGCCGCAGTGCTCGAGGCGGCCCGCCAAGCCATCAGCGACGGGGTCAACCAGTATCCGCCCGGCCGGGGCCAGCCGGTGCTGCTGGAGGCGATCGCCCGGCACCAGCACCGGTTCTATGCGCTGGCCCTCGACCCGGGCAGCGAAATTCTCGTCACGGCGGGGGCCACGGAAGCTCTCGCAGCCACCATTTTGGCACTGATCGAGCCGGGGGATGAAGTTGTCACTTTTGAGCCGTTCTACGATGCCTACGGCGGTCTGATCGGCCTCGGCGGTGGTATCCATCGACCAGTGCCGCTGCGGGCACCTGACTTTCAACCGGACCTCGACGTGCTGCGGGCAACCGTCACCGACCGTACCCGGCTGATCATCGTGAACGATCCACACAATCCCACCGGCGCGGTTTTCTCCCGGCAAGCTTTGGAGCTGATCGTCGAGCTCGCGCAACACCACGATGCGATCATCGTCACCGACGAGGTGTACGAGCACCTCACGTTCCAAGCGCCGCACATTCCGATCGCAACTCTGCCGGGCGCCTGGGATCGAACGGTCACCATTTCCTCGGGCGGTAAGACGTTCAGCCTCACCGGTTGGAAGGTGGGCTGGGTCTCTGGCCCTTCTTCGATAATCACGGCAATCCTCGCGGTCAAACAGTTTCTCACCTATGTGAATGCGGCGCCGTTTCAACCCGCGATCGCAGCGGGGCTCGACCTTCCCGATTCGTACTTCACGCGCATTGCCGCCGACTTGAAGCACAAGCGCGATGTGCTTGCTACCGGGCTTCGCGCCGCCGGCTTCGAAATCACGCTGCCGCAGGGCTCATACTTCATCGTGGCAGATGCGACGCCGCTCGGTTTCACGGATGGCGAAGCCCTGTGCCGAAGCCTGCCGGAGCTGGCTGGTGTGGTCGCGGTGCCGATCACCGCCTTCTGCTCCCCCGCCCACCGCTCGGAATACGCCCCCCTGGTGCGTTTCGCCTACTGCAAGAAGGTAAAACTCCTGGAGCAGGCGTCGGAGCAGCTCGCGGCCCTGTCCCGAAGCTAACCGCATACCCCCGCGTGCCTAACTCCTGCAATTTGTGTGGCAGCGCGTTCTAAACCCCGCGAATGACGCGGAATTTTCGCCGACCGCCCCCGAATTGCAGGAGTTATGCTCACGACCTGAGTGAGGTGGGTTAGGAAGCCAGGGCCGGGTAGTCGGTATAGCCCTCTGCGCCGTCGGCGTAGTAGGTGAGCGGGTTGGGCTCGTTCACGGGCAGGTCGTCACGCCAGCGACGTACCAGGTCGGGATTGGCAATGGCCGCACGACCGACCACGACGGCGTCAGCGATGTCGTCACGCACGAGGGCGAGGGCTTCGTCACGCGCGGTGATGACGCTGAAGCCGCTGTTGATCAGGAAGACACCGTCAAAGCGGGCGCGCAGGTTTTGCACGAATTCACTTCGTGGGTCGGCATGGAGCACACTCAGGTACGCCAAGTCGAGCGGGGCAAGCCCGTCGACAAGAACGCCATAGGTGGCCGTGACGTCGTCGGCATCCGTTTCGAGCGCATCTTGGATGTTGTGCTCTGGTGAGATACGAAGGCCCACCCGATCGGCGCCGATCGCCAGGGCGACTGCGGTCACCACGTCGATGACGAACGCGGCGCGCTTTTCGGGCGAGCCGCCAAAGGAATCGTCTCGCACGTTGGAGGCCGGCGACAGGAACTCATGGAGCAGGTAGCCGTTGGCACCGTGCACCTCGACGCCGTCGAATCCGGCCGCGATGGCGTTCTTCGAGGCCTGCACGAATTCATCCAGAATGCCGCCCAGCTCGTCGATAGTCAGAGCGTGTGGCACCGGGTAGTCCTTCTTGCCGTCATAGGTGCGCGTGGTGCCTTTGACGGCGATGGCGCTCGGCGCGACGACCGGGTAGCCACCGGTGGTCGCTTCGTGCGTGACCCGGCCGGCGTGCATGATCTGGGCGACGATGCGGCCGCCAGCGGCGTGCACCGAGTCGGTGACGATTTTCCAGCCGGCGAGCTGTTCGGGTTCGACGAGCCCGGGCTGGCCAGTGAAACCCTGGCCAGCGTGGCTCGGGTAGGTGCCTTCGCTCACGATCAGGCCGAGCGAGGCGCGCTGCGTGTAGTACCGGGCAACGAGCTCCCCGGGAACACCAGACTGGCCGGAGCGGATGCGGGTCAGCGGCGCCATGACGAGACGGTTGGGCAGTTCAAGGTCGCCTAGGTTAAGCGGAGAAAAGAGTTTCACGGGCTTCTTTCTAAATCATCCGGTCAGTCAGACCGGACTCGTTCTTCTGGGAGGCTTCAGGTAAGTCCTGTACATCCGTAGGCAAAACGGATTGCAGCCGCACGATATTCCTGCCTGCCAATTGACTGTATGTTCGGCTGCTCGGGTCATGCGATTAGGCAATCCGCTTCGACCGCGGCACCGAACTACCACCATGAGCATTTTGATGTCCCCCCCAGCGACCCGTATCTACGCCGTGGCAGCGCTCGGTGCCCTGGATGCTCTCACGCCCGGCCCACTGGTGCCCGCCCGGCCCCAGCCAGCGCCACCCGCCACAGTGCTGGGGTACAGTCCCTTTCCCCTCGACGCCGATGCTCGTCACTTCGGGCTGACCACGAGCACTATGCGCCTTCGGCGCGGGACGGTCGTGGTTCGGCACGGGCGCCGCACCGCGAGCGACACCGCAACCATTCTGCTGCATGGCGCCGCCGGGTCATGGACGACGTGGACCCCCCTGTTGCAGGCTGCCGATGCGACCAGCCGCGACCTGGCCGATCTCATCATTCCCGACCTGCCAGGGTGGGGCGATTCCCCCATGGCCCCCGACGAGTCGGCATTTGGCGTCGAGTCGATGGCCGAGCTGGTCGCCGACACAGCGCGCTCCCTCGGCTACGAACGCTGGAACGTTGTCGGACACTCCATGGGCGGGTTCATCGCGCTGCAGTTGGCGGCGAGCGAAAAGCGCGCCACGGCATCCGTCGGCCTGGTCTCGGCCACCTCGTTTTCGATCCAGGACAGCGTTCGTCACCCGATTCGCCAGTTCTCTGTGTTGCCGGCGTTCACGGCGCTGCTCTTGACCATGCGGATGCTGCGGCTCGCCGGCCCCCTCGGCCCAGGCCTGGTGCGGGCGGTAACGCGCCTCGGTCTGCTACGCGCCCTTGTAGCCCCGCTGTTCAGCTGGCCGGAGGCTGTCGCTTCGACGGTCGTCGCAGCGCTCGGCAACGAGGTTAGGCCAGCTGGGTTCGTTCGAGCGGCCGTGCGGGCTGGCACCTACGACGCAGACGCCCGGTGGGCGCAAATCTGCTGCCCGGTGCGTTCGGTGCACGGTGACCACGATGTGTTCGTAACGGCCGACGATGACGAACGATTGCGCGCTGCCGTGCCGAACTGCGTGATCAGCACCATTGCAGGAGCCGGGCATTTCGGTCAGATCGAACGCCCGCTCGAAGTCCTGCTCCGGCTCGAATTCGCCGTTCCGCTGCCGATCGTGGCGACCACGAGTGAGCCGGGCACTTTCTTAAAACCTTGAATTTACCCCCCGAACAGAGGACAGTAGGGAGTGGTATCCGGTTCCACGCCACGGTGCAGCCCTCGCTTTCATTCGTTCCCGCCTGCGGCATCTAACTTTCGGATTCCAGCCAGTGCACAAGATCAAGGCGCAACCGATTATCCAAGTGGAAGTGGCGATCATGGGTTCTCTCACGTATGACCGTGTCGTCGTGGAATTCGAAGACAGAATGCTGGCACACCTGCAGCTCGTGATCATTCAAAAACTGCGCCGCGGCGAGAGCTTTCTGCTGTCCTGGCGTGACGCCGCGGTGGTCGGTGACGGGCGCAGCTCAGCCTGGCTGCATCCGGCGATTCCGCTGTACTTCAAGTTTGCCGGTGGCCACGCGCCGACCATCAACCCGAACTGGGTCGCCCAGCTCACCCGTTCGGCCAACAGCGCCCAAGGACTAGTCGTCACCGCCGAAGAGAGCGCCGCAGTCGACACAAACGCGGCTGGCAAAATCGAACCGGCCATCGGCATCCGAGCGGCCGCACAGGCCCGCGCAACCAAGGCCAGTGTCACCGAACGCTGAGCATTCAGCGCGGAACAACGGCGAAGCGACGCAGCGCGAGGGCCGGATTGATCGCCCGCACGGCGGCGACCCGCTCTGGTGACAGGAACGCAACGGCGACATCCGCGCTTTCACCAAGACTGACCAGTGCAACGCCCATCGGGTCAACGATGAGGCTGGTACCGATTCCGATCGGCGGTGTGTGATCGGCCGCGGCCAGAAAAACAGTGTTTTCCACTGCCCGGGCCGTGAGCAAGGTGCGCCAGTGGTGTTCTTTGAGAGGGCCCCGCACCCACTCGGACGGCACGAGCACCAGGGTGGCCCCAGCATCGACGAGCCGACGCGTAACCTCGGGAAAACGCACGTCGTAGCAGGTTTGCAGGGCCACCCGCAGCCCGCCGACGTCGAAAATCTCCGGGTCGGTCACTGTGCCCGGCAGCACCCACTGGGATTCGCGATCGCCGAACGCATCGTAGAGGTGCAGTTTGCGGTAGGTCGCCACGAGGCGGCCGGTTGGGTCGACGGCGACAAGAGTGTTGGAAAACCGGGCCGGGTCTGCGGTCGTTTCCAGCATGCCCGCCACAATATGAACGCTCAGTTCGGCGGCGAGCGCCGCCAGCGCCGTAACGAATTCTCCGTCGAGCGGTTCGGCTGCCGCCACAAACGACCGCCCAAGTTTCGGCTCGAAGAAGGCGGAGTACTCGGGAAAGACCACGAGGTGGGCGCCGCGCGCTGCGGCCGTGGTGGCGAGCTGTCGCAGCACGGCACGATTGTGCGCCCGATCGTTTGTCGGTGCGAACTGGGCCACTGCAACGCCGACCGTGCTGGTTTCGCTGGGTTTCACGGCGTTATTCATGGCGAAAGCCTAGCGGGAGTTTTCGGTCCAGCTCTGACTAGATCCGTAGAAGAGCTGCTCAGCGGCCCGAACGAAATCGGGAAGGATGGTCGCGTGACGGCCACCCTTCCCCAAGCAGAAGCTCTATTCAGCCTTCAGCTACCCGATCGCGAACTGGTCGAGTACGGCGAATGGGTTCTCGGCATCACGGTTTGAAGCGACGACCACCCTGCGGCTGAGAGTGGGGCAGGCACCACCGGGAATCTCTACCTGAAATTTGCTCATGATCCAGTTCCGAAAACCGCAGCCGGTGAACTTTCCGCTCTCCGCGGTGTAAATCAGCCCCTACGTCTGCTGGTCCGTGCCGGTTCCGGTCTGGCCGATCCACAACCCGGTCGGATCGAAGCTGGCAGCCGAGCCCGGATTGATCAGCGGATGCCCCGCAACGCCGCTGCGCTGGCCGGCGGTGTCATAGTCCATGGCGTCACCCACCGGAACTCGGTCTCGGCGCTGATCCATTGCTCGTCCGCGTTGGCGGTGTAGGTGGCAACCACTGTCAATCCGGGGTGGTCCGCCGACGTTCCGATCGCCCGAACGACGGCTTGTTGGCCCGTGTTGGTGATGATCTCGACGGACTCCGAACGAACTGCAAGCTGCCGCCAGGCGTTGGCACCGAGCGGCTTTCCAACGGTGGAGTTATCCAGCTGAGGGTCATTGAAAACCACAGATGACGACCCGCTCAAAGAGGGAGGCCGAGAGATTCGCTCTGCCGGCCTCCAGCGCCTTCTGACGCGAAGCGTCGTCGACCGCCGCCTGCGCCTGCGGGCCAAGGTCGACGGCCTTGGCAAGGATTTCGTACTCGAGAAGACCAGCCCCAGCAGGGCGATGCCCCTGGGCACAAAAAACACGCTGCTGGCTAGCCCCGGCTCCCGAGAAACTTTGCCAGGGCATTGAGGTCATCGGTGTTGATGTGGTCGACGCCGGCCGCGTGCAGCTCCGTCCAGATGGCCTCGCGGGCTGCGCCAGGCACGTCTAAAGTCCCCCAGAAGCGCACGCGGTAGCCCTGGGCGTGCGCCAGCTCCACGTATTCGCCCAGCTTGATTTTTTCGCTGTCCGGCATCGAGCCCACACCCTGCCAGACGAAGAGCTTGTTCCAGTTGTCGCTGACCAGCGGCATGAGATCAGCCGTTAATCCAGATGCGAGGTCAGCAGAACGTCCATCGTAGAAAGCGAACCGCGAGTTCAGATCTTGCATCGTATCCAGGGGTCGATTGCCGCTGACGACGGCGGTGACCGGTGCGATTTTCGTCTTGCCGTTGCTGTACCGCGTCATGATGGAGCGGTGCTCTGCCAGGTTCTTCTCGATCGCGGCGTAGGTGCTCTCCCCGTCGCTCTTGATGTCGATCAGGAGCTGAAAGCTGCCCTCCCATTCCGGGTAGACACCGCGACCGTGCCCACGCACAAGGTCGGACAGCGGATCAAGGTAAAGGCTTTCCAGGGTGGCGCCCGGTTGCACATCCTCGAGATCGTGGGCGACGAGAAGGTCACCGTCCACCAGCCAGACATCGGCTTCTACGCTGGTGAATCCCCGTTCGAGGGCATCGACCAGAGGGCGATCATGCTCGTAGTCGTTGTGGGCATGGGCGGCATTCTGCGGGGTGCCAAGGACGACCGCCGGTGCTTCCGCCACGGGTGCTGAGGCCCCGGTGACGGTCGTGACGGCGACAAGAGCGATGAAAACCGAAGGGGTAAGTCTGGAAAACATGGAAGTCTCTTTCCGGGTGAAGGTATCTACGCGGAGGCGCATCGTTCTCAGGTTTATCCGCACCGTGTGTCCAAACGGCAAACGAACGATGAACCGCGGTCCTGAGACCCGGACCGCTGTGATCGCGGCCGCCGCCGAATTGGCAGAGCCTCTCGCTGGCTGGCCGCGGGCTGCCGACAGTGAACGCCAAACGGATTGGTCCGGGCATGCAATTCAGGGTCATTGCGAGGCTGTCGTTAACCTTTACTGGGTAGGTTAAAACGGTGACTACCGTTCTCGCACCACGTGTTGTGGCCAGAAGCGGAATTAGTCGACGCCATTTCACGCTCACTCCCCCGGCTCGGTCAGCGCTTCTTGTCGGACTGGTGGCGTTCTTCGTGTCGTTCGCGTGGTCCTGGCAGCCGTCCTACTGGGGCGATGAGGCGGCGAGCATCATGTCGGCCGAACGATCGTTCTCCTCGCTGTTCGGACTGCTCGACAACATCGATGCCGTGCACGGCCTGTACTACCTGTTCCTGCACGGCTGGATCGACCTGTTCGGCGGCTCCGAAATCTCCACCCGGCTGCCGAGCGCGATCGCGATCGGAGTCGCCGCTGCGGGGACCGTGGTTCTAGCGCGATTCTTCATGGGGTCACGCGTGGCCATCAGCGGCGGACTGATCTTTGCCGTGCTTCCCCGGGTCACCTACATGGGCGCCGAAGCACGATCCACCGCCATCGCGACGGCCATCGCGGTCTGGCTCACGGTGCTGCTCGTGCACGCGCTCCGCAGCGGCACAGCCTCTCGCCGCCGACAGGTCACTCTTTGGCTGGGTTACTCCCTCCTGCTCGCCCTCGGAATGTACGTCTTCCTGTTTTTGGCTCTGCTGTTGCCGGTACACGCTGTGGTGGTTGTGGTGGCGGCCCGTCGGCATCTGCTTGGGCGCAACGTTGTCGCCTGGCTGGGGGCGAGCGCATTCGGGCTACTGCTGGCCGCCCCGATCATTTTGATTGGAACGTCGCAGCGCGAACAGATCGCGTTCATCGGCCGGCGCCCGACGGTCACGGTGACCGAGGCGGCGGTGATGCAGTGGTTTGACACTATTCCGGTGGCGATCATGGCCTGGTCACTCATCGTCGTGGCCGTTCTCGTGGTGTTTCTGCGCCGTTCCGGCCTGCATCGGGCCGGCCTGCCTGATCGCGCCGCACTGTCGATTTTTCTGGCCTGGATGGTGCTGCCGAGCGCCATTCTGCTGATCGGCACCCAGGTGGTCACCCCGATGTATTCGCTGCGCTACCTGTCTCTGTGCGCCCCTGCGGTAGGCGTGGTGATTGCCGTGGGCGTGGCTGCCCTCACCACGAAGTGGCTGCGCGCCCTCGCCGTTGCGGCGCTCGTAGTTGTGATCGTGCCGGCCTACGTCGTGCAGCGTGGTGATTTCGGCAAGAACGAGGGAAGCGACTGGCGCCAGGTGGCCGAAGTCATGGCGGCCAGGGCTGCGCCAGGTGACGGCGTCGTGTTCGACCAGAGCGTGCGGCCATCGCGGGTGCCACGGTTGGCCATGCACGTGTACCCCGACGCGTTCGTCGGCCTGAAGGACCTGACGCTGACCCGGTCTTATGCCGAGACGGGCTGGCTCTGGGACGATGTCGCACCGCTGTCCAACGTCCTGCCGACCGTCGCGGACCTCGACCGGATCTGGCTGCTGCAATATTCAGGCAGTGGAGAATCGCGCCGAGGAACGGATGTCCGGACGCTCACCCTGCAAGGATTCCACGTTGCCGACACGACGCTGCTCAATCGCACCCGCATCATTGAAATGACGAGGTAACCCCATGACCACTCCTGTGCCGACCACCCTGGTACTGGTTCCGACCTTCAACGAGGCCGAGAACATCGAATCGATCGTAGATCGACTGCGTTCCAGTGTGCCCGACGTACACATCCTGGTCGTCGATGATTCCTCCCCCGACGGCACCGGCGCACTCGCCGACAGCCTCGCGGCCCGGGATCCGAGCGTTCACGTGCTGCACCGCACCGAAAAGACCGGCCTCGGAGCGGCGTACCTCGATGGCTTCGGCTGGGGCCTGTCCCGCGGCTACACCCAGCTCGTGCAGATCGACGCCGACGGTTCCCACTTGCCAGAGCAGCTCACGAGTTTGCTGGCAGCGGCCGACACGGCCGATGTCGTGATGGGGTCACGCTGGGTACCCGGCGGGGCCATCGAGAATTGGCCCTGGCACCGGCGCGCGCTCTCCCGCGGAGGGTCGTTCTACTCCCGACTGCTGTTGCGGCTGCCACAACGAGACGCTACCGGCGGCTATCGGGTGTACTCGGCCCTGGCCCTCGAGCGGATGGACCTGTCCAGCGTGGACAGCCTCGGCTATTGTTTTCAGATCGAGATGCTCCTGCACGCCGTGCGGGCCGACCTGCGCGTGGTCGAAGTGCCGATCACATTCGTCGAGCGGGTACGCGGAGCGTCGAAGATGAGTCCACGCATCGCCGTCGAGGCGATGGCCCGCGTAACACTGTGGGGCGTGATGGGTATGGGCATCAGCCGAACCGGTGCACGCGAGGCCGCCGCGGCTGCACGTCAAGCCTGAATACGACATATTTCGGTGTTTGAGTCAAATTGACTATATGATTGCTCCAGCAGTTAAAGTCATTCCGACCTTTACGACTGGATTCCCGTGCTGGAGCACCGTCTGACCGAGCAGAGCCCGCTCGGGCGCGGGAGCGCCCACGCAACGCTGGCCGTCTCAACGGTGATCTTCACCCTGCGCCACGACGATACGTCGGGACGCAAGACCTTGTGGCTGCCCCTCGTGCGTCGTACCCGCGAGCCGCATCTGGGCCTCTGGGCGCTGCCCGGCGGCTGGCTGCCAGCCGACGAGGAACTTGCGGCGGCCGCCGCTCGCACCCTGCGTGAGACGACCGAGCTCTCGCCGAGGTATCTTGAGCAGTTGTACACCTTTGGCGATATCGACCGCTCCCCCGGGCTGCGCGTGGTCTCCGTCATCTACTGGGCGCTCGTGCGTTCCGAAGTCGCGGAGCGGGCATCTGTTGGAGAAAACGTGCGCTGGTTTGCCGCGGACAGACTTCCTCCGCTCGCGTTCGACCACAACCGCATCGTGGAATACGCGCTCTGGCGGCTGCGTACCAAGGTGGAATACGCCCGCATCGCGCATGCCTTTCTCGGCGACACGTTCACCCTCGCCCAGCTGCGCGAGGTGCACGAGGCTGTACTGCAAAAAGCGCTCGACCCGGCCAATTTCCGCCGGTCAATAGAGGCGAGCGGCAGCCTGATCAGCACCGACCAACACGTGGCCGGGGCGAGGCATCGCCCAGCACGGCTCTACCGCTACGACGACCGGGCCAGCGAGCATGACCCACCCGGACCAACCCGCTAGCTCAACCCTCACCCCTCACCCCTCACCCCTCACCCTCACCCTCACCCTCACCCTCACCCCTCACCCCTCACCCCTCTTCATTCTCAAGGAGCAGGACCATGACAAATCCCTCGGTCGAGACCACCATTCGTCTCATCAGCACCGGCAAAGCCGCCGGCAGCACGTGCAGCACCGACCTGGCAACCCCTCCGTGGGAGTTCGACGCGGCCGCGCCCGGCTATGGGCCCGGTTCCTCGATGGGCGACGTGATTCCGGCCGGGTCGCCCCGCCAGGGAGCACTGCCGGAGCGCTATCGCACCGCCTCACCGGAGGAACTCAGCGCCCGCATCGTCGAAGCCAAGAACGCGCTCGGCGACTCGGTAGTCATTCTCGGTCACTTCTACCAGCGCGATGAGGTGCTGCGGCACGCGGATTTCGTCGGCGACAGCTTTCAGCTGGCCCAGGCCACAAAGAGCCGCCCCGACGCCGCCGCGATTGTGTTCTGCGGCGTGCATTTCATGGCAGAAACCGCCGACCTGCTCTCCGGACGCGACCAGGCCGTGATCCTGCCCAACCTCGCCGCCGGCTGTTCCATGGCCGACATGGCCGACATCGACTCGGTCACCGAGTGTTGGGAGCAGCTCGAGGAGCTCTACGGCACGGCTCCGGATGCCTCCGGCCGGGTTCCGGTGATTCCGGTCACCTACATGAATTCCTCCGCGGCACTCAAAGGCTTTTGCGGCGAGCACGGCGGCATCGTCTGCACCTCGTCGAACGCCCAGGCCGTGCTCGAGTGGGCGTTCGAACGTGGCCAGCGGGTTCTGTTCTTTCCGGACCAGCACCTCGGCCGCAACACCGCCAAGGCCATGGGCGTTCCACTCGAGCAGATGCCGATGTGGAACCCGACCAAGCCCCTGGGCGGCAACACTGCTGCCTTGCTCGATGACGCCCGGGTCGTGCTCTGGCACGGCTTCTGCAGCGTGCACCGCCGCTTCACCGTGCCGCAGATCCAAGCCGCCCGCGCTGAACACCCCGGCGTGCGGGTTTTGGTTCACCCGGAATGCCCGATGGAGGTCGTCGACGCCGCCGACTCGGCCGGATCCACCGACTTCATCGCCAAGGCGATCGCCGCAGCTCCGGCCGGCACGACCTTTGCGATCGGTACCGAGATCAACCTCGTGAACCGGCTCGCCGCCCAGTATCCCGAGCATGAGATCTTCTGCCTCGACCCGGTGATCTGCCCCTGCTCGACCATGTACCGTATCCACGCCGGCTACCTGGCCTGGGTGCTCGAAGCACTCGTGGGCGGCGGCGAAGCGCCAGGTCGGGTGCTCAACCAGATCACGGTCTCGGCCGATGTCGCCGATCACGCCCGACTTGCCCTCGAGCGGATGCTCGCAGCCCGGCCACCGGCATCCGCTGCGCCGGTTACTGCGCAGCCAATCGCTGCGCCGGTCTTGAGCACCGTCGGCGTCTGACATGGCAACGATTCTCGTCATCGGCAGCGGCCTCGGTGGATTACTTGCCGCCGTGCGGGCAGCGGATGCCGGCCACCGGGTCGTGCTCGTCACCAAGTCGGTGCTGCCGGAGAGCAATACCCGGTACGCGCAGGGCGGCATCGCCGCGGCCCTGTTTCGCGACGACTCGGTCGACGCGCACGTGCTCGACACGCTGCGCGCCGGCGCAGGACTCTGCGACCCGGCCGCCGTGCAAGTGCTCTGTGCGGAAGGCCCGGCGCGGGTGCGCGACCTCATTCGTTTCGGGGTGGACTTCGACCGGGATGAATCCGGTGTGGCCCGCGGCCTTGAAGCGGCTCACTCCCGCTCACGGGTCGTGCACGCCGGCGGCGACGCAACCGGCGCTGCGGTCGAAGCCGCGCTCGTAGCCACCGTTCGACGCCGAGCTGCGATCGAGGTGCACGAGCACACGATGCTCGTCGATCTGATTCTGGACCGGGGCGAAGTGGTCGGAGCCCGGATGCTCGGCCCCAACGGCGTGCAGTTCTCGCTGACCGCCGACGCCGTAATTCTGGCCACCGGCGGCGCCGGCGCGCTGTACACGCACACCACCAATCCCGTAGTCGCGACCGGCGACGGGGTGGCTGCGGCGTATAGAGCCGGGGCATCCGTCGCCGATGCGGAGTTTTACCAGTTTCACCCGACCGCCCTGGCGGTGCCGGGCACGCCGCTGGTGTCGGAGGCGGTGCGCGGCGAGGGCGCTGTGCTGCGCGATCAGCTCGGCGAACGCTTTATGCTCACCGAGCACCCCGACGCTGAGCTCGCGCCGCGCGACGTCGTCGCCCGCGCCATCGCCCGCCAGATGGAACGGCAGAACGGTGCCCCCGTGCTGCTCGATGCGACCGGGCTCGGCCGCGACCTGCTGGAAACCCGATTCCCCACGATCACCGCCGCCTGCCGGGCGGCGGGGCTGGACTGGGCGGTCGAACCAATTCCCGTGGCGCCAGCCGCGCACTACTGGATGGGCGGCGTCGAAACGGATACCTGGGCTCGCACCAGTCTGCCCGGGCTCTTCGCCGTCGGCGAGGTGGCTCGCACGGGAGCGCACGGCGCCAACCGGCTCGCCTCCAACTCGCTGCTCGAGGCCGCCGTGTTCGCAGACCGCGCCGTGCGCGCGCTGGGGCAACCGTGGCCGATTCACACACACACCACCCCCACCCAAATATTCGACGCGACCCAACCCGCGGATCTTTACCGTCCGATGGTCGAGACGGCACTACTGCCGACCGATCTTAAAACGCTGATCAATCGCAGACAATTGCAGCGACTCCTCTGGGACTGTGCCGGCGTACACCGTTCCGGTACCGGCTTGAGAAGCGCCGCCGCCATACTCGGCGACTGGTCCTCACCACCCGCCACCAGCACGTCGGTCGCCGCCCTCGAAGACCGCAACCTGCTGGACCTCGCCCGGCTGCTCGTGGCCGCCGCCCTGGCCCGCGAAGAGTCCCGCGGCGCACACTTCCGCGCGGACTTCTCCGAAACCCGCCTCGAACTGGCCTGGTCCCGCTCACAATCGCTCGAACTCGTTCCGGCCAAGGAGGCCATCGCATGCTGACCCAACACTCCATCGACGTTGTCGTGCAGGCCGCCCTCGACGAAGACGCCCCCTGGGGTGACCTCACCTCGACCGTGCTCATTCCCGAGGACGCCGTCGCGACGGCCAAACTTGAAGCGCGCGAACCCGGCGTGTTCAGCGGCGGTGCCGTGTTCGCGGCCGCTTTCCGTCTGACCGACCCGCGCATCGAGGTGCACCAGTTCGTCACCGACGGCGAGCGGTTCGAGAGCGGCGACACGCTCGCCGAGGTGACCGGCCCGGCCCGCGGCATCCTGCAGGCTGAGCGCATCGGACTCAACTTCGTGCAGCGGATGAGCGGAATCGCCACCCTCACCGCCCAGTACGTCGCCGAGACGGCCGGCACACACGCCCGCATCGTCGACACCCGCAAGACCACCCCCGGCTTGCGCGCTCTCGAACGCGCAGCCGTGCGCGATGGCGGCGGGCACAACCACCGGTTCAGCCTCTCCGACACCGTCATGGCCAAGGATAATCACCTCGCCGTGCTGGCGGCCGGTCCACTCGGCCTCACCGAAGCGCTGCTGGAAGTGCGCGCCCGCCTCTCCCACACCACCCACTTCGAGGTGGAGGTCGACCGACTGGACCAGATCGACGACGTGCTCGCGGCCGGTATCGACACGATCATGCTCGACAATTTCAGCACGGAGGATTTGCTTAAAGGTGTGCAGCAGATCGCCGGGCGGGCGATCGTCGAGGCCAGCGGCGGCGTGTCGCTGGGGACGGTGCGCGAGATTGCCGCATCCGGTGTCGATGTCATCTCGGTCGGCGCGCTCACGCACAGCGTGCACTCTCTCGACCTCGGCCTGGACATCGCCATCCGGGTGAACGCTCCGGCCGGGTTTGCGCTTTCGAACCCATGATTTATCTGGACAATGCCGCGACGACACCGGTGCGCCGCGAGGCGCTCGAAGCCATGTGGCCGCAGCTCAACGGCTTCGGCAACCCGTCGAGCCACCACCAGGTTGGTGAGGCCGCCGCCGCCGCGCTGCTGGAGGCGCGCCGCAGTGTCGCCCGGTCACTCGGCTGTCGACCCGGCGAGGTGACGTTCACCAGCGGAGGTACCGAGAGCGACAACTTGGCGATCAAGGGGATCGCCCTTGGCGCTCCCCGCGGCCGCCACATCGTGACCACTCCAATCGAGCACGAAGCCGTACTCGAATCCTGTGACTACCTGCGCCGCCTGCACGGTTTTCAGATCACCCTGTTGCCGGTGGATGCTGCCGGCCGCGTCACCCCAGAGGCCCTCGCCCGCGCTGTGCGCCCCGACACCACGCTGGTCTCGGTGCACTACGCCAACAACGAGGTGGGCACCGTGCAGCCTCTGCTCGAACTGGCTGCTGTCGCGCGCGCTGCCGGCGTGCCCATCCACACCGACGCTGTGCAGGCCGGTGGCTGGCTCGACCTAAACGTCAGCACGCTCGGTGTCGATGCGCTGAGCCTCTCCGGACACAAACTAGGCGCTCCCCCCGGAATCGGAGCGGTCTTTCTGCGCGGACGCCTCCCCATCGAACCGCTGCTGCACGGCGGCGGCCAAGAGCGCGGCAAACGCAGCGGCACCGAGAACGTCGCCGGCGCGCTCGCCCTGGCCGTGGCTCTCCGCCTCGCTGGCGAGGAACGAACCGAGGCGGCCCGGATCACAAGCGCCCTCCGCGACGAGTTCATCGGTACCGTACTGCGCGAGACATCCTCAGCCCGGCTCACAGGCCATCCGACCGAACGCCTGCCGGGCACCGCGTCGTTCGTGTTTGCGGGCACGAGCGGCGAGGCGGTGCTTATGGAGCTCGAACAACGCGGCATCGTGTGCTCGAGCGGGTCCGCCTGCGCGGCCGGCAGCAGCGAGCCCTCACACGTGCTCACCGCCATGGGACTGCCCGCCGACCTGGCTCAAACGGCGGTGCGGTTCACGCTAGGTGTCGGTACGACGGCGGCCGAGGCAGCCGAGGCAGCCGCATTCGTTCGCGCCGCTGTCGCCGCGGTGGCGCGCCTGCGCGCGTAACGCGTTTTCCCCCGACGGGCACGACAAAGCCCCCCCGGGTCTTAGTGGTTACATAGAATTCAGGGGATTCACTGCGGGTCCGGATTGGTTCGCGGCGTCACGATCATGAGGGCGACTAACTGAGCTTGCGGAGGCGCGGCCGTGTACGCCTCCAAGCTGAGCGAATGCCTGACGCGGCTATAGCCGTGCTCGATGGTTCCCTTGCGCGGCAAGACGTCTTCCCGTGTCTGCACCCAGCCTTGTTTCTCGAGCCACGACTCCAGATCATCAGCGAACTCGATCGGGGTCAGACGTTCGTGATGTTACGGACCGAGGTCCTGTCCGCTGCGCACGGTGATGAGTGGGTTTCTATACCGCAACGGGCTGTCTCCCCCGGTCCAACGTTGACCGCAGGCGTGTCCTCCGCTCCGTCCTCCGCTCCAGCCTCCGCTCCAGCCGGCTTGAGCAGGTCCTGACGCCTTCTGGCTTGACGGTACGCCGGGAAATCTGACCACATTGACATGCCTATCGCGCCGCACCTAGCCTGCAAATGGCTGTTCATCCCCATCGGGGTGCGGCCATCTCCCAATCGCGCCATCGCGCGTGCACACTCGCCTCAAAGAAGAGAGATCCACCGTGACGGCTACCGTCCCACAAATTCGCACAGAAAAAGGGCTGGCGCGTGTGGCCCAGTCTCTCGCAGGTTGGACTCAGAAATGGTTTCCGGATGCGTATATCTTCGCCCTCGTCGGTGTACTCCTCGTCGCCGTCGCCGCCCTGGCTAATGGTTCAAGCCCGCAGATCATCGTCGATTCTTTCGGCAACGGCTTTTGGGACCTGACGGCGTTCACCCTGCAAATGGCTATGGTCGTCTTGACCGGGTACGTCGTGGCGACGTCCCGACCGGTGGCTCGACTGATCGATACGCTTGCGGCTGTGCCCCAGTCCGCCGCGACGGCAGTGAGTTTTGTGGCGTTCCTGTCCATGTCCGTTTCTTTTGTCAATTGGGGCCTGAGCCTGGTCTTCGGCGGCTTGTTGGCGCGAGCCATTGCCCGCCGAACCGATCTTCGTGTGGACTACCGAGCGCTCGGGGCTGCTGCATTCATGGGCTTGGGAGCAGTCTGGGCGCTGGGCATGTCCTCATCCGCCGCACAACTACAGGCCACGGCAACGTCCCTGCCGCCAGCCCTTCTGCAGGTCACCGGCGTACTCGACTTCGGCACAACGATTTTCACCTGGCAGTCGCTCACCATGTGCGCGATCATCATTGCCTTGACAGTACTGATCGCACATTTCTCCGCTCCGCGTGGGGAAGCCATTCGAACAGCACAGGATCTTGGCGTGGACCTCAATGACGAGCCGGAGCCGGCAGCGCCACGCTCACGACCCGGCGAATGGCTCGAGTACAGCCGCATCCTTCCCATCCTGTTCGCGCTCCTGACGCTGGGTTGGCTTGTCTCACAGTTCTTGACGAGTCCGGTCTTATCGGTGGTCAGCAGCCTGAATGGGTATCTTCTGGTCTTCCTGATGCTCGGGCTCGTGCTCCACGGAACACCGCGCAAGTTTCTGCAAGCTGTGTCCAAGGCCGTTCCTGCCACTGCCGGAATCCTGGTTCAGTTTCCGCTTTACGCGGCCATGGCTGCAATTCTGACCCGGGCAGTCGGAAATGGGGGTATGACCGTCTCGGAGCATCTGGCCGAATTCTTTACCAGCGTCGGCGGTGGCGGCGGCTTCACAGTAATTGTCGCGCTGTACACGGTCATCCTGGGAATCTTCGTGCCTTCGGGCGGTGGTAAATGGTTGGTGGAAGCACCGTATGTCATGCAATCGGCCACAGATGTTCAGATGAACCTGGGCTGGACGGTGCAGGTTTACAACGTGGCCGAGGCATTGCCCAACCTCATCAACCCGTTCTTCATGCTGCCCCTGCTCGCCGTCCTCGGCCTCAGGGCACGAGATCTCGTGGGATTCACGTTCCTGCAGTTCATGTTCCACTTGCCGGTGGTATTGCTTCTGGTCTGGCTGCTCGGACGAACCTTCGAGTTCGTGGCACCGGTCATCCCCTAGTGCGCCGACAGGATGAGCGGGGAGAATTCCTGATGGGCTCCTCGCTGCCTGACTGAATTCGGGCACGAAAAAGCCCCCGGAACCAAGGGTTCCGGGGGCATCTGTTGCGGGGGCAGGATTTGAACCTACGACCTCTGGGTTATGAGCCCAGCGAGCTACCGAACTGCTCCACCCCGCGCTACAAGTACAAATTTAGCACACCCTGAAAGCGCGGTGGACCACTTTGGGTCGGTATCGCAAACTCGCACCCAAATTAGCGACAAAAAACGCTTCCTTATAGGCATCAAACACCACCGGGCCAAACAACCGCAAGCCCCCACCCGAGACGGGTGAGGGCTTGCAGGGGGTCGTACGGCACGCCGTGCGATAGTTCGTGCGGGTAAAGCTATTCGCCGAGCAGGGCGAGCATGCTCGCGATCGTCTCGGAGAGTTTGGCGTCCGCGGTGCCGTAGTCGGCGAAGTTGCCGGCGGCAAGCGCGGTTGCCTTGTCGGCGAGCGCCGTCTTGGCGACGGCGAGCAGCGACTTGAGTTGGGCATCCGTTGCTGCATCACCGGTTGATCCGGTCGGCACATCCGTGCCGCCGGTCGCTGGATCGGTCGGTGCAGCGCCATTGTTCGTCGTGGCGTCGTCTGGCACGGCGGTGTCACCGGCAGTCGCACCCGAGTCACCGCCGAACAAAACGTCGAGGGCACCGTCAAGGGTGTCCTCAAACGCGATCTGGTCACCGAAGGCCACGAGCACCTTCTGCAGCAGCGGATAGCTGGTCTCACCGGTGGACTTCACGTACACCGGCTGCACGTAGAGCAGACCGCCACCGACCGGGAGGGTCAGCAGGTTGCCGTTGAGCACGGTCGAGGAACCCTGCCGCAGCAGGTTGAGCTCAGTCGAAACCGTCGGGTCGGCATTGAAGACGTTCTGCACCTGACCGGGGCCGGGCACGGTACCGTCCTTGGGCAGGTTGAGCAGCCTCAGCTTGCCGTAACCGTCGGCACGCACACCGTCTTCCGCTCCAGCATCGGCATCCACGGCGAGGTAGCCATAGAGCACGTTTCGACTGGATTCACCGGTGGCTTCCGGCTGGAAAGTTGTATACAGCGAGAATGACGGCTTGTCCGATCCGGGCACCTGCATGGTGAGGTAGTAAGGCGGCTGCAGGGTGGGGTTTGTCGCCGGAGAATCCGGGTCGTTGGGTGAGATCCAGGCGTCGTCCTTGGAGTAGAACGAGCCAGGGTCGGTCACGTGATACTGGCCGAGAATGGCGCGCTGCACCTTGAACAGGTCGGCCGGGTAACGCACGTGGCTCATCAGGTCACCGCTCATCTCGCTCATGGGCTTGAGCGTCGAGGGGAAGATCTTCTGCCAGGTCTGCAGCAGCGGCTCTTTGTCGTCCCAGGCATAGAGGGTGACCTCACCGCTGTAGGCGTCGACGGTGGCTTTGACCGAGTTGCGCATGTAGTTGATGCTGTCGAGGGCGTACGGCTGCGGTGGTGTCTGCGTATCGGCGATGGCCTCGCTCAGGCTGACCGGCGTCGAGTAGGGGTAGTTCGCCGAGGTCGTGTAGCCGTCGATGATCCACTTGACCCGGCCATCAACGACCGAGGGGTAGGCGTCGGAGTCCAGCGTCAGGTACGGCGCCACTTTCTGCACGCGGGTGACCGGGTCACGATCGTAGAGAATCTCCGACTGGTCGTTGACCGATGAGGCCAGGAAGATCTGCTCGGACTGGAACTTCAGCGCATAGATCAGTTTCTTGAATGCATTGTCGAGTTTCGGTCCGCCGTCTCCGGAGAACGTCGTGTACGTCTGACCCGCGCCCTCTGCGCCCGACGGATAGTCCAGTTCGATCGGGTTGGCACCCTCTTCGGCTCCGACGATCGAGTACTCGGGTGACGTCTCGCCGAAATAGATGCGCGGTTCGAAGTCACCGAGCGCGCCGCTTGTTGGGATGCCCGATTCGAGGAACACCGGCTGCCCATCGACCGAGCGCTGGTTGCCGTAGGCGGCAACTACTCCGTAGCCGTGGGTGTAGACGGTCTTCGAGTTGACCCAGGTGTTACCGGTGTTCAAACCATCGATGTTGAGGTCGCGCACTGCAACAACGGTGTCCTGAGACACTCCGTCGATCATGTAGCGGTCGACGTTCAGGTTGTCGGGGAACTGGTAGTACTGGCGGAACTGCTCGAGCTGACGGAACGAGTCACTGACCAGGGCGGGGTCGAGAATACGAATGTTCGCGGTCGTCGCGGCATCAGCACGCAGGGCTCCCGGCTCAGCGGTGGTCTTCGCGTTGTACGGAATCTCCTCAATGTCGGCCACATCATAGGCATCCCGGGTGAGATCGATATTGCGCTCGATGTATTCGGCTTCGAGCGCCTTCGCGTTCGGCTCCACCTGGAAACGCTCGACGACCCAGGGGTAGAGCGAGCCGATCAGCAGGCTCGACACGATGAGCAGCGCGGTGCCGATGACCGGCAGGCGCCAGCGGCCGATGATGGCCGTGAGAATGAAGAGTAGGGCGACGACGGCGGCGATACCGGCAAGAATGGCTCGGCCGGGGATGGTGGCGTTCACGTCGGTGTAGCCAGCGCCGGTGATGAGCGAACCCTGGTTGGTCAGGGTGGAGTACTGGTCGAACCAGATGCTCACGGCCTGCAACAGCAGATACACGCCCGCCGTGACGGCGATCTGCACGCGGGCGGCCTTGGAGATGAGCACCTCACGCCCGGATACCCGGATGGACCCGTACAGGTAGCTGGTCGCGACCGTGACGAGGGCGGAAATGAGTACGACAGCGGATGCGAAGGCGAGCACGGCCTGGTAAAACGGCAGATCCATCAGGTAGAAGGAAATGTCAAAGCCGAACTGCGGGTCAACGCGCCCAGTCTCGGTGCGGTTGAGCCACATGAGCACGGTCTGCCAGCGGGTGGCGGCAGCCACACCGGCGAATAGGCCCAGAAGGGCGGGGATTCCGTACATCGCGAGGCGACGCAGTGGCTCGATGACCTGCTGGTAGCGATCGAGCTGCGAGTTGAGCTTCGCGTACACCGGGCGCAGGCGATAAGCCAGCTGGATGCTCACCCAGACCGGCACGGCCATGGCCACAAACCCGATCAGGAACAGCACTGAACCGGCGATCCACTGGGTGGTCAGCACATTGAGGAACCCGAGTTGGTCGAACCACAAGACATCGGTATACAGTCCGGCAAAGATAAAGAACAGGATCACCAACCCCGCGATAATTGCTGCGGTAATTGCTAGCGGGGCTCGGCTGCGCCGGGGGGCGTTGTCGGCTGCTGATGAACTCACGTATTGGCCTCTTGCGCTCAGTCATTAGGAACAGGGTGATCATAAACCGCGTGATCAGGGTCGACCCCTATCCTACTTATGCACCCCTGAGAGAGTCATCATTACCGGGCTGCCGTAAGTTTTTCCTTCGCCGCTAGCGCGTTGGACAGGTCGGGACCTCGCTCGTGTCGCCGGTCTTGATCGCGTCGAGGGCGGCGAGTGCCTCATCGAGGGTGGCAACGGAGAACACGGTCAGGCCGTCGGGGATATTGCCGGTCACTTCGTCGCAGTTCTCGGCAGGAGCCAGAAACCAGCTCGCTTCATTCTCGACGGCACCGTATAGCTTCTGCTGAATACCGCCGATCGGGCCGACCGTGCCGGACTGATCGATCGTGCCGGTACCGGCCACATTTTCGCCGCCTTGAAGCTCCCCAGGGGTGAGCTTGTCGATGATTCCAAGCGCGAACATCATGCCGGCGCTCGGTCCGCCGACCTTGTCGAGTTGAATCTGCACCTCGAACGGAAAGTCGTAAGCGACTGAGACGTTGACCCCGGCCACGACCGTGCCGGCGCTGTCAATCGGGGTGACCTCCACGGTCTGGGCTACGCCGCCTCGCACAATATCGAGACTGGCCGCCGTCTCAGCGCCGTTGATCTGCAACGCGGCACGCAGTTGCGCAACGTTGACAACCGGCGTCCCGTTCACTGCGGAGATCTGATCTTCGGGTTCGATCACATCCTCGGCCGGAGAGCCATCGGGCAGGCTCACCACCGAGACCGTCGTTGGGTAGTCGTAGCCGAGATGAGTCAGGGCCGCGGCGATGGCATCCTGTTGGGAATTGATCATGTCGGCGCTGGAGCGCGCATCCCGCTGTTCGGTGCTGACATCGGCGGGAAAGACCTGATCGATGGGGAGAACGGCCTCACTCGGGTCGAGCCATGCTCCGGCAACACTGAGCCAGCTCGGGCGGTTCTCCCGGTTACCGAGCAGGGACACCGTGAGCAGGTCCAGCGTGCCCTTGGTCGGGTAGACCTTTTCACCCGGGATGGTGATGAGAGCCGTCTCGACGTCGTTTTCATCGGTGGCGGAACCGAGGGTGTTGTAGACCGGTCCGGGTTTCTCGATGACGTAGGGGGCCGGCATGATGCCGAGAATCACCCCGGCGACGAGAGCGATCAACAACGCCGTCCAGCCGATCGAGGGGCGGCGACGCCGTGCACCCTGGGGTGCCGGTGAGTCATTGGTGAAGAGAGCCACCGTGCTCCTTTGTGTTGGTTCGTGCCAGGTTCCGGGCCGTGTTCGCGACGGGCGCACAGCAAGCCCTTCAGCCTAGGATATTTCCCAGCCCTGAGCGGGCTACTCGCACTAGCGTAGAAGCATGCAACTGAGAGGGGCCTGAAGTGGCCGACGACTCCCTACCCCCGAACGATCAGAACCCGGGCGAGCCTAGTGACGAGTTCCGTGACATGCTGCGCGACATTCTGAGCGGCAAGAGCGGCATCGACCCAAGCCAGCTCGCCAACGCGGCCGGCCTGCCCAGCGACCCGGCCAGCGTGGCCGCACTCATGCAACAGCTTCAAGGTGCTATGAACTCCCAGGGCACCGGCGTGGATTGGCAGATTGCGCTCACTCAGGGTCAGCAGCGAGCGGCTAACGGCCAGCTCACGGCTACCGACGAGCAGCAGACCCAACTGCGCCAGGCTTTTCACATCGCGGCCCTCTGGCTCGATGACGTCATCTCCGTGGCTGAACTAACCGTTGAACCCCGGCTGATGACCCGCCGCGAATGGGTCACCGCGACCATGCCGCTCTGGACGCAGCTGGCCGAGCCCGTCGCCACGAGCATCTCCGACTCGCTCACCCGGGTGTTCGCCGAACAGGTGCCAGAAGAGATGCAGGGCATGGTGGCCAACGCGAGCCAGCTCGTGCGCAGCATCGGCGGCACCCTGTTCGCGATGCAGCTCGGTCAGGTCGTCGGGCAGCTGGCCAGCGAGGTCGTCAGCGGCGGCGACGTCGGGATTCCACTGCTCGGCGAACAGCAGGCTGCTCTGCTCCCCCAGAACGTCGCCGACTTCGGCGCCGGCCTCGACGTTGCCGCCGACCAGGTGCAGATCTATCTGGCCGTGCGTGAGATTGCCCACGCCCGACTGTTTCGTCACGCCCGCTGGCTGCGCCTGCACCTGACCAGCGCGGTCACAGCGTATGCGCGCGGAATCAGCATCGACTCCAGCCGGCTCGAAGAACTCGCTGGGAGCTTCGACCCCTCCAACCCGGAAGACCTGCGTCAGGCCATGGTGGATGGTTCGCTCATCCAACAGAAGTCCGAGTCGCAACTCGAGGCCCTGTCCCGCCTCGAAACGATGCTCGCCCTGGTCGAAGGCTGGGTCGACGTCGTCACCGCGCGCGCCACGATCAGGCTGCCCAAAGCCGATGCCATCGCCGAGACGGTCAAACGCCGCCGGGCTTCCGGCGGTCCGGCCGAATCCGCTTTCGCGACTCTCGTCGGTCTCGAGCTGCGCCCGCGCCGGCTGCGGGAGGCCGCAGCGATGTGGCAGGCCGTGACGGATGCCGTCGGCAGCGAAGCGCGCGACGCCCTCTGGTCGCACCCCGACCTGCTGCCCACCGAGAAGGACATCGATGATCCTCAAAAGTTGATCGCCCGCCTCACGAGCGCGGCGCGAGGCGAGCCGGAGGTGCTTGACGACGTCGACCAGGCCCTTGCGGATCTGCTGCGCGATGACGGCGCCGAGCGCCCGCACGAGGAGTAGCGGCGCGCAACGTTGCCACAACCTTTGCTGACCTATCGTCGTTCAACGGACGAAATGTCCCAACCGAAGGCCTGCCGGCGGGAGACTTTTCCGCGCCGATCTTCGACATCGTGCTGAAGGGTCTGACCATCCGCGGTTTTATCGCGGATACCCGTCAGGACATGGAAGAAGCCTTGCAGTTCTGCGCCCGCGGCCAGATTCATCCCACGGTCTCCGAACGTCGCCTCGACGACGTCAATGAGGTACTCGACGAGATGAAGCACGGCAAGATCGACGGCCGCGTGGTTATCCGCCACTGATAATCAGGTGCGGGCGGCGTTAGTGTCGAATCCCAATATCCGCGCGTAACCGCCCGCACCCTCGCCCCCGATAACGTGCCTGTGGAGAACTTATCCAGCCGGGGTGATGTGCGTCATCATGTCGGCATGGCTCTTCGACTGAATCCTCGGTACCCCCTGGTGTGGCGCACACCGGATTGTGTACAACTCGGCATCGACCACGCCGTTGTCACGATCGGCGGGCTCACGCTCGCTCACGAGGCAGTGCTGTCAGCCCTCGCCGCGGGGGTGCATCGATCAGGTGCGATGCTGCTGGGAACGCTGGCCGGAGCATCCGCTGCCGAGGTAACGCGCCTGCTCGAACTGCTTGAGCCGGCGCTGCTGTACGTATCAGACGATGCGCAACCCCCGGTCACGCCGCTGCCCCGCACCGTGCTCGTCGATGGCATTGGAACGACCGCTTTTCGCGTGCGCACCCTGCTGGCCAACCTCGGAATCGAGGAGCCGCTACCCGGCAATGAACCAGAACTGGCAGTGTTGGTCGGACAGTACGTCTTCTCACCGGAGCGCCACGGGCGCTGGCTACGCCGCGACATTCCCCATCTGCCGGTGGTGTTCAGCGACAGCTCCGCGCGGGTGGGCCCCCTGGTCGAACCGGGCCTCGGGCCCTGCCTGACCTGTCTCGAACTCGCGCACGTCGACGACGATTCGGCCTGGCCGGCCATGGCCTGCCAGCTCGCCCAACGGCAGGCTCCAAGCGAAACACCCCGGTTGAGCTTTGAGGTCGCCGCCCGGGTAGCCGGGCTCGTGCAGGATCGCCTGGAAACGGGGCGGTCAGCCGTGTTCGCCCGGTCTTTGCGCATTGACGCCGTCTCCGGCAGGGTTACGCGGAGCGAGCACCGGCTCCACGAGCGGTGCGGCTGCCAAGCTCTTGCAGAAATCGAGACCGTTCCCGAGGCGCACGAGCCTGCACTCCGGAGGACGACCAGCTGAGCGCTAGCCGCCTGCGGGCCCGCGTGATACCGACGTAGAGCAGTCGGCGCTCCTCGTCTATCTGGTCGAAAGTGCTCGCATAGCTGATCGGCACCAGACCTTCGCTCAGGCCGACCACGAACACGACATCCCACTCGAGGCCCTTGGCCGAGTGCATGGTGGCCAGTGTCACCGCCGAGACGGTCGGTTCATGCTGGCCGGCCTGACGCTCCATCAGCTCGTCGGTAAACTGACGAAAGGTCGTTCCGGCGGCGGCCTGGTCGACCAGGCCCATCAGAGCATTGAGCGATTCCCACCGAGCCTGAACTGCGCCGCGCGTCTCGGGAGCGGTCTGGCTCCAGCCGAGGGACCGCAGCACGTCGCTGACCGATTTGAACAGCGGTTCCCCGATGATGGAAACGGATGCCGCGCGCAGGCTCATCACCGCCTGCTTCACCTCGGGCAGGTCGAAGAACCGTTTGGCGCCGCGAATCTGGTAGCTCACTCCCACCTCGGTCAGCGCTGTTTCCAGCAGTGCCGCCTGCACGTTGACCCGAAACAGTACGGCGATGTCTTCGGGCTTGGTACCGGTGCCGATGAGCTGCACAATCTGCTCCGCAACACCGCGCGCCTCGGCCATATCGGAGGCATACCCGCGCACCGACGGATCAGGACCGGTGTCGGATTGTGCAGCGTGCAGGGTCAGCGCGCCGGAACGGCCGCGCATGAGCTGGTTCGCAGTAGCAACGATGGGCGCGGTCGACCGGTAGTTCTGCTCGAGCCGCACCACTGTGGCATCCTCGTAGTGTTTGGGAAAGTCGAGCAGGTAGTCGCTGCGGGCACCGGCGAAGGAGTAAATGGTCTGGCTGGCGTCGCCGACGACGCAGAGATCGCGGCGGTCGCCGAGCCAGAGCGCCAGCAGGTCGTGCTGCAGCGGGGAGACGTCCTGATATTCGTCAACGACGAAGAACCGGTACTGCTCACGCACCTGCAGGGCGACGGACGGTTCGGCCTCGATCATGCCGGCCATGGCGAGCAGCACGTCTTCAAAGTCGATCTGCTTGCGATCGTCTTTGAGCTTCTCGTAGGTCTGTTGCAGGGCGACGACCTGGTCGACGTCGAGCCGTCCGGGCAGGCTGCGGCGGGCGATGCCGGCCGCATACTGCTCGATGCTCAGACCGCTGGTCTTGCGCCACTCCACCTCAGCGGCAAGGTCTCGCAGGGTGGCCGTGTCGATTTTAAGGTGCAGGGCCTCGGCGGCGTGCCCGAGAATGCGGCCCTTACCGTCGAGGATGCGCGGTGCCTGCCCGCCGACGACGTGCGGCCAGAAATAGTTCAGTTGAGACAACGCGGCGGCGTGAAAGGTGCGGGCGGCTACCCCACCGGCACCGAGCTGCCGCAGGCGGCCACGGAGTTCGGCCGCCGACCGGCTCGTGAAGGTGAGCGCCATGACCCGGTTCGGAGCATAGGCACCGGTAAGCACACCGAGGGCGATGCGGTGCGTGATGGCGCGGGTTTTGCCGGTTCCGGCGCCGGCGAGCATGCAGACCGGGCCGATCAGCGCTTCGGCGGCAATGCGCTGTTGTTCATCGAGGCCGTTCAGCAGCGAGTGGGCGGTCACCGTCACGGGCGGATCAGTTCCGTCGCGGCCGGCAACGCAGCTCCGAGCCAGCGTTCGATCATGGCGTGCGCGATTGAAGACGGGCCGGGCAGCAGCATCCACGCGCCCGCATCGAGCAGCTCTTGCCGGCTGAACCAGCGCAGCGCCAAAATCTCGGCGCCGTCGGGCCGCAGATCACTTGCCTGCTGGTCGTCGGCGAGTCGAGCGGTAAACCCGCACATGATGGAGGCCGGGAACGGCCACGGCTGCGAGCCGACGTAGGCCGGATCGGTGACCCGCAGGCCGGATTCTTCGAACATTTCGCGGATCACGGCCGATTCCAGGGCTTCGCCGGGTTCGACGAATCCGGCGAGCAGCGAGTAGCGGTTGTTCTCCCACATTGCGTTGGAGCCGAGCAGAATGCGATCGTCGGCATCGGTGATGAGCACGATGACGGCGGGATCGGTGCGAGGAAAGACCTGGCTGTTGTCCACCGGGCAGCGACGCACCCAACCGCCCTCCTCGACCACGGTCGCAGCGCCACAGCGCGGGCAGTGCGCGTGCGAGGCGTGCCAGTTGAGCACACCGAGGGCCTCGGTGAACAAACCGGTGTCACGGTCACCCAGCACGGTCGCGACCGTTCGAAGATTCACCCACCGGCTCTCGTCGGGCTCCAGCCGGGCCGCAGCGTCGTCATCGAGCTGCGCAGCGACAATGCGGGTACCGGTCGGCTCGGGCAGGTCGGTTGGCAGGGACCGGCCGAGGTAGACGCGCAAGCCGGGGTTCTGGCGACTCACCGCCACGCGCGCCGGAGGCAGCAGGGCCAGGTGCACGGCGCTGGTCGAGTCGTTTGGCGCGAGCAGTATCTTGCCGTGCCAGACCGGCAGAACGCGAGTCGCGGAATCCGCCCAGAGCTGATCGAACAGCCCGGGAATGCTGCGGCTCAGGTGGTCTCGGTCGACCGCGTGGCGAGACAGCGGTAACCGCGTCGTGAAAGTGAACGACATGGTAATCTCCGAGCTGTGCGAGAACGTGGGTGTGGAGGCGTGGCGAACAACCACGCAACCGGAAGTCGATCTAACCTAGTAGGCATGGCCAGAACTCAACTCACTCTAGCCGCGTTAGCCACCTCCGCAGTTCCGGGGCTCGACGTGGCCTACACCCGTAAGCACAGTGCCGGCGCGCACGGACTGTTCGACTCGGCGCTCGTCATTGACACAGACGGGCGGGCGCTGATCATTCGCGTTCCCACCAGCCAGTCGGCCGAAACCGAACAGTCCGCCGACCTCGTGGCGCTGCGCGCGCTCACCACCGGCAATCGCAGTCGACTGCCGTTCGACGTGCCCGAATACGTCGGCCAGACGCCCATTCAGGGAACCCGTGCTGTCGTCTATGAGCTGCTGGCGGGCGACAGTTTCGATGCGGATGCCCTCACCGGACACGAGGGCGTCTCGGGGTCGATCGGTCGCGCCATCGCCGCGATCCACTCACTGCCGAGCGCGTTCATCGGCACGGCCGGGCTTTCCCAGCAGAGCGCCGAACAGTGCCGCAAAGACGCCATCGACCTGATCGACCGGGCCGCCAACACCGGATACCTGCCCGCAGCACTGCTGCGCCGCTGGGAACAGGCCACCGACGACGATGCCCTCTGGCAGTTCGCGCCCGCGGTGGTACACGGATCGATGTCGGCCGATTCTATTTTGATCACCGACGACGCCGTATCGGGTATTCTCGGCTGGTCCGGCCTGGCCGTCGGCGACCCCGCCCGCGACCTCCACTGGTTGCTCGCCGCGCGCGGAGATGCCGCTGAACTAGCCATCACCGCGTATTCGACCACTCGTCAGGGCAGCGACACCCACATCACCCAGCGTGCCATGCTCTACGCCGAGCTCGAGCTGGCCCGCTGGTTGCTGCACGGTGTGAGCAGCCATGACCAGTCCATCGTCGATGACGCCGTTGCCATGCTCGACGGCCTCGTCGACACCGTGCACAGCCACACCCAACAGCCGCTCTCCCCCGAAACCGGCCCGATCATGACCGTCGGTGACGTGGAGAACATGCTCGACCATATGCCGCGCGCCGCCCGCGACTACGACCAGCACGCGGCGATGCACACCGACAGCTACAACTTCTCGGGGCTCAGCATGGACTCGGACGCCGACTCTGATTCCTTTGACCAGTCCGATGACGGCTCCGAGCCCAACGACTCGCGCACCGGGATCATCGCCCCCGACCAGGCGGCAAGCAGGTCTGCCTCCGAATAGAGGCGCTCGGGGGCGATGACGGTGTCGTCGGCGACGAAATAAAACACGGCGTCGACAATGCTCGGATCGACTCCCTTCCACCGGGCGTAGGCCAACCGGTAGAGCGCGAGTTGCGTTTGCTTCAATTCGAGGTCAGCAGCGTTCTTGGGCGCCCGCCCGGTTTTCCAGTCGACAACCTGGTACCCCGTTTCAGTGCGATAGACCGCGTCGAGCTTGCAGACGAAGACCTGGCCGCCAAGCACGTGGTGAATTTCGATCTCGACGTCGACCGGCGCTCGATCG
Source organism: Cryobacterium serini (assembly GCF_004404025.1). Classification (NCBI taxonomy): domain Bacteria; kingdom Bacillati; phylum Actinomycetota; class Actinomycetes; order Micrococcales; family Microbacteriaceae; genus Cryobacterium; species Cryobacterium serini. Next base: position 83,533 of record NZ_SOHN01000013.1, read on the forward strand.
GCCCACTCGGACCGTTCAAAAGTGGCCTGCAAAACCGCAAACTGTTCCTGCTCGGGCACGGCGAGGTCATTCAGCGCCCCGGTACCGCCGTCATCGCCCGCACCGTCATCGCCGAAGTCCAGTTCGTTCAGCGCGGCATCGACGCGGTCGGTGCCGGTCGCACCGCCAGCACGCCGCTCCACCCAGGAGTGAAACAGGGTACCGAGCCGTGTGGCCCGGTAGGGGCGCTGCGGCATGGGGCGCCGTAGTTCGGCGGCGACTGCGGCCGGGTCATCGACGTAATCTTTGAACCGGGATGCGGGGATGCGGGTGGGAACGGGGGTAACAGCGCCGCCGGCCAACCGCAGGGCACGTTCTTCCAATAGCAGGGTGACCGCGTGGGACCAGCGGGTGGGAGCATCCGCCTCGCTGCCCAAGACGCGGGTCGCGGCGGCTTCGACGAGGGCGCGGCGGGAGCCAAGCGGGTCAAACGGCCACAGTTCCGTGCCGCTGGAGGCGGAAGCAGGTTTGTCGGCCTCGGCACTCGTGTCGGGGATAGCCGGAATGAGCCCCGCTTCGGCAAGTTCCACGAGGTAGCGGCTGGGCTTTCGAACCGTCAGTCCTGGCCCCCAAAAGGAGCCGGTCAGCAAGAGTTCTTGCCTGGCACGGGTGATGGCGACGTAGATGAGCCGGCGTTCTTCGTCGTCGTGTCGCGTCGCCAAGTGAGCCTTGTAGGTCTGGAAGGCCAGATCATAATCGAGCTGGGTGTCGTGGCCGGCGACTTCAAGCTCGGGCAGCTCGGAGCGATCACCCCGAAAACCGTAGGGCAGCTCGCCAAAGCGCAGCCACCCGCTGGAATCGTGAGCTAGGGCGGGCAGGCTTTTTTCCGTGAGGTTCGGAATGGCGACAAAATCCCATTCGAGGCCCTTGGCGCCATGAATCGTCAGCAACTGCACGGTGCCCTGTTCCGACATTTCAGCGCGCGGGCCGAGGTCGTCTTGCAGCTCCGCCCGCTTCAGCCAGCGCAGAAAACTGGCCAGGGTGCCTTGTTCGTCGCTGTCGAGGAATGCGGCCACCGTATCGTGGAAGGAATACAGGTTGGCGAGCCCGAGGTCGTTGTCTTCGTTCGCGGTCAGTTCGATGTCGAGTCGAAATTCCTGTTCGATCAGCCGCACGAAGTCCAGCAGCGGCAGGCTGGCGCGCGAACGTAACCACGCCAGTTGCCGGCCAGCCGACTGCACACGCGCGCGCCCCAGCTCGCTGAACTCGGCGAATTGGCTATGAGAGTCCGGCGCTGTGCCCAGAAAGTCCAGCGCGTCAACCAGAGAGCTGCCCTCATCACCGGCGACGGATGCCCGCAGCTTGCCCCGCAGGTCGGCCGAAATGGCCTTCTGGGCCCAGTCGTGCCGGGCCAACCAGCGTGCCACGTTGGCGAGTGCCTGCAGGTCGCGTGCACCGACACGGTAACGAGCGCCGCTGAGGAGGCGCACGAGTTCGCTGCCGGCACCGGGATCGTGCACCACCCGCAGAACGCTCACGACGTCGGCGACTTCCGGTGTGGAAAGCAATCCGCCGAGGCCGAGCACGTGGGCGCGCACTCCATGGGCGCGCAGCACCTCGGCGAAGTAGTCCATCTCTCTGCGGGCCCGAAAGAGCATGGCCCCGGTGTGATCACCGACGAGCCGGGCGGCGAACCAGTCGGCCACCGCGTCGGCCTCAGCGGCAATGGTTTCAGCCATGAGCGCGTCAACGGTACCGGCCCTGGTTCCGGCCGGCACCTTGAGCGTTTCAACCTGGATTCCGCCGGGTTGGGCGCGCAGTGTCTGACTCAGCGGATCGACGACGGCATTCGCGGCGTCGAGCACGAGGGCGGGGTTCCGCCAGGTGAAGGACAGCGACATGGTCGGCGCTGCGGCCTTGCGACTGGATTCGCTGGTGTTGAAGTCTCGCCCGAAGCCGAGCAAATTCGCCGAGCTCGCCCCGCGCCATCCGTAGATCGACTGGTGCGGGTCACCGACGGCCATCACCGGGTGGTTTTGAAAGAGCGTGTGCAACAGTTCGGTCTGCAGCACGGAGGTGTCCTGGTATTCGTCGAGCAGCACGACACGGTACTGGTCGCGATAACGGTCAACGACCGCATCAACTTTCTGGCAGACCTGAAGCGCGAGGGCCACTTGGTCGGAGAATTCGATGAGGCCGAGGCGGCGCTTCTCGCTGCTGTACTGCGCAGCGAGTTCGGCGAGCACGGGCAATGGCGCGACTGCGGCCAGGGCATCTACCACCGAGTCGTACGGTTTTTTCTTGCGCGGGTTGCCGTAGGGCAAATCGCTCAGATAAGCGAAGCTTTCGGCCAGGCCGGCGAGATCGTGCGGGGTTCCCGGTGCGCCGTCGCGCCAGGCCGGCGGATTCTCAGCGACGGCACGACTGAGCTGCAACACGGCGTCGGTGACCTGGTCGACGCTCTTTCCGTAAGGTACCAGGCGGCCGTCGCCGTGCTCGATGACCACGCGCCGAGCAAGCAGCCAGGCGCTCGTTTCACTGAGCAGCACAGATTCCGGCTCGCGGCCGAGCAGCAGGGCATTGTCGGTGAAGAGCCGGCTGGCAAAAGAGTTGTAAGTGGAGACGCTCGGCGTGTTGAACAGGTCGGACGACTCAGCCGTCAGGCCGTCGTCCGGGCCGGCGATGATCGGCATCAGTCCAGCGGCATCGAGGTCGGTGATGCGCTTATTGATGCGATCGCTCAGCTCGCCGGCGGCCTTGCGGGTGAAGGTGAGTCCGAGAATCTGATCGGGGCGGGCGTGGCCGTTGGCGAGTAGCCAGAGCACCCGGTTGGCCATCGTCTCGGTCTTGCCGCTTCCGGCGCCGGCGACCACCAGGGTCGGCGTAAGCGGCGCCTCGATGACCTCCTGCTGCTCAGCGGTGGGCGGAGGAAGCCTGAGTTCTGCGGCAATGTCGAGGGCGGAGACCGTGGTGGCCGTTGTCGTGGGACTCATGAGCTGACCTGCTTAATGACGTGGATGCGGCAGGACCCGTGGCTTCGCGGGTCGAGGCAGTGCTCGGTGATTTCGGCGATGAAGGTGCTGCTGCCCATGCCTGCCGCGTCGTCGCGTACGCGGGTGCGAAAAGCGTCGAGCTGCTCCGGAGTGAACGCTGGCTGGGTGGGATTACGGTAGTTCTGTTTCACCGTGCCGGAGGAGACGATGACCAGGCGGGCACCGGCCAGCGCCATGTCACCGGAGACGCCCTCGATGACGCCCTCCTGAAACGCCAGTTGGTAGGCGCCAAGTTGTGGATGCTCCGCGACTCCGACATCGCTTGTCGCGTCGCCCTTGCCGGTTTTCAGGTCGACGATCACGGCCCGCCCGTCGGCTTGGCGTTCCACTCGGTCGATGGTGCCCGACAGCACGGCACCGCTCACTTCGAGTTGGAAGGTTCCCTCGGCGCTCAGCAACTCACCACCCCCGTTCTCGAAATCGAGCAGGTACGAGGCGAGCCGGTCGGTGAGCGCTCTGGCGGCGACCTTCTGCACGCGTGACTGCCAGTCGGCGTCGAAGTCGAGTTCGTTCCAACGGGACTCCACACCCTGCCAGAGCGCCTCTGGCCGACGATCGACGCAGTCTTCCATGACCTTGTGAATGATCGTGCCGAGGTTGGCGGCGGTATTCGAGCTGCCCCCGCCAACCTGTCCGATCAGCCAGTGCAGCGGACAGGTCTCGAAGGCGGCCATTCGCGACGGCGAGACACGCACCGGATCATCACCGGCCGCAGAGTCATTGAGCGGGCGCACGGTGCTCGGGTCGGTCAGGCCGTACCACTGATCCGGTGCGGCGCCGGGCACATTTTCGCTGGCCAGGCGGGCCAGGGTGGCCGCGGCATCCGCTGCCCGGGCGGCCGTCTCGGAATCGATGCGGGCCGGCGAGCGGATGGCCCGGGTCAGGTCACGGCGCATCCGCCCGGCCAGGCCGCGCAGCGACAGAGGGTACCGGGCAAAATCGTCAACGCCCCGCTCCGGCTCGGGGTCTGGCAGCAGACGAAGGAACACCGACGGCTCATTCTCTTCGTTGCTCACTGCGGTGACCAGCAGTTCAGTCGTGGCACGACTGACGGCCTGGGCGAACATGCGTAGTTCATCGTGGAGTACCGCGGTGCGAGCGTCGGTGCCGGTAGCGTCATGCCCGGTGCCATCCTGGCCCGTGGCAACCAGGGCCAGGTCGCCAGCACCGAGCAGGGAACCACGGATGCGCAGGTCAGGCCAGACATTGGCCTGCACGCCGGCCACCACCACAATGTCGAAATCGCGCCCGATGGTGCCGCTTGGGGTCGACACGGTGACGGCCGCGCCCAGGGCACGCGGCGCGAGGGTATCTTCGGGCACATCGGTGTCGACGAGATGTTCCAGGAACAGCACCGGCGGGGCTGACGGGGTGCGCTCGACGTAGCGCTGCGCCGCCGAGAACAGGGCCACGACGGCGTCAAGGTTGTGGTTGGCTTCGTCGGCGACGATTCCGGTTCCGGTGGACTGCTCTTTCCACTCGCGATCGAGGCCGCTGCGCTGCCAGAGCCCCCAGAGCAGTTCCTCGATGGTGGCACCGGCTTCGTATTCGATTTTCGCCTGGCGCAGACTCGCTCCGCAGCCTGCTGCGCGGCGAGCGGTGCGGTTGTCGATGGTGGCGAGCAGGTCGGGGTTCTGCAGCGCGACAACGAGCAACTCGTCGGCGCTTTGCGGTGTGGGGGTGTCAGTGCCCAGCTCGTGCTGGCGCAACGCGGCACGTAGCCGGCGCAGGGTGATCGGGTCGAGCCCACCGAGCGGGCCGCGCAGCAACTGGATCGCTGCCTCGGGGTCGAGCGGTTTGCGACCCAGAGTCACCTCGAGTGCCAAGATGAAGGCCCTCACCGCGTATTCGTCACGCAGGGCTGTGCTCGCGGTAGAGATCTGAGTCGGCACTTCGAGTGCGGCGAGCCCCTTGGAAATCGACGGCACGAGCGCTCCGGTGCGCACGATCACGGCCATGCGCGACCAGGGGATCCCGGCAATTACGTGGCGTTCGCGCAGCAGCCGGGCGATGACTGCGAGCTGATCGGCCGGACTGGTCGCAACCACGGTTTGCACGGAACGGTCACTCGCTTCTGCCGAATCGCGACCGGCCGCCGCACGCTGGGTTCCAGCCGCGGCGGCACCGATCCGTGCGGTGATCTCCGCCACGACTCGACGGATGTCCACGCCGTGCCGATACACCGTTTGCAGCACAATCGGCGCGGCTACCCGGCCGTCGGGTACGGCCCGGCCCTCGCTGAGATACGAGCCAAGGCGACCCAGGGCATCCGGATGCGCACCGTGAAACGAACCGGTGCTAATGTCCGGGTCACCGACGGCGATGACGGCCACCCCCCGCGTCTGAAACTGGGCCAGCAGCGTGATCGTGGCCTGCGTGACTTCCTGGGCATCGTCGAGAACAATCAGGCGCAGGTCGGCGAGGGAGCCAAGTGTTGCAACGCCGGCCGGTCCGGCCGGGGCGCCCGCCACGATAGCGGCAGCATAGCGAGCCAGTTCGGTCGAGTCGTATTGGCCCGGGCGGGCCTGGTCTTTGGCGTCTTCGTATCCGCGAATGAACTCGGCCGCAGCAACCCACTGCGGACGACCGAGGGCGAAACGCTCGAGCTGGCCCGGCGACACACCGTATTCGACGGCGCGCATCATGAGATCGCGAAGTTCGGTGCGAAAGCCACGCAGGCGGCGTACATCGGGACCGAGGGTCGCCGGCCAGGCCGGGCCGGTCTCATCATCAACGTGGCCCTGCAACAGCTCGGCAATGATCTGGTCTTGTTCCCCACCGGTGAGCAGCGTGGGAGTCGGACCGCCGGCCTGCGCGACCGCCGAGCGCACAATCTGAAATGCCACCGAGTTGGTGCTGCGAGCCAGCGGGCCGTTTGTCGGCACGCCAAGGCGCAGCGCAAGCCGGTCGCGCAGCTCCGTTGCACCGGCACGGGTCGGTACCAATACCAATACCTCGCTCGGCGAATACCCCCGGTTGAGCACCCTGTCTGCAACGAGTTCGACGAGCGTGGTCGTCTTGCCCGAGCCGGGCGCGCCGATCACCGCGGCACTGACCCCGTCGGGAAGGTTTAGAACGGCGGCCTGGGCGGAATCAAGGGTGTGGTCTGTCACATTTCAACGGTAACGGGTTGCGCCGACAGTGAACTCTGTCAGGGCGGTGGCGCGTTCTGTCGTACTCTGGGCGCAAGGCTACGAAAGGCAGTTCTGTGGACATTCGCATTGGTATTTTCAACTCCCCCCGGGAGATCGGTTTCGAGACATCGCAGCCAGCAACCGAGATTGAGCAGACCGTTGCGGCGGCTCTCTCTGATCCGACCGGCTATCTGAAGCTCAGCGACAGCAAGGGTCGCGTCTATATTGTTCCGACTGTCGGCCTGGCCTACGTCGAACTCGGCAGCGAAGAATCACGTCGCGTCGGTTTCGTCGCCTAAAGCGCCATGGAACTCCTGTTCGTCGCACTTTTCGGCGCTCTCATCGGTCTCGGCGCGCGCTATTTTCTGCCCGGTCGGGCGACGCAGGGTTCGGTGCTGGTTCCGGCGATCGGAACGGTCGCTGCAGCTGCTGTCTGGGTCGCGCTGACCTGGCTCGGCTGGAATTGGGCCGGTGGATGGATTTGGTGGGTGTCTCTCGGGGGCGCCGCCGTGTCATCCGTCGTACTCAATCTGGTGATCAGCAGGCGACGCATTCATGCCGACCATCGGATGCTGCAACGCCTCGCCAACACCGGGTCCCCCGCTACCGCGTAACTTGAAAAAACCGATGGGCCCAAGCGACCGCGCCCCGGTCGCTTGGGTAGGGGTCAAGCAGCGGTGGCATCTACGCCAGCTGAAGTGTTTACCATTGAGTCCGCCGCGATCGACTGATTGACTCCCTGTCAGGCCGTCAGGCCGAGTCCGTCCATGCGACGGGTGTGCGCGGCAATGAGTTCGGTGAAGACCGGTTCGATGCGCGCCTCGGCCGCGGCGCCAGGGCCGGCGCCTGGTTCCGTGCCTAGGTCGGCGGCCGGCATCGCGGAGCGAGCCACCAGCAGGGTATCGCCGACGAGCCGACGGCCCCACATGGCCAGCCGGGAGCCGAGCTCAACGTCGTTTTCGATGGCGGTTTGCAGTTCGTGTACGAGCACGTCGGTGCCGGAATTTTCTCCGAGCAGCTGCGCTACCCGCGGTCCGATATCGCGCGGCAGGCCGTCCGAGAGCCGGATGAAAAAGTCCTCGAGGAGGCCGCCAGCGAGATAGCAGCTCAGGAGCAGCTCATGCCAGTCGGCGCCGCTGGTCTTGCGGCGAAACTCGTCGAGACCCACGACAAACGGGGCCATCTCGGTGGCTGGCTCGTGCCCGCGGCGTCGAATCTCGGTGATCAGGCCGTGATGTTTACTCAAGGCTCGACCTGCGGCGGCGCTGAGGCCTTCCTTCACGTCAAGGTTCGGCGCGGTGGCAACGGCGCGAGCCAGGCTTTCGAACTCGCCGAGCTCGCAGTAGGCGGCTTGGCCGAGAAAATGCTGCACGTCGGGGGCCAGCGAACTGATGTCCACTTTTTCGGTTGGCTGGGGCGCCCCGCGGGAGGAAAGCCGCGGGGCTTCATTGCGCTGCGGGCGCCGACCGAACCACGTGACCACGGGCTCAGCTTAGGACAGCGCGCCTGTGGTCGCGGTACAGACTGGGCAGTAAGGTGGAATTACGTCGCCGACAAGGATCGGCGGCCGCTGCCCGAGACGCAAAAACGGGCGCACTTCGCTTCCAGTTAATGACAGGCATACATTCGTGACTTTCTCCGAACTTAATATTGACCAGGACATGGTCGACTCCCTTGCCGCCAAGGGCATCCTCGAACCGTTCCCCATTCAGACCCAGACCATTCCGCTGGCGCTTGCCGGCCAGGACATCATCGGACAGGCCAAGACCGGCACCGGCAAGACCTTTGGTTTCGGCCTTCCGGTCATCCAGCGCCTCGGCCTCGATCCCGTGCCCGGCGTGCAGGCGCTTATCGTCGTTCCGACCCGTGAACTGTGCGTGCAGGTCTCGGAAGACCTCGAGCTCGCCGCAGCCGGCCGTAATACCAAGATCGTTTCCATCTACGGCGGCAAGGCCTATGAGGGCCAGATCGAACAGCTCAAGGCCGGCGCGCAGATTGTCGTCGGAACTCCCGGCCGCCTGCTCGATCTCGCCAGCCAGCGCCTGCTCACCCTCGCCAACGTGCGCGAAATGGTGCTCGACGAAGCAGACAAGATGCTTGACCTCGGTTTTCTCTCCGACATCGAGAAGCTCTTCGCGCAGACCCCGTCGACCCGCCACACCATGCTGTTCTCGGCGACGATGCCCGGGCCGATCGTGGCCCTGGCCCGACGCTTCATGAACCGACCGATTCACATTCGTGCCACCGACCCCGATGAGGGCCTGATGCAGGCCAACATCGAGCACCTCGTCTACCGCGCCCACAACATGGATAAGGACGAGGTCATCGGCCGCATCCTCATGGCGGAGGGCCGCGGCAAGACCATCATCTTCACCCGTACCAAGCGCGCCGCCGCGAAGCTCGTCGAGGAACTCGGCGACCGTGGCTTCAACGCCACGGCCGTGCACGGCGACCTGAACCAGGAGCAGCGCGAGCGCGCCATGGCGAGTTTCAAAAGCGGTAAGAAGGAAATTCTGATCGCAACGGATGTCGCAGCTCGCGGCATCGACGTTGAAGACGTCACCCATGTGATCAACCACACCATTCCCGAAGACGAGAAGGCGTACCTGCACCGCGTCGGCCGTACCGGCCGCGCCGGCAAGAACGGCATCGCCGTCACCTTTGTCGACTGGGACGACCTGCACAAGTGGTCGCTCATCAATAAGGCCCTCGACTTCGGCCAGCCGGAACCGATGGAGACCTATTCGTCGTCGCCGCACCTTTACACCGATCTGAACATTCCGGCCGGTTCCAAGGGCCGTCTGCGCGCGACTCCGGTGAAGGAACTCAGTGCCCACGAAGGGCGCGCCGGCGATGCTCGCACCGGCGGTGCCGGTCGTTCTGGCGGAGCACGCTCGGCGGCCGCGGGAAGTCGTTCCGGTGCGGCACGCGGCGGTCGTCCTGAAGGCGGTCGCTCCGAGGGCACTCGTAGCGACCGCCGTGGCGATTCAACGCGCGGCACCGACCGACCGGCGACGAGCTCGGTACGTGAGGGTGGGGATGATGCTGGTCGCCCGACGCGGTCACGTACCCGCGTCGGTTCCAGTACCAACCCCGACGCCCCCGCTGCGACCCCGGCAGCCGGGACCCACGACGGCGGCGGCACCGAGCACCACGACGGCAACAACGCACCGCTTCGCCGCAGCCGCACCCGTCGTCGCTCGCCGCAGACCGGCAGCGCTATCTAACACCTGATCAGCACCAAAACGTCCGACCCCCGGGCTGCCATCGTCTCGGCCGTGGCAACCCGGGCGTCGGGCTTTTTTGTTGCGGTGCCGCGGCATCCGCAATAACCGATCAGCCGTAGACGGGCGCGGAGCCGCGACCCTCGGCGATAATGCGGTCGAGCACCTCGGGAGCGGTCGTATTCTCGCCGAGCCGATTGGGTTTGCCGGTGCCGTGGTAATCGCTCGAGCCGGTGACAGACAACCCGAATCTTGCGGCGAGGTCGTACAGGCGCGCTGTGGGCTCCGGCTTGTTTTCGCGATGCTCGAGTTCGAGGCCGAAGAGTCCTGCTTCGACCATGGTCTTCAGCCGACTTTCTTCGACGACATCGCCGATGCCGCGCGTAGCGGGGTGGGCGATAATTGGCACTCCCCCGGCGGCGCGTACGAGTTCGATCGCGCGTAACGGGTCTGGCGCGTAGTGCGGCTGGAAGTAACCGGCTTTCCAATGCAGAATGTCGGCGAAAGCGGCGCTGCGATTCAATGCGTGACCGCGCGCGACGAGCGCGTCGGCGATGTGCGGCCGGCCGACAGTGGCACCGGGAGTGGTCTGGTCGAGCACGTCATCCCAGTTGAGGTCGTAGTCCACACCGATGCGGGCCACCATCTGCTCAGCCCGGCTAAGCCGGGCGGCCCGCACCCGCGTCATTTCGGCCAAGAGTGCGGAGTCGGTCGGATCGAAAAGATATGCCAGTAGATGCACACTGGCGTACTGCACCCGGGTACTAAATTCCATCCCGGGAATAAGTGTGATCCGTGCGGTAAGCGCCGCACTGGATGCCTCGGCCCAGCCGGCCGTGGAGTCGTGGTCGGTCAGGGCAACCGTCCCGAGCCCCGCACGAGTCGCCGCACGAACCAACTCGGCCGGCGTTTCCGTACCATCTGACACGCTCGAGTGCGCGTGCAGATCAATCGGACCCTGGAATTGCCGCGCGACTGCCATGACCCCATGCTAGTTGGACGCCCCACCCACTCTCCGCGGTGCAGCGCTGGGGATTCCCCAGAATTCTGATCTAGGGTTCACAGCAATGTTGACGCGACTCCTCCGGGCACTGATACTCCTCGCTGCCGCCGTTTTCCTGCTGGTCCTGACCTGGCCGCAGGCATTCGGCCTGCACACCACCTGGGTCGTGGCACATCTCGTCTCGTTTCGTACGATCGCTGTCATCGGCGCGATCATCGGCCTCGTTCTGTTCGGATTGCTCCGATTCATGCGGCCACTGCGCCGAACCCTCGGCATGGCCATGGTGCTGCTGGCCTTGTTCGCCGTGGCCAATGTGGGCATTCTCGCATCGCGCGGTTTTACCGCGAACACCGTCCAGGTGAGCACGGGTCCAGCCGGCACCGAAACAGATGTCGGCACCGTCACGGTTCTCAGCTGGAACACCCTCGGCGATGTCCCCGGCGCTCGGGCCATCGCAGAACTAGCCGTCACCCAGAACGCCGACGTCGTGACCCTGCCAGAGACAACGGAAGCTACCGGCATTCATATCGCCGAACTGATGCGCGAGGCCGGCCGACCGATGTGGGTGCACACGCTCGCGTTCGATTTGATCTCCAAGGCTCGGTCAACGACGCTGCTGATCAGCCCGGATCTTGGTAACTATGCCGTGACCAACGCCGCGGGTTCCGGCCCGCCAGATAACACCAACGTACTGCCGACCGTGGTGGCCGAACCGGTCGACGGTAGCGGCCCGACCATTGTTGCCGTGCACGCCGTCTCCCCGATTCAGTACGAGATGTCGAATTGGCGCAGCGACCTCGACTGGCTTGCCACCCAGTGCCAGGGCGACAACGTGATCCTTGCAGGGGATTTCAACTCAACGCTCGACCACATGGCCGGCCGAGCCAACGATGGTGTGAACTCTGTTCTCGGCAACTGCGCAGATGCTGCACTCTCGGCCGGTGCGGCAGCCGTCGGCACCTGGCCCACAAGCATTCCGGCGCTCCTCGGCAGTCCGATCGATCACGTGATGGCAACTGTGAACTGGCAGGTCAGTGCGCTGCAGGTGATCGAGTCGCTTGACGGTGCTGGCAGCGACCACCGCCCGATCGTCGCCACGCTCACACCGGCCGGATAGTTTCTGCCGCGTCCCGCACCAGCGTGATCGGTCGCTGCCCAGAGTGCGGTGCGAGAATAGTGAGATGGCTGATATAACTGCACCCACTCTTATCCCCGCTGCGCGTTCGAACGAGAACCGATCGACGACTCCGGGGTCGACCGGCTTTAAATCGTTCATCGCGAGCGGCTGGGCCGATCGTACGGATGTGCTTACTGACGCCCGCGAGCAGGCGCCCTTTGCCGCCGCGCGCCGCGAACGGCTCTCGGCTGCGTACCCGGGACAGCGCCTGATCATTCCGGCTGGCCGCTTGAAGCAGCGCTCCAACGACACCGATTACGCGTTCCGTGCGCATTCCGCCTTCGCCTACCTGACCGGTTGGGGCAGTGACAGCGAACCCGGCGCCGTACTCGTGCTCGAACCGGCAGCGGCCGGCGGCCACGACGCGACCCTGTACTTTCGCGAACGAGCCGGCCGCGACTCCGACGAGTTCTACGCCAATCCCGACATCGGCGAATTCTGGATCGGTCCGCGCCCCTCGGTCGCCCAGGTAGCGAGCGACCTTGCTCTCCATGTGCGAGGCATCGCCGAACTCGCTGGCGTGCTGAGCGCAGTGGACAGCGAAACGCTCGTACTACGTGAAGCCGACCCGACCTTCACCGACCAGGTCGACGAAGCCCGCCTGCGTTTCGTCGCCGAGCGGGTGCTCGGAAGCAACGCCACGGACTCACCGTTCAGTATCGAGATCAACGCCGAGCACGAGCCCGACGCCGGTTTGGCCCGCGATCTCTCCGAGATGCGCCTCGTGAAAGACGCCTTTGAAATCGCGCAGATGCGCCTCGCCATCGCAGCAACAGCCCGCGGCTTCGACGATGTCATCGCCGATCTGCCCCGGTCGAGCCAGCACGCCCGAGGCGAGCGGCTGGTGGAGGGCGTCTTCAACACCCGGGCCCGCACCGACGGCAACACTGTCGGCTATGACACCATCGCAGCCTCCGGACCGCACGCGTGCATCCTGCATTGGACCCGCAATGACGGCGCCGTCGCTCCCGGCGACCTTATCCTCATTGATGCCGGAGTGGAACTCGACAGCTATTACACCGCCGACATCACCCGCACCCTGCCGATTAATGGTGTCTACACCGAAGTGCAGCGTCTGGTTTACGAGACAGTGCGTGAGGCAGCGGATGCCGCCTTCGCCGTCGTTCGCCCCGGCGCTGTGTTTCGTGAGGTGCACGCCGCGGCAATGGCCGTGATCGCCCGGCGCACCGCCGAGTGGGGCATGCTCCCGGTCACCGCCGAAGAGGCCCTGCAGCCGGAGAACGGTCAGCACCGTCGTTACATGGTGCACGGCACCAGCCACCACCTCGGCATCGACGTGCACGACTGCGCGCAGGCGCGCCGCGATATGTACTTAGACGCAGTGCTCGAACCGGGCATGGTCTTCACCATCGAACCCGGACTGTACTTTCAGCCAGACGACCTCACCGTTCCGGCGGAGTTCCGCGGCATCGGCGTGCGAATCGAGGATGACATCCTGGTGACCGAGGCCGGTGGCGAGAACCTCTCAGCAGCCATCCCCCGCACCGCCACAGAGGTCGAGGCCTGGATCGCCGCAGCCCAGCGCTAACTTGATCGCGGGAGCGAAAAGATCACCATCCAGCGCCGCTGTTCTGGTGATCTTTTGCGCTGCCGCCCGATTTACTCCGGGTTTGCCGGGGCTTCGGGGTGCGACGGAGCTGCCGGTTCGTTCGAAACGCCACCGAGCACGTTTCGCGCCCGGTTGATCAATTCGACGTCGACGATGATCTGGTAGCTGGTCGCAATGACCTGCATGGTCGAGGTGAAGTCGCGCCGACGCCGGTTGATGGCATAGCTCGCGATACCCAGCAGCATGCCGAATCCGGCACCCATGATGAGGGCTGCGAAAACAAACGGCAGGCTTGACCCGGTGGGGGAGAACAGAAAGAACAAAATGCCAAAGAAAATCCCGAGCCAGGCACCGGATGCCGCTCCAGCGAGCGCGACCCGGCCGTAGGTGAGTTTGCCGGTCACGCGCTCGACACTCTTGAGGTCGTTGCCCACGATCGAGAGCTGTTTCACTGGGAAATCGGCCTTGGCGAGCGTATCGACGGCGGCTTGCGCGTCGGCATAGGTGCCATAGGTGGCGAGCACCTCCCCGCGCGGCAACACGGGAGGAAGCACCGGGCGGCGTCGGGAAAAAAGGCTCTGATTGCTCATTGCGCCATTCTTCCATGCCGTGCTGATTATGAAATGTGCCGAATCGGTGATGTTCGGTGTGGGATCGCACTGTGACATTCAAACAGTGACAGCCAAACTGTGACATTCGCACCGGGGCACCGCGCAGTGGCCGTATTATCGCGCCGGTGGCCTAGATTTGTTATGTGAGTGCCACCAGAGTTTTTGTCGCCCGACTGGCCGGGTGCATCGTTTTCGACCCTGCGGGCGACCGCGTGGGCAAGGTGCGCGATGTTCTTGTGGTGTATCGAAAAAACGACCCGCCCAGTGTCGTCGGCCTGATCGTGGAGATTCCAGGCAAACGGCGCGTGTTTGTATCGATCAATCGGGTCACCAGCATCGGCAGCGGCCAGATCATCACGACCGGCCTGATCAACGTGCGCCGCTACGAGCAGCGCGGCGGTGAAGTGCGGGTCATCGCCGAATTGCTCGGCCGCAAAGTGGTCTTCAACGACGGCTCTGGTGAGGCCACGATCGAGGACGTTGCAATCAAGGAAGGTACAGAGGCCGACTGGGCGATCAGCCAGCTGTTCGTACGTCGGCCCAAGACCAGCGCCTCCCCCTTCGTCAAGGGTGTCACGACTTTCACGACCTGGGCCGACGTGCACGAGAAAGAGACCAAGGGCCAGGCGCAGTCCGCCGAGCACCTCATCGCTACCTATTCCGACCTGAAACCGGCCGACCTCGCCAACACCCTGCTCGACCTGCCCCGTGAGCGCATGTTCGAGGTGGCCGGTGAACTGCCCGACGATCGCCTCGCCGATGTACTCGAGGAGATGCCCGAAACCGATCAGGTCGGCATTTTGACCAGCCTTGGCGACGCCCGTGCCGCCGATGTTCTCGACCAGATGCAGCCAGACGACGCGGCAGACCTCATCGCCCAGCTGCCCGAGGAGCGCGGTGAGCAGCTGCTCGACCTGATGGAGCCCGAAGAGGCCGAGGACGTGCGTTTTCTGCTCTCCTACGCTCCCGACACCGCTGGCGGGCTCATGACGACCGAGCCGATCATCGTCTCGGCCGACGCCACCGTCGCCGAGGGGCTCGCCCGCATCCGTCGCCACGACCTGGCACCGGCGCTCGGCGCGGCGATCTGCGTCACCCTCCCGCCCTACGAAGCGCCGACCGGCCGCTTTCTGGGCATGGTGCATTTTCAGCGGATGCTGCGCTACCCGCCCCACGAACGCCTCGGCACGCTGCTCGACGCCGGGCTGGACCCGGTAACCGCCGACACGTCGGCCGCCGAAGTCAGCCGCATCCTGGCAAGCTACGACCTCGTCTCGGTGCCCGTCGTCGACGAGAATTACCGACTGGTCGGGGTAGTCACGATTGATGACGTGCTCGATTATCTACTCCCCGACGACTGGCGCAGCCACGATGGCAACGATGACGTGCGGCGCCGTGCGGCGGCCCGCAGCGAGCTGAGAACCGGCAGTATCCCGCTGCCCGGAGCGCAAAGGACAACTCGTGGCCCGCAATAACCGCGTCGACCTGCGCCTCGATGCGCCGAAGGGACTGCGCTCAAGCAACCTTGTGGGTCTCGGGCGTATCGGCCACAGCCGAGACCGGTTCGGCCGGTTCACCGAGGCGATCGCGCGCGGTATGGGAACCCCGTGGTTTCTGCTCGGCCTCACCCTGTTCGCCGTTTCCTGGATCACTTGGAACACCCTGGCACCGGTGGAGTGGCGCTTCGACTCCGTCGCGCTCGGGTTCATCGCACTGACCCTCGTCTTATCGATGCAGGCGTCCTATGCGGCTCCGATGATTTTGCTCGCCCAGAACCGGCAGGACGACCGCGACCGGGTGCAGTTCGAGCAGGACCGGCAGCGCGCAGAACGCACCCTCGCCGATACGGAATACCTGGCCAGGGAGGTCGTGGCTCTGCGCATCGCGATCAAGGACATGGCCTCAAAGGATTTCATCCGCGCGGAACTGCGCGGACTGCTTGAACACCTGGATGAGCGCAGTGACGAGCGTAGTCGCGTGGGCGAGCGCAATCCGGTTGATGAATCTACTGCCCCAAACAGCACTACGGAAAGCCGCCCCACCACATGAATTCTGCTTCCGATGTCATCCGCGCCCGTGTTTTCGCCGCCCTGGCCGGGGTGACCGACCCGGAGATTCGCAAGCCCATCACCGAGCTCGACATGGTCTCGGGGGTGACGGTGAGCGACACCGGGTGGGTGAGCGTCGGCATCCGCCTGACCATTGCCGGTTGTCCGGCCGCTGCACGCATCGAGAGCGATGTTCTCGCCGCCGCCGAATCGGTGTCGGGGGTGGGCCGTGCGAGCGTTGAGGTCGCCGTCATGACGCGCGAGCAGCGCACCGCGCTCACCGAAAAACTGCGCGGCGGGCAGGTGCAACGCAGCGTGCAGTTCGGCCCGGAGTCACTCACCCGGGTCTACGCGGTCACGAGCGGCAAGGGCGGCGTCGGCAAGTCCACCGTCACCGCCAACCTGGCCGTCGCTTTGGCCGGAGAGGGACTGCGCGTGGGGATCGTCGACGCCGACGTGCACGGTTTCAGCATTCCCGGCCTGCTCGGCCTCGTGCACAACGGGCTCGCGGTCAAACCGACCCAGGTGGGCGACATGATCCTGCCGCCGATCGCGCACAACGTGAAGGTCATCTCGATCGGCATGTTCATCGACGATGCGTCGGCAGCGGTCGCGTGGCGCGGCCCGATGCTGCACCGCACGATCAAACAGTTTCTGACCGACGTGTATTTCGGTGATCTCGACGTACTGCTGCTCGACCTGCCGCCCGGTACCGGGGACGTCGCCATCACGGTGGGGCAGCTTTTGCCACACGCCGAGGTCATCGTCGTGACTACCCCGCAGGCTGCGGCGGCCGATGTGGCCGAGCGCAGCGGAATCGTGGCCCGGCAGACCGGGCAGAGCGTCTATGGCGTGATCGAGAACATGTCGGCGATGGTGCAGGCCGACGGCAGCCTGCTCGAACTGTTCGGCTCGGGCGGCGGCGCCGAAGTGGCCAGGCGTCTCTCCGTCGGCCAGACGGCACCGGTGCCGGTGCTCGCGCAGATTCCGCTGAGCGTGGCGCTGCGGAGCGGCGGGGATATCGGCCTGCCGATCGTACTCGGCGCGCCGGATGACCCCTCGGCCCGCGCCATTCTGGAGCTCGCCCACAGTATGAAGACGCGTGCCAGGGGCCTGGCCGGTCTCAGCCTCGGACTCACGCCCCGCTGACGCCTAGTCCTCGGGCTTGATTAGGGTCGCCGCGTGGTCGGGAACCTGGTGGTTCATCTCGCGCGGCGGCCGCTCATAGTCGGAGTCCGGTGGGCGCTTTGGAATGTGCACCTTGGGCGGGTCTGTTTTCTCGTAGGGCACGAGCGAGAGCAGATGGCTGATCGCGTTCAGCCGGCTGGCCCGCTTGTCTTCACTTTCCACCACCCACCAGGGCGCTTCGGCAATGTCGGTGTGCACGAACATCTCGTCTTTCGCTTTGGAATAGTCCACCCACTTGGTGATCGACAGCACATCGGTCTCGGACAGCTTCCACCGACGCATCGGATCTTTCAGGCGTGAACGAAAACGCCGTTCCTGTTCCAGGTCAGACACTGAAAACCAATATTTGACCAGCAGGATTCCGTCTTCGACCAGCATCCGTTCGAACAGGGGGGCCTGGTGCAGAAACCGACGGTATTCATCACTCGTGCAGTAGCCCATGACACGTTCAACGCCGGCTCGGTTGTACCAGGAGCGGTCCATCAGAACGATCTCACCGATCGAGGGCAGGTGCTCGATATAGCGCTGAAAATACCATTGGCCGCGCTGGCGTTCGGTGGGCATCGGCAGGGCTACCACGCGCGCAACACGTGGATTGAGGTACTGGGTGATGCGCTTGATCGCCGACCCCTTGCCGGCGGCGTCGCGGCCCTCGAAGATCACCACGACCCGGGCACCGGACGACTTTACCCATTGCTGCATCGTGACCAATTCGGCCTGCAGCCGGGCGAGCTCGGCCTCGTAGACGTTCTTCTTGACGCGTTTGAGCTTCTTGACCTCAGACATCAACGTCTCCTTCTGCTCTTCGCTGTGCGCGAACGCCTGGCAGTTACGTGGATTCGGAATCGAACGGGGCCGGCTCGAGCGCGGTCAAAGCAGCATCCCTGGCACGCTTACGTTTTAGGTAGGCGCCCTCCGGATTGGGCTCGGCGCGTGAAATCGTCGCGGATTGATCCTTGAACGGGTCTTCGTCGGCGAGGGCTTCCCGGATGATGCGGCGCGGGTCATACTGGCGCGGGTCCAGTTTTTTCCAGTCCAGATCGTCGAACTCCGGGCCCATTTCATCGCGCATACGATCTTTGGCACCGTTGGCCATGTCGCGGAGCTGCCGCACGAGACGACCCAGCTGGGCGGCATAGTGCGGTAGCTTATCGGGGCCAAGCAAGAAGACAGCGATGATCCCGATAAGAAGAATCTTCTCGAACGTCAGCCCAAACATGTCCTTAGAGTAGCGCCCGGCGAGGCATCCCCAGACCACACGCACCACGGCCCTAGTCTTGACCTAATCATCTACTGGAGTTATTTGTGTCTGACATTGAACTGAACTGGAAATTCTCTGACGACTGTGTCGTGGAGTCCGAAGCCATTATTCGAGCGCGCCAGCAATCCCTCGAGCTGGGAATCGACGCGATAACGCCCGCGGTCGGTGCGCAATCGGCCGTTCTGGCCGCAGCTACCGGGGCACGCAGTATCCTCGAGGTTGGCACAGGGGCCGGAGTTTCGGGCATCTGGCTGTTGACCGGGGCGCCTGGCGCCACCCTCACGTCGATCGACACCGAGGTCGATCACCTGCAACACGCCAAGGCGAACTTCACCGAGGCAAAGGTTCCAGCCAACCGGGTGCGCCTGATCACGGGCAAGGCCAGCGAGGTCCTGCCTCGCATGAACGAGAATTCTTACGACATTGTATTCATTGATGCCGACCCGCAGTCGGTCATCGAATACGTCGAACACGGACTGCGCCTGGCCCGTCCGGGCGGCACCGTGCTCGTCGCGCACGCCCTCTGGCGAGGCCGGGTCGCCGACCCGGCCCAGCGCGACGATGTCGCGACGGGCTTCCGCACGCTGCTGACCGAAATTGCCGCGTCGAGCGCGGTCATCAGTGCGCTCTCCCCCGTCGGCGACGGCCTGCTGCAGATCACCAAGCTGCGCGCCTGACGCGCCTGCACACAGCAGAACGGCCGCACAGTGACTGCGCGGCCGTTCTGCTGTTAGCTACAGGAACACGAGGCTACTTCGCTGCAGCGACAACCCCGGCGAGTGCATCGTGAAGTTCCCTGGCCTCAGCGTCGTTGACTGAGACAACGAGCCGACCGCCACCTTCGAGCGGTACACGCACGATGATCAGGCGCCCCTCTTTTACAGCCTCCATTGGCCCGTCTCCGGTCCGTGGCTTCATGGCCGCCATGAACTCCCCTTCCATTCGTCTTTGTATACCCATTATCGACTATCTCGGCCCGAGACGTAAATTCGGGTCGGACTCAGTGTCAGATTCAGTCGTTCATGCCGAGTCTTCAGGGCGGTGTCCAGTCATACCCGTCGACGCCCCAACAGATCAGCAGCCAGCCCCATTGGCCGGCCACGAAAAGCAGTACGATCGCCACCCGGTAGACCCGGCTGCGCGGCAATGCGGCCGCGCCGAGCACAGGAAACATCGGCATGAGAAGCCGAAACGTGCTCGATTGCGGAAAGAAAACCGCGAGCAGGTACAGGCCATAGCTAGCCAGCCACAACCGCAGATCCACACCGAGCCGGCGTACGGCCGGCATGAACAGGAGCAGGGCGAAGGCCAGAATGAGGGCGGTGACCACGACGATCCCCCACGGGCTGCCGAGCCACCAGGTTCCCCCCTGGAACCACGCGGTGAACGGCACGAGCTCCACGTAACCGATGTACGGGGCCCGCCAGGCCAGCTCCGTGTCGGTGTACGCCATCGAGTCTCCGGTGGCCGCCCAGGCCGCGATCGGCCAGGCCAGCCCCATCAGCGCGCTGAACAGGGCGACAGACGCCGCCAGCATCCGCTCTCGCCCGGGAAACGGGTCGCGAAATCGCGTGACGAAACGGTAGATCACGTGCAGGCCAAGGGCGAGGGCGAATGCGAGCCCGCTTGGCCGGGTCAGGGCCATGACCGCGATGACGGGGTAGAGCAGCCAGTAGCGGCGCTCCAACAGCAGGTAGAGGGCGAGGGTCAGAAAAAACAGATACATCGATTCGGCATAGGCAAACTGCAGAATCGGCGATAGCGGGGCGGCGCAGAACAGCACGACCGAAAACAGGGCCGTGTTCGGCGGCTGCACGCGCGTCATCAGTCGGTAGAACAGCAGGGCGGTACCGAGGCTGAAGACAACCGACACGAACACAGCCACGGGCGCCCATGCAAAGTTGGTCAGCTCTATGAGGAGCCTGGCCACGACCGGATAGCCGGGCATGAACGCCCAGGCATTTTCGCCGATCTGGCCGGTGTCGGTGATCGGCAACACGCTCGGATAACCGAGCACCGCGACGATGTTGTACCAGCGCCCGTCCCACATGGTCGCAAAATCGGTGTATTTCGGGCTCGCACCGGTCCAGGCGTTCGGGCCCTGCACGCTCGCCAGCACCAGAATGAGCATCGTTGTGACCAGTCGCGATAGCGCCCAGACCACGAGCACTTTGCCCCACCACGGGGTCAGCCGATAGCGGGCGTGCCAGACGGCCGGCAACCGGTGGGCGGGCTGGCGACGAACGGGGTGGCGGCGGGCAGCCTGGGTGCGGAGGCGGAACATCCGCTCAGTCATTGCGCTGTCGCTGCGCTACCGAACGGATGCGCTCAGCCAGTCGCGCAGGCCCTTCTCGCAGGCCGTGATCTCGGCCACGGCGACGCGTTCGTCGTCGGCGTGCGCCTTGAGCGGGTCACCCGGCCCGTAGTTGACGGCCGGAACTCCCAGGGCCGAAAAGCGAGCGACGTCGGTCCAGCCATATTTTGGCGTGGCCACGCCACCGACAGCGGCGAGGAATTCGCGGGCGAGCGCGGCATCGAGGCCGGGGCGGGCGCCCTCGGCCCGGTCGACAACGGTGAGGTCGTAGCCGGCGAAGAGCTCGCGTAGATGGGCGACGGCCTCGTCGCCGCTCCGGCTCGGGGCGAAGCGGTAGTTGACGTGCACCATGCACTCGTCGGGGATGATATTGCCGGCGACGCCGCCGGTGATGCCGACAGCGTTGAGGCCTTCGCGATAGACGAGGCCCTCGACCTCGACCTCGCGCGCCTCGTACCCGGCCAGAATGTTGAGAATCGGGGCGGCTGCGTGGATGGCGTTATCGCCAACCCAGCTGCGCGCTGAGTGCGAGCGCAGCCCGAAGGTGCGAATCTCCACGCGCAGGTTGCCGTTGCAGCCGCCCTCGACCCGGCTCCGGGTCGGTTCGCCGAGGATGGCGAAGTCACCGGCGAAGAGGTCGGGACGGTTGCGCGCGAGGCGGCCGAGGCCGTTGAGGTCGTCGGAGACCTCTTCGTGGTCGTACCACATCCACGTCACGTCGACCCCGGGGTCGCTCAGTTCGGCGGCGAGCTTGAGCTGCACGGCCACGCCGGCCTTCATATCGACGGTGCCGCGGCCCCAGAGATATTCGGTGCCCTCGATGGTCTCGTACCGGGTGGGCAGGTTGTCGTTGAGCGGAACCGTGTCGATGTGGCCGGCGATGACGACGCGCTGGGCGCGGCCAAGGTTGGTGCGGGCGACGACGGTGTCGCCATCCCGAATTATCTCGAGGTGATCGAAACCTTCGAGCGCGGCCACGATCGCGTCAGCAAGGGCGGACTCGTTGCCCGACACCGACTCCATGTCGCAGATTTGCCGGGTCAGGTCGATCGACGTCGCCGTCAGGTCGAGCACGGTGAGCTGTGCCGGCCGTGCGGAGGCGCTGGCTGGAGCGGCGGGGGCCGGAAGTCTAGAAGTCACTCTACTAATCTAGAGGTATGCCCTCCGTTGTTACCGAAAACGCCCCAGCCGCACCGACCCAGGCCTGGGGGTACGGTCTCGCCACCGTCGCCGTCGATGGCACCGTACTCGACACCTGGTTTCCGTCCCCCGTGCTGGGCTCCCTTCCGACCGGTCGCGACCGCTGGATCGTTCCGGCGGAACTGTGCGAAGCCGCCGGCGACGACGCCCGACGCGCGGTGCGCCTTGAGGCCATCACCGTGGAAATCACCCTCGATGCGGCGCCGACGAGCACCTCGGATGCCTACCTGCGGCTGCACCTGCTCTCCCACCTTCTCGTTCTGCCCAACAGCATCAACCTCGACGGCATCTTCGCGCACCTGCCCACCGTGGTCTGGACCAATGCCGGCCCGATGCTGCCGGCCGACTTTGCCCGGCTACGCCCGACCCTGCAGCGCGCCGGCATCCAGGCCAGCGGCGTCGACAAATTTCCACCGCTGCTCGACTACGTCGTTCCGGTCGGCGTGAGAATAGCGGATGCTTCCCGCGTGCGGCTCGGCGCCCACCTCGCCCCGGGTACCACGGTGATGCACGAGGGCTTCGTGAATTTCAATGCCGGAACCCTCGGCTCCTCCATGGTCGAGGGCCGTATCTCGCAGGGTGTCGTGGTCGGTGACGGCGCCGATATCGGTGGCGGAGCATCCATTATGGGCACCCTGTCCGGCGGTGGAACGCAGCGTATCTCGATCGGCGCCCGCGCCCTGCTCGGCGCCAACTCCGGCGTTGGTATCGCGATCGGCGACGACAGCGTTGTGGAAGCCGGGCTTTACGTCACGGCCGGCACCAAGGTCGTCCTGGTGGGCGAACCGATCACAGCGGATGGCGTTCGACCCTCGGTGAAAGCGGTCGAGCTCTCCGGAATGCCGAACCTGCTATTTCGTCGCAACTCCATCTCGGGTGCCGTCGAGGTGCTCGCCCGCAGTGGCAGCGGCATCACGCTGAACGCCGCACTGCACGCCTAGTCTGCTGCCGCCGAGCGGATGTCGGTGGGTTCCGCTAGCATCCGGGTAGCGGCATCCGCTCGGGTGGGGATCGCACAAGTCACGAGGGAGTGATGTGGGCACCGACGCACCGCGCAGCAAAGGGCACCGTCGCGTTCGGCGATTATTGATCGCGCTCACTATCGTGGTCAGCCTGGTTGTAGTCACTGCGGGTCTCGGTGTCTGGACGGTCACGCGGTCGTTTCCGACGCTGGCCGGAACCATCGACATCGCGGGGCTCACCGACACGGTCACGGTCACACGCGACGACGCCGGAATTCCCCAGATCACAGCGAAGACCGCTGCCGACCTCTTTCTCGCCGAGGGCTACGTGCATGCGCAGGACCGGTTCTGGGAGATGGACTTTCGCCGGCACGTGACGAGCGGGCGCTTGTCGGAACTGTTCGGAGAAAGCCAGGTCGGCACCGACACATTCGTGCGCACGCTTGGCTGGAGAGCCGTCGCCGAGCAGGAAGTTGCCCTGCTCGACCCGGTGACACTCGGCTATTACCAGGCCTACGCCGATGGCGTAAACGCCTATCTCGACACCCATCAGGGCGCCGACCTCTCACTCGAGTATGCCGTCTTGGGCCTGCAGAACCCCGGTTATGAAGTGGAACCCTGGACCCCGGCCGACTCCGTCGCGTGGCTAAAAGCCATGGCCTGGGACCTCCGTTCCAACCTCGACGACGAGATCGACCGCGCGCTGTTGTCGTCGACGCTCACGCCCACCGAGGTGAGTCAACTGCACCCGAGCTTTCCGGCCGACCAGCACCCCACCATCACCGGCAGTCAAACCGTCATCGTGCCGTCGCCCGGGGCACCGGCCGCTGCGCCGAACGTTGATTCAACGGATGTCCCCGCCGCCGACGGTAGCGTCACCTCGAGCACTTCGCCCGATGCACCCGGCGCCGGTTCCATCGATTCGTACGCGGGGGCCCTCACCGAGTTGCGCGCGCACCTCGGATCGGTGCCGGAATTGCTCGGGCCGGCCGGCGGGGAGATCGGTTCCAATTCCTGGGTCGTTGCCGGTACCCTCACCGACACCGGCAAGCCCCTGCTCGCCAACGATCCGCACCTCGGCCCTGCACTGCCCTCGGTTTGGTACCAGGTGGGGTTGCGCTGCCAGTCGATCACCGTCGATTGCCCGTTCGACGTGGCCGGATACAGTTTTTCGGGAATGCCCGGCGTGATCATCGGCCACAACGAGCGCATCGCCTGGGGTTTCACCAACCTTGGCCCCGACGTCGCTGATCTCTATGTCGAGAAGGTCACCGGCGATAGCTACGAATTCGACGGCGTTCTCCAGCCCCTGCTGCTGCGCGACGAAAAGATCTCCGTCGCCGGCGGTGACGACGTCAAGATCGAGATTCGCTCGACCGGACACGGGCCGCTGCTGAGCGGGTTCGAGGGCACCACCTACCCGCAGATCGCAAGTGACTTTCCAGAGGCGGCAGGGTTACCTCCAGCCCCGATCGCCGCGGCGGGTGCTGACCAGACGACCTATGAGCTGTCATTACAATGGACGGCGCTCACGCCGGGGCGCACGGCGTCCGCCATTTTCGCCCTGAACCAGGCAACCGACTGGGCCAGTTTTCGCGCCGCGGCCGCCCTGTTCGAGGTGCCGGCGCAAAACCTGACCTATGCCGACGTCGACGGAAACATCGGCTACCAGGCGCCCGGGCTTATCCCCATTCGGGCCAGCGGCAACGGCACCCTTCCGGTGCCGGGCTGGACCAGCCAATATGGCTGGACCGGGTACATTCCCTTTGACGCCCTGCCCAGCACGTTCAATCCGCCGAGCGGATACATCGTCACGGCCAATAACGCGGCTGTCGATCAGAGCTACCCGTACCTATTGACCGCCGATTGGGACCTGGGCTATCGGGCGAACCAAATCACGGCTCGGCTGCAAACCCTCATTGCCACGAAAACCCCGCTGACCGCAGAGCTGATGAGCGAGATTCAGGGTGACAACTACAGCGCCATCGCAGCGGCCCTGGTGCCTGCCCTGCAGCAGGTGCGACTCACCGGCGACGCCGCCGAAGCGCAGACGCTGCTCGACGGCTGGGACTACCAGATGGACGCCGACAGCGCCGCCGCCGCGTACTTCAACGTGATCTGGAGCACTCTTTTGCACGACATGTTTACCGGCAAGATCGACGCCGGCGCTGCGCTCACCGGCGGTGATCGTGCCTTCTCCGTGGTCACGAGCCTGCTCGCTGAGCCGAACTCCCCGTGGTGGTCCAACGCCGCCTACGGAACCGTCGGGCAGGAGAGCACGCTGCGGCGAGTGATGACGGATGCCTCGGTGGAGGCTGTCGACCTCATGGGATCGAACCCGACCGAATGGCAGTGGGGCAGCATCCATACCCTTGAGCTCACCAACCAGAGCTTCGGCAAGTCCGGAATTGCCCCGTTGGAATGGCTCTTCAACCGCGGGCCGTACGAACTCGCCGGAGGTTCAGCCGTCGTCAACGCGGTCGGCTGGGATGCCACCCAGGGCTACCAGGTGGACTGGGTACCGTCGATGCGACAGGTGGTCAGCCTGGAGAATTTCGACGACTCCACCTGGATCAACCTCACCGGGGCATCCGGGCACGCTTTCCACCCCAACTACACCGACCAGGCGCCGCTCTGGCGCGACCATGAGACACGGCCGTGGCTGTTCACGCCGGCCGCCATCAACGTCACCGCAACCAACACGCTGACACTCGAGCCGGCCTCCTAGGGCCGCGACCGAGTCCACCGTTCTCCATCGCCGCAGCCTGCGATGTCAGCCACTCGGGTCGTCGTCCTTGGCGCCGTCGAGCTTCATGGGCACGTCCATGAGGGGGTTCTTGCTCGGCAGGGCAATCAGCGTTTGCTCGAGGTCGATCTCGACCGGCGGTTGCAGCCAATATTGGTCGTTGAGCACAAGCACCGTCCAGTGCCGATTGTGGAGTAACAGGTGGTGGTGCGCACAGAATAGTATGGCTTGATCAATATTGGAAAGTCCCAGATCAAGCCAGTTTTCGATGTGGTGCGCCTCGGTCCACGACGGCGGTTGCTCACAGTCGGGCCAGCGGCATCCGCCGTCGCGCACCGCCAAAGCCCTGCGTTGCTCACGGTTGAAGAGTCGTCGCTCACGTCCAACATTCAGGGGCTGCCCGGCCTGACTGAACAGAATACCGAGGTAGCCCGCATCGCACAGTTGGCGGCAAATCGTCTCCCCCGAAACCGTCGCCGGGTTGCCTTCGAAATATCCGAACGTCTTTGTGATGCGGGCCGCCCGGGCGTTTCCGGTGCCCCGTCCACCAGACTCACCACTCGACGTCCCGCCCGGTGCCCGCTCGTTACCCGTCTCGCTGCCCATATCGCTGCCCATTGCGGTGACGAGCGCGGCGTTCTCGGTTGTCTCGGTGGCCTGACCGGCCTCATTGCTCGCACCACGCTCGGTTGCGGCACGCCCGGTTGCGGCACACCCGGTTGCGGCACTCGCGTCGGCAGCCGGAGCGTGGATGGTGGTGGGGCGATCGTGTTCGGTGACGATGACCCGCACTGGCCTTGACCCCGTTGTGTGGACACCTCACAAGAGAGAATGTTCACTATGGCAAGATCACGTCGGGACTTCACCCCTGAGTACAAAGACGAGGCCGTGAAGCTGGTCGTCACCACGGGCAGAG
>NZ_SOHN01000019.1:0-233353 GCF_004404025.1 Cryobacterium serini
GCCGCTGGCCCGGCTGCGAACAACCACCATCGTGGACCGAAACCCACCACATCAAAAACTGGGCCGATCAAGGACTCACCAACATCGACCAAGCCATCTTGCTCTGTGCACTGCATCACCTGCTGCTCCACAACCGACATTGGCAGGTCCTGCTACTGGGTGGCCAATACTGGCTGCACCCCCCGGTCGAAATCGACCCCGAGCAAACCCTGATCGCCCTTCCCAGCAAGAATCCGCTCATGCAGGAACCGTTCTGGCTCGACCCGCTGCTGCCGACTACCCCACTGGCTGGAATCGCAAACAGCGGTACGTCACGAGATGCGGTTTCGACACGCGGGACGGGGAAGAGCCAAGACCGGGTCACCCGCGCGACGCCTACCGAGACTAGGCGTTCGCCCGGACGAGACGGCTGACGTTCGCATCGTCGAGACGTCCGCCCGCACCGCCCGCCATGACCGGAGCCCGACACAGCGGTACGTCACGAGATGGCGGTCTCGACCAGCTCTACCAGCGGGACGAGGACGGGGCGAGGCCGAGGCAAGACCGGGTCACCCGCGCGTCGCCTTACGAACGGTGTAATCAGCGACATGGGCGAGTTGACGGTTTCGGGCGGACACCCGAGGCGCCTGCCCGACAGGTTAGAAGCCGAGGCGACCGAGCTGCTTCGGGTCGCGCTGCCATTCCTTGGCGATCTTCACACGCAGCGAGAGAAAGACGCGCTTACCGACAAGGGGCTCGATCTGCTTGCGCGCGCGGGTACCGACATCCTTGAGCCGGCTGCCCGACTTGCCAATGATGATGCCCTTCTGGCTGTCTCGTTCCACGAACAAATTGGCGTAGATCTCAACCAGTTCCTGGTCGTCGCGCTCGATGATGTCATCGATGGTCACGGCGATTGAGTGCGGCAGCTCGTCGGTGACGCCCTCGAGGGCGGCCTCCCGAATGAACTCCGAGATGCGTGATTCGAGGGTCTCGTCCGTGACGGCGTCGGCCGGGTAGAGCGGGGCATCCGCGTGCGGCAGCAGACGCAGCAGTTCGGCCGCGAGGGTGTCCAGCTGGATACGGCTGGTCGAGGAGATCGGCACGATCGCCTCCCAATCCCGCAACTGCGAAACAGCCAGCAACTGGTTGGCAACGTTGGTTTTGGAGGACGCGTCGATCTTGGTGACGATGGCGACCTTTTTTGCGCGAGGGAAGGCATCCAGTTGCTCGTTGATGAACTTGTCGCCCGGGCCGATTGGCTCGTTGGCCGGGATGCACAGGCCGATCACGTCGACGCCGGCCAGGGTCGCGGTGACCAGGCTATTGAGTCGCTCACCGAGGAGGGTGCGTGGACGGTGGATGCCGGGGGTGTCCACCAGAATGAGCTGGCCGTTCTTCTGGTGCACGATACCGCGAATGGCGCGGCGGGTGGTTTGCGGCTTCGACGAGGTGATCGCCACTTTCTCGCCCACCAGCGCGTTCGTCAGGGTGGACTTGCCCACGTTGGGGCGTCCCACGAACGAGACGAATCCCGCTCGATAATCGGCGGGGAGTGCCTCGGTTGCTCCGGTCATGACCGTTCTCCTTCATCATCTGACACTGTTCTTGGGGTACTCGTCGGTACCGGGAGGAATGCGGTCTGCGCATCGATCAAAGCCGCATCGCGTTCCACCAGCACGGTGCTGATGCGCTTGCGGCGTCCCTCGGTGCGCTCGGCGGTGAGGTTGAGCCCACTGACCGAGGCTACCGACCCGGCAACGGGCAATCGACCGAGAGCCTTGGCCAGCAGGCCACCCACCGAGTCGACGTCGTCATCGTCGAGTTCGAGATCGAACAGCTCACCCAGTTCATCGACCGGAAGTCGCGCACTCACCCGAAAATGCCCGTCGCCGAGGTCTTCGACCTCGACCACATCACGGTCGTACTCGTCGGAAATGTCACCGACGAGCTCCTCAATTAGGTCTTCGAGGGTGAGCAGTCCGGCGATTCCGCCGTACTCGTCGACGACCATGGCCAGGTGGTTGGACTCCAACTGCATCTGCCGCAGCATCTCGTCGGCCTTCTTCGACTCCGGCACAAACACGGCCGGTCTGGCCAGGTCGGCCACGGTGAGCTGGAGGGCGTTGAGGGGCCGCTCGAAAACCAGTCGGGCCACATCACGCAGGTAGAGAATGCCGGCGACGTCGTCGACCTCACCGTCCAACACGGGCAGGCGCGACGTGCCGCTGCTCAGGAACAGGCCCATTGCCGCGTCGATACTGGCGTCGGCGTCGATGGTAATCATGTCGGTGCGAGGAATCATCACCTCTCGCACGACCGTCTCACTGAACTCGAAGATGGAGTGAATGAGCTCGCGGTCATCTTCCTCAATCACATCGAGCTCGGTCGCCTCGTCCACCATGCTGAGCAGCTGGTCTTCGGAGGTGAACGTCGCGAGTTTGGTGCGCCCGGGAGTGACCCGGTTACCGAGGGCGACGAGGGCATTCGCGATGGGTCCGAGCAGAACGCGTCCGATGTGGACGAGCAACGCAGTCGCGGCCAGCAAATCGACCGGGTGGGCCCGGCCGACGCTGCGCGGGCTGGCACCGACGAGCACAAACGACACCGAGGTCATGATGAGCGCCGACAGCAGCAAAGCCAGCCAGACGGCCTCGATCGTGGTCGCGAAGACCAGCGTGACCAGGACGGCGGCCGTGGTCTCGGCGGTGATACGAATGAAATTGATCGCGTTAAGGTGCGCGCCGGCATCGTCGGCGATGGCCTGCAACGACCGTTTGGCGCGATGAGTCGCCACCATGCTCGCGATGTCGGCCCGGGACTGAGTCATGATCGCGGCGTCGACGGCGGCCATCAGTCCGGCAAAGACGACCAGGACGACAGCCGGGTAAATGAACCAGACGATGTGCATCAGTGGCGTTGTCGTTCCTGCATGGCGAAACCGATGAGGATATCGCGCTGGATACCGAACATCTCCTTCTCTTCCGCCGGTTCCGCGTGATCAAAGCCGAGCAGGTGTAGCACGCCGTGGGTGGTGAGCAGCAGCAGTTCGTCGAGGGTACTGTGGCCAGCGGTTTCTGCCTGCTCCTTGGCGACCTGCGGGCAGAGCACAATGTCCCCGAGCAGGCCCGGCGGGGTCTCCTGCTCTTCGGTACCGGGGCGCAGTTCATCCATCGGAAAGCTCAGCACGTCGGTGGGGCCGGGTTCGTCCATCCACTGCACGTGCAGCTGTTCCATGGCACCCTCATCGACGAGCACGATGGCGAGTTCGGCGTCGGCGTGTACATGCATGGTGTCGAGCGCGAAGGCAGCGAGCCGCAAGATGGCAGCCTCATCGACCGGGATAGCCGACTCGTTGTTGATTTCGATGCTCAACTGGAACTCCGTTTCGGGTTGCGGCCCGAAGCGCTCGTGCGCTGGGGGCCACGGGTGGCAAATTCTCGGGCTTCAGCACTCTCCTGGCGTAGGGCCTGCTTGTGCGCGTCGTACTCGGTGTAGGCGTCGACGATGCGCCCCACCAGTGAGTGCCGCACGACATCGGCACTGGTCAAATACGCAAAGTGGATGTCGTCGATCCCGTCGAGCACGCGCGTGACCAGTTTCAGGCCGCTCGTGCCGGCCGGCAGGTCGATCTGGGTGACGTCCCCGGTGATGACCATCTTTGAGCCGAACCCCAGGCGAGTCAGGAACATCTTCATCTGCTCCGGGGTGGTGTTCTGGGCTTCGTCGAGCACGACAAAGCTCGCATTGAGGGTGCGCCCGCGCATGTAGGCCAGCGGTGCCACCTCGATCGTGCCAGCAGCAAGTAATTTGGGAATGAGCTCCGGGTCGAGCATTTCGCCGAGCGCATCGTAGAGCGGGCGCAGGTACGGGTCGATCTTGTCGGTGAGGGTGCCAGGCAGAAAACCCAGCCTTTCCCCGGCCTCGACGGCCGGGCGGGTCAGGATGATGCGCTCGACCTCTTTGTTCTGCAGCGCCCGCACCGCTTTAGCCATGGCCAGGTAGGTCTTGCCGGTTCCGGCCGGGCCGATGCCGAACACGATCGTGTTGTCGTCGATCGCGTCGACATAGTCCTTCTGCCCGATCGACTTGGCCCGAATGCTTTTGTTCCGCGCCGTGAGGATGGGGGCGCCGAGTTGCGCGGATGGGCTCAAGGAACTGTCGGCGGCGAGCATTCGCGCTGAGGTGGCGATTTCGATCTCGCCGAGATCGTGGCCAGTACCCAGTGCCAATTGCAGTTCCTCGATCAGCCGACGCACTGCCGCCACCTCGTCGGCCGAGCCGCTCAGGGTCACGTCATTGCCGCGCACGTGCACGTCAACCTTGGGGTATGCAGCCTCAATGGTGCTCAGGTAGCGATCTTCGGGACCGAGCAGGCGCACCATGGCGACGCCGTCGACGGTGAAGCGCAACTCGGTGTTGACGCTGGCGCTGGAGCTGCCGGATTTGGCGTTGTGGGGCTCAGAGGGCGCCAAGCGAGTCCTCCCCCAGCGAGTCGGTCGGTTCCGGACTGCCCAGCAGGTGGGCGTGCACGTGGAAGACGGTCTGGCCAGCGGCCGCTCCGGTGTTGAAGACAAGGCGGAACTGCCCGTTGGTTCGTTCGGCAGCAATGCGCTCGGCTACCGCGACGAGTTCGGCCAGGAGGGCCGGGTTGCCCGCGGCCAGTTCGACCACGTTCTGGTACTGCGGGTCTTTGGTGGTGATGACGACGTGTACCGGGGCTTTCGGGGCAATGTCGACAAACGCGATGATCTGTTCGGTCTCGGCGACGATCGTCGCCGGAATCTCACGCGCGATAATGCGGCTGAAAATGGTCGGTTCAAAACCGGAAGGAGACATACCTCTATCTTAAGCGGCGCTACCAGCGGCACGCACTACCAACGACCCAGGGTCGCATTGAGGATTGCGAGGGCGGCAGGACCGGCGGTCGACGTACGCAGCACGGTGTCACCGAGGCGCACCTGGGTCGCGCCGGCTTGTTCCAGCAGGAGCAGTTCGGCCGGGGAAATTCCACCTTCCGGCCCGACGACGAGCAGAATGTCGCGGTCGTCGGTGGGCGCGGCCACCTCGGTGAGGCGACCGCTTGCGGTCGGGTCGAGCAGCAGCATCCGTGTGGTGGCGGCGAGTACGGCCAGTTGTTTGGTGCTGGCAAGCGGGGCGACGCCTGGCAGCCAAGCCCGAATGGACTGCTTGCTCGCCTCGCGCACAATGCTGATCCAGCGTTCGTGGCCCTTGGCTATCTTCGGGCCCTCCCACTTGGTGATGGAACGGGCTGCGGCCCAGGGAATGACGCCGTCAACGCCGAGTTCGGTGGCAGCCTGAATGGCCAGTTCATCGCGATCCCCTTTGGCGAGAGCCTGCACCAAGCGGATGCGCGGCGTCACCGCCGCGGTCTCGCTCGCGTCATCGACGCGCAGGGTCAACACCGTAGCCTCCGCCGTCAGCACCGTTCCCTGCAGCAGCAACCCGGCTCCGTTGCCTACGCGGAGCCGGTCTCCGGGACGCACCCGGCTGACCGTGACCGCGTGGCGCGCCTCAGCGCCATCAACAGAAACGACCGCCCCCGGGCGACACTGCGCCGCCCGGAGCGTCTCCTGCAGATAGAAATGTGCCACGTCAGCCGAGGAACCGGTCGCGCAGCTTCGCAAACAAGCCCTGCTGGTACTGGCTCAGGGATGGCGCCGGCGCTGCATAACGGGCAGCGAACTGCTCGATCAGGTCGCGTTCCTTGTGGTCGAGCTTGGTCGGCGTCAGCACGTGGATGCCGATCTTCAGGTCGCCTCGGCCGCTGCCGCGCAGCTTGGTGATGCCACGGTCCTTGATCGTGAGCACCTCTGCGCTTTGCGAACCAGGGCGAATCTCCACCTCGATGTCGCCGTCGAGGGCCTTCACGGTGACGTTGGTGCCAAGGATTGCACTCGTCATCGACACGTCGAGCGAGCACATGAGGTCGTCACCGTCGCGACTGAACACGTCGTGATGGCGCACCTTCATCTCGAGGTAGAGGTCGCCATTCGGGCCAGAGGCCGGACCGGCCTCTCCGCTGCCGGGCATCTGCAGGCGCAGGCCGGTGTCGACTCCGGCCGGAATGTCTACCGGAACCGTGCGGCGGGCGCGTACGCGGCCCTGACCGGAGCAGGTCATGCACGGCGTTGCGATGATGGTGCCGTAGCCGCGGCAGGTGCCGCATGGGCTCGACGTCATCACGTTGCCGAGCAGGGACCGAACGGCGCGCTGGATGCTGCCGGTACCGTGGCAGATGTCACAGGTGATCGGTGATGTTCCGGGGGCGCAACAGGAGCCCTTGCAGGTGTCGCACACGATCGCGGTGTCGACCTCGAGGTCGCGGTGCGTGCCGAAGATAACCTCATCGAGGTCGAGTTCAACCCGGATGAGGGCGTCCTGGCCGCGTTCGCGGCGGGAGCGCGGACCGCGGCTGCTGCCGCCGCCCCCGCCGAAGAAGGTCTCAAAGATGTCGCCGAAGTTGCCGAAGTTCTGCCCGTCGAAGCCGCCGTTCTGACCGCCGCCCTGATCGTATTTCTGACGTTGTTTCGCGTCGCTCAACACGTCGTAGGCATGGGTGATGCTTTTAAAGCGTTCCGACGCTTCAGCGCCGGGATTGACGTCGGGGTGCAGTTCACGGGCGAGGCGGCGATAGGCCTTCTTGATTTGATCGGTCGTTGCGTCGCGGTCAACGCCAAGCGCTTCGTAGTGGTCAGCCAAAGGTGGCTCTCCTTGAGTTGTGATGGTTGTTCGAAATAATGATGAAGCCGCCGAGGCAGCAGCAGTCTTAGGTCTCGCCGAGCAGGCGGGAGAGGTAGCGAGCGACGGCGCGCACCGCCGCCATGTTGTTGGAGTAATCCATGCGCGTGGGACCGAGCACGCCCAGGCGGGCAAGGTTGCCGTTCGCGGTATAGCCGCTGGTCAGCACGCTGGCCTCGGGCAGGCCGAACGCCGCGTTCTCCCGGCCGATGCTCACCGAAACTCCATGCTGGTCGGTCTCCATCTCGCCGAACAGGCGTAGCAACACGACCTGCTCTTCGATAGCTTCGAGCACCGGGTAGATGCTGCCGGAGAAATCTTCCTCGGTGCGCACGAGGTTCGCTGCCCCCGCCATGACGAGTTTATCCTGGCGGTTGGTGCCGATCTGGTCGGCGAGGGTGCTCGTGATGAGGTCGATGAGCGGTTGCAGCATCGGCGCGTTCGGCCACACGCTCGCGGCGAGGGCTGCTCTGGCCTCGGCCATGCCGAGTCCAACGACCGCGGCATTGAGTCGAGCGCGCACTTCGACGAGCGTCTGCTCGTCGAGCGCACGCGGCAGGTCGATCACGCGCTGTTCCACCCCGCCGGAATCTGTGATCAGCACCGACAGAATACGTGTCTCGGTCAGCGGCACGAACTCGACGTGCCGCACCTTGGCGCGGGACACCGAGGGATACTGCACGAGCGCGACCTGATGAGTGAGCTGGGAAAGCAGTCGCACACTGCGCACGAGCACCTCGTCAAGGTCGGCGGGGTGACCCAGGAAGGTTTCAATGGCTTGACGCTGCGCCGGAGTGAGTGGTCGCAGGTCGGCGAGGTGGTCGACGAAAACTCGGTAGCCCTTGTCGGTGGGGATGCGGCCCGACGAGGTGTGCGGCGCTGCGATCAGGTCTTCTTCTTCGAGCAGGGCCATGTCGTTGCGGATGGTGGCGGCGGAGACACCGAAGGCGTGCCGATCAACGATGGATTTGGAGCCAACGGGTTCACGAGAGGCAACGTAGTCCTGCACGATGACGCGCAACACATCGAGGCCACGGTCGGAAACCATTGCACCCGCCTTCCTGATTCGTGGGGTCCAGCTTCAGTTGAGCGGATGCCGTTTGCCGCGCGCTCCGGTAGTCACGCTGGAACGCAGGTTTGCCGGCGCATCGTTGGCACTCGCATCCACTGACTGCTAATCATATCGCGACTGCCCGAGCAGACCCATTGCCAGCAGCCAGAAGGGAGGGTTTAATTACCGTTATACCCGCCCAGCGCGTTTAGTGAAGGGGACGATCATGAGCGATCCACAGTCACAACCTCCGAACGATCCAAACTATCGTGAACCGAACGTCGGACAGCCACAGGGCGGGCAGCAGCCCGGCTACGGCCAGCAGCCGGGAGGGAGCCCCTACAGCACCCCGCTCACAGCAGCCCCCCTCTCCGAAGCCGACGACCGACAGTGGGCCTCGCTCGCGCACCTTGGCGGCATCCTCGGCCTGCTGCCCTCCCTGATCATCTGGCTGGTGTTCAAGGAACGCGGACGATTCACCAACACCGAAGCAAAAGAGGCGCTCAACTTTCAGATCACCCTCCTGATCGTCTCTGTCGCCGTCATCGTCGTCTCCACGTTCCTCGCCATCGTGACCTTTGGGATCGGCGGAATGCTCGCAGGTTTGGGCTGGCTCGTCTGGCTGGCCGGGGTGATCTTTTCGATCCTCGGGTTCATGCAGGCCAAGGATGGCCGAAACTACCGATATCCGTTGTCGATTCGCCTGATCAAGTAGCCGACCGGTCAGTTCACCCCTCGGACGGTTAGTCTGGTTGCGGCAGGATTAGCCCGTGCACAACTGTTCGAATGGTTCCGGTGAGTACGAGCCGAAACCGCCACGACCAGACCGAATTGCTCGAACAGGAGACCACATGTCCGAGAACGATCCGCGCACAAACCCGTATGAATCCACCCCACCGCAAAATCCCTATTCGCAGAGTGTCCCCCACCAGCCGATGAGCCCCGCTGACGAGAAAATGTGGGCGACTTTAATTCACGTCGGCGGCATTCTGCTCGCTTTTGTACCCGGCCTCATCGGTTACATCGTGCTGCGCGATCGTGGTCCGTTCATTCGCGCTCACAGCGCGACGGCGCTGAACTTTCAGATCACCCTGGCGATCGTCTATGTGGTGGCGGGCGCGTTGACAGCCATCCTGATTGGATACCTGATCTTGCCGGTGGCCTTCGTCCTCGGCATCATCTTCTCGATCCTGGCCGCGCTGGCGGCCAACCGCGGGCAGGGATACGCCTACCCGCTCAGCATCAAATTCTTTAGCTAATCGCTGAGGCGCCGCACCACGGCGTCGGCCAGAAGCCGCCCGCGCAGGGTCAATTCGATTGTCCCGGCGAGGGCGGCTTTGGCGTTGATGAGCTCGTCGGCAATGAGTCCGGCGACCTCGATGCGGCCCGCCGGCGACAACGATGCGACCGGGATTCCGGCGCGGATCCGGCTCTGCAAGAGGATGCGTTCGAGCTCACGGGTGGGAGCGTCGAGCATCTCGCGGCCGGCGGCCGGAGAGAGGCCCGCCAGCATCCGTTCGGCATAGGCTGCCGGATGCTTGACGTTCCACCAACGCACACCTCCGACGTGGCTGTGTGCGCCGGGGCCAACGCCCCACCAGTCCTGGCCGGTCCAGTAAGCGAGGTTGTGACGCGAACGGTGGGCGTCGCTCGTGGCCCAGTTGCTGACCTCATACCAGGCGTACCCGGCGGCGGCGAGCAGTTCGTCGGCCAGCTCGTAGAAGTCAGCCTGCTGGTCGTCGTCGGTCGGAGCGACCTCACCGCGGCGAATCTGCCGGGCGAGCTTGGTACCGTCTTCGACAATGAGCGAATAGGCGCTCAGATGGTCGGGGTGCAAACTAAGCGCCTGTTCGAGACTCGTGCGCCAGTTCGCGAGGGACTCCCCCGGCGTGCCGTAGATCAGGTCGAGGCTCACGTCGAGCCCCGCGGCCCGGGCCCACTCCACGACGAGCGGTACCCGCTCGGGGTCGTGGGTGCGTTCAAGCGTCGCAAGCACGTGCGGCACCGCGGACTGCATGCCGAACGACACGCGGGTGAAGCCGGCATCGGCGAGGGCGCCGAGGTAGGCGGCATCGACCGAGTCGGGGTTGGCCTCGGTGGTGACCTCGGCGCCGTCCTGCAGGCCCCACCGGTCACGCACGGCACTGAGCATCTTCACGAGGTCGGTCACCGGCAGCAGCGTTGGCGTGCCTCCGCCGAAGAACACCGTGGCAACTTCGCGGGCCGGCACGCCCGACGCGGTGAGGATGCCGGCGGCAGCCTCCACCTCGAGCACGGCCTGGCTGGCGTAGTCACTTTGTTTGACGCCGCGCAGTTCGGTCGCGGTGTAGGTGTTGAAGTCGCAGTAGCCGCAGCGCACCCGGCAGAACGGCACGTGCAGGTAGACGCCGAAATCGCGTTCGGCCGCACTAACGGCCGCTGATGCGGGAAGGAGTCCGTCGTCGGGTGCGGGGTCGCCGACGGGGTGGGGTCCGGCCATGGGAGTGCTCCAGTACGTTTTATTTGATGCGCGTTATTTGATCGCGCCGACGGGATGCAGGGCCCGCAGGTACAGCTTGGTGAATTTCGCCTGCTGAAAGCGCAGCACCGGCCAGGCCAGGCGGTAGTACCAGGTGCTGGCCCGCGAGAAGGAGCGGATGGTCAGCCAGACCGAGTCGTCGTCCCGGTGTTCGACGATAAAGGATTCTTCGCCGCTCTCGGGGTGGCCGGTCATAGTTCCGTAGGCAAACCCGATGCGGGCGGCCTCGTCGATGACGTAGACCACGCGCACCGGCGCGGTCACGGCAAAGAGCCAGACCTTCATTTTCAGCGTCGCGGTCATACCGTTGGCGATATACGGGGTGCCGTCGTCGTCGAAGGTCGCTTCGTTCACCGGATGCTGCTGGCTGGCCGCCGGCGTACCGTCGGGCTGAAAGGTCACCGGGGTGTACTGCACGCCGGTGCCGTTTTCAAGATCGGTCACCTCCATGCCGCTGCCGCGCTGGATCCCCCACGTCATCAGCAGCTTCGTCGCCGCTTCAAAACGTTCCTTTGAGCTGCCCAGCCGGACGCTCTGTTCCATTGGTCGGTACCCTTTGGGCGGATAGCTCATCAGGTCGGGCGCCAGCGTGCCGCCGATGGCAGCGTAGCTGACAGCGGCGTCGGTGAAAGTAGCCCTGCGCATCCGCTTTACTTCTTGTCTTTCGTCTCGATGTCCCCCGACAGCGCGGCGATGAACGCTTCCTGGGGAACTTCGACCCGGCCGACCATTTTCATGCGTTTCTTTCCCTCTTTCTGCTTCTCCAGCAGTTTGCGCTTGCGCGAGATGTCACCGCCGTAGCACTTGGCGAGCACGTCCTTACGCATCGCCGAAATGCTCTCGCGGGCGATGATGTGGGCGCCGATCGCGGCCTGGATGGGAACCTCGAACTGCTGGCGCGGGATAAGTTTGCGCAGGCGACCGGTCATGAGCGCGCCGTAGGCATAGGCCTTGTCGCGGTGCACGATGGCAGAAAACGCGTCGACCTGCTCGCCCTGCAACAGGATGTCGACCTTGACCAGGTCGGCTTCCTGCTCGCCGGAGGGCTCGTAGTCGAGCGAGGCGTAGCCGGCGGTGCGGCCCTTGAGCATGTCGAAGAAGTCGAACACAATCTCGCCGAGCGGCATTGTGTAGCGAATCTCGACCCGGTCTTCGCCGAGGTATTCCATGCCGAGCAGGGTGCCGCGGCGACTTTGGCACAGCTCCATAATGACGCCGACGTAGTCCTTGGGCGCAAGGATGGCTGCCTTGACCATGGGTTCGAGCACCTTGGCGATCTTGCCGGTGGGATATTCGCTCGGGTTGGTCACCGTGATGGTGCGTTTATCGTCGGTGGTGACCTCGTACGGCACGCTCGGCGCCGTCGTGATGAGGTCGATGTTGAACTCGCGTTCGAGGCGTTCGGTGATGATCTCAAGGTGAAGCAGGCCGAGAAAGCCGCAGCGAAAGCCGAAACCGAGAGCGACGGAAGTCTCCGGCTCGTACCCGAGACTGGCGTCGGAGAGCTTGAGCTTGTCGAGCGCTTCGCGCAGCGCCGGGTAGTCGCTGCCGTCGATGGGGTACAGCCCGGAAAACACCATGGGCTGCGGTTCGTTGTAGCCGGGGAGCGCGTCGGTCGCCGGGCGGAGGGCGGTCGTGATGGTGTCGCCGACCTTGGACTGCCGAACATCCTTCACGCCGGTGATCAGGTAGCCGACCTCGCCGACCTTGAGCCCCTTACTTTCCATCGGTTCGGGCGAGATGACACCGATCTCGAGGATCTCGTGGGTCGCCTTGGTCGACATCATCTGGATTTTTTCGTGGGCCTTCAAGTGCCCATCGATCATGCGCACGTACGTGACGACGCCGCGGTAGCTGTCGTAGACCGAGTCGAAGATCATGGCGCGAGCGGCGGCATCCGGGTTGCCCTTGGGCGCGGGAATCATGGTCGTGGCGAGGTCGAGCAGTTCCTGGACCCCGGCGCCGGTCTTGCCGGAGACGCGCAGCACATCTTCGGGGCGTCCGCCGATGAGGCTCGCGAGTTCACGGGCGTACTTGTCGGGGTCGGCCGCCGGCAGGTCGATCTTGTTGAGCACCGGGATGATCGTGAGATCGTTCTCAAGGGCGAGGTAGAGGTTGGCGAGGGTCTGGGCTTCGATGCCCTGGGCCGCGTCGACCAGCAAGATGGCGCCCTCGCAGGCGGCGAGGCTGCGCGAGACCTCGTAGGTGAAGTCGACGTGGCCGGGGGTGTCAATCATGTTCAGCGCATAGGTGACGCCGTCCAGCTCCCAC
Source organism: Cryobacterium serini (assembly GCF_004404025.1). Classification (NCBI taxonomy): domain Bacteria; kingdom Bacillati; phylum Actinomycetota; class Actinomycetes; order Micrococcales; family Microbacteriaceae; genus Cryobacterium; species Cryobacterium serini. The sequence continues at coordinate 12,582 of NZ_SOHN01000019.1, forward strand.
GGCATGCGCACGGCCTGGCTCTTGATGGTGATGCCACGTTCCCGCTCGATATCCATGCGGTCCAGGTACTGGGCCCGCATGGAGCGCTCGTCGACGACGCCGGTGATCTGCAGCATCCGGTCGGCGAGCGTCGACTTGCCATGGTCGATGTGGGCGATGATGCAAAAATTGCGAATGAACTCGGGGGCCGTGGCGGCCGGTTCCAGCGCGTGAAGGGCTCTCGGTGACATAGTCCGTCTATTCTTCCATGCTCGGCCGGGTTGTACCGTCTCCCCGAGCCGCCAAGCGCTGGCCGACTCGGCTCAGGCGCGGTGCGCGCGCTCCACGACCCGGCCGAAACCGTCACTGTGGCGGTAAACCTCGACGCCGTCGATGAGCACCAGCTCGGCGCGCGAGCCGAGGTCGAGCGGGTCGCCAGACCAGACGACGACATCGGCGTCGAGTCCCACGGTGAGTGACCCGACCCGGGAGTCGAGGCCGAGGATCACAGCCGGGTTGACGGTGAGGGCCTCGAGCGCGGTCTGCACCGGTAGCCCCTCCTTCACTGCCAGGGAGGCCTGGTGCACGAGAAAGTTCACCGGGACGACGGGGTGGTCGGTCGTGATGGCGACGCGCACACCGGCGGCGGCAAGCACGGCCAGGTTGCCGATGGCGCGGTCGCGCAGTTCGACCTTGGTGCGCGCGGTGAGCATCGGACCGAAGATGACCGGAATGTTCTTCTCGGCCAGCACCTCGGCGATCTTGTGGCCTTCCGTGCCGTGGTTGATCACGAGACGATAACCGAATTCTTCGGCCAGGCGGATGGCCGTGGCAATGTCGTCGTGGCGGTGTACGTGCTGGTCCCAGGCCAGTTCGCCGGAGAGCACCCTGGCCAGGGCTTCCTTGCCGAGGTCGCGGGTGAACGCGTCGCCCTTCTTCGCGGCGGCATCACGCGCCTCGACGTAGTTCTGCGCGTCGACGAAGGCCTGGCGGATAATTAGGCTGACGCCGAGGCGGGTGCTCGGGGTTTGCGACTTCTCCCCATAGACCCGCTTGGGGTTCTCGCCGAGGGCGCTCTTGATGCTCACCGAGTCGCTGATCACCTGTTCGTCGATGGTGCGGCCGCCCCAGCTCTTGATCGCAACCGACTGGCCGCCGATCGGATTGCCGGAGCCGGGCTTGACCACGATCGTGGTGACTCCACCGGAGAGCGCATCGCGAAAGCCCTCGTCGTCAATGTTGATGGCGTCGATGGCTCGAACCGCGGCCATGTTCGGACCGGTCATTTCGTTGGTGTCGTTGCCGGCCCATCCGTTTGCCTCTTCGTGGATGCCCACGTGCCCGTGCGCTTCGATGAAACCGGGAAGCACCCATTTGCCGCTCGCATCGATGATTTCTGCGCCACTGGGAACACTCAGATCGGCACCAATGGCGCGAATGCGACCGTTCTCGATCAGCACAGTACCCTTCGGGATGGTGTCGCCGAGAACCGGAACGACGCGAGCATTGATGATGGCGGTCAAAGTGGGCGTGGGCGCAGTTGTCATAACTTCAGCCTAGGCATGTTGCGCAGCAACGAAGTAGACCGCGCGCCTTGTGGGTCCCCGCGCGCTGCCGGCTGGGCCGCTGATCAGAACGGTTTGGCGCAGCCAGGGGCGGACGCCCAGCTGACTGGTCCTGCGGCTGACTATGCTCACGGGCATGGCGACTTCCGAGGCCCCTGTGCCGGTTCTGCTCGTGCACGGCATCCGTACCTCGGCCACGATGTGGCGTTATCAGGAGCAGGCGCTCCGAGCGGCCGGCTACCCGGTGCTCGCGATCGATCTGCCCGGCCACGGGCAGCGGATGAGCGAGCCGTTCACAGTACCGGCAGCGCTCGCCGCCATCGACGACGGAGTGGCAGCGCTCGGCGGCCGGGTGCTGCTCGTCGGCCTCTCTCTCGGCGGCTATTACGCCGTCGCCTACGCCGCCGAGCACCCCGATCGCGTGGCCGGGCTGGTAGCGGCCGGTTGTAGCGCCGTACCCCTGGGCGTATTTCTCGAGGGCTATCGGTTGTTGGCCCGGGCCATTCATCGACTGCCCGATCGAGGCTTGTGGCTGCACGAGAACCTGGTGCGTCTCCTGCTACCCGCCGCGGGCGCCCGCGATGTGCTTGCGGGCGGCGCCGCGCTCGACGTGATGGACTCCGGGCTGCAGGCGACGTCGACGCTGACTCCGCTAACCAGCCTCGCCGCGTATCCCGGTCCGGTCTGGCTGGTCAACGGAGCGCTGGATCATTTTCGGCTGAACGAGCGCCGTTTTCTGGCTGCCTGCCGCACCGGGGAGGTCGTCCTGGTGCCACGGGCGACGCACCTGTCGAGCCTCGCTCAACCGGAGCTCTTCACGGCCATACTGCTGCGGATCACCGGACTGGTGTCGCCGACGGCCTGAGGCCAGGGCATCCGCTTGCGGGGCGACCGGTAGCAGCGGGGACTACCCGCGGCCAAGCGGGCGCGGTCATCCGCTTGGCCTGCGCAGCCGCCTGGACGGGTGGCCGCGACCCGACTTCGCGATCCAGAGTCTGGAAGATCGCGGGTTCCAGGTTGAGGTCGGGGAGTGCATGAACATCGGCGTGCCCATCATCGCAAAACGTCGAGTGCGAGCATGTTCCGCCGCAACTTCCCATCGTCAACGGGGCGATCGGCCGCCTGGTCTGCACGGACTTCGAGCAGTACCTGGAGCAGACCCTGCAGTAGCTCGTCACCAACCCCTTTTCACGATGCGTGGGAGCTGCGTGATCTGGCATCCGGTACCGCGTGAGTGGGCTCGTGCGGTTTGGGGGTCGGGCCGATTACTGGTAGCGTTAGTGGTTGGCTTGCGTGTTGGGTCCCACCCCGCACGATTTTCGCCGCTCAAGCGCCCTCTACCCGCTGAACGGCTGTCCGTACTAGAACCTAACGAAAGCGTAAAAAACGTGGCAAATATCAAGTCGCAGATCAAGCGAATTGGCACCAACAAGAAGGCCCAGGAGCGCAACAAGGCCGTCAAGAGCGAGTTCAAGTCCGCGATTCGCGCGACTCGTACCGCGATTGCCGCTGGCGACAAGGACAAGGCCGTCGTCGGTCTCGCCTTTGCTTCCAAGAAGCTCGACAAGGCCGTCAGCAAGGGTGTCATCCACCAGAACCAGGCTGCGAACAAGAAGTCGGCCATCGCGAAGGCCGTTTCCGCACTCGTCTAGTCAACACCCGCACGTGAGGTATTTGTCCCGGCTCCCAACGAGCGGCTAATGCCTTCGTTGCACAGAAACCCCCGCCACATCGGCGGGGGTTTTCTTGTTGTTGACAGCGTGCCCGGCACGAATTGATAAGCAGCAGTGCTGGGCCAGTGACCCCACTAGACTGACGCGGTGAAGAGCACCCCGCCGGCGAGTTTTAGCACCGCCGAAAGCGTTCTGCATCAGCGTGCGCACGCTCGTTTTGTCGCCGCATTGCTCAGCGCCGTAGCCTTCGTCGTCGCGGTGTGGCTGGCTGTCCTCGCGAACGATGCGGTGTCCGGCAGTCCGCGTCACCAGCTGCTCATCTTGCTGGCCTCGATCGTGCTTCTAGTCATTGGAATCTTGTTCTACTTTGGTGCAGCCGCGGCGGGGCAGCACGACCCCGGGGACCTCGAACCTGCACGGTCTGCGCGCCTGGCTCGGCGCATCCACTTGCGCTCGAGGCTCGGTGCAGTGTTCGCGGTCTCCGCCCTGCTGGCCGTCGCCGCCGTCGGAGCATTACGCATCTTGACGCCGCCCGCCGAACGACCGGTGTCGGTGCAGTTCACCGAGATCACCGGGCGAGTGCAACTCGAATACTGCCCGAGCCTGCCGTCATCGTTCGAAGCCCTGGCTACGCCGACCGATCTGGCCAGTTCGTCGACTCTGCTGCCGGTTTGGGTGGCCAGCCGGGTCTGCGGAAACCCGAGTTTTCAGCACGGAGTTTGGCTCTACCTGAACCGCTCAAGCATCACGGTCGCGGACGCCGGCGACCGCTGAGCTCTGCCGCCACGATGCACCGGCGACCGCTAATGCTCGCCGCGACGGGAGATGACGCCGATCAAGCGTTCCAGCGCGAAAACCGGGTCGCGCCCGGCGCCCTTGACCGCGGCATCCGTTTCGGCCAGCGCGAGGATACAGCGGGCCAGGCCCTCATCACTCCAGCCGCGTAGGTCTTTTTGCGCACGTTCCACCTGCCACGGTGCCAGGCCGAACTGTGCGCCAAGCTGCGCTGACCCGCCACGGGCACCGAACACCTTGGCCATAGTGCGAATCTTCATCGCGAACGCCGCGACGATGGGCACCGGATCGGCCCCCGAAGACAGAGCGTGCCGCAGAGTCACCAACGCCTCACCGTTGCGGCCAGCGATGGCCCAGTCGGCTACTTTAAACGCGTTCGTTTCGACCCGACCGCCGTAGTAACGATCGACCGTGGTTTCGGTGACCTCGCTCGTCGCGTCAGAAATGAGCTGCTGGCAAGCGGCGGAGAGTTCGGCCAGATCGTCAGAGAACGCCGCCACGAGCTGGCGCAGGGCACTGACCGTGACCCGTTTGCCAGCGGCTTTGAACTCGTTGGACGCAAACTCGTATTTCTCGGTGTCCTTCTTGAGTTCGCTGCAGACAATTTCGATCGCGCCGCCGAGTCCACCGCGGATGGTGTCGAGGAGCTTCTTGCCGCGCACTCCCCCGCCGTGCCGCAGCACGACATAGGTATCGTCGGCCGGGTTCTCCAGGTAGTCCAGCGCCTCAGCCAAAAAAGTGTCGCTGCATTTTTCAACATTGCTGACCCGAATCAGGCGCGGCTCACCAAACAACGAGGGACTCGCGAGGGTGAGCAGCTCACCCGGCGCGTAGCTGTCGGCCTGCACGTCGCTGATTTCAAGGCTGGGGTCTTCAAGCTTGAGAAAATCGCGCAGCTGGCGAATGGCCCGCTCGGCGAGAAATGTTTCGGTGCCGGAGACGAGCACGATCGGGGCCGGACGCACCTCATGCCAGCCCAACTGAGGAATGACCGTGCCCTTATTCGGTCGGGCGGTGGCTGCCTTGCCGGCCCGAGAGCCGGTTGTGGCGGGTCGTGCGGCCAAAGCGATCTCCTTGATTTGATGCGGGTGTGAAATTAGCCTATCCCGCACCACTGACGGCTGCGCTCGAGTTTCCTGCTCGGCGGCGCCTTCCTCAGGCGGCGAAAAGAGCTTCGCGTACCGCGTGCTCGAAGCCACTGACGTGGATCCGCGCGAGGTTAGCGGCTCCTGCCTCATCTCCGTCGATAACGGCACGGAGCAGGTCCAAATGCTCACGGACGTGCCGGGACAAGTCGGGCAGGCGATCCAAGACCATGCACCAAATACGTGTCGCGAGATTGTCGTAGCGGATCAGGACATCTTCGAGGTGGGGATTGGCGGCAGCCGCATAGATGCCTCGGTGCACGCTGGCATCCAGCCGAAGTGTTTCGACAACGGACGCTGCGCTCGCGTCGAATGCCTCAACGGCGTGCATGACCTTCTGCAGTTGTTCCCTGGCAGACGCCGTAGCCACGCGGGCAGCCCGGGAAGCGGCAAGGGGTTCAAGCTGCATTCGGATTTCGGAAATGAACGCAAGGTCAGTAACCTCCACGCGCGTCGCGAAAGTTCCTCTGCGCGGGTAGGAGACAACGAGGCGATCGAGCTCCAGGCGCTTCAAAGCTTCGCGCACCGGTGTCCGCCCGACGCCAAGGTCCTTGGCGAGTTCATCATCATTAAGCAGACCGCCGGGCTGGATGTCCAGGGTCAGCAGCCGGTCCCGAATACGTTCGTACGCAACATCCGCCAACGACCTTTTTGCGGCAACATCACCAGCACTCACCCAGGCTTCAACAGCCATCCGTGGACCTCTTTCAATTCAAGCAGCAACGCTATTGACCTCTATCAATGACCAGTATACGCTGGCACCTAATTCTAATATATCAGTGGCAATTTTGAGAATATATCTAAGGGCGGAGACATGACGCTAATGGCGACAGACTCATCTACCAGCACGCTGCCTCAGCCGGAGGTTACTGGGGAAGTCCAGTCGAAAAAGTTCGTTCTCACCCTGTCGTGCGTCGAACGCGCAGGCATCGTGCACGCGGTCACCACGTTTCTTTTTGAGCGTGGCTTCAACATCGAAGAACACCAGCAGTTCGATGACGGCCTCCGTGAAACCCTGCACCTGCGCACCGCCTTCTCGGGTCCCTCTGTCAACACCCCCGACGGGCTCGAGGAAGAATTCCGTTCGATTGCTGACCGCTTCGACATGAAATTTAGCTTTCATGACGAGACGAAGCAACGCATCCTCGTAATGGTGTCTAAATTCGGGCACTGCCTCAACGACCTGCTCTTTCGCTGGCGGGGCGGAAGCCTCCAGGGCGATATCGCCCTTGTGGTATCCAACCACGAAACGCACCGGGCCATGGTTGAGGCCGCCGGCGTCCACTTTATGTACCTCCCGGTCACTCCTGAAACCAAATCAGACGCCGAGCAGCGCCTGCTGGAACTGGTGGACGAGCACAACATCGACCTCGTCGTACTTGCCCGGTACATGCAAGTACTGTCCGATGATCTTTGCCGCTCTTTGGAAGGCCGCGCTATAAACATCCACCATTCCTTCCTCCCAGGATTCAAGGGTGCACGCCCTTACCACCAGGCCTACGACCGTGGCGTAAAGCTTGTTGGAGCCACGGCTCACTACGTGACTGCGGAATTAGATGAGGGGCCAATCATCGAACAGGAAGTCATTAGGGTCGACCACAGCTATGGACCGACCGCTCTTTCGATCGTCGGACAGGACGCCGAAGCGCTGGCCCTCTCCCGGGCCGTCCGCTGGCACTGCGAACACCGTGTGCTCCTGGATCGGACCAGCACCGTCGTGTTCCGCTAAATCGAAGCCACCAAACGAGCAGAGATCGACACTCACGAATACCAGTAGGAGAAACCACATGGCATCGACGCCAAGCATTGTCATTATCGGAGCTGGAATCGTCGGCACGAACCTGGCCGATGAACTAGTTACCCGAGGGTGGAACAACATCACTGTCCTCGACCAAGGGCCACTGAACATGCCGGGAGGGTCAACGTCCCACGCCCCCGGTCTTGTCTTCCAGACCAACGCCTCAAAGTCCATGGCCCTCTTCGCCAAGTACACGGTGGAGAAGCTGTTGTCCTTGACCGAGGACGGCGTCAACTGCTTCAATCAGGTCGGCGGCCTCGAGGTCGCCACCACCGAGACGCGTCTCGCTGACCTGAAGCGGAAGCTCGGATACGCAGCCTCATACGGAATCAGCGGCAAAATTCTTTCTCGTGAAGAGTGCATGGAGCTCTATCCCCTCCTGAATGAAGAAGACATAGTGGGTGGACTCCATGTCCCCAGTGACGGCCTGGCCGACGCCGCCCGCGCCGTTCAACTGCTGATCAAGCGTACGGAAGCCGCGGGCGTCAAGTACCGGGGCAACACCATGGTGACGGGTATTGAACAGTCCGGCCGACGCGTCACGGGCGTCCAGACGTCCGAAGGTGTTATCCCAGCGGACATCGTGGTTTCCTGCGCAGGCTTCTGGGGGGCCAAGATCGGCGAAATGATCGGCATGTCCGTTCCTCTTCTGCCCTTGGCCCACCAGTACGTCAAGACCACTCCGGTGCCGGCGTTGAAGGGCAAGAACGACCTGCCCAACGGGGCCTCCTTACCCATTTTGCGACACCAGGATCAGGACTTGTACTACCGCGAGCACGGCGAGCGCTACGGCATCGGTTCCTACGCTCACCGCCCCATGCCCGTGGACCTTGACGAACTCGGCACCTTTGAGCCCGCCGCGATCAACGAACACAACATGCCCTCCCGGCTGGATTTCACCTTGGAGGACTTCCTCCCGGCATGGGAAGCCACCAAGCGGATCCTGCCCGCGCTGCAGGAAAGCGACATAGAGGATGGCTTCAACGGCATCTTCTCCTTCACCCCCGACGGCGGATCCCTGGTGGGCGAGTCCAAGGAGTTGGACGGCTTCTTCGTCGCCGAAGCCGTGTGGGTGACCCACTCTGCTGGTATCGCCCGCGCCGTTGCCGAACTGCTGACCGCCGGCAGGTCGGAGATCGATCTGGGTGATTGCGATATTCATCGCTTTGAAGAGGTCCAGCTGACCCCGGAATACGTCAACGAGACGTCGCAACAGAATTTCGTGGAAATCTACGACGTCCTCCACCCACTCCAGTCCAAGCTCTCCCCCCGCAACCTCCGTGTAAGTCCGTTCCACGCCCGTCACAAGCAATTGGGCGGGTTCTTCTTGGAGGGCGGCGGATGGGAACGCCCCTACTGGTTCGAAGCTAACGCAGAGCTGCTGAAAGAAATGCCCGACAGCTGGCTACCGCCAGCTCGCGATGCCTGGTCGGGGATGTTCAGCTCACCCATCGCCGCCGCTGAAGCCTGGAAGACCCGCACGGCAGTGGCCATGTACGACATGACTCCGCTCAAGCGCCTCGAGATCTCCGGCCCGGGAGCACTGAAGCTGCTGCAGGAACTCACCACCGCGGACATGGACAAGAAGCCCGGCGCAGTGACGTACACACTCCTTCTGGACGACACCGGCGGCATCCGCAGCGACATCACCGTGGCCCGGCTGAGCAAAGACACCTTCCAGCTCGGAGCCAACGGAAACATCGACACTACCTACTTTGAGAGGGCAGCCCGTCATCAGACTGAAAGCGGGAGCGCCAGCGACTGGGTGCAGGTACGCGATACGACGGGAGGCACGTGCTGCATTGGCCTCTGGGGACCCCTCGCCCGGGACCTGATCAGCACCGTCAGCAGTGACGATTTCAGCAATGACGGTCTCCGTTACTTCCGCACCAAGGAGGTAGTCATCGGCGGCGTCAATGTCACGGCCATGCGCCTGTCCTACGTCGGCGAGCTGGGTTGGGAACTTTACACAAGTGCAGACAACGGGCAGCGCCTCTGGGATGCGCTGTGGAAGGCCGGCCAGCCTCACGGTGTTATCGCGGCAGGCCGTGCAGCGTTCGGCTCGCTGCGTCTGGAAAAGGGTTACCGCTCCTGGGGCACGGACATGACCACCGAGCACGACCCCTGGGAAGCCGGACTGGGATTCGCCGTGAAAATGGCCAAAGAATCCTTCGTCGGAAAGGCAGCGTTGGAGGAGCGCAGCGAGGAAAATTCCGCACGGCACCTGTGCTGCCTGACGGTCGACGACGGCCGGAGCATCGTCTTGGGCAAAGAACCGGTCTATTACCAAGACCAGGCGGTCGGCTACATCACCAGCGCTGCCTACGGCTACACCGTCGCCAAACCGATCGCCTACGCTTACCTTCCCGCGGCTGTCAGCGTGGGGGACTCAGTTGAGATCGAGTACTTCGGTCGGCGCATCCAGGCCACGGTCACCGCAGATCCGCTGTACGACCCCACGATGACCAGGCTGCGCGGCTAGCACCCCGCTGGATTATTCCGAGGCTCATAGTCAGGAAGACAGATGATCAGTTCAGAAGTAATGGATGGCTACCTCGCCAGCCTCACCTCATGCGAGCCCACCCCCGGCGGCGGTGCCGTCGCGGCCATCGACACCGCCTAAGGGCGCGCGGCAGTCCACGGTGAGCCTGTAGCGAACCGTTTCCGGCGCTTGCCGGGCAGAAGGGATACTTATCTCAGCACTCGATCACATTCACGGCGAGGCCACCCCGAGACGTCTCTTTGTACTTGGTCATCATGTCGGCGCCGGTGTCGCGCATGGTCTTGATGGCCTTGTCCAGTGACACTTTGTGGCTGCCGTCCCCATAGAGGGCCAGCCGTGCGGCGTTGATGGCTTTGACGCTGGCAATTGCGTTTCGCTCGATGCACGGAATCTGCACAAGCCCACCCACGGGATCGCAGGTCAGACCCAGGTTGTGCTCAATGCCGATTTCCGCGGCGTTTTCCGCCTGGATGGGCGTTCCTCCCAGCGCTTCGCAGAGGGCGCCGGCGGCCATAGAGCAGGCCGATCCCACCTCACCCTGGCATCCGACCTCGGCGCCGGAGATAGACGCGTTCAGCTTGAACAGGATTCCGATCGCCCCCGCTGTCAGCAAGAAACGCACGACGCCGTCGTCGTCGGCCCCGGGGACAAACTTCAGGTAATAGTGCAGCACGGCCGGGATAATGCCGGCCGCCCCGTTGGTGGGCGCCGTTACGATCCGACCGCCTGCCGCGTTTTCTTCGTTGACCGCAAGAGCGAACAGGTTGACCCATTCCATCGCCCGCAGGGGGTCAGCAAGATCCTCCGGCGCCTGCAGAGCGCGGAACAGCGCCGGAGCCCGGCGCGTAACCCGCAGGCCGCCGGGTAAGGTACCGTCTGCAGCGCACCCGTTCGCCACGCATGCCTGCATAACAGACCAGATGTTCAGCAGCTTCGCTCGCACCTCGACCTCCGTGTGCCAGGTGAGCTCGTTGGCCAGCATCACGTTGGAGATACCCAGTCCCTCCCGGGCGCAGATAGCCAAAAGCTCATCGGCCGTGGTGAACGGGTACGGCAGAACGGTTTGGTCCACAACCACCCGGTTCACCCCCACGGCCTCCTCATCGACGACAAACCCACCACCGACGGAATAATACGTGCGCTCCCGCACTACGGCGCCGTCGCGGCTCATAGCCCGAAAGATTATGCCGTTCGGGTGTGCGGGCAATGACTTCCGCCGGTGCAGGAGCACATCCTCGGTGAAGTTGAAGTCGATGCCGTGCCGGCCAGCCAGCATCAACCGTGCGTCCAGCGCGGCCGCCGCCACCTGATCGTCCGCTGTTGCAATGTCCACGGTTTCCGGTGTCTGGCCCTGGAGCCCCAGCACCACGGCCTTGTCCGAGCCGTGGCCGCGGCCGGTCGCACCCAACGAGCCGAACAACTCCACCCGCACCCGCACGACGCCGTCCAGCAGTTCGTCGCGGACCAGCCCATCGGCAAAGCGCTTGGCCGCGCGCATCGGGCCCACCGTGTGCGAGGAGGAAGGCCCGATGCCCACCGAAAAAAGGTCCAACACGCTTAACGCCATGATTTACCCTCCGCCGACGTAAACTCACGCATGCCATCCAAGAGCCATCGACCCAGGTAGTCGGCAAAAGACGCTCGCGGGAATACGCGGAACGTTTCATTGCCGGTCTTCCACAGGACGGACGGAACGTTGCCGATCACGGTTGCGATTGCCGTGCCGGCGAGGAAGGACCGGGGATGCAGGTCGGCCGCGCAGCTCTTCTCCAACACAGCCCGGGCGGCGGAACCGGCAAGTTCGAAAGTGGTGCGGTTGCTGGACAGATCGACGACTTGTCCAGCTCCATCACCGAGGGCTGCCGCCAACGCGGCGGCAATCGTGCCAGCCACGGCCTCCTCCTGAGCCACCAGCAGAAACTCGTCCGGCCCCAACCACAACACGGCCGCTGCGTCGGCCCCGGTGGCGACCTGCCCACACTCGGTCGGGAGACCGCCGGTGACGATGCCGATGCGGCGGCCGCTCGCAGAAAGCGGATCAACACGGATGCCCACCATAGCTTGGAAGGGTATTTCCCGCAGGGAGACCCGGGCCTCCCCTACCGTGGTTGCAGCAAAGTCCACCCAGAGGTGTTCGGCGGGACTGTGACGGCGCGCGCGCAGGCGCGTTTCGTAGACATCCGAGGTTTGGGCATCCGTGCTTTCAATCGTGTCAACCATCTCGGCGCTTCCCTTCGACATCAAAAAGTAGTGTATTCCCCACGACAACGTCCACCAGCTCTGTTCCGAGGACAGCCACCAGTCGTTCGCCGATCCGATTTCGACCGTTCTTGATCAGCGCGAGTCCGAAGGACCGGCCCAGAGCCGCACTGTGATAGCTCGACGTGACGAAACCTTGCATTGGAACGGGGCCGGCACTCGGAGTGATGGGCACGTCTGCATCGACGAGCTGAGTGCCCTCCGGCAACCGGATGGTGCCGTCCACGGGCATCACGCTCACCAAGTGTTTCCGACCCTCCGAGCGCGCATCGGCTCGTTCATACGAGCGCTTGCCGATGAAATCCTTGACCTTAGAGACCACCCATTCCATTCCCGCGTCCTGCGGGGTCACGGTGCCGTCTGTGTCCTGGCCGACGATCGGGTAGCCTTTTTCCGCGCGCAGCACGTGCATGGTTTCCGTACCGTACGGAGTGATGTCAAACTCCGCTCCGGCTATGGTCACGTCTTCCCAGGTCTGGAGCCCATACCAGGCCGGCACATTGATCTCGTAGGCCAGTTCGCCGGAAAACGAGATGCGACAGATTCGGGCCGCAACGCCGGAGGCGAGCACGGTTTCCCGGAACGTCATGAACGGGAAGGCCTCGGTGGAAAGGTCCAGCTCCGGCGCCAAACTGCTCAGCACCGCACGGGATTTCGGCCCGACGACGGCAATGGTGGTCCACTGCTCTGTCACCGACGTACAGCTCACGTCCAACTCCGGCCACTCGGTTTGTAGCCATTCCTCAAGCCAATCCAGCACTTTCGCCGCGCCGCCGGTGGTCGTGGTCATGAAGTAACGGTCGTCATCCAGTCGCAGCGTCACCCCATCGTCGAAGATCATGCCGTCGGGGGTGCACATGACGCCGTAGCGGGCCGAGCCGGGTGCCAGCTTTTTGAACGCGTTGGTGTAAATGCGGTTTAGAAATTCCCCCGCCCCGGTGCCACGTATTTCAATCTTGCCCAGCGTCGTGGCGTCCATATAGCCCACGGAACCACGCACGGCCGCGCATTCACGCAGCACGGCGGCGTCCATGTCCTCGCCCGGCAGGGGGTAATACCTCGGCCGTTTCCACTGGCCGACGTCCTCGAACACGGCACCGCGTTGTTCGTGCCAGGTGTGAATAGAGGTGCGGCGGGCGGGGTCGAACAGGTCCCCGCGCTGTCGTCCGGCGAGGGCCACGAACGACACCGGTGTAAACGGGGCACGGTACGTCGTGGTGCCGATCGAGCCGATGTCGGGGTCGACAGCAGAGCCCTGTTGGCGAAAGGCCGCAGCAATGACACCGATCGCATTCACGCCGGAGGTCTTGCCCTGGTCGTTGGCGGTGCTTATAGAGGTATAGCGCTTGATCAGCTCTACGCTGCGGAGCCCTGCCCCCGTGGACCGCCAGACGTCGGCCACACTCTGGTCGCGTTGGAAGTCGACGAAGTGATGATGCCAGTCGGATGCCGTCCCTTCAGCCCCGCCGACCAGCCAGAGGGCGCGGGTCGGTGCGGTGGGCTGCGCCGGGCGGGCCGGGCGGGCTAGTACAGCGATGGCGGCATCAACGGCGTGGCTGGTACTGAATCCGGCGTTGACGGCGGCGACCGCCCCCGCTGACGCACCCTCGGCGACGCACTCTGCCAGTGCGTAGCTGCCGCGGGCTGCGCCGACGACCTGTTGGTTGCGGACCACCGTCGACGGTACGAATCCGACCAGGTCTTGGTCCCATCGCAACCTGCCCTGGGCCTGGCTGTGCAGGTGCACGACGGGGCTCCAGCCGCCGGAGATTGCCAGCAGGTCCGCCTCGAATTCCTCGATGCCACCCACCGGCGCACCGTCGGCATCGATACAGGCAACCGAGACCCTCGCCAGGCGGTCTTCACCCGCGGTGTCAACCACAGCGCTGCCGTAGAGAACTCGCACACCCGAGTTGGCGGCCACGAGCGCTGCAAGCGCCGACGGCTCCGACCGGGCGTCGACCACCGCCGCCACCTCGATGCCCACCGCACGTAGGTCGCTGGCGAGCAGATATGCGCTGTCATTGGTGGTGCCGATCACAACCCGGGAACCGGCGGCCACACCGTAACGGTTGAGATAAGTGCGGGCAGCAGAAGCCAACATGATGCCGGGTCGGTCATTGTTTTCAAAGACGATCGGGCGTTCGTGCGCGCCGGTCGCCAGCACTACCTGCTGGGCACGGATGTGCCAGACGCGCAGGTGCGACACGCCGTCGGCCGGAGCCGTCTGCAGGTGGTCGGTACGGTTCTCGACGGCGATGAGAAAGTTACTGTCGTAGGAGCCGAATACCGTGGTGCGGTGCAGTACCGTGCACTCGGGAATGGTGGCCAGTTCGAGCGCAATGTCGGTGACCCACTCGAGTGCGTCTACCTCCGCCACGTGCTCATCGCGGCCCGAAAGCAATGCCCCGCCCAACTCGGGCTGGTCGTCGATAAGGATGACGCGCGCACCGGTGCGGGCCGCAGCCCGTGCCGCTGCCAGCCCGGCTGGTCCGCCGCCGACCACAAGAACGTCGGTGTGAACATACTTCTTGTCGTAGACCGCTTTGTCATCGCCCGGGTCAAGCTTGCCCTGGCCGGAAAGGAATTCAGCCTCGAGGCCGTTGACCAGTGCCACGGTTGTGGCGGGGAGCATGGATTCGGCCACGTGGCCCGGGAATCGTCCCGCCACCCTGACCAACGCATTGGACTCCTCAACGCCAGCGGACATGATGCCCCGCGGCCGGTTTTCATACAGGGAATTCCCGACAGTCACGCGACCTGCAGCGAGCAGTGCGGAGGCCACGGTATCGCCAGGATGACCGGTGTACTCAACGCCGTCCACGGTGAAGTTGCAGATCGTGCGGCGGTCAATTCGTCCGCCGCTGCTGAGCCGGTTGGATTGGGTGTGTTGACGGGTCATGGCTGTGCCCCTTCCCGTGCCGCGAGGTCAGCGGCGCTTCTGGCGTTGCCGGTTGTCGATCGCGTCGGCCGCGGTGCTGGCGGCTGTTCGCCAATACGGTAAACGGCCGTGATGTCGTAGCTCACGGTGTCGCGGAGCATATTGAACCACTTCCGGCAGCCGACGCTATGCACCCATCGCTCGGCAAAGAGCCCTTTCGTGTTCTGGCGGTAGAAGAGGTACTCCGCCCAGTCCCGGTCGCTGAGTTCTTCCGGATGCTCGGGGTAAGCCACGTGGGCTTGTCCCCCATAGTGAAATTCGGTTTCATTTCGCGGCCCGCAGTTGGGGCATGGAAACAGCAACATGGCGTGCTCCTTACGATTCTGATGGGTCGGTTTCTAGTGAGCCACGGCGGCGGCGCCGTGCTCGTCGATCAGGGCGCCGGTTTCAAAACGTTCCAGCGAGAACGGCTTGTTGAGGGCGTGCGGAGACCCGGTGGCAATGGTGTGGGCGAAGGTCAGCCCCGCCGCTGGCGTTCCTTTAAAACCGCCGGTTCCCCACCCGCAGTTCACGTACATGTTCTCCACCGGGGTCGTCCCGATGATGGGCGAGGCATCCATTGTGGTGTCGACGATGCCGCCCCAGGTGCGCAGCACATGGGCCCGGGCGAAGATCGGGAACAATTCGACGGCCGCGGCCATCTGCTCTTCGATGACATGGAACGACCCGCGCTGGCCGTAGCCATTGTAGGAGTCGACTCCGGCCCCCATCACGAGCTCGCCCTTGTGTGCCTGGGACACATACACGTGCACCTGGTTGGACATCACCACCGTCGGGTGCACGGGTTCATGCAGCTCAGAAACCAGAGCTTGCAGCGGGTGGGACTGGATCGGCAGCTTGAACCCGGCCATCTCCGCGAGCAATGAACTGTGTCCGGCCGCGCACAGTCCCACTTTGCCGGTGTTAATGGTGCCGCGGCTGGTTTCCACGCCGGTGACCCGGTCGCCGTCTTTGATGAAGCCGGTAACCTCACAGTTCTGGATGATGTCGACCCCCAGCTGGTCGCACTTGCGGGCAAACGCCCATGCCACGTGGTCGTGCTTGGCGATGCCTGCCCGCGGCTGATATGTGGCTCCCATGACCGGGTAGCGGATGTTGTCGCTGATGTTCAGGATCGGGCAGAGTTCCTTCACCTGCTGCGGATCGAGCCATTCGGCGTCGACCCCGTTGAGTTGGTTGGCGCCGACTCGACGAATGCTTTCACGAACGTCCCCGAGAGTGTGGGCGAGGTTCATGACACCACGCTGGCTGAAGAGAAAGTCGTATTCGAGCTCTTCCGGCAGAATTTCCCACAGTTTGAGCGATTGCTCATAGATGGCTGCGCTCTCATCCCACAGGTAGTTGGAACGGATAATGGTGGTGTTTCTGGCCATGTTTCCGCCAGCCAGCCAGCCCTTCTCCAGGATGGCAATGTTCGTCATCCCGTGGTTTTTTGCCAGGTAATATGCGGTCGCCAGACCGTGGCCACCGCCACCGATGATCACGGCGTCGTACGACTTCTTGGGCTCGGGGTTGTGCCACAAAAATTCCGGATGCTCCTGAAGCGGCTGGGTGCTCACTGTGCGATTCCGCTCAGGATGGTCGCGGTTGCGGGCTCGGACGAAAGCGGGGCGGAGCGCTGCGGATACAGCGGGAATGTCTCGGTCAGCTTCCTAACCCGCTCTCGCAACACGATCGCGCGGTCTTCGCTGAGGTCGCCCGTTATAGCCCGCGCGATGATGTCAGCCACCTCGGTGAATTCGGCGCGGCCAAAGCCGCGGGTAGCCAAGGCGGGCGTGCCAATCCGCAGACCGGAGGAGATCATGGGCGGCCGCGGGTCGAAGGGAACGGCGTTGCGGTTGACGGTGATACCGATCCGGTGCAGCCGGTCCTCGCCCTGCTGACCGTCGAGTGCGGATTTACGGAGGTCCACCAACACCAGGTGCACCTCCGTGCCACCGCCGACCACGGAGATTCCGCATTCGGCAACATCGGGGGCGAGCAGGCGTTCGGCGAGGATCTTGGCACCCTCGAGGGTACGTTCCTGTCGCTCACGGAACGCTGGAGTGGCAGCAATTTTAAACGAGACTGCCTTCGCGGCGATGACGTGTTCTAACGGGCCGCCCTGCTGACCGGGAAACACCGCGCTGTTAATCTTGCGCGCCAGGTACTGCCGGCTGAGGATCACGCCGCCCCGCGGCCCGCCCAGAGTCTTGTGTGTCGTTGTGGTGACGACATCCGCGTACGGAACCGGATTCGGATGCAGACCAGCAGCGACCAGCCCGGCAAAATGCGCCATGTCCACCATGAGGTAGGCACCGACGAGGTCTGCAATGCGGCGGAACTCCGCAAAATCAAGTTGGCCGGTGTATGCGGACCACCCGGCCACGATCAGCTTGGGTTGATGTTCGATGGTCAGCGATTCGACTTGGGCCATATCCACGGTCATATCTGATTCGCGCACGTGATACGGCACGACGTTGTACAACTTGCCGGAGAAATTCAGCCGCATGCCGTGCGTCAAATGCCCGCCGTGGGACAGGTCCAATCCCAGGATGGTGTCACCCGGGGTGAGAAGCGCCGACATGGCGGCAGCGTTGGCCTGCGCGCCCGAGTGCGGCTGTACGTTGGCGGCCTCAGCGCCGAAGAGCTCCTTGACCCGGTCGATGGCCAGCTGTTCAATAATGTCAACGTGCTCGCAGCCACCGTAGTAGCGTTTGCCCGGGTAACCCTCCGCGTACTTGTTGGTCAGCACGGAACCCTGGGCCTCCATGACGGCTGCGGGGGCGAAGTTTTCGGAGGCGATCATCTCAAGCGTCGATTGCTGGCGGACCAGCTCTCTCGTGATGGCCTCGTCGACCTCGGCATCTACGCTGGCGAGGGTACCGGTGAGCACATCGACCATGGGTTTGCTCCTTTGAAATTTATCGCTAATGCGCAACTACTAGCCAATTGATATATCAGATTAGGTGTAATATTAGGATGCGGTTGGCTCGACGTCAAGGGCTTCCTGCGGGGCGAGCACCGCTAGGAGAAAACATGACGAGCACGGCAGCAGGGGGCGCAACAACGGAGACGGATCTGCCGTTGTCGGAGCAGGCGTACCGCAATTTGCGCGACCAGCTGATCATGTTGGAGATACGCCCGGGCGACGCCATCAATGATTCAGTCTTGGCGGCGAATTTAGGAATTGGGCGCACCCCGGTACGTGAGGCACTTAAACGCCTCGAAAGCGACCATCTCGTCGTCTCTTACCCGCGCCGCGGAACTTTTGCGACCCGCGTCGACTTCACCGAGCTGGCGGACATCTCGGAGATCCGCCAACTCCTGGAGCCCCTCGCTGCGCGACGCGCGGCACGGAACGCCTCTGCGCCGATGCGCGCACGGTTCCGGGATTTAGCCGCTGATATAGCCCGGTCAGAACCCGGCAACTCGGACCAGCCTGACCTGATGCGCTTTGACATCAAAGTGCACCGGCAGATCTATGCGGCAGCCGGCAATGCGCATCTGGAAGACGTGCTGATCCGCTATGACAACCTGGCAACGCGCATCTGGTGTCTGGTGCTCGACAAAATACCGTCCGTGTCCGGGCACATCACCGAGCATGTCAAGCTGCTCCAGGCCATCGCCGACGGCGATGGCGAACTTTCTGCTGAGCTGGCCCTCGAGCACGTGACCAACTTCGAGAAGACCATCCGCACCGCCCTTTAAACGCCCGGTCGGGATCTCTGCGTATCGATGCCTATCGATGCGTATCTATGCCTATCGATGCGTATCGATGCGTATCTATGCGTATCTATGCGTATCTATGCGTATCTATGCGTATCTATGCATATCTATGCATATCTATGCCTAGTGATTGCCAGCCCTGGGTCGCGACCATCACTTCGGCCTGCCGCGGCGAGCTCCGTCTGCCGACGAAGGACTAACGCACAGCCTGTTTCATGGCTGCTAAGAAATCTCTGGACACATACCTGGTCCTGCAATACGATACCGCTAATATATCTTTACTTGACATTTCGGGATATCAGTTTTACTCACGATTTCCATGGAGTCATGCGGAACGATCCCGTCCTAACCCACTCGGCGCGAACTTAGTCCCCTGAACATTAACCTCCGAATCATGATCACAAATCGGGTGAGGCCCTCGACCTTCCGCCCGGTTTGATTCCCGCGGGCCATGTTTAATCGCAAGGCCCATGCCTCACCTATCAAAGGACCCACTCATGGCTTTTAATAGTGACCTAAAATCGCATACACCCGAGGAGGTGCCTGCTGACAACGGTGTCGCAGCGGCTCCGGGCAACGAAGAACCTAGAAGTGGGGAGAAGACTGACGCAGTCGTCAGTGCCCCCGGTGAAGTAGCCGGAAACCCCGCTGTCCTCGATCTGGAGGAAGGAGGTGCACCCCCCTTGCCGGACGTCGAGTACGAGCAAATCCTCGAAGACCTGCGTCATGCCAAGGCCGAGCAGGCGGTTGCGGATCGCCGCAACCATAAACTCAGTCTCGACAAGATCACGTTCGGGATCACAGGCGCCATCGCCATTGCCTTTGTTATCTGGGGCTTCGTGGGACGCGACAGTCTGTCCACCACTTCCACGGGTGCCCTCAACTGGGTCATGGAGTACACCGGATGGCTCTTCATGCTCCTGGCATCGCTTTTCGTGATCTTCGTGTTGTGGCTGGCCCTGGGCAAGTTTGGCAACATCCCGTTGGGCAAGGACGGTGAAAAACCCGAATTCCGTACTGTTTCCTGGATCGCGATGATGTTTGCCGCCGGCATGGGCATCGGGCTGATGTTCTACGGCGTGGCCGAACCGCTGTACCACTACATTTCTCCCCCGCCCGGCACCGTAGACGGACAGACCCCCGAAGCCATCCAGACTGCAATGGCCACCTCGCTCTTCCACTGGACCCTGCACCCCTGGGCCATGTATGCAGTTGTCGGCATTGCAATGGCATACGGAACCTACCGCTTGGGTCGCAGGCAACTGATCTCTGTCGCCTTCACGTCGCTCTTCGGCGTCAGGACGGTCGAAGGGCCGGTCGGAAAGTTCATCAACATCCTGGCCATTTTCGCCACCTTGTTTGGTACCGCTGCATCGCTGGGCCTGGGCGCCCTGCAGATTGGCAGCGGGCTGACCTCCAACGGTTGGTTCGGCGACATCGGCGCCCCCGTGCTCGTAGCGATCGTCGCCGTCCTGACCTTATGCTTCGTCGCTTCGGCCGTCTCTGGCATCAGCCGCGGCATCAAGTGGCTCTCCAACATCAACATGGTGCTGGCCGTCCTACTCGCACTGATCGTCTTTGTCGCCGGCCCCACCCTTTTCATCGTCAACTTGATCCCCTCCGCGGTCGGCGACTATGCCCGCGACCTGGCCGAGATGTCGTCCCGGACGGAAGCGGTCGGCGATGAGTCGCTGCGTAGCTGGATGAGCAGCTGGACTATCTTCTACTGGGCCTGGTGGATCTCCTGGACCCCCTTCGTAGGCCTCTTCATTGCCCGCATCAGCCGCGGTCGCACTATCCGTCAGTTCGTCACCGGTGTATTGCTCGTACCGAGCGTCGTCAGCGTGATCTGGTTTTCTGTCTTCGGAGGCACCGCCTTCCAAGTGCAGCAGGAAGCCGACAAGGCCAATACCCCTGGCTTGGTCACCATGGTCGACGGGACACCGACCGTCAACTTCGACGGGGCCCTCTTTGACCTGATCAAGAACCTGAGCATGCCTGACTGGGCTACCACTGCCGTTATCGTGCTGGCCATGGTGCTGGTCGCTATTTTCTTTATCACTGGCGCCGACGCTGCCTCAATCGTGATGGGATCGCTCAGCTCCAATGGCGCCGAGCATCCTCGTCGCGGAGTGGTCATTTTCTGGGGCTGCCTCACCGGCGCCGTGGCGGCGGTCATGTTGTTGGCCGGCGGCGATGAACCATCGGAAGCCCTGGCTGGCCTCCAACGAATCACCATCGTGGCAGCGCTGCCGTTTGTCATCGTCATGATGTTGCTCTGCTTTGCCCTCATCAAGGACCTGCGTCGCGATCCCCTCTTCTTGCGGCGTCGTCTGGCCACATCCGTAGTGGAGCGGGCCATGCGCACTGGCGTGGAACAACACGGCGGCGTGCAGTTCGACCTCGTGACAAAGCACGACTGCGCCGATAACTGCTCCGACGTGAATTGTCAGGGAGGGACTCCCACGGGGAGCGTCCGAACCATCGAGCCCAGGCATTCGGCCTCGGACGGTAAATAGCTGCGCACCTTAAATACCAGCCCACCTCGGCGGCACGCGGTTTGTCTCGGCCCGTGCCGCCTCGGCATACCCACCTCCAACGCACAGCAAAGGTTATCTACATGTCCCAGTACCGCGACCAAGACCAGACTCTACGGGTTAGCAGCGAAGGGAAGGCATCCGTCGATATCCACTCGGAGTGCAGAAATCCAGTCACTGTTCGGCTGCAGCTGGATGGGGGCTGCAATTGCCAGCACGACAACGGAAACCGCCCCGGCTCCTATGTTGACAGTGACCTCGGTCCCCGCTGACTGGCACTTCAAAATAACTCCCCCATCACGCCCAAGGAGATGTACCTTATGACGAACGAGAGCTTCGATTACGTGATAGTCGGCGGCGGAAGCGCCGGATCGGTTCTCGCTGACAGGCTGAGCGCCGACGGAAAGCACACGGTACTGGTCCTTGAAGCGGGCCGTAGCGACTACCCGTGGGACCTTTTCATCCAGATGCCGGCGGCCCTCACCTTCCCTAGCGGCAACAGGTTCTACGACTGGCAGTACGAATCCGACCCCGAACCGCGCATGCACGGTCGGAGGATCGCCCACGCCCGCGGCAAAGTGCTGGGCGGCTCCAGCTCAATCAACGGGATGATCTTCCAGCGCGGCAACCCCCTGGACTACGAACGCTGGGGAGCGGACGCCGGTATGGAAACCTGGGACTTCGCGCACTGCCTGCCCTACTTCAAACGCATGGAAACCACGCTGGCCGCAGCTCCGGACGATGACCTGCGCGGCCATGACGGACCGCTGGTCCTGGAGCGTGGGCCCGCACGCAATCCCCTGTTCCAGGCTTTCTTCCGCGCCGCCGAGGAAGCGGGCCACAAACGCACCGATGACGTCAACGGCTACAGGCAGGAAGGCTTCGGCCCGTTCGACCGCAACGTCCACAAGGGCCAGCGGCTTTCGGCCTCCCGTGCCTACCTTCGCCCCAACAAGGGCCGGCGGAACCTGACGGTCCGCACCCGGGCGCTGGTGACCAGGGTCAACTTCGACGGCACAACGGCAACGGGGGTCAGCTACCGCCGGAACGGAAGGCTGCACGCCGTCACTGCCAAGGAGGTAGTCCTGAGCGGCGGGGCCATCAACACGCCCCAGTTGCTGCAGCTGTCCGGCATCGGTGATTCGACCCACCTGTCGTCGCTGGGGATCACGCCTGTCGTGGACCTGCCCGGTGTCGGCGAAAACCTGCAGGACCACCTCGAGGTTTACGTCCAGCACTCCTGCACGCAGCCCGTGTCCATGCAGCCGAGCCTCAGCCTCTGGCGCTACCCCTTGATCGGACTCCAATGGCTGCTTGGCCGCAAGGGCCCGGCTGCTACCAACCATTTCGAAGGGGGCGGATTCGTCCGCTCCAACGATGACGTCGCCTACCCCAACCTGATGTTTCACTTCCTGCCGGTGGCTGTCCGCTACGACGGCCAGAAGGCCGATGCCAAGCACGGCTATCAGGTCCACGTCGGCCCCATGTACTCCGACACCAGGGGAAGTTTGAAGATCACCTCTACGGACCCGGCCAAGCATCCGTCCTTGAAGTTCAACTACCTGTCCACGGAACAGGACCGGCGCGAATGGGTTGAAGCCATCCGGGTTACCCGCGACATTCTCGGCCAACCGGCCCTGGCCCCATACAGCGGCGGCGAACTCTCGCCCGGCCCGTCCGTCGAGACGGACGAGGAAATCCTGGACTGGGTGGCTCGGGACGCCGAAACGGCGCTGCACCCCTCCTGCACCGCCAAGATGGGCCCTGCCTCTGACCCCCTGGCCGTGGTGGACCCGCTCACCATGAAGGTCCACGGGACCTCGGGGCTCCGCGTGGCCGACGCCTCCGCGATGCCCTATGTGACCAACGGCAACATCTATGCACCGGTCATGATGCTCGCCGAAAAGGCCGCGGACCTCATTCTGGACCGGACGCCACTCGCGCCCCAGCACGCCGACTTCTACCGGCACGCACCTGCAGTTACTCCCGAGGCCGCGCCCAGTGTGGGCCTCGCATGAGCCGCCCTCAGGGTGTTCAGCTGACCGGGACCGGCGTGACGGGCCCCGAAGCCGCACCGGTGCCGGGGCTGTTCGCGGACGGCCAGTGGACGGAAACGGCCGCCGGGTACACCCGGGTCATCTACTGCCCGGCGGACGGTCAACAGGTCGCCGAGGTTGCCGAATGCACGGCCGCCGACGCCGGGGAAGCCGTTGCCAGCGCCCGCCGCGCGTTCGACAGCGGCGCGTGGCCGGGAACCAGCGAGAAGGATCGCGGCCAGGTCCTGCTTCGCGCCGCGGAATTGCTGGAGCGCGACAAGGCTCTGTATGCCCGGGCCGAGGCCCTCGACACGGGCAAGCGCTACGTCGAAGCGGAATACGACATCGACGATATTGCTGCCTGCTTCCGGTACTACGGCGGCATCGCCGGGACCGATGCCGGCCGTGTGATCGACACCGGAAATCCCGAAAGCATCAGCCGCGTGGTGCACGCACCGATAGGGGTTTGCGGGCTCATCACGCCGTGGAACTACCCCCTCCTGCAAGCTTCGTGGAAGGTGGCCCCGGCCCTGCTGGCCGGCAATACCTTTGTCCTGAAACCCAGCGAATTAACCCCCTCCACGTCCATCCTGCTGATGGAAACGCTCCGGGAGGCCGGGTTGCCACCCGGCGTCGCAAATCTCGTCACCGGCACGGGCTCCGAGGTCGGCGCCGTCCTGAGCGAAAGCCCCGACGTTGACCTGGTCTCCTTCACCGGTGGCCTGGCCACCGGGATCAGGGTCATGAAGGCCGCGGCCGACACCGTCAAGCGGGTCGCCCTGGAACTGGGCGGGAAGAATCCGAACATCGTCTTCGCTGACGCCGATCGCGAGTCGGCTTTAGACAATGCCCTTACTGCGGTGTTCCTGCATTCCGGGCAGGTGTGCTCGGCCGGCACGAGGCTCATCATTGAGGAATCAATCCACGACGAGTTCGTGGCCGAATTGGTGCAGCGCGCCCAGGCCATCCGGCTCGGCGGTCCCTTCGACGAGCGCGCGGAGACCGGCCCGCTGATTTCGGCCGCGCACCGTGACAAGATCCACACCTTTGTCCAGGCCGGCATCGCGGAAGGAGCCACACTGCTTTGCGGGGGATACATCCCGAACACCGGCGCGCTGGCAATCGGCAGCTACTACCCGCCCACCATCCTGGATGGCTGCCACACGTCCATGAACGCCGTCCAGGAGGAGTCGTTCGGACCGGTCCTGACCGTGGAGACCTTCAACACTGAGCAGGAAGCCATCATGCTGGCTAACGATACGGCCTACGGGCTGGCTGGCGCCGTCTGGACGAATGACGGTTCCCGCGCCCAGCGCGTTGCCGGATCCCTCCGGCACGGAACGGTGTGGATCAACGACTACCACCCCTACGTTCCCCAAGCAGAGTGGGGCGGGTTCGGCAAGTCCGGAAACGGCCGCGAACTTGGGCACCAGGGTCTCGCGGAGTATCGCGAAACCAAACATATCTGGCAAAACATCAACCCCAAGCCCAGTCACTGGTTCACACCTCCACAGGCAGGAGTTTAACAATGAACAGTCCTGACATCTCAGTGCGAAACCTTTGGAAGGTCTTCGGACCGGGGGGCGACAAGGTCCCCGACAACCCTGAGCTCTCGGTGCTCAGCTCAGCGGAACTGCTGGAACGCACCGGCTGCGTGACTGCCGTCCGCGACCTGAGTTTCGACGTCGCCAAAGGCGAGGTCTTCGTGGTCATGGGTCTTTCCGGATCCGGCAAGTCCACCCTGATTCGATGCCTGACCCGGCTGATCGAACCCACCTCCGGGCAGGTTCTAGTGGACGGCAAGGACGTCCTCCAGGCAGGCAAAGCCGAGCTTCGCGAACTGCGACGGCGAAAGATGTCCATGGTGTTCCAGCACTTTGGCCTCCTCCCCCACCGCACCGCGCTCGATAACGTCTCCTACGGCCTGCAGATCCGCGGGGTGGACAAAAACGAACGCTACGCCCGGGCCAGGGAGATCATCGAGCTCGTGGGCCTCAAGGGCTACGAACAGCACTACCCGGACCAGCTGTCCGGCGGGATGCAGCAGCGCGTGGGCCTGGGCCGGGCCCTCGCCGGGGATCCGGACACCATCCTCTTCGACGAGCCCTTCTCAGCCCTGGATCCGCTCATTCGCCGCGACATGCAGGCCGAAGTCATCCGGCTGCACAAAGAAATGGGCAAGACCATGGTGTTCGTGACCCACGACCTCTCCGAGGCGCTCAAGCTCGGCGACCGCATCCTGATCATGCGAAACGGAGAGACGGTCCAGTGCGGCACGGGAGATGAACTGGTGGGTTCCCCCGCGGACAAATATATTGAGGACTTCGTGTCCGAAGTCCCCCGCGCGGACGTCCTGACCCTGAAGTGGATCACCGGGCCCGTGGCGGCCGGAACACCGGCTGACGCGCCCGTTCTCAGTTCACGGATGATCATCCGCGATGCCATCTCGGCCGTTATGCAGTCTTCCTGCCCCGTCCTGGTGGAGAACGCCGGCCGGATTACCGGGCAGATCGACCGTGACAGTATCCTGTCGGTGCTGCAGCGCACGGAAGCAGCGGCCTAGTGTCCATCCTCGTCCGGGATCGCGCCACGGCGCTGCCCGAACCCGCACCGTCCCCTTCTTCCTCCCGCCAACCGCGCCGCAGGCCCAGCCTGCGCACCATCCTGTTGGCAAGCGCTGCCGTCATATGGATCCTGGGATTCGTTATCCTGCATGGAACCTCCACCCTGACGCTGCCTGCTTCGGAGCTGACGGACCTGCACCGTTCCCTGAACCAGTTCAACGCCTGGGTGGCGGCCAACCGCGCAGACAACCCCCTCTTCCTGTACGTCTTCACTCCCCTGCGTGCCGGCGTCGACGCCGTAGCCAACCTGTTCATCACCACCTTTGCGGCCAGTTCCACGGGCCTTCGACTGCCGGAGATCGGCTGGCTCGGCACGGTAGGCCTGTTGGGGTGGATCGCCCTGGCGATCGGAAACGCCCGGGTCGCGCTGTTGACGGTGGCCGTCTTTATGTTTTTTGGCTTCCAGGGCCTGTTCCTCGAGGCCACCTACACATTCGCCCTGGTCCTCACCGCTGTACTGCTGACCCTTCTGGTCGGTATCCCGATCGGTGTCCTGGCCGGCGTCTACGGCCGCGTCGCCAGGGTGATCACGCCGGTGCTGGACTTTATGCAAACGCTCCCAACATTCGTATACCTGGCCCCCCTTGCCCTGATCTTCCTTATCGGCCCGGCATCGGCCGTCATCGCCACAGTGATCTACGCGGCTCCGCCCGTGATACGCCTGACAGCGCACGGCATCCGCGGTATCCCCGAGAACACCCGCGAAGCCTCCGACTCGCTGGGCACAACTGGTCTGCAGCGGCTCGTCACCCTGCAGCTCCCCATGGCCCGCCGCACCATCGTCATGGGTATAAACCAGAGCACCATGGCTGCCCTGTCCATGGTCACCATCGCCGCCCTGATCGCAGCGCCCGGGCTCGGCCAGGTGGTGGTCCGGGCGCTTCAGTCGCTGGACGTCGGCACGGCCGTCAACGCTGGGCTGTCCATTGTCCTGCTGGCGATCGTGCTGGACCGGGTAACCACCGCCGCAAGCCGCCGCGCGGAACCGGGGGCGGCCCGCAACCGCAGGGTCTCCCGCCGGACCAGATACGTCGTCCTGGGCATCACCCTGGTGCTGGCCCTGGTGATGGTGCAGTTCTCCCGGACCATGCTGTGGGCCGCCGCATTTCCGACCAACCTCAACGTCGGCCCGGCGATGGTCCAGGCGGTGGGCTCGGCCAGCCAGTGGATGCAGGACAACCTGTCTTTCTTTACCGTCTCCTTCCGGGAAGTCGTCACGACCGGGATCCTCAACCCCTTTCAGTCACTGCTCACCGAGACCCCCGCCTACATCCTTGTTGCCGTCATTGCCATCACTGCGTACGCCCTGGGCGGCTGGAAGCTCTCGGCCCTGGCCTTTGCCTGCCTGGGCGTGATTATCTACCTCGGCCTCTGGAGCGACTCCATGGTCACCCTGGCCGGAACGCTCGTCGCCACCATGGTGGTCATGGTCCTGGGTATAGTCTTCGGCGTCGCAATGGGACGGTCCGCTCGGGTGGACCAGATCATGCGGCCCATGCTGGACGCGGGCCAGACCATGCCCGCCTTTGTGTACCTGGTCCCGTTCCTGGGCCTTTTTGGTGCCACCCGTTTTACAGCGATCATCGCCGGAATCATCTACGCCGCCCCCGTGGCCATCAAGATCACGGCCGACGGCATCGCGGCGATCTCCCCCACCGTTGTCGAAGCCGCCGTCGCCAGCGGCTCCACCCCCTGGCAGGTCATCACCAAGGTCCAGCTTCCGATGGCTAGGCAGACCCTGGCTCTCGCCGCGAACCAGGGCCTGATCTACGTCCTGGCCATGGTTGTGGTGGGCGCACTCGTGGGCGCAGGCGGCCTCGGGTACGACGTCGTCGCTGGCTTCGTCCAAAGCGCGCTCTTCGGCAAGGGCCTCGCTGCAGGCCTTGCCATCGTCTTCCTCGGCATCCTGCTGGACAGGATGACCCAGGCTGCCGCCGCCACCCCGGCTCGAAAAATCCCTTCGCTACAAACCTCGACAACTTAACCGCACAATCGCCCTGCGCCCGGACCCCGCATCCCCCCCCCCCCGATAAGGAGACCACATGATGAAAAAGGCTAGATTGCTGTTGAATCGAACTATTCCGGCAGTGGCTGGAGCCGCTGCCGCGGTCATGCTGCTCGCAGGCTGCGGCGGTGCCTCCGTCAACCAGCCGGCGGCTGCCCCGGCTGCCGCCGGCGCGGTACCCTGCGGAAGTGTCAACGTCGCGATGAACGCCTGGGTGGGGTATACGGCCAATGCCGCCGTGTACAGCTACGTGGCCGAGAACAAGCTGGGCTGCACCGTGGTGCAGAAGGACCTGAACGAGCAGATTTCATGGCAGGGCTTTGCCTCCGGCGAGGTGGACGTCGTGATGGAAAACTGGGGCCATGAAGATCTGGTCAAGCAGTACATCACGGATCAGAAAGTGGCTGTCGACGCCGGCGCCACCGGCAACGTGGGCCACATCGGCTGGTACGTGGTGCCATGGATGGCGGAAAAGTACCCGGATATCACGGATGGGAAGAACCTGAACAAGTACGCCTCGATGCTGGCCACGTCGGAATCCGGAGGCAAAGGGCAGCTACTAGACGGTGATCCCGCCTTCGTCACCAATGACGAGGCCCTGGTGAAGAACCTCAATCTGGACTACAAGGTGGTGTTCTCCGGTTCGGAGGCCGCCCTGATCCAGTCATTCCGTACAGCGGAGCAGAACAAGACGCCGATTTTGGGCTATTTCTACGAGCCGCAGTGGTTCCTGTCCGAGGTTTCCCTTAAAAAGGTCAACCTGCCGGCGTGGACCGAGGGCTGCGACACGAACGCGGAAGAAGTAGCCTGTGACTACCCCGAATACAAGCTGAACAAGGTTATTTCGAAGAAGTTCGCGGACAGCGGATCGCCCGCAGCCAAGCTCGCGAAATCATTCAAATGGACCAATGAGGACCAGAATGCGGTTGCTACGGACATCCAGGGCGGCATGACGCCCGAGGCCGCGGCCAAGAAATGGGTGGACGCCCATCAGGACGTTGTGAACGCCTGGCTTACCTAGGCCAGACCGTCCAGATCATGTGACGAGTAGTCCTCCCGGGTCACCCACCCACCGGAGATCCGTGGGTGGGTGACCTGTTTGCAATTCCTGGTTCGGGCCGGACTGACCTGCTGGCCGGTCGGCAACGTATCGTGGCCAGCCGGTCTCAGAGATCGTCTTCGGGTCGGGCGGTGAGGATCCGATTGGCGCGGACCTGCAGGATGCCGAGCGACTCCTGAATCAGGGGCGATGCGATGCTGCCCTTGCGCACCGCAGCGACAATGCGGCGCGCGGGTTTCCCCTTGCCGACAATGCGCAGTCGCACCACGTTTTCGGCACTGTGCAGGGGTGCCAGTCGCGGCAGCAGCCCCACGCCCAGCCCCGCACCAACGAAGGCAATCTGGGTTTCCCATTCCACGGCCTCATGGGCAATCCGCGGTATCACCCCGACTTCCGCAAACGCTGCGGTGAATAGGGCATGGTACGTGGAACCGGCAGCCTCCGTGATCCAGGGTTCTGACGCCAGCTCTTCGAGCGTCACCGTTTCCCGCGATGCCAATGCATGGTCGGAGGGAATGATCACATCAAGGGGATCGTCGAGCAGAACGGTCTGCTCGAAGCGCGAATCGTCCTCACCATAGCTGTCGGACTGCATGGCAACGATGACCGCGAGGTCGATCCGCTCGGCAACCAACAGGTCGAAGCAGCGGGCCGGATTGGCCTCGAGTACCTGCACCTCCAGCAGGGGCCGTGTCGAGCGCAGGGTGGCGGCCAGCGGCGCGAGCAACTGCGCAGCCCCCGTCGAGAATCCGCCGAGCCCAAAACGAGACTGCACCTGATCGCCGGCCTCCATGGCCGCGGCGCGCAGGCTCTCCCATTCCGCAATAAGCGCGTCCGAGCCCGCAACGAGATAGCGGCCCGTGGCGGTCAGACGCACCCCTCGGCCATCCTTCGTTAGCAGCTGCATTCCAAGTACACGCTGGAGCTCCCGCAATTGCGCGGAGACGGCGGAGGGCGAATACCCCGTGAGCTCCGCGGTTGCCCCAACAGTGCCGCACCGGGCAAATACCCGAAGTGTTATAAGCCGTGCATCAATCATGCACTCATTGTGCACTGTTATCTCCAAAATCTTGCGCTTTTCTTGCAGATCGTTCCTCCCTAATCTCATGGCTACACCGTTTTCGACAACACCGGTTGCCCCACCGATTCTGTGGTGCCAACGAACCACCACTTAGCCCCTCCCAGGAGGAAACACATGTCTGCTCAAGTAAACATGCCCCTCAAATCACGCGGAAACCTCGCTTCATCATTGCCTGCCGAGCAGGTGGCGGAAATCAGCGAGCTGTTTGATCTTCGGCGCGTGGGCTATTCCCTCGATGCACCCTTTTACACTGATCCGACGATTTTCAACATCGATATGAGGGCCATTTTTGGCCAGCACTGGATCTTTGCCGCCAGCATCGCCGAGCTCCCGGAGCCGGGCGACTACGTCACTGTCGACTACGGGCCCTACTCCCTGATCGTGCTGCGCAACGACGACGGAGGTGTGAACGTGCTGCACAACGTGTGCCGCCATCGGGGCGCCCGCGTCCTGACCGCACCCGCGGGGACCACGGGCAATCTGGTGTGCGGGTATCACTCCTGGACCTACTCGCCCAGCGGCGATTTGATCCATGCCTCTGCACCGGGTGAAACCAAGTTCGATAAGAGCTGCTTCGGCCTCAAGCGCGCCCACAGCCGCGTGTTCGCCGGACTCATCTTCGTCTGCATGGCGGACGAACCGCCGACGGATTTCGACGAAACCGGAAAGATTTTCGAGCCCTACCTCGCACCCCACGATCTGTCGAAGACGAAAATCGCCTACCAGCAGAACATCATCGAGGACGGCAACTGGAAGCTCGTCATGGAGAACAACCGGGAGTGCTATCACTGCGACGGCCACCCGGAACTCGCCTGCTCCCTTTTTCCTACCTGGGGCCTGACGGAGGGCCTGATCCCAATGCATCTGGAGGAGGTGTGGGACCGCAACAAAGGAGCA
The DNA here is from genome assembly GCF_004404025.1 of Cryobacterium serini. Classification (NCBI taxonomy): domain Bacteria; kingdom Bacillati; phylum Actinomycetota; class Actinomycetes; order Micrococcales; family Microbacteriaceae; genus Cryobacterium; species Cryobacterium serini. The sequence continues at coordinate 43,188 of NZ_SOHN01000019.1, forward strand.
CAGTCCGCGCTCGAGGACCGTTGCCGTCGCTACGGCCTTCCCTATCAGGTCGTCGAGGAGCTCGACACCCGCGTGGCAGGAATCCGCATCTCACGAGACTCGCTCGACGGTGATGGCGAATCGTTCTCGCCCGACGGGCACAGGCTCTCCAAGAAGCTGCTCGGCGACCTGCGGGACTTCCGCCTCGGCCGCTGCTCGATGCACCTGCAACCCAACAGCTGGTTCCACTTCCTCGGGGACCACGTCATCACGTTCGCCGTCTTCCCCATCAACGAGCACCAGACACTGGTACGCACCACCTGGCTAGTGGCTGACGACGCTGTGGAAGGCGTCGACTACGACTTGAACAAGCTCACCCACACCTGGAAGCAGACCAATCTGCAGGACAAGGCGTTCGTGGAGCTGTGCCAGAACGGCGCCAGCAGCCCCGCCTACGAGCCCGGCCCGTACATGAAGAGCGAATACCAGGTCGAGGCCTTCATCAACTGGTATGTGCAGCGTGTGCAGGAACACTTGGCATGATTGAGCTCGACACTGTCAGGACGATCCAGGAACCACAGCGCATTCGAGGTCTCGAGATGCCGTGGAACAGGGTGATGGGCAGCACCGACGGACCCGCCAGCGCTGCCCGCGCGTTGGGGCCCTGGAATCCGCAGGAGTTCATGGCCGAATGTGTCGAGACCATTCCCGAGGTGGGTGGCATGATGACTTTCGTGTTCCGTCGCTCCGACGGTGCGCCCCTGGCGTTCCGTCCGGGCCAGTACCTGAATGTCGCCTTTCCTGTGAACGGCGAGGACCAGGACCCGATGGACCGAAGCTACTCGCTGTCCAGTTCGCCCACCAGGCCGTGGACGTTCAACATAACGGTCAAATACGATCCAACGGGACAGGTCTCGCCGTGGGTGCATGCGAACGTTAAACCCGGCACCGTTCTCGAGATGCTCGGACCGGTCGGGGCATTCCACCTGCCCGACGTCGACCGGCGGGCACGATACCTCTTGCTGGCAGCCGGCGCCGGCATCACCCCCATCATGTCGATGGTGCGAACCATCCATTCCCTGCCCGGACAGGCCGATGTCGTGGTGCTGTACCACGGAACAGCGGCCGGAGGCTTCGCCTTCCACCAGGAATTGGTCTATATCGCCTCCGTCGACTCGCGCATCAAGGTCTTCTTCTCCCTGGGCGACCGCAGCAAACCCGAAGGGTGGGAAGGCCTGACCAGAAGGCTGACAGCGGCCATGCTCGACGAGGTGGCCCCCGATGCCAACGGCCGTCAAGTTTACGCCTGCGGCCCCGAGGGCTACCTGAACGCAGCCATCGAGATCCTCGAGGAGGTCGGCGTCGACGACACCTCTATTCACACGGAATTCTTCACGGGAGACCGCCAGACGATCCTTGAATATCAGGCGGAGGTCGCGCTTGCAGTCGACATTGCGGAGGGCATCGCCGAGGACATTGCCGATTCCGTCGAAAACTACTACGAAAGCCAGCCCACAGCGTTCGGACTATATGAGCCCGGCTACGACGCCGAGGGAGCCTTGAAGGCCACAGGACTGCCGTTGCAAACCGTCGACCCGGATGCGCCGTGTTTCGAAGCCTTCGCTGGCAGTTTGCACGTGGGGCCGGAGGCCGGGTCCCCCGATGCCTCGTCCTTCGACACGGTCGGAACGGGGACTCTGACCCTATCCTTTATGCGCACCGGCATTAACGTGCGCATCGACCCCGCCGAATACATCCTCGGGGTGGCCCAGCGTGCGGGTGTCAGGCTCGGCGCGAACTGCAAGGAGGGCATGTGCGGCTCCTGCAAGGTCGTCAAGCTTTCCGGCGAAGTCGAGATGAACCACCAGGGCGGGATCCGGGCACGGGAAATCGATGCAGGCAAGTTTCTGCCGTGCTGCTCCACCGCTCGCACCGATTTGGTGATCGATGCCTAACCGCCCGGCGTGATCCGTCAAGATTGCACGCTGCGTCGTTCGTCTTTGCGGACGGCGTCAGCCGGACGCTGACGGCCACCAGTGACCAAAACCAGGCGCGCTAAAACCCATCCTCAACGCGGCCGGCGTTCCGGTCGGTGGCCCTGGCGGACCTCGGGCGGCGACCTTCTCCGTCCAGAGCACGAGAGTGCCGTCGGCTCCCGGCGCCACGACCGACATCCCCTCCCGATCGGTGCACACTGACAGAGTGCCGACCGACGCGAGAATATTGAGCAGCTTGTCGGTGGGGTGACCGTAGGTGTTTTTCAGTCCGACCGAGATCAATCCGACACGAGCACGAAGTTCCGCGTACAACTCCGGGCTCTGGTCGGCCGAACCGTGATGGGCCACCTTCACGACGTCGACCCGCCCCGGCGGTGACACGCGTCGCAGGGCATCCTGTGCCTCTTGCCCCAGGTCGCCGAGAAAGATAGAACGGATGCCCCGCCCGTCGAAAGTGATGGTGATACTTCCCGGGTTGCCGACCTGCATGGTCGTCGCTCCACGAACAGGCCAGAGGATGTTCCAGTGCAGGCCGCCCAGGGTGCCGGAATCGCCACGCGCGGCCTGCCGCACGGTAGCCCCGCCCGTGGTGAGGCGCGCGTGCAGGCTCTCATCCTGGGCGTTCTCGGGCACGCCGACGAGGGCAGTGTCGACCCGGCCGATGACGGCATCGACCCCGCCGATATGGTCGAGGTCGTAGTGGGTGAGAACGAGCAGATTGATGCGAGTTATGCCCAGGGTAGTAAGGCAGGTACTGAGCAGCTTGGGGTCTGGTCCAACGTCAACGAGACCATAGGCGTCGCCGTCACGCACGACCACGGCGTCGCCCTGGCCAATGTCACACGCCGCGACCTGCCAGTTCGGTGGAAAGGAAACCACCCGGCCGATTCCGGCGCCAATCAGCGACCCGGCATAGCCGCCCAGCCCGACCAAAAGCACGGCAAACACTGCCGCCGGCCAACGCGCAGGTCGGGCGCCCGGACCGCGCAGCGCGACGACGAGGGTGAGCACGGTCCCGACGGCGAGCAGCAGCACCCCCCACGCGCCGCCCGGCCAGGGCAGCCGGTTACCCGGCAGGGTCGAAACCGCTTGCGCGACGGCGGCAATCCAGGCCGAGGGAATCCACGCCAGTGCGAGCAGCCCGGACGCCACCCCGGGCAGCACCGGCAAGGCCAGGCACGCGACCAGCCCGACCACTGTCGCCACGGGCGCGGCCGGGCCAGCCAGAATATTTGCCGGAACGCCATAGAGCGGCAGGCTGGGACTCAGCAGAATCAGTACCGGCTGGCACGCCAGCTGGGCCGCGAGCGGAATGGCGATGATGGCGGCGAGGGCTGACGGCATCCACTGACCGAGCACCCGGCTCAGCGGACCGGCGATCACGAGTAGTCCGGCAGTGGCGAGTACCGAGAGCGCAAACCCATAATTGCGAGCCAGCCACGGATCGCTCACCAGCAGGCCGATCACAACGAACAGCAGGGTTGGCACGCCCCGTCCCGGTCGTCCGGCCCCGATCGAGGCGAGGGTCAGCGTGGCCATGACTGCCGAGCGCAGCACGCTCGGCTCCGGTGTGACCAAAACAGTAAAGCCGAGCAATGTCAGGACCGAGAGCACGATGCGCCAGGAGCGGCGCATCCTGAGATAGCCGCCGAGCAACATGATCGCGGCTATGACGATCGCGCAATTGGCGCCGGACACCGCCGTGAGGTGACTGAGTGAGCTGGTCTTCATTGCAGCATCAAGGGTGGGGCTGACAGCGCTCGTATCGCCAATGGCCAGGCCTGGCAGCAGGTCTCCCCCGTCGCCAGCGAGGCTCGTCGCGGCCGCCCTGAACCCGCCTCGCAGCTCGTTGGCCCACTGCAACCACCACGGGGGCGCCGCGACACGACGCGCTGTTTCGGTGGTGAATAACAGGGCGACTGTGGCATCACCGGGCTCAGTCATGCGCAGCGTGCCGCGCACTTCGAGGATTGACCCGATCTCAGGTTCGGTTCCGCCCCTGGCGGCTTCGGCGAACACCACGACCGGGCTCGACACGTGCGCCGTTGTGTCGCGGCTCTCGATCTGGGTCAGGGTGGCCTTGTACCGCACCCGTCCCGACGTTCCGCTGCCGATGAAGGCCTTGGCCGCAACCGGAACCGACCAGATAGTGAGTGTGGCGGTGACCGGCGCGTGCGACCCGGCCGCGTCGCGCACCTCCGGCGGCAGCCGAACCGGCGACCACACGCCGACGGCGGTGGCCACGAGCGCTGCGCCGGCGCAGCAGAGCACCACGCTGGCGCTCGCTGTCTGCCAGCGCGTGTACCTCGGCGCTGTCGGCCACTCGATGCGCCGTGGCATTTTGCTGATCACCAGTATGCCGATACAGCCACCCGCCACCAGCCACAGCGTCACAGCGACGGCGACGGCCCCGTCGGGCGCGCCGATCAGCAGGCCGGCGGTCAGCCACACAGCAAGTGCCGGCGCCGCAAGCCGAAGATCGAGGCTCATATCGTGATGAAGTCTTTAAGAGCCTCGAAGGTTTTGTCGCCGATCCCAGCGACGTCACGCAGCCCGTCGATGCTCGTAAACCGGCCGTTCTTCGCGCGATAGTCCAGGATTCGCTGGGCCATGGTCGGGCCGATCCGAGGCAGAGAGTCCAGGTCGGCCACCGTTGCCGTGTTGAGGTTCACCTTGGGCGCTTTCGCGTTGGCTCCCCCCGATCCGCCGACCGCCGAACCGCCGGCCGTTGCGGGGAGCTCCGGTGGGACCTCGCCCTGTCGGGGAACATAGAACTGCTCGCCGTCACTGAGAAGGCGCGCCAGGTTCACGCCTGCTGGATCGGCCTCCGCTGTCCTGCCACCGGCAGCAGCGATCGCGTCCATGACTCGGTCGCCATCGTGCAGTTGAAACAGGCCGGGACGGGCCACAGCTCCCAGAACGTGCACAAAGATGATGACGCCGGCGTCTGTCGCTGTCGCCTCGCCGGGCGCGCCCCCCTCGCCCGCTCCCGCGTCGAATGGTTCAAATGTCGCGCTGCTGCCGGGGGAGATCGATACCGCTTTGGACCCGACCGTGCGCTGCCCGGCCTGCTGGCCGACGGCGGACACGATGACGGCGACGACGAGGGCGAGCAGCAGCAGCACGACCGCCGCTCCGACGCCGACCCGCATGCGGGGCCGACCGCGGGCTGCGGGAGCGAGGCGCTCCAGATCGAGGGGGGAACGGTCGGGCTGCATGCTGGCAGGCTAGGCCCCGCGGAGCATCCGCTTGCAGCCGGTCGACCGATCTGTGCACAGCCGAGCGGGAAGCAGGGCTGGGGAGAAGGCCCCGACCGATCACACACGATCGATCGGGGCGTTCACTGCGTTACGGTCGTGTGACGAAGGAGACGAGCTTGGGCACGCGAACGATTACCTTAATGATCTCGCGATCACCGATCGAACGGATGACCGCAGCGGCGTCCCGCGCCATTTTCTCCAGGTCGTCGCTGGAGATTTTCGGCGAAACTTCGAGCAGGGTACGCATTTTTCCGTCGACCTGCACGACCGCCGTCACCGACTCCTGCACGAGCAGGGTCTGCTCGGCCTTACGCCACGGCACGAGAGCAATGCACGGCTCATAGCCGAGGTGCTCCCACATATCTTCGGCGGCGTAGGGTGCGAACAGGTTCAGCGCCATGGCGGTGGCCTCAGCGGCTTCACGCACTGCGGCATCCCCTGGGCCGGCACCGGTGTCGATGACCTTGCGGGTGGCGTTGACCAGTTCCATCAGGCGTGCCACGACGACATTGAACTTGAACGACTCCACCAGGCCGGGCGCATCCGCGAGGAACCGGTGGGTGACACGGCGCAGGGTGACGTCGCCGGTCTTCCACTCCACATCGGGCGCGCTGGTTACGTCGCGCGCGACGCGCCAGGCGCGGGCGAGGAACTTGGCCGAGCCGACCGGGGACACATCAGCCCAGTCGATGTCATCTTCGGGCGGGCCGGCGAAGGCCATTGTGAGGCGTACGGCATCGACACCGTGGCGTTCGATTTCCTCGGTGAAGTAGACAAGGTTGCCGCGGCTCTTGCTCATCTTGGCACCGTCGAGGATGACCATTCCCTGGTTGAGCAGCGCGGTGAAGGGCTCGGTGAAGCTCACATAGCCTTCGTCGAACAGAAACTTCGTGATGAAGCGCGCGTAGAGCAGGTGCAGGATGGCGTGCTCGACTCCGCCGACGTACTGGTCGACGGGGGCCCACTTCTCGGCCTCCTTCGGGTCGAAGGCTTTGGTGTCATCACTCGGGTTCAAGAACCGCAGAAAGTACCAGGAGCTGTCGACGAAGGTGTCCAGGGTATCGGCGTCGCGTGTCGCCGGAGTGCCGTCGATCGGGTTTGGCACATTGACCCAGTCGGTCGCTCCGCCCAGCGGTGAAGTTCCCCGTGGCTTCAGATCAAGACCCTCTGCGGGCGGCAGCAACACCGGCAGTTGGTCTTCGGGCACCGGGATCTCGGTGCCGTCGGCGCCGTGGATGATCGGGATCGGTGCGCCCCAGTAGCGCTGGCGGGAGACGAGCCAGTCGCGCAGACGATAGTTCTTGGCGGAGCGGCCGAGCCCGTCGGCGGCCAGTTGCTCGATGATGCGCTTGATGGCGGTGATCTTGCTCAGGCCGTTGAGGGGGCCCGAATTAATCAGGCGACCCTCGCCTGCCAGGGCGATGCCGGTGCTGAGCGGGTCGAGTTCTGGCAGTTCTTCGGTGCCGTCGAGCATGCCCTGGGTGATCACCGGGATCATTCCGGTGGCCGGGGAGTTGGTGTCGACGACGACCCGCACGGGCAGGTCGAACGCGCGGGCGAAGTCGAGGTCGCGCTGGTCGTGCGCTGGCACGGCCATGATCGCGCCGGTGCCGTAGTCGGCGAGCACATAATCGGCGGCCCAGACGGGCAGTCGTTCGCCGTTGACCGGGTTGATCGCGTAGCGACCGAGGAACACGCCCGTCTTCGGCCGGTCGGTGGACTGACGCTCGATCTCGGTGCTGCGTTGTACCTGCACGAGGTAGTCCTGGAACGCCTCCTGCACGTCAACCGTGGCCTCGACGACGAGTTCGGCGGCAAGGTCAGAATCTGGCGCCACGACCATGAAGGTGGCTCCGAAAAGCGTGTCTGGACGAGTCGTGAACACGGTAACGGGCTCCGTGCGGCCCTCAATAGCGAAGTCGACATCCGCTCCGATGGAGCGCCCGATCCAGTTGCGCTGCATGTTGAGCACCTTGGCCGGCCAGGTGCCCTCGAGCTGGTTCAAGTCATCCAGCAGGCGGTCGGCGTAGTCGGTGATCCTGAAGTACCACTGGGTGAGCTTCTTCTTCACGACCACGGCGCCGCTGCGGTCGCTCGTGCCGTCGGGCAGTACCTGCTCGTTGGCGAGCACGGTCTGGTCGATCGGGTCCCAGTTGACCCAGCTGTCCTTACGGTAGGCGAGCCCCTTCTTGTACAGCTGTAGGAACAGCCACTGGGTCCACTTGTAATATTCGGGGTCGCTCGTGTGCAGTTCGCGGTCCCAGTCAAAGCTGGTCGCGTAGAGCTTCATGCTCTTCTTCTGCTGGGCGATGTTGTCGTAGGTCCAGCCGCGCGGGTCGATGCCCCGCTTGATGGCGGCGTTTTCGGCGGGCAGCCCGAAGGAGTCCCAGCCGATCGGGTGCAGCACGTTGAAGCCCTGGTGGCGCCAGTAGCGGGCGACGACGTCGCCGAGCGCGTACACCTCGGCATGGCCCATGTGCAGGTCGCCGGAGGGATAAGGGAACATGTCGAGCACGTATTTGCGGGGGCGGGTGTCACCCTCGGCGCTCGTCTTGAACGGTGCCAGCTCTTCCCAGATGGGTTGCCACTTCGCCTGGATCGCTGCGAAGTCATACACTTCTTCGTCGCTCTCGTCGCGCGCGTCAATGCGTACGCTTTCGTGCTCGTGTGCCACGTGACTCTCATTCATTGCAGGGGATATACATGATCGATGCGGGAGCATTTGCTCGGGCGCACGCGCGATGAAGCGCACGTGTACGCGTTCTAGATTACTAGGGCGCGGCGATGCCGAGGCTCGCCAGCAGCGCGGCCGCCTTGATTTCGGTCTCTTCGATCTCTTCGGCGGTGATCGAGAGAGCGGTGATTCCGCCACCGGTGCCGATACTGGCTCCCGTGCAATCGAGCACGATGCTGCGGATGACGATGGCCAGGTCGGCAACGCCATCCGCTCCGATGTAGCCGAACGCCCCAGAATAGATACCGCGCGGACCCCCCTCGAGCGAGTGCAGAATGGTCATCGCGCTCTGTTTCGGGGCACCCGTCATGGAGCCGGCCGGAAAGCACGCTTCGATGGCGTCGACAACGGTGACGCCCCGTGCCAGTTTCGCCTCGATGGTACTGACCAGCTGGTGGACATGCGGGTAGCTTTCCACGGCGAGCAGAGTCGAGACAGCAACGGTGCCGAGCTGGGCGATGCGACCCAGATCGTTGCGCATGAGATCGACGATCATCAGGTTCTCAGCGCGTTCCTTGTCGCTGCGCGCAAGTTCGACTTTCAGCCGTTCGTCTTCGACCGCGTCGTTCGAGCGTGGGCGGGTGCCCTTGATCGGTTTGGTTCGGATGCGTCGATCCCGGTCCACATGCAGAAACTGCTCAGGGCTCGCGCTCAGCAGCGCCACGTCACCAAAGCGCAGCAAACCGCCGTGATGGCTCGGGCTGCCGGTTCGCAGCCGGCCGTAGGTCTCGACCGGCTGCCACTCGCCCGGCACCCGAATCTCATTGGTCAGACACAGTTGGTAGGCGTCGCCGTCGCCGATGACCGCCAGGCAGGTCTCGATCAGAGCGGAATAGTCGGTGGGACTGTGACGCCACTTCGGGCCAGCGGATGCCCGCGGGGAGGCATTGCAGGTCGGCGCGGGTGGTACGTGGTTCATCGTCTCGGTCGCCGTGAGCGCCGCAATGACCTGGTCGAACCAGTCGGCGAGAGACGCTTCGGTCTCGGATGCACTCGCGCGGGCCACCAGTGTCACCGTACGGTCACCGTGGTCAAACCGGATCATGCGGTCTATCTCCAGCAGGGCGGCATCCGGGTACCGCGACTCGTGCGTGGGCGTACCCACGGTGTTCGCGCCCAGCTCGTAGCCGAGCCAGCCAACCCAACCGAGCTCAAACCCGTCCCGGTGCAAAGGCACGCTTGCCGGTCGGCTCGCGCCGGTGAAGTCGCGACGCAGAAACTCGAAGACGGTCTCGTGCGTGCTGACCGGGGGCGGAGCATCCTCGGGATACACGTATGTGCTGGTGACCGTTCCCTCCATCACCGAAGCCGTGACGAAGCGGGACCGGGGCGACGCCGCTCCGAGGTAGCTGACGCCGGTGCGCACGCCCGGGCCGGCATCGAGCCAGAAAGAATACCGGTCGGCAGCATAGAGCGTCGTAAAAACCACGGCAGGGTCGAACCAGCCAGCCAGGAGCTTGCTCTGCACGGTGCCAGTCACCACAACAGCCTAGCTTTTCGGGGCGGTGTGGGCCGGGACGACCTTGATGAATCGCGCGCGGCACGTAGGCTGGGCACAATGAATGACATCCTCACGTGGATCCTCGACACCGTCTCCGGCGTCGACCCGGTCATTCGAACGCTTCTGGCCGGCGTGGGCATGCTGTTGGAGACCTCGGTACTGGTGGGGCTGGTCATACCGGGCGACACCGTTGTGATCGTTGCCAGCACCGGGGTAGCCAGCCCGGTGGAATTCGTCAGCCTCGTTCTGGCCGTGATCGTTGGAGCACTAGCCGGGGAGAGCATCGGTTTTGCCCTGGGGCACCATTTCGGCCCGTTCATCAGGAGCAGCCGGCTGGGCCGGCGCATCGGCGAGCACAACTGGGCGCGCGCTGAGACCTACCTCGACCGGCGCGGAGGGTTGGCCGTTTTCATCTCTCGGTTTCTGCCGGTCCTGCACTCGCTGATCCCGCTCACCGTGGGAATGAGCCGTATGCGGTACGGCACCTTCATGGCCTGGACCGTTCCCGCCTGCATCATCTGGTCCCTCGCCTACGTGAGCGTTGGATCGGCTGCGGCGGAAGGTTACCGCGAGCTGAGTGGCCGCCTGCACTTCGCCGGCTACCTCTTCGTCGGCGTGATCGCCCTGTTCGTGCTCGCGGTCTTCTTCATCAAGAAATGGCTGCATCGCCGCGAACTGCGTCACATGGACTGACCTTGCAGGTGTCCTCCGGTATGGGCCGGCAGCGTGACCCTGGCGGTCACGAGCTCGTCGGGCACCGGGGTATGCGAGATGAGCAACACTGCGCGGTGTGCATCGGCCGCGGCCGTCAGGATGTCGCGCACGAGGGCATCCGCCCCGGCACTGTCGACATTGGCAGTGGGCTCGTCGACGATCAGCACCGGAAAATTGGCGAGCAGGGCCCGCGCCAGGGCGATGCGCTGCGCCTGGCCGCCGGAGACCAGCGAGCCACGCTCGCCCACCCGGGCGTCGAGGCCGCCGCGTGCGCGAGACCACTCCGTGAGTCCGACGCGGGCCAGCACCGCGTCGAGCTCGGCATCGGTGGCGGTATCGCGGGCGAACAACAAATTCTGGCGGATGCTGTCATCAAACAACCAGGGGCGCTGCTCGCACAGTCCGACCATGCGTCGTACCTCGGACTGGGCGAGCAGCCGCGTCTCAACCCCGTTCAATCGGTAGGAACCGGTGTAGTCGAGAAAGCGCACGAGGGTTTGGGCGAGGGTGGTCTTGCCCGCGCCGCTCGGGCCGGCCAGGTGCACGCGGTCGCCCGGTGCCAGACGCAGGGTGACGCCGGTCACGCCGGGTTGGTGCTGTCCTGGCCAGCGCGCACCGAGGTCGGTCAGTTCCAGAACGACCGGGCCGATGGCCCGATCGGGGGCGAAAAGAGTCTGCGGGTCGACCACGTCGACGGGGATCTCCCCCGGTACCGAAGTCGGAACCACGTCGGCGACCCGGCTGGCACTCACCCGTACCTGCCGCCAGGCCGAGCCGGCGAGGGGAATCATGCCGAAGACCTCGAACACAGCCATCGGCACGAGCACGGCCACGATCACGGTGGGGCCAAGTAGCACGGGGCTGAGCAGACCACCGCCGCTATCAAGGGCCGGGACACCAAAATACAGAGCCCCGAGCGTTGCCGCGCCGGCGAACAGCGATACCACCGCCGACTGAACGCCGATCCCGACCGATCGGCGCAGGGCGGCCTTGCGCAGGCGCGCATCGGTTTGCGCGAGCTGTTCGAGACGCGGATTGAGGGCGTCGAAAGCGGTGAGCACATCGAGGTTTTCCACGATTTCGAGCACCTCGTCGGCGAGGGATCCGCGCAGTGGCGCGAGTTCACGATCGGCACGTGCGGAGAGTGTGCCGGAGAAGAACGTTCCGAGTATTGCGGCCAGCAGCAGGCAGACCAGCAGCGTGAGTCCGGCAGCCGGCACGATCAGCCAGATACCGACCACGCTGAGCAGGGCGGTTGTTGCCGCCACCAGGAGCGGTTGCACGACGCGCAACGGCAGGTCCTGAAGATCGTCGACATCCCGCACGAGCCGGGTAAGCAGGTCACCGCGCCCGGTGCTGGTGAGCCCGGCCGGGGCGATGGGCACGATGCGTCGAAACATGCCCAGGCGCAGCTCGGCGAGCTGCCGGAACGCGGCATCGTGGCTGGATACCCGTTCCAGATAGCGAAACACGGAACGGAAGATGGCGAAGGCGCGAACCCCGACGACGGCCAGGCCTAAAAGCGCGAGGGACGGCATCTCTGCTGCGACGGTGATCAGCCAGGCTGAGCAGGCCAGGAGTGCTACCGCCATGACGGCGCTGCCGATACCCGCCAGCAGCCCGGGAACAAACCAGCGCGGGCGAGGCTGGGCGAGGCGCAATACGTCGCGGGTAGAAGTACGGAGCGTGACCTCAGGCATGAGTCAACTCCTGCAGCTCGATCACGTTGTCTGCGGCGGCCACCACGGCCGCGCGGTGGCTGACGACGATCACCACGCGCCCCTGGTCGGCCAGGTGTCGGAGCCCGACGAGCAGACCGGCCTCGGCATCAGAGTCGAGCGCCGAACTCGGTTCGTCCAAGATCAGCACGTGGCAATCGGTCGCGAGGGCCCGATAGATGGCTCGCGCTGCGGCGACGCGTTGCGCCTGACCGCCCGAGAGACCCTCACCGTTCACCCCGAGAACCGTGGCCGGTGATACCTCGGCAACGCCGGCCCAGCGCAGTGACTGCACGACCAGGCTCTGGTTGCGGCCGGTGTGATCAGCGGATGCCGTCCCGAGGGCCACATTCTCGGCCACCGTCCCCCGGAACAGGCCAGGCCGCTGGCCGGCCCAAGCCAGCCAGTCGCGCGTCGCGCCGGCCGGCACTGTCACACCATCGAGGGTGAGGGTACCGGTGAACGGTATGAAACCGAGCAGGGCTGCGACGAGGGTCGACTTGCCGACCCCGCTCACTCCCCGCACCACGCTGACTTGCCCGGGTGAAAATTTTGCGTGCAAACGATCGATGACGAGGGTGGCGCCGCGCCGAACGGAGACTCCGTCGAGCAGCAAGGCGCCCGAGCCGAACTGCACCGTGTGCGCGGCGGAATCCGCTCGCGAGATCTCGGACGTCGTCTCGTCGTCGAGGATAGCGAATAGTTCTTCGGCGGCGGCGAGCCCGTCGGATGCGGCATGGAATTGTGCGCCGACCTGGCGCACCGGCAGAAAAACCTCCGGTGCGAGCAGCAGAACGAACAGGCCGAGGCCGAGCAGCAGGGCCCCGTCGATGAGCCGCAGGCCGATCGACACGGCGATGAGAGCGACTGAGAGGCTGGCGGCGAGTTCGAGCACGAAACCGCTGAGGAACGAGACGCGCAGCACCTTCATGGTGCGGGTGCGGTAATCCTCGGTGATCGACCTGATTCGATCGAACTGGCGTCGTTCCCGTCCGTAAATCTTGAGGGTTCCCAGGCCCCCGACCACGTCGAGAAACCCGGTCGACAGACGCTGCAACGCCTGCCATTGCTCCTGCTGCACCGACTGGGTGACCCGGCCGATGAGAATCATGAAGAGGGGAATCAGCGGAATCACGACAATGACGATGAACCCGCTGATGAGGTCCTGCGAGAGGATGACGGCGATAAGAATGGGTGTGGCGATCATGGTCAGCAACAGTTGTGGCAGGTAACGGGCGAAGTAGTTGTCGAGCGCGTCCAGTCCGGTCGTCACGACCGTCGAGAGCCGCGCGCTCTGCCGGGATGCGACCCAGTCGGGGCCGCGCTCGGCGATCTTGGCGATGACCTTGGCGCGCAGCTGGCTCTTAACCTGGGCGGCGCCGCGGTTGGCCGCGACTTCGAGCAGCCAGATAAGCACGGAGCGCAGCACGACAACTCCGGCGAGGGCGGTGAGGGTCGGCGCGATAGTGCGGAGGGGCTCCCCCGCGACGGTGAACGTGATCGCCCGGGTCAGCAGCCACGCGAACACGATGACGACGAGCGTTTGCGCCAGGCCCAGCAGCGCGCCGACCAGAAGAAACCGGCGCGCGGCGTGGGCGTAGCGCAGGAGGCGAGGATCCAGGGGACGCACTGGTTTAGTGTGCGGCGAGGTCAATGTGGGCCCGGCCGATGCGTTTGCGGAACACCCAGTAGGTCCAGCCCTGGTAGAGCAGAATGACGGGCATACCGATCAAGGCGGTCCAGCTGATCACACCGAGCGTGTAGGTCGACGAGGAGGCGTTCGCGATCGTCAGGCTGTTGGCCGGGTCGTTGCTGGCCGGCATGACGTCGGGAAACAATGACGCGAACAGGGTCAGTACGACGAGACCGATCGTGCCGGCCATCAGGGCGAACGCGAGCCGTTCGGCACCGCGCAGGTTGGCCAGGAACGATGCGATCAGCAGGGCAGCGGCCAGGGCGGCGAGCAGAGCGGATGCCACGGTGCCGTAGGCGAGCGTCGTCCAGGCCAGGAAGGTGGCCGCGGCGACGATCGTCACGATTCCGGCTTTCGTCGCCAGCTTGCGGGCCCGCATTCGAATGTCTCCCTCGGTTTTGAGTGACACGAATACCACCCCATGCACGAAGAACAGCAGCAGCGTCGTGATGCCGCCGAGCAGGGCATACGGGTTCAGCAGGTCGAAGAGGGTACCGATGTAGTCGTGGTTGGCGTTGAGCTTCACCCCGCGCACGATGTTGGCAAAGGCCACACCCCACAGAAACGCCGGAACGGCCGAACCGACGATGATCAGGCCGTCGAACCATTTCTTCCAGGACGATTCCGGGCGCTGGTGCCGATATTCGAACGACACACCACGCAGGATCAGGGCCACCAGAATGAGCAGCAGGGGCAGGTAGAAGCCGCTGAACATCGTTGCGTACCACTCCGGGAACGCCGCGAAGAGGGACGCCCCGGCCACAATGACCCAGGTTTCGTTGAGGTCCCAAACCGGACCGATGGTGTTGATGAGAACGCGGCGATCGGTGTCGTCCCGGCCGAGGAAGGGCAGGGACATACCGACCCCGAAGTCGAAACCATCGAGTACGAAGTACCCGATGAACATGAAAGCGATGATCCAAAACCAAAGAATTGTCAGATCCATTGTGTGTTTTCCATAACCCCGTTCTAGTAGACCGTGACAGCGTGCTGGTGTGCGCCGGATTCGGCGTCTTGAACCGGCGCATCGTCCGGGCCCGTCTGGACGGCCTTCAGGATGAGCTTGAACTCGACCACTGCGAGGATTCCGTAGAGCAGGGTGAAGACGATCAACGAGATCAGAATCTCCACACCGGTCACGCCGGGCGAGACACCGTCCGCGGTGCGCATGAGTCCGAATACGAGCCAGGGCTGACGACCCATCTCCGTGAAGACCCAACCGACACTCATCGCCAGAAGCGACATCGGGAAGCTCAAGATGGCGACCTTCCACACCCAGGTGCGCTTCGGGCTGCGCCCGCCACGGGTCAGCCACAGGCCGACGACGGCGACGAGCATGTGCGCGAGGCCGAGGCCGATCATCCAGCGGAATGCCCAGTAGGTGATCCAGATCGTCGGGGTGTAGTCGCCAGGACCGTAGAGGGTGACGTACTGCGCCTGCAGGTTGTTGATGCCCTCGACCGTGCCGTCAAAGGTATGGGTCGACAGAAAGGAGAGCAGGTACGGAATGCGTACGGAGAACAACTCTTGGACGCCGTCCGGCGTCCCCAGAGTGAAAACTGAGAAGCTTGCGTTGGCACCGGTCGCAGTGTGATAGAGGGCCTCGGCCGCCGCCATCTTCATCGGCTGGGCGTCGACCATGGCCAGGCCGAGCTGGTCACCGGCGAGCGTGGTGAGCACTCCGGCGATGACCATCATCCAAAGACCGAACTTGAGGGCTGGACGCATCGTTTCGAGGTGCTGGTTGCGATAGAGGTGCCAGGCAGCGACCGAGATGATGAGTCCGGCAGACACCATGAAGCAGGCAAAAATCGTGTGCGGGAACGCGGCGAGGGCAATGGGGTTGGTGAGCAGTTCCCAGATGCTCGTGAGTTCGGCACGTCCCTTCTCCTCGTTGATCGTGTAGGCGATCGGGTTTTGCATGAACGCGTTCGCGGCAAGAATGAAATAGGCCGACGCGATCGAGCCGACCACGGTCATCCAGATCGTGCCCAGGTGAATCTTTTTGGGCAGTTTGTCCCAGCCGAAGATCCACAATCCGATGAACGTCGCCTCTAGAAAGAACGCGACAATGCCCTCGAAGGCGAGCGGAGCGCCGAAGACGTCACCGACGAAACGCGAGTAGTCCGACCAGTTCATGCCGAACTGAAATTCCTGAACGATTCCGGTCACCACGCCCATGGCGACGTTGATGAGAAAGATTTTGCCGAAGAAGTGCGTCAGCTGCAGGTATTTCGCTTTATCCGTGCGCACCCACGCCGTCTGGAAGATCGCGACCGTGAGCGCCATACCGATCGTGAGTGGGACGAAAATGAAATGGTACATGGTCGTGAGACCGAACTGCCATCGTGAGAGGAGTAAAGGATCCAACCACTCGTTCATATGCCCTCCAGCATTGTTACTACCCGCGCACACTTTTCTACGCTGTGTAGAAGAATACGCTTCTACGCTGTGTAGAACCTTGACTTCTACGACTCGTAGAAATATCAGTTTCGCGGCGTAACATAGTGGTCATGGGATCCTTAGGTGTACTTGAGAGGTTGATGATGGACGTCCTGTGGGATGCTTCGGTCCCGCTGACGGCCAATGAACTCAAAGAATCCCTGATGCGGCCAGATCTGTCGGTTACCCCAACGAAGCAAGTGGCGACAACGACAGTTTTGACCGTATTGTCCCGCCTGGAAACAAAGGGCTTCGTCACTCGTGACCGTGGCGTTCGCCCGCACGCTTACACCGCGGTCATGACTCGCGCCGCACACACCGCGGGTCTGATGCACGAGGTTCTCGGCCAAGTACCCGACCGCGAGGCGGCGCTGGCCCGGTTCATCGGCGGTGTCACCCCGCAGGAGGCAGAGACCCTGCGGCAACTACTCGGCGTCGCGCCCAGTCACAACGCCTGACCCGTTTGCCGACCCACCGACTCTTGTGATCACCGCTGCCGTACTGCTCGGCGCCATCGCCGTGCTGCTTGCCTGGCCGGTACCGCTCGTACTCGCCCGCTCAGCATGGTCGGAGCGTTCCCCGGCCGTGGCACTCGTGCTCTGGCAAGCCATTGCACTGTCCGGCGGCATGTCCATGATTGGATCGCTGCTCGTCTATGGCCTCGTTCCGTTCGGCGATGCACTGCCGCAGGGCATCGCCGCCCTGGGCAATGACCTGCGCGCAGGCATCCTTCCCGCCGGCACGACCTTTACCCACGTGCTCGCGCTCGGCGCAGCCATTCTGCTTGGCACGCACCTCCTGTTGAACCTGCTCGCGACCTTCGTACGGGCCGAGCGGCAGCGCCGGCGTCACGACGCCCTCATCACCCTGCTCAGCGATCCCCTGCACGGTCAGCCGGGAATGCGGGTCATCGACCATCCCGCCCCGGTCGCCTATTGCCTGCCCCGAGTCGGGCACTCGGCGACGGTACTTTCGAACGGATTGCTCCGGCTGCTCGATGCCGATCAGGTACGTGCCGTGATCGCCCACGAGCAAGCGCACCTCGTACAGCAGCACCACCTGGTGCTGCTCGCCTTCAAAAGCTGGCACAGCGCACTGCCGTGGTTTCCCATCGCCAACCGCGCCGAGAACGCCGTCGCCCTGCTGGTCGAGATGCTCGCCGACGATCACGCCCGCCGAATCGTGGATGACTACACTTTGGCGCGCGCGATCGCCCTCGTCGCATTCGCACTCGTTGGGCCTGCTCCCCTGTCAGAGCGCGAAGCGGATGCTGCGGCGCGAGCCGCCGCATCCGCTCCGTTGTCCGCACGATCGCACGCTGCAGACCCCGAACATCCGGCATACCAGGTCGCACCACGGGTGGCGCGGCTGGTGAATCCGACCCAGCCGCTGGGCTACTTGGCTACGGCCGGAGCACTCGCCGTGTCGGCGGTGCTCCTAGCCGCGCCGGTTCTCATTCTGTTCGCTGCCTAGAGCAGCTCCTCACTCCAGAAAACCGTTGGTGGTGAGCCACTCGTTTGCGAGCTTCTCGGGCGACGGCTTGGCGTCGGAGTTGCTCTTTTCGTTCAGGTCGAGCACCCCCGCCGTCGTCAATTTGGCCGATACCGGGTTCAGCAGCGCGGCCAGCTCATCTGAATAGACCGAGGTGTTCAGCAGTGGCACCACGTTTTGGGCCGCAATAAGATTCTCCGGGTCTTCGAGGATGACGAGGTTGTTCTGCTTGATCGATGGGGTCGTCGTATAAATGTCGGCTACCTGAATTTTTCCGTCCAACAGGTCTTTGAGCGTGCCCTCTCCACCGCCATCGTCGATTGCCTTGAAGGTGTAGCCGGTCACGCCGTAGACGGACTCAAGTCCGCTCGGGCCGTAAGGACGAATCTTAAACTCGGTGTTGGCCCCGAGGGTAATCGTTGAAGCAATCGGAGCCAGATCGGCGATGGTGACGAGATTGTTCGCCGCGGCAAATTCGGGTGTCACAACGAGTGAGTCTGCGTTTTCGGCCGGTGCGGCGTCGAGCACGGTGAGACCTTCAGGTTCAAGGATTGCCGGCAGGGCTGCACTGATGACTTCCGACGTGGACGCCGCTGCTGTGGGATCGAAAGACTGCAGGAGGTTGCCCGAGTAGTCCGGGATCATGTCAATGGAGCCATCTTTCAAGCCGGGGATAAACGCTTCCCGCGAACCGATTCCCGGACTGTAGTCGACCGTGTAACCGTTAGCGGCGAGGACCTGGCCATAGATCTGCGCGAGAATTTCACTCTCCGGAAACGCCTGCGAACCGATCGTGATGGTCGTGGCATCGGCGGGGGCGGCGGAATCGGCGCCGAGAGGGTCGCCCGAGCTGCATCCAGCGAGGGCTACCGTGACGGACAGTGCGAGCGCTGCGCCCAGAACGAGGCGACCACGACGCGGGGTAAATGTTCGGTGCTGTGTGAACATGCGACATATCCTTAAGGGTTGGATGGTGCTGTTGAGACGCGCCCGTGCTGCCTTGGAGTTGGCGCGGCGGATTCATCGGGGTGTCGCGTCAGTCCGCGGGCAACCCCGTGCGGAACGACGAGTCGTTGGGCGAGTGCGAGAATCGCATCGACGCAAAGCGCCAGGGCAATGACGAGTATTGCACCGGCGAGGCCGAGCTTGTAATCGCGCAGCGCGAGACCCTCAATGAGGAAACGGCCGAGGCCGGTCAGGCCCACGTAGCCGGCGATTGTGGCGGTCGCGATCACCTGAAGTGTCGCTGAACGAATGCCGCCGAAAATGAGCGGCATGGCCAGGGGCATCTCGACCTTGAGCAGAATCTGCCACTCGGTCATGCCGATCGCTCGAGCCGCGTCGATTGTCGCGCGATTCACGGCTTCGAGCCCGGAATAGGCACCGGCCAGAAGCGGCGGAACGGCAAGGATGACGAGCACCACGATGAGCGGCCCGACGCCCAGACCGGTGTAGAGAATAATGAGGAAGATCAGTCCGAGCGTGGGAAGTGCACGAGCTGCGCTGCTGAGCGCGACGACCGCGTTGCGCCCGCGCCCGGTGTGTCCGACGAGCAGCCCGAGTGGGATGCCGATGACGATGGCGACGGCCATGCTCAGGCCGGTGTACCAGAGGTGGTCGACAAGGCGCGACAGAATGCCATTGGCACCGGTCAGGTTGGCCGGATCAAACAGAAAATTGAGAGCGTCCAGAAAAAGGTTCATGCGGTCACCGGAGCCGCGGCCGAAGTCACCGAACGGCGGCGTGGCGTCGCGCGCGTCCAGGGCATCAACAGACGGCCGACCAGTACCAGAATCGTGTCAAAGAGCACGGCAACAATAACGGTGAATGCAATACCGATCAGGATTTCTTCAGGAAAGTCACGCTGGTAGCCGTTGATGAATAGATAGCCCAGGCTCTGGACTCCGATCAGAGATCCGACGCTGAGCAGGCTGACCGTGCTGACCGAGACAACACGGAGACTCGCAAGCAACACCGGACCAGCGAGTGGGAATTCGACGGTCCAGAACCGTGACACGGCCGAGAACCCGACGGCGGTGGACGAGGAGATGACGTCTCTCGACACCGAGGAGAACGCATCCGCTGCCCCGCGTACCATCACCGCAATCGCGTAGATGCTGAGCGCCACGACAACGTTGGCCTCGTCGAGGATGCGAGTGCCAAGAAGAGCCGGGAGGGTCACGAACAGGGCCAGCGACGGAATACTGAAGAGGACTCCGCCCAAGGTCAGCAGGATGGTACGCGCAACCGTGTAGCGGTTCGCGAGCCAACCGAACGGGATACAGACAATGAAACCAACCACAATCGGGATGATGCTCAGACGCACATGATCGGCGGTCAGCCTGAGTACCAGATCGAGGTTGTCCCACAGCCAGAGCATCAGGCATCGCCCGCCTGGTCCGTCTTGTTCGATACGCTGCGCGCCCGGGAATTTGTGCTCACTCCAACACCGGAGGCGGGCAGAACGCCCCCCGGTGCCTCGATTACACCGGCAACGTAGCCGGCGCCGTCTACGAGCACAACATCGTCGCCGGAACGAGCGACAGTCGAATCAACGGCCAGTCGTCGCTTTCCGCGGTCTGCTCCGATGAACGAGGCGACAAAATCGCTTGCCGGGTTGGCCAGGATCTCTTTCGGGGTTCCGACCTGGGCGATCTGTGCACCCTTCTCCAGGATCACGACTTGATCGCCAAGCAGGAACGCCTCGTCGATATCGTGCGTCACGAACACGACTGTCTTGTCCAGGTCGTGTTGCAGGCGAAGCAGCTCCCGCTGGAGATCGTCGCGCACGATCGGATCCACCGCACCGAACGGTTCATCCATGAGGAGAATGTTCGGGTTCACCGCCAGGCCGCGGGCGACGCCTACGCGCTGCTGTTGCCCGCCGGACAATTGGCTGGGATACCGGTAGGCCAGTGCACGATCGAGCCCGACGGTGTCGAGCAATTCCATGGCCTGCGTGTGGGCATCTGCTTTCTTGACGCCCTTGAGTAATGGCACGGTCGCTATGTTGTCGATCACGCGACGGTGCGGCAGAAGTCCGGAATTCTGCATGACATAGCCAATACTGCGGCGCAGGGCGACGGCCGAGCCACTGGCGATATCGACTCCGTCGATCTCGATCGAGCCGCTCGAGGGATCGATCATGCGGTTGATCATGCGCAGCAGTGTGGTCTTGCCACAGCCTGACGAGCCGACGAAGACGGTCGTCTTGCGGGAAGGCAGCACGAGGCTGAAGTCTTCGACGGCAAGGGTGCCGTCGGGGAACCGTTTGGTCACCGAGTGGAATTCAATCATCCTGGTGGCTCGCTCCTCGTTTTTTCGGGTCAATACAACCAGATGCTAACCCAATCACTATTTAGAGCGACAGGCAAAACACACCGTAAACAAAGATTTATCTATGAGCGAACAGGCACGGCCCCCGGGTACGAAAAAACCGGGCACCCCAGTGGGGCGCCCGGCAGTTCAGCGGGTATCAGGGTGCGGTGGCGAGGAGATCCAGCGCCTGCGGGCTGTAGAAGCGGTCGAGATAGTCGCGCATCACCAAGCGGCACTCGGCGATGAACCGCTCGTCACCGACCGGATCGCTGTGGAAGGCGCGGGCGAGCAGCGCGTCTGCCATCTCGACGGCGACTCCGAGTCGGAAGATCAAATCATCGCCGGCTGGCAGATCGAACTCGTTCACGAGAACGTCGGCGAGGCGGCGGGCGAAGAAGTCAGCGTCCGCAGCGGCGTCGGCGGCGGGAGCGCCGTCGCGGTCGTCGAAGTTCACGATGCGAAAGCCGGGCTCCGTGCGGTACAGGCCGACAAAGGCGGTGACGACGCAGTCCACGGCGTCCCACCAGGAGGTGAGGGTGCTGGCACTGAGTTCGTCGACGACCCGCTGCCGAAAGCGCACAACGGCACGCTCGTGCAGGGCGTGTAAAACAGCCACCCTGTCGGGGTAGTAGCGGTACACGGTGCCGATGGAGGCACCGGCGCGTTCCGCGACCATCGCGGTCGTGATGCGGTCAAAACCGACCTCGTCCACGACGGCGGCGGCCGCATCGAGCAAACCGGACAGACGTGCAGCACTGCGCTGCTGAATCGGCTCGGTGCGCACCTGTTGTAGTGCTGCACCGGCTCCTTCACCTAATAGGCCACCAAGCGACATTTATCCCCCTTGAAGATAAATCACCATCCTACGGGGTAAAACCCCTTTTACACAGGCCTGATCGGGGGATGCACAGCAAACATGGCAGAATGAAGGAGTGTCAGAGTCCCCAGACGCCACTCCGCGTGCGCCCAGTCCCGAGCGAATGATGCACCGTGCAGCGCGCGTGGAAGACTGGCTCCACGAACATCGTGAGCATTCCGCCCGCCGCCGCGGCTACCAACCCACCGTCATCCCGTATACCGGTTATGGCTCGACCGCGTGGGCACGCATCCTCTGCCGCGTGCTCCTGACCAAACCGGAAAAGCCCGCGAAACGTCAAAAACGCCCCCGGGCAGATGGCCGCGACGCCGGCATTCGCGGCTGGCGGAGCTTCACGAGTGTGCCCGTCAACGATGTCACCGTCACGATTGAGATCGACGGGCAGACGCATCGCGTTCAGGCCGATCGCGGCGGGGTCGTCGATACCGTGGTTCCGGTGTCACTGCCCGCGGGCTGGCACGTTGCCCGACTGCACACCGAGTCCTCGCACGTGGTGGAAGCCCCGATCTTCATCGTGGCACCCACGGTCGGCATCGGCATCGTCTCCGACGTCGATGACACCGTGATGGTCACCACCCTCCCCCGCCCCCTGCTGGCCGCCTGGAACACGTTTGTGCTCGACGAGCACGCCCGGGTGCCGACCCCCGGCATGGCAGTGTTTCTGGAGCGTCTGGCGTCGTTCACCCCCGGTGCCCCGGTCATCTACCTCTCTACCGGAGCCTGGAATGTGGCACCCACACTGTCACGTTTTCTTTCCCGTAACCTGTATCCCGCCGGGGCGCTGTTATTGACCGACTGGGGACCAACGCACGACCGCTGGTTCCGCAGCGGCAGTGCCCACAAGCGCGACAACCTCCGCCGACTCGCCGAGCAGTTTCCGCAGATGCGCTGGATTTTGATCGGCGACGACGGCCAGCACGATGAGGCCATCTACAGCGACTTTCAACGCGACTATCCAGGCAGCGTAGCGGCCGTGGCCATCCGTCAACTCTCCCCGAGCGAAGCAGTACTCGCCGGCGGTCGCTCGCGCGATGCCGTGCTCATCGAGGGCGGCCCTGAGGGCCCCTGGGTCTACGGCCCGGACGGCTCCAGCCTCTCCAATCAGCTCGCCGAGCACGGGCTGATGTAGCCACGCTAAAAAATCTTCGACAGTACAGCGCGTCAGTTTGCTGTGCTCACCTCCATGCTCATACGACGCAGTACCAGGTTCTCGACGACCTGGGCCAGGCCGTAGAGAACGAGGGACACAATGGTGATCACCACGACGGATGCCCACACCTCGGAATTCTGCACCTTGGCGACCGCAGCGACAATCGAGTTGCCGAGCCCCTGACCGGTCGTGAGCCATTCGGCCAGCAGCGCGCCGGTGATAGCTCCGGGTACCGAGATCTTCACCGCCGCGAAGAAGGCCGGCAATGAGCTGGGCAGCGCCACCATGCGCAGGCTCGTGAATGCGCTGCCGCCGTAGACGGTGATCACGTCGCTGATCTGCGGTGACGATGAGCGCAGCCCGAAAGCAATGTTGACCAGCGCCGGAAACAGCACCACGATGGCGCCCATCACCACGGCGGTGGTCAGCCCGCGACCGGTAATGAGACTGATGATCGGCGCGAGAGCCACGAGCGGCACCGAGCGCAGCAGCAGAGCTATGGGCATGAGGGCATGCTCGATCCCCCGCGACAGGGTGAAGATCACAGCGAGCAGCAGGGCAGAGGTGAGGCCAGCGACGAAGCCGAGAAAGGCGTCGCCGAGGGTGACCACAAGGTTGCCGAGAATCAAAGCGCGATTGTCGGCGGCATCGGGTGCGATCACGAGCCAGGTCCACACGTCGAAGGGCCCCTTGGCCAGGAACGGCGAAATGTTTAGCAGCAGCAGCAGTCCCTGCCAGGCGAGCAGAACCAAAACCAGCGTGATGAGTCCGGTCAGAAGACCACGCCACACCGTCGAGAGCGCTATCCGGGCAAAGCTCATCGGCTGCTCCGTCCGGTCGCCCACGGCGTCGCGAAACGCAGGACCAACGCGAAAATCGCGTAGCCAAGCCCGGCCGTGACGCCGGCGACGAGCGCGAGGCTCCACACCCGGTCGACGTTGGCCGTTGAACCGGCCACGAGCATGGCGATTCCCAGCCCGCGACTGACGCCACCGAGGTACTCCCCCAGAATGGCCCCGATGAAGGCGGCCGGCGCGGCGATCTGCAGCGCAGTCAGCACGCCGGGCAGTCCGGCGATCAGTCGCACTTTGAGGAGTTGGGTGAACTTGCCGCCGCCGTAGACAGTGATGAGATCAAGGCTCGCGGCATCCGCTGCCCTGAGGCCGACGAGCGAACCGATCACGGTGGTGAAAAACACCGACATCGCGGCCAGAAAGACCGCCGTGCCCGCTGGCTCGCCCGGGCCGGGTGCCCCGATCACGATGTACGCGATCGGGCCGATCGCGACGATCGGAACGCAGTATGTGATCACGGCGATCTGGAGCGCGATTTTCTCGATGCGCGGCAGGAGCAGAACGAGAGCCGCCAGGGCCAGGGCCAGTCCGTTTCCCCAGGCAAAGCCGAGGAGTGCTTCAAGAACGGTGACGCTCACGTGGGGCAGATAGAACCCTGGACCATCGCGTACGAGTTGCACGAGCACATCGAGCGGGGTCGGCACGGCTCCACCGGGCAGGGAGCCGACCCCGGCGAAAACAGTGACGGCACTGATCCACCACAGGGCGATGATGATCCCTCCGCCAACCAGGCCGGTCGCCCAGGTGGGCAGCGCGCGCAGTGAAGCTCGGATCATTGGTCGTCGCCCGCCACGGCGGCATCGCTGAAGAGCAGGTCGGAAGCGCGGTCGTGCAGAGCGTGAAATTCGGGCGATCGCATCATCTCGGGCAACCGGGGCCGCGGAAGGTCGACGTCGATGACTTCCTTCACCCGGCCGGGACGTGCGCTCATGACCGCGACGTGGTCAGAGAGGAAGATGGCTTCGGCGATGCCGTGGGTGACCATGAGGGTCGTGGCCGGCTTCTGGGTCCAGATACGCAGCAATTCGAGGTTGAGCCGTTGCCGGGTCATGTCATCGAGAGCGCCAAAGGGTTCATCGAGCAGCAGCACCGAGGGCTTGAGCACGAGCGACCGGGCGATCGACACGCGCTGCTTCATGCCGCCGGAAAGCTGCGCCGGCTTGGCATTCTCAAACCCCTTCAGGCCAACGAGTGCAACCAGTTCGTCAATGTAGGCATCGTCTACGGGAATGCGGGCCACCTCGAACGGTAGGCGAATGTTCGAACGTACGCTGCGCCAAGGCAGCAGGGCGGAATCCTGGAAGGCAATCCCGAGTTGGTGCCCCTTCCGGAGTTGCTGCGGGCTCTTGCCGTCGACCCTCGTAGTGCCGCTCGTGGGTTGTTCCAGGCCGGCCAGGATGCGCAGAATGGTGGATTTTCCACAACCGGACGGCCCGAGCAGCGAGAGAAAACTGCCCTTGTCGGTGTGCAGGTTGGCGTTGTCCAGGGCCACGACTTCTTTGCGACCGACCGCGAAGACCTTGTGCAGCTGGGAGATGTGCAGGCCGGTGCCCGCGGATTCGTTCCCGGAACTCGGGCGGGTCACCGAATCACGAACTCCAGCATCAGTACTGTTCACGTGCTTCGCTCCTTGGTGATGGCAAGACTGGGGTGGTGTGGAGTGCAGGGTCAGATGCCTAGCGCACGTCCTGGCGCCGCACCATTGGAACGCTGACGCGCTCCACTGGTGTGCGTCAGGCTGCTGCGTGCTACGGCTGGTTGCCGTAGGCGAGCAGGTCCGGGTTCTCGGCGTAGACCTCTGCCAGCAGGCTCAGGTCGAACAGCTGATTCGCCGTGATCGTCAGGCCGGTCGCAGCGAGCGTGTCAATACTCTGCTCCTGCAAATCTGTGCTGATCGAGAACAGGCCGTTGGCGAGGGTCTCCGAGCTCACAACGAGGTCTCTGGACTGAATTTCAGCCTGCCGGGTTTCCTTCTCGATGGAGAGGTCGAAGGTCGGCCCGTAGGTGTCGACGGTCAGTTTCGCAGCGGCAGCAGGGTCGTTGATCGCGTCGGTCCAGCCGCGAATCTCGGCGACGAGAAGGGCTTTGAGCTTTTCGCGGTCATTCCTGATCGCGTCGTCGGTGACCGTGAAGGTTTCGGAGACGAACGGCAGGCCGAAGTCGGCCAGCGGCAGGTTTACCGGGTTGAGTCCGTTGAGTTCCGCGTCAATGGATTCGTTGGTGAGATAGGAAAACCAACCGTCGACCTCGCCGGTGAACAGCGCGGTCGGGTCATACTGCACCGGCAGGGTCGTCAATGAGCTCTCGTCGATGTTATTGACCTTGAGGAAGGCTTCCCACAGGCTCAGGTTGCTCGCCTGCACGCCGATGGTTTTGCCTTGCAGGTCGTCGAGGGTGGCAATGTTCCCCTTGTCGGCGAGGGACAAAATCGTGTAGGGGTTCTTTTGGTACGTGGCGCCGATGATCTTGAGCGGTGCGCCCTCGTTGGCGACGATGGTGCCGGTAGAGATCGCGTTTCCGATGCCCATGTCAGCATTTCCGGAGAGGACGGCAGCTTCGATGGACGCGGGGCCTTCGATCATGTCGACCGTGTCGAACCCGGCGTCGGTGAAGTAGCCATTCTCGTCGGCGAGATACTCGCCCATAAACTCAGCGTTCTTGATCCAGCTGAACTGAATACTCGCGTCGCCGAAGGATGCTGTCGCGCCGTCTGCCCCTGCTACGTTCGCGTCGCCGCCCGCGCACGCAGAGAGGGAGAGCGCGAGTAGAGCAACGACCGCGACTCCGCGCGCCACCCGGGTTGCCGATCGATGAATGAACGTGCCTCTGGATGCTGTCATTGCGGGGTTCCTGTCGGGTGCAAGGGCGCTGTGGAGATACAGCCGCTGTGGTTTTGTCGAACAAGTTTGATGCGCGGCCGGCGCGAGTGCCTGCGCTTAATGGTTGGTTCCGGCCAGGATACGGTCGAGTCCGCGATTGATCTGGCGCGCCCAGAGCGGACCGCGGTACAAAAACGCCGTGTAGCCCTGCACCAGGGTGGCTCCCGCAGCGAGTCGCTCGGCGACCTGAGCGGCCGTGTCCACCCCGCCAACGGAGATGACGCACCAGGAGGCGGGTACGACAGCACGGATCTGTTTCAAAACGGTGAGCGACCGGGTATGCAATGGAGCGCCGGACAGGCCGCCGGCTCCGGCAGCGACGATGGTGGCGGCATCCGTTTTCAGGCCGGCGCGCGAGATTGTGGTGTTGGTGGCGATAATGCCGTCGAGGCCGAGTTCGACGGCGAGGGTCGCGATGCGCGCGACCTCGGCGTCCGCCAGGTCTGGCGCGATCTTGACGAGCAGCGGGGTGGCGCCGGCAGCTCGCTTGACCGCGGTGAGCAACGGGGCGAGCTGGTCCAGCTCCTGAAGTCCGCGCAGCCCGGGGGTGTTCGGGGAGCTCACGTTGACCACGAGGTAGTCGGCGAGAGCGGCGAGGGTTTCGGCGCTCTGCAGGTAGTCGGCCGTGGCGTTCTCGACGGCGGTCACGCGGCTCTTGCCAATGTTGACGCCGAGCACCGGGCGCCCGGCACGTGCCCGCACCCGGGTCAGTCGGGCAACGGCAGCGGCGGCGCCGTGGTTATTGAAACCCATACGGTTGATCACCGCGCGGTCAGACACGAGTCGAAACAGGCGCGGTTTCGGGTTTCCGGGCTGGGCTACGGCGGTCAGAGTTCCGACCTCGACGTGACCAAACCCGAGCTGGCCAAGGCCGATCACGGCCTCGCCGTCTTTGTCGAAGCCAGCCGCGACGCCGAACGGTGACGCAAAGTGCAGGCCAAGGGTATTCACGCCAAGGTCGGTGCGCGGACGCGTCCATCGGTGCACAAGACGGCCGATGCCCAGCGCCGGCAGCAGCCGAATGACGGTGAAAGCAAGGTGATGAGCGCGCTCGGGATCCATCCGGGTGAGCACGAGCTTGAATAACAGCGGATACATCTGGCCCTACCGTTTGGTGACAGCGTCGACCACGGGCGTAGCAGCGGACGATGCTGCCCTCGCGATTTTCGATGGTCCTGAGTGCTCGGTGCGCAGCGCGGCGATGGCGCTCTCGAAGTCATCGAGCGAGTCGAAGCCCTGGTAGACGCTCGCGAATCGCAGATACGCGACCTCGTCGAGGTCGCGAAGCGGCGGCAGAATGGCCAAGCCTATGTCGTTGGCATCGACCTGGGAGACGCCCGTCTGACGGATGGCTTCTTCAACTTTCTGGGCCAGCATTGCCAGATCGGAGTCGGTGACCGGTCGTCCCTGACACGCTTTGCGCACCCCGGAGACAATCTTCTCGCGGCTGAACGGCTCGACCACCCCGCTGCGTTTGATGATGTTCAGACTCGCTGTCTCGGTGGTGCTGAAGCGGCGGCCGCATTCCGGGCACTGCCGGCGGCGGCGAATCGATAGTCCGTCGTCGCTCGTGCGCGAGTCGACGACGCGGGAATCGGGGTGGCGACAGAACGGGCAGAACATAGTTCTATCAGCTTAGCGGTCGGCCGAAAAACGGGCAGCCACGGCGTCGCCGTGTGCCGGCAGCGCTTCGGCGCTGGACAACGCCGCAATGTGATCAGCGACCGCTTCGAGGGCCTCGCGGCTGTATCGCACGACCTGCTGCGGTCGAAGGAAGGTGTACGCGCCGAGTCCCGACGAGAACCGCGCTTGTCCTCCGGTTGGCAACACGTGGTTGGAACCCGCAACGTAGTCTCCGAGGCTCACCGGCGAATAGGGGCCGAGAAAAATGGCGCCGGCGTTTTCAATGTCGGCCAGCACAGCATCGGGGTCACTCGTCTGAATCTCGAGGTGCTCCGGTCCAAAGGCGTTGCTGAACCCTGCGGCGACCTGCAGGCTGTCGACGAGCACGATCGCCGACTGGCGACCGTCGAGCGCTGCGGTCACCCGTTGGCTGTGGGTCGTTGATGCCGCCAGCTCGGTGAGGCGCGCCGCCACCGCGTCGGCGAGTTCGGGCGAATCGGTCACGAGCACGGCGGCGGCGAGTTCATCGTGCTCGGCCTGGCTGACCAGGTCGGCGGCGACGAGCAGCGGGTCGGCAGCGGCATCCGCTATCACCAGGATGTCGGTGGGACCGGCCTCGGAGTCGATGCCGGCCTGCCCACGAATAAGCCGCTTGGCGGCGGCGACGTAGACGTTGCCGGGGCCGGTGACGATCTGCACGGGCTCGAGACCGATGCCAGCCACCCCATAGGCGAGGGCACCGATCGCGCCGGCGCCGCCCATGGCGTAGATCTCATCGACACCGAGCAATCCTGCAACGGCGAGGATGGTCGGGTGCACCCGGCCGTCGAAGTGGCTCTGCGCCGGCGAAGCGAGGGCGATCGACCGCACACCCGATACCTGCGCGGGGACTACGTTCATCACAACGCTCGAGGGGTAGACGGCCTTGCCGCCCGGTACGTAGAGGCCGACCCGGTTCACCGGCTGCCAGCGCTGGGTGACGGTGGCTCCAGCCTCGATCGTGGTCGTCAGACGCGGCGGTACCTGCGCCGCACTGGCCAGGCGCACCCGGCGGATGGTCTCGGTAATGGCGGTGCGCACGGCCGGGTCGAGTCCAGCGACGGCGTCGGCGATATGGCTCGCGGGAACCCGCACCTGGCCCGGGCGCACCCGGTCGAGGCGTTCGGCCTGGTCGAGCAGGGCGACCTCGCCACGCTCGCGCACATCGGCGATGAGCTCGGCTGCAATGTCGGAGGCGACGGCGACGCTCGTGGCGGCGCGCGGTACAGCAGCCAGGAGGGAGGCCGGTGTCGGCTCGGTCCCGCGAAGGTCAATAGTCTGAATCATCGTGTCCCAGCCTATCCGGCACGAGGGGTGACCATCAGCGCACGGGAATAGGCTGGGGGTGAAACAGATTGTTGGTTGAGTATGCAAAACAACGTTAAATCCTCCGTGACTCTGCCAGTCGCCCCCCCGCTCGCCGCCGATCCCAATGCCCCCGACGACCTTGCCGCGTTCAAACACGCGTTCCGCCGTCATGCTGCCGGGGTCGCCGCCATCACGACCCTCGCCCCCGACGGAAGCCCGGTCGGCTTCACCGCCACCTCTCTCGCGTCGTTGTCCGCGGTGCCACCGCTCGCGACGTTCAACATGGCCCGGTCGGCCAGCTCATGGACCTCGATCGCCGCCGCCGAACGCGTCGTCATTCACATGCTCGGCGCGCACAACCGAGGCGTCGCCGAGAAACTGGCGGGGCCGCACGGCGATCGCTTCATCGGTGAGCACTGGCAGCCCGGTCCCTACGGGCTACCGGTGTTGGAGGGCGTGACCAGCTGGATGGTCGGTCGCATCGTGGAACGGGTGTCGGTGCACAACAATGCCGTCGTGGTCGTACAGATCGAGGGTGGCGGCATGGGCCCCGACGATGAGGCCCTGCTCTACCACGAGCGCACCTACCGGGTTCCGGGCGCCGCCGTCTAGACCGACTCTCCGGGCTGGCAGCTCTATAGGTCACAGAACGTCTCGGCGAACTGTTCGTAGGCTTGTCCCATGACGACCCGGACCGACTGTATTGTGACCCTCGACGACGTTGAGCTCTGCGTCGAGATGTTCGGAGAGCAACATGACCCTCCCGTGCTTCTGATCGCCGGGATGTCAGCGTCTATGTTGTGGTGGGCGGGCGAGGTTTGCGAGGAGATCGCAGCCTCGGGGTTCTTCGTGATCCGTTACGACCAGCGGGACACCGGTCGTTCGACGAGTTTTCCACGCGGGCGTCCCGGCTACTCGACCCACGACCTGGCGGCCGATGCCTTGCGTATCTGCGACTCGCTCGGTTTGCGTTCCGCGCACATCGTCGGCCACTCCCTGGGGTCAGGGATCGCGACCATTCTGGCGGTTGACCACCCCGACCGGTTGCGCTCTATGACATTGATGGGGGCAACCACCGGGGCGCCAGACCTTCCTTCCGGAACCGGCACCTTCCCCGTTCTCCCTGATGATCTCGATTCGAGAGTGGCCGCTATCGATTACCTGCTCGAGGACACTCGCGCCTGCGATGGCCTATCGCCCCGATTCGACGAGGATCGAATCCGCCGGTTCATCACCAGCGACGTGGATCGAGCCGACGATATCGCCGCCACAATCTCCAATCCTCCTGCCATGGAGTTCACACACCCGCGACACGGCGACCTTGGCACCGTGTCGGTCCCGTCCCTCGTCATGCACGGCGAAATGGACTCAATTTTGCCGGTGGCCCACGGCGAGGCCGTCGCGCGTTTGATACCCGATGCCGCATTCGTGATGCTTCCCGGCGCTGGGCATACGTTACTCACCGTCGAACAGAAAGATGTCACGATCCCCCTCATCCGCCACCTTCGTGCCGCAGAGCGCCGCTGATAGGGGCGCTCGGATCTGGCCTGTCGGCGCCCACTTTGGAGACGACGCCGGCGTTGTCAGGCTCTCTGCTTCTTGCTGGCGGCCTTGCGACGACGGCGTTCAGCCTCGACGACTGCAGCCTCGGCCGGTGTCGGCGCGGTCCCGCCGAGGTGCGCGGGCTGCCACCAGGCTCCGGCGCCGGGCACCGGGTATTCCGTCTGCACTGCGTCGACCAGGGACTGCAGGGTGTTGTGGAGCTCCGCCGTGTGCACCGCGACGTTGCTGCCGGCCGGGGCTGCAGCATCCGTTGCGATCGGCTGGCCGAAGCGGATGCTGACCGGCACGCCGACCCGCTCTCGGAGTGTCGACCGGTGGTTCTTGGTCATCAGCCGATGCCCGCCCCACACAGCGACCGGAATGATCGGCACGTTCGCGGCTTGCGCCATGCGCACCGCGCCGGTTTTGAGCTCCCGCACCGTAAATGAAGCATTCACGCCGCCCTCGGGAAAAACACCGAGCAGTTCGCCGTCACGGAGGGCACCGACAGCCTGCGCGTAGGCTTCCCCGCCGCTCTCCATGTCGACCGAGATGTGCTTCATGCCGCGCAGCAGCGGTCCGACCAGTGGCTGGTCGAAGGCGCCCTTCTTGACCATAAAGCGAATGTGGCGATGATTGTGCCGCCAGGTGATCCACTCGACCAGAGCGAAGTCGAGGTAGCCGAAATGGGTGATTGCGAGCACCGCGCCGCCGGTGGCCGGCAGATGTTCGAGGCCGGTCACGGTCGGGCGCACCCGGAGCAGTCCAAACAGGGCGCGTCCGGCGCCGATAGCGGTCGAATAAATCGGCTCTGGTTTGTGCATGTAACCAGCCTAGGCTGGCGAGCTGTCAATCTTTCGCAGCTCGCGCGCCGGTAATCAGGTCAGGCAGTTCGGGCCGAGGATACTCTTGAGCTCGCCAAACAGATCCGCGCTCACCTTCACGCGGTGCGGCAGCTCGAACACCCGCGCCACATCACCCTTGACCAGTTTTAGTCGTACCTCGGCGTCCCCGGCGTGGCGCTGGAGGATCTCGCCCAGCGCACCGACCGTGTCCGTTGTCGCGCGGGCCTCCCCCACCGTGATCGAGACCATGCTCTGGTCTGAGCCCTGGCCGAGCTCCGGCTGAAACACGCTGAACGCGTGCAGGTTCATTCCGTCATCACGCAGGCTGACCCGGCCGCGCACGACGACGACCGAGTCGCTGATCAACTCGGGTGCAAACTCGAGGTAAGCCTTACCCATGAACATCGCGGTGATCTCACCGCCGAAGTCTTCGACCTGGATCATGCCGTACTGGTTGCCCGACTTCTTGGCAATGCGATGTTGCACGCTCGTGATCAGACCCGCCACGGTTACCGTGTCACCGTCTTCGGTTGATTCCGAGGCGATCAGGTCGGCAATGGTGGTGCTGGCGTGCTTGGCGAGCGGAATCTCGAGCCCGGCGAGCGGATGGTCAGACACGTAGAGTCCGAGCATGTCCCGTTCGTAGGCGAGCTTCTCTTTCTTGCTCCACTCGGGGCGGTCAGGCACCTGCTCGGTGTCCTGCGGTTCGTCGAACAGGCTGTCGAAGTCGAACCCGATATTGCCGTTGCTCTCTTCACGCTTGATCTTGACGGCCGATTCAACGGCCGACTCGTGAATTTCGACCATGCCGCGCCGGGTGGCGCCCAGCGAATCGAATGCCCCGGCCTTGACCAGCGACTCGATGGTGCGCTTGTTCGCCACCGGCAGCGGCACCTTGCGCAGAAAGTCGTGGAACGACTCGAAGCGTCCCTTTTCCTCGCGGGCGCCGCGAATAGCTTCGACAACGTTAAAGCCGACGTTGCGCACAGCGCCGAGGCCGAATCGGATGTCCGTACCCACGGCCGCAAAAAACCCGATCGACTCGTTCACGTCGGGCGCCAGCACCTGAATGCCCATGCGGCGGCACTCGTTAAGGTAAAGCGCCAGCTTGTCGCGGGAGTCGCCGACGCTCGTGAGCAGGGCGGCCATGTACTCAGCCGGGTAGACCGCCTTGAGGTAGGCGGTCCAATAGGAGAGCACCCCGTACGCGGCGGAGTGCGCCTTGTTGAAGGCGTAGTCGGAGAACGGCAGCAGGATGTTCCAGACCGTGGTGACGGCATCCATGGAGTAGCCGCGGTCCTGCATGCCCTTTGAGAAGCCTTCGAACTGCTTGTCCAACTCGGACTTCTTCTTCTTACCCATGGCTCGGCGCAGCAGGTCGGCTTCACCGAGCGTGAAGCCGGCGAGCACCTGGGCGATCGACATGACCTGCTCCTGATAAACGATCAGGCCGTAGGTGTTGCCGATAACATCTTTGAGGGGCTCTTCGAGCTCCTTGTGGATAGGGATGATCTCCTGCTGCCCGGTCTTACGCAGCGCATAGTTGGTGTGCGAGTTGGCGCCCATGGGGCCCGGGCGGTAGAGGGCGATCACGGCCGAGATGTCTTCGAAGTTGTCGGGCTTCATGAGGCGCAGGAGCGCTCGCATGGGGCCGCCGTCGAGCTGGAACACGCCGAGGGTGTCTCCGCGCGCCAGTAGTTCGTAGGCGGCGGGGTCTTCGAGGCCGAGGTCTTCGAGTACGGGCCGGTGGCCGCGGTTCACCGCGATGTTGTCGAGGGTGTCGTCGATGATGGTGAGGTTGCGCAGCCCCAGGAAGTCCATCTTGATCAGCCCGAGGGCTTCGGAAGCCGGGTAGTCGAATTGCGTGACGATCTGGCCATCCGCTTCACGCTTCATGATCGGAATGATGTCGATCAGGGGGTCGCTCGACATGATCACGCCGGCGGCGTGCACGCCCCACTGACGCTTGAGGTTCTCCAGGCCGAGGGCGGTGTCGAAGACCGTGCGTGCTTCGGGGTCGCTTTCGATCACCGCGCGAAAGTCGGCCGCTTCGCGGTAGCGCGGGTGGTCTTTATCGAACATGCCGGTGAGGGGCACGTCCTTACCCATGATGGCCGGCGGCATGGCTTTGGTGAGTTTGTCACCCATTCCGAAGGGGAAGCCCAGCACACGGGAGGCATCTTTCAGTGCCTGTTTGGCCTTGATTGTGCCGTAGGTAACGATCTGCGCGACGCGTTCCGCACCGTATTTTTCGGTGACGTATTTGATGACCTCTCCGCGGCGACGCTCGTCGAAGTCGACGTCGAAGTCGGGCATGGAGACGCGGTCGGGGTTGAGGAACCGCTCGAAGATGAGTCCGTGCACGAGCGGGTCGAGGTCGGTGATGCCCATGGCGTAAGCGACCATGGAGCCGGCCCCCGAGCCACGGCCAGGGCCCACGCGGATGCCCTGCTGCTTGGACCACATGATGAAGTCGGCGACGACCAGAAAATAGCCGGGAAACCCCATCTGCACGATGATGCCGACTTCGTAGTCGGCGCGCTTCCGCACGTCGTCCGGAATGCCTTTCGGGTAGCGTTTGGCCAGCCCGATCTCGTTCTCCTTGATGAACCAGCTTTCCTCGTTCTCGCCCTCCGGGCAGGGAAAGCGGGGCATGTAGTTGGCTTTGGTGTTAAATTCCACCTCACACCGCTCGGCGATGAGCAGTGTGTTGTCGCAGGCTTCCGGGTGGTCGCGAAACAGGTGGCGCATCTGCGCGGCCGTTTTGAGATAGAACTCGCTGGAGTCGAACTTGAACCGATTGGGGTCGTCGAGGGTGGACGCCGATTGTACGCAGAGCAGAGCGGCGTGGGCGGTAGCGTCGTGGGCGTGCGTGTAGTGCAGGTCGTTCGTGGCCAGCAGGGGCAGATCAAGCTCTTTAGCGAGCTTGAGCAGGTCGGTCATGGTGCGGCGCTCGATGTCGATGCCGTGATCCATGATTTCGCAGAAAAAGTTCTCCTTGCCGAAGATGTCCTGAAAATCTCCGGCAGCCTTCTTGGCTTCCTCATACTGGCCGAGCCGAAGACGGGTTTGTACTTCCCCGCCGACGCAGCCGGTCGTGCCAATCAGACCCGTCGAATACTGGCTGAGCAGCTCGCGGTCCATGCGCGGTTTGAAGTAGTAGCCCTCGAGGCTCGCCTTCGACGACAGCCGGAACAGGTTGTGCATGCCCGCGGTGTTCTCGGAGAGCAGCGTCATATGGGTGTACGAGCCGGCGCCACCGACGTCATCCCGGTTCTGCCCGCTGGTCCCCCAGCGCACCCTGGTCTTGTCGCGGCGGTCGGTGCCGGGGGTGATGTACGCCTCGGTGCCGATGATCGGCTTGATGCCGGCGTCGGTCGCGCTCTTCCAGAAATCAAAGGCACCGAACACGTTGCCGTGGTCGGTGATGGCCACCGCCGGCATCCCCTGCTCGACGGCGGCTTTGATCAGGGGTTTCACCCGGGCCGCTCCGTCAAGCATGGAATATTCGCTGTGCACGTGCAGGTGCACGAACGAATCGGTGGCGGTTTCCGGGTTACTCACAATGACTCCGACGAGTTGATGAAACGGTTATAAAAAAGTCGGCCGCGATCAGTCTCCGCGCAGCACCGCAAGGGCGTGGATGAGATCGGCCGGGTAATCGGCGTTGTAGGTGACCCACTCGTGACTGTCCGGGTGAGTAAAAGCCAGCTGCTTGGCGTGCAGCCACTGGCGTTTAAGTCCGAGCCGCGCGGTGATCGATGGATCGGCGCCGTACATGGCGTCGCCGACACACGGATGCCGCTGGGCGCTCATGTGCACGCGGATCTGGTGGGTGCGCCCTGTCTCCAGGTGCACCTCGAGCAGCGAGGCCGACGGAAAGGCTTCGAGGGTCTCGTAGTGGGTGATCGAGTGCTTGCCGTCGGCCCGTACCGCGAACTTCCAGTCCGACCGCGGGTGGCGTCCGATGGGCGCGTCGATGGTGCCGGCGAGCGGGTCGGGGTGGCCCTGCACGACCGTGTGGTAGATCTTCTCCACCTCGCGGTCGTGGAACGCTTTTTTTAGCGCGACGTAGGCTGTCTCCGACTTGGCAACGACCATGAGCCCGCTGGTACCAACGTCGAGGCGGTGCACGATGCCCGCCCGTTCAGCAGCGCCGGACGTCGCGATGCGATACCCCGCCGCCGCCAGGGCGCCCGGAACGGTTGGACCGGTCCAGCCGACGCTCGGATGGGCGGCGACGCCGGCCGGCTTATTGATGACGACGATGCTTTCATCGTCGTGCACCACCGTGAGATCGGGAACAGCGATGGGGATGATGCGCACCGGCTGCTTGGGCTGCCAGGTGACTTCGATCCAACTGCCCGCCCGCAGGCGATCCGATTTACCGACGACGGTGCCGTCAAGCACGACGCCGCCTGCCTCGGACACCTCGGCGGCGAAGCTGCGGGAGAACCCGAACAGCTTGGCCAGACCGGCGTCAACGCGCACACCTTCCAACCCGTCCGGGAGGGGCAGCGATCGCCGCTCCGGAGGGCTGGACAGCTCCGGGGAACCGGTCACGGCCGGGCCTCGGCCCCGGGGGTTGGACGGTCACTGGTCGATGAATCGGGAGTAACGGAGTCGCTGGTAGAGGAATCGGGAGTCACAGCATCGGCTTGTTTCAGTGTTGGGGTGGTGGCGGTCTTGCTTTCGGCCACGACCTTACGTCCGTCGAGGCCGATGCCGCGGATGGTCAAAATCATGAAGATGACCATGCTGCTCACGATGCCCATGTCGGCGACGTTGTAGATCGCCGGCAACAGCCACGGTGTGGAAATGAAATCGACGACGTGCCCGACCCCGAAGCCGGGTTCGCGCAGCAGCCGGTCGGTCAGGTTGCCGAGCACTCCGCCGAGCAGAAGCCCGAAGACGAGCCCCCAGGCGAATGAGTGGATTCGGCGGGCGAACCACAGGATGAATACCACAACGGCGGCGGCGATGATGGAGAAGATCCAGGTGGACCCGCTCGCGAGGGAGAACGCCGCCCCCGGGTTCCGAACGAAGTGCAATTGCAGCAGATCGTTTAGAACCCGGATCACGGAACCCTCGGGCATCGAGGCGACGACGAGGTACTTACTGATTTGATCGAGCGCGTAAACGCCCAGCGCGACGAGGGCTAGAACGATGAGCGCTCGCGAACGCTTCTTCGTTCCGGCGCTAGGCTCCAAAGCCCTGGAAGCTGGGCTTCGGCGCGTTGCCGGCGTCAGCCGCAGAGCCGACCGAGCTCGCGTCGAGGTCGTGCAGCTGACCCTCGATGTAGCTCTTGAGCTTCAGACGGTATTCGCGCTCGAACGTGCGCAGGTCGTCGATCTTGCCTTCGAGCGTCGAACGCTCCTGATCGAGCTTCTGCAGCTGAACGCGCTGCTGGGTCTCGGCCTCGGCGATGACGCGTGCCGCGGTGGCGTGGCCTTCAGCGATCAGGGCGTCGCGCTTCTCAGCACCTTCCTTGACGTGCTCTTCGTGTAGGCGGCGAGCCAACTGCAGCAGATTGGTCGTGCCGGCCGTCTCGTCGATCGGCGTCGCGGCGACAGCGGCAACCGGAGCGGCTGCGGGTTCGACGACAACGGGTTCGACGACAGCGGGTTCGTTCGATACGGCAGGCGCTGGAGCCGACTCGGCTGCGGGAGCAGCACCGGAGCCGACCTGGCCGCGCAGTTCCTCGTTTTCCTTGGTCAGACGACGCAGTTCGACAACGACCTCATCGAGGAAGTCATCGACTTCGTCCTGGTCGTATCCCTCACGAAACTTGGTCGACTGAAACCTTTTGTTGACTACATCTTCCGGAGTTAGCGCCATGGCTTTCCACCCTCAAAACTTGTATTTATTGTGAACATTTGACTGACTCGAGGCGATGAGTGCCTCAAGTGTTGGCTTGACTACGGGCTACCGACGAGCGAGTGCAGGCTCGGGGCGAACCAGTCATCCGACAAGGATACATGCCTCCCTAGGCCCGTTGTATTATTCCGGCCACGGTCATGCCGACGATGCAGCAAAGCATCGTCAGCGTGAAGCCGAAATCCAGCGCGATTGGCCCGATGCGAAGTGGGGGGACCAAGCGACGGAAGAAACGTACCGGCGGGTCCGTCAGCGTGTAGACGAGTTCGATCAGAACGAGCAGGAATCCCTGAGGACGCCAGGCCCGATTAACACCGCGCACGAGGTCGATGATGAATCGGCCCCAGAGCACGAGAAAGTACATGAAGAAGAGGAAATAGAGAAGATTCCCCAGAATTGATAAACCAGCCACGCTGAAGTCTAGCCTTGCGCGAAGAAGGAGCTATCCTCAGCGCCCTCTTCGGTGGTGCTGTCGCCGGAGACGACGACGTGGGACGGCGAGAGCAAGAAGACCTTGGCCGTGACGCGCTCGATTTTGCCATAGAGGCCCTGCGACAGACCGCTGGCGAAGTCGATGAGGCGGCGAGCGTCACCATCGCTCATCTGTGACAGGTTGATGATGACGGGTATGCCTTCACGGAAGGATTCAGCGATGATCTGGGCGTCTTTGTAGGCGCGCGGGTGAACCGTGAGAATTTCGTTCATTTCAGACGCAGCCACATTCTGGGGGGTCGAAGTTTTGCGCAGGGGGGTGACCGGTGCACGACCGGCAGAGTTCTGGCTCGCGTTGGAGGGTGCGCCGTTGCCGTGCGGCGCGTTGTCGTGGCCGCGGGATGGAACGGCGCTCACGTGGTTGGTAGCGGCAGCACTCTGGGCGCTGGCGGGCGCTTGGTACTCCAGCTCTTCGTCTGCCAGACCCAGGTAGACCATGGTTTTCTTGAGCGGGTTGGACATGTCGACCTCCGTGTTGGTTTGCTACTTCGAGATTATTAGAGCACCGGGCGATTGCCGGTGATTGCCGTGCCAATTCTTAGGTGTGTCGCCCCTTCGAGCACGGCAGCCGCGTAGTCCTGGCTCATGCCCATCGACAGCGCGGTGGCCGACGGGGCCTGCTTACGGATCTGTTCGCTGAGTTCGCGAACGTGGGCGAAAGCACGCCGCGGCTCTTCGCCCAACGGAGCGACGGCCATGAGCCCGAGCAGACGCACGCCGGGGGCGGCCAGAGCGCTGTCTACCAGGGCCGACAGGTTCGTGGGAGGAACGCCTCCGCGCGCCGCGTCATCCGTCAAATTCACCTGGATGAAGCAATCAATCGTCGATTCTTCAGAGGCCAGTGCGGTCACGAGAGACTCGCGATCGACCGAGTGGATGACGTTGGCGTACGCGCGCACCTGGCGCGCCTTCTTACCCTGTACCTGCCCGACAAAATGCCAGACAAGGTCGAGATCAAAAAGCGACGCGGCCTTGGACTGCGCCTCCTGGTGCCGGTTCTCCCCCATGTTGCGCACACCGAGCGCGTAGAGCTCTTCGAGCAGTGAAACCGGGTGGAATTTGGTGACAACGATCGTGGTGATGTCCGCCGGCTCGCGGCCCGCTGTTCGGGCAGCCTCGACGACACCAACGCGCACTGTGTCCAAACGGGTTGCCAGATCGCTCAGTGCTGACGTGTTCGATGCCGGTTCCAAGGGTGCTCCGTTAGGAAATTCCAGGCTCATACTGCTCTGTCCGTTGCGTGCGGCCGATGCGTGGGGTTCGAGTGTTGAAGAAAAAGGTGTATCCCGGAGCCGACGTGCTCGGCTCCGGGAGTACCTGACGTCGACTTATTTGAGGAAGTCGGGGATGTCCAGGTCGTCGGCCTCTTCTTCAAAGGCCGGGTCGGCAACGGTCACGCCGTTACCAGCGTCAGACCCTCCCCAGACAGAGGCCGCGAGCTCGCCGTCGCTGTAGCTGCCAGAGTCGGTCGCCGGGGCTCCCGTGGCGCTGAGCGCGGATGCTGCCGCACCGGCCGTTGCAGACCCGGCCCCGGCTGCAATTCCAGCGGCCACCAGGTCGGCACGGCGCACCTCGACCGCTTTGGCGCCGGGCTCACCACCGTCGAAGCCGGCAGCGATAACGGTGACCCGTACCTCGTCACCCAGGGTGTCGTCGATGACAGCACCGAAAATGATGTTGGCTTCGGGGTGCACAGCTTCCTGCACGAGGCGGGCCGCATCGTTGATCTCGAAGATTCCCAGGTTGGATCCGCCCTGGATTGACAGGAGCACGCCGTGTGCGCCGTCGATCGAGGCTTCAAGCAGGGGCGACGCGACGGCGAGTTCGGCTGCCTTGATCGCACGGTCGGCTCCGCGAGCCGAGCCGATGCCCATGAGGGCCGAGCCAGCGCCCTGCATGACCGACTTGACGTCGGCGAAGTCGAGGTTGATCAGGCCGGGAGTGGTGATCAGATCGGTGATGCCCTGCACACCGGCGAGAAGCACCTGGTCAGCGGTCGCGAAGGCCTCGAGCATACTGATGCCGCGGTCGCTGATTTCAAGCAGGCGATCGTTGGGCACGACGATGAGGGTGTCGACCTCGTTCTTGAGCGAGGCCACACCGGTTTCGGCCTGTGCCTGGCGGCGCTTGCCCTCAAAGCCGAACGGCTTGGTGACAACACCGATGGTGAGCGCGCCGATCGACTTGGCGATACGGGCGACGACGGGGGCGCCACCGGTTCCGGTGCCACCACCCTCGCCGGCGGTGACGAAGACCATGTCGGCCCCGGCGAGGGCTTCCTCGATCTCCTCGGCGTGATCCTCGGCGGCGCGGCGACCCACCTCAGGGTCTGCGCCGGCACCGAGGCCGCGGGTGAGGTCACGACCGACGTCGAGCTTGACGTCAGCGTCGCTCATGAGCAAGGCCTGAGCATCCGTATTGATGGCGATGAACTCGACACCGCGGAGGCCCAATTCGATCATGCGGTTGACGGCGTTGACACCGCCACCGCCGATACCGACAACCTTGATGACGGCTAGATAATTTTGATTGTTTGACACGTCCGGCCTCCGGGTGGAACTCTAAACCTCTAGTCGAGGTTTAAAGTTATGCTGAGTATGCAATTCCTGATTACGAAAGTATGCGGGCGCGGCTTGTCGCTGGGGAGGCGCGCCCGCGTGTCGCGAAGAACGCAGAGAATCCGTGGCGAACTAGCGCAACACCGCGCTGTCGGGCGACGACACGTCGTACTCATTGACCGTGCCGGCGGGGTGCCCGACCAGCAGGGCGGCGAGCACGACGGCTTTGTACTCGGATTTCTCCGGGCTGCCCCAGACCACCCGCTCACCACCGAGCAGGCTCAGTGTGACATCGTCGGTGGTAACGGCAGTCACCGCGTCCAACTGGGTACGGATACTTTCGGGCAGCACTGCGAGAACCGCGGCGGCCGCCTTGAATCCGGCGCTGGAGCTTCCGTCCGGCGCGTCGATGAGCGGGTAGCCCGCCGTGCGCTCCGGCGTCGTTTCAATGATCACCCCGGCGGCGTCGACGAGGTCGAACCCGGTCGAACCGGCGAGCACACCCACGGGTACCCGTTCGACGATGCGCACCACGAGTGTGCCCGGCGGACGACTCTCGGTGACGTAGCTCTGAATCAACGTGAACTGAGACAGTTCACGCTTGACCAGGTTGCTGTCGATCAGGGGCAGCGGGGTTCCGAGCTCCTCGGAAAGCGCTGCCACCACATCCGCTGCCGCAATGCGGCTCGTGCCGACAACCTCTATGGTGCGCAGAGCCATCAGGGGTGAATAGGCCGCCCCGATGATGAGCGCGAAAGCGAGAAGAATTGAACCGACACCGAGAATCCACGCGGTGCGCCGACGACGCGCGCGCCCGGTGAACCGCCGCACTTCGGCCCGTTCGAACCGTTTACGAGCGCGCTGGGCCGCCCGCAGCAACGACCGGGCCGCGCGGGCACCTGCACTGCCGCCGGAGGGCTCCTGGGGCCCGCCTGCCTGCATCGAAACAGCAGGCACCGCGTGAGGCAAAACCGACACGGGCGCAGGGACGGGCGAAGCGGATGCGTCTCCCCCAGGGAGGACGATCGGCTCCGTCGTCGTGTCGGACACGTTGAACGGCTTCGGCGCACGCTGCGCTGGAGCGGCGCCCCCTCCGCGCGCAGCCTTCGGCGCTCTCGACGAGAAAAGCTGCTTCCGTGGCGCCCGCGCCGCGTCAGT
Source organism: Cryobacterium serini (assembly GCF_004404025.1). Taxonomy (NCBI): domain Bacteria; kingdom Bacillati; phylum Actinomycetota; class Actinomycetes; order Micrococcales; family Microbacteriaceae; genus Cryobacterium; species Cryobacterium serini. Next base: position 85,237 of record NZ_SOHN01000019.1, read on the forward strand.
ATCCGTCGGCGGCGTGGACGTCGGTTTAGCTCGCGGCGAGTCCGCGGCCCGTTTCGGGGCAGAAGCGGCCGGGCGAGCCGACTCGGTAGGCGGCTGGCCCGGCCGATCGAAGCTGGCCGGTCGCCTCACCGCCGCCTCATCCGCGTACTTTTTCGAGCGAGGCGAGCAGCTGGGGCACGATACGGTTCACGTCGCCGCAGCCGAGGGTCACGACGAAGTCACCGTCGCGGGCGATACTGGCGAGGTAGTCGGCGGCATCCTGCCAGTCGGGCACGTAGGCCACGTGCGACGGGTCGCGGAACCGTTCGGAGACAAGCGCACCGGTGACACCGGGTTCTGGGTCTTCGCGGGCGCCGTAAACGCCGAGCACGATGGTCTGGTCGGCGAAGGTCTCGAGGGTCTCGGCGAATTCCTGGGCGAACAGGCGGGTGCGGCTGTACAGGTGCGGCTGGTGCACGGCGATGATGCGGCCAGTACCGACGACGGTGCGGGCTGCGGCGAGAGCGGCGGCGACCTCGGTCGGGTGGTGGGCGTAGTCGTCGTAGACGCTGACGCCGCCGACCGTACCGTGTAGTTCGAACCGACGCTGGGTGCCACCGAAGCCGGCGATCGCGTCGAGGCTGGCGGCGGGATCGAAGCCGAGGCCGACCAGCACAGCGAAGGCGCCGGCCGCATTGATCGCGTTGTGTTTGCCGGGGATGCGCAGAGTGGCGCTGTAATCCTGGCCTCGCCAGGCAACGCTGAAGCTGACCGGACCGGTCGTGGTGATGGAGTGCACGCGCACTGTGGAATCGGGGTGCTCGCCGAACGTGACCACGCGGGCAGCGGCATCCGCGTCGCTCAGGCCGGCAATGATGGCCGCGGTGACCCTCACCGCGCCGACGTCGTCGGAGGAGATGACGACGAGTTCGCTGGCATTCCGACTGAATTCGACGAAAGCGGCCTCAAAAGCTTCGAGCGAGCCGTAGTGGTCGAGATGGTCGGGGTCAACGTTTGTGACCAGGGCAACTGCCGTGTGGTACAGCAGAAAAGAACCATCGGATTCGTCGGCTTCGACCACGAACAGGTCGTCGGCGCCACTCGCGGAGCTCACCCCGAGCGATTCGATCACGCCACCGTTGACAAAGCTCGGGTCCTGGCCGAGGCCGAGCAGACCGGTGACGATCATGCCGGTGGAGGTGGTCTTGCCGTGTGCGCCGGCGACCGATACCAGGCGGTGCTGGCGGATGAGCCAGGCCAGGGCCTGCGCCCGGTGCAGCACCGGCAGGCCGCGTTCATTCGCGAGCACGTACTCGGGGTTGTCCTGCCAGAGGGCGCCGGTGACGACGAGCGAGTCGGCGGTGCCGACGTTGGCGGCAGCATGCCCGATGTACACGGTCGCGCCGAGTTCCCGCAGGGCCTTCACGTTCGGTGAATCCTTCGCGTCCGACCCGGTGACCGTGTAGCCCCGGTTCAGGAACAGCCGAGCAATGCCACTCATGCCGGATCCGCCGACGCCCACGAAGTGCACACTTCCGAGCTTGTCGGGAATGGTCAGGTTGAGGTCTGGTTTGATCACCGTGGTGCGCTCTTCTCGATTGAAGCTAAAAAAACAGTTCGTGCGGGCACTACGTTACGCGTGCCAACCGGCGTTCAGGTCGTGAGCGCCTCGTGAATAAGATCGACCATCTGCGCGGTGCCGTCCAACACGCCAACGGATGCCGCAGCTCTCCCCATTGCCGCCAGCCTTGCCCGGTCACCCAACAGGGTCACCAACTCACCCTGAACGAAGGCCGGCACGAAGTCCTCGTCGTCGACCAGGATGCCCCCACCGGCCGCCAGCACCGGCCCAGCGTTAAAACGCTGTTCGCCATTGCCGACCGGGTAGGGCACGTACACGGCCGCAATACCGAGCGCACACAGCTCGCTCACCGTCGCCGATCCGGCCCGCGTCACGGCGAAATCAGCCGCCGCGAGGGCGAGATCCATGCGGTCGCAGTACGCGACCAGGTGATAGTTCGGCAGGTGCGGGTCGGTGACCTCGGCCGTCGACCCGGTAATGTGCAGTACCTGCCAACCCGCCGCGACGAGGTCCCGCGCGGCAGCCACCATGGTGGCGTTGAGCTTGCGTGCACCAAGTGACCCGCCGGTGACGAGCAGTACGGAACGCTCAGGGGCGAGCGAGAAAAAGGCCAGGGCCTCTGACCGGGTCGCCGCGCGGTCGAGGTGTTCGATCTCGGGGCGCAGCGGCATGCCCACGAACCGCGCATGCCGGATCGGGGTGCCGGCGAACGCGACCCCGACGTGCCGAGTCAGGCGTGCGCCCAGCTTGTTGGCCAGGCCCGGCTTGGCGTTCGCCTCGTGGATAACGATCGGCACACCGACACGGCGGGCGGCGAGGTACGCCGGCGTCGAAACGTAGCCGCCAAAACCAACGACGACATCGACCTTTCGAGACCGAATGATTGTGGCCACCCTGCGGACGGCGGCGTTGAACTGCGGCAGAAAATCGAGGGCTGCCCGATTTGGGCGGCGCGGAAACGGCACCTTGGGCACGACGATAAGTTCGTAACCACGGGCCGGAACCAGGCGTGCCTCGAGACCCTCAGCCGTGCCGAGAACCAGCACCGTGGCATCCGCTTCGACACTGCGGATGCGGTCGGCGACGGCGAGTAGGGGGTTGACGTGGCCGGCGGTTCCGCCGCCCGCGAGTAAGTACGTGGTCATGCCCGGTCAGCCTCGTTGTCGTCGAAATCATTCTCTGCTTGGCTTGAGCGGTCGCCGCGCGCAAAAGAGAGCACGATGCCGATCGCCACGAGGGTAGTGAGCAAAGCGGTGCCACCGGCCGAAATCAGCGGCAGCGGTACGCCCAGCACGGGGAACACTCCGAGCACCACGCCGATGTTGACGAAGGCCTGGCCGATGATCCAGACCATGGCGGCGGCCGTGGAGACTTTGGCCTGCACGGTCGTGGCCGTTCGCATGATGCGCAAAAAGGCGAAGGCCAACAGAATGAACATGCCGAGCACGACGATGCAGCCGATCAATCCGAGCTCTTCGCCGATGATGGCGAAGATGTAGTCATTGTCGGCGGCCGGCAACCAAGACCATTTGGCCTTCGAATTGCCAAGGCCCACGCCGAAGACTCCACCGTTAGCCAGCGCCCAGGTGCCATGCAGTGGTTGCCAGCAGCTGGCGGAGATTTCCCCGCTCAGCTCGGTGCAACCCTCCTTGAGAAAGCTCATGATGCGAGTCAGACGATTGGGGCTCGCGACGGCGAGCACGATAGCGCCAGCGACACCGACCAACAGGGGGACGGCGAGCAGACGCAGTTTGACTCCGGCGAAGAACAGGGCGCCGAACAAAATGCCGGCCATGATCATGGTGGTTCCGAGGTCGCCGCCGATCATGACGAGCATCGTGGCGCCGCCGCCCACCCCGAACACCGGGATGAATACGTGCCTCCAGTTGTCGAGTTGATGCTGTTTTTTCGACAGGATCATGCCGAGCCAGATGACCAGTGCCACCTTGATGCCCTCAGACGGCTGAAACTGGATGCCAAAGATGTTCAGCCAGTTGGTGTTGCCTCCGGTGCCGCGGCCGAGTCCGGTGGCCACCACCAGAAACTGAAAGAAACAGGTGAGCAGCAGTGACGGCCAGGCCATGCGCCGCCAAAACGCGAGCGGCAGCCGGCTGGCGACGAGCATGAGGGGAATGCCGATCAGCGCGAACATGCCCTGACGGAGCAGCCCGCCAAAGAATCCCATGTCGGCCAGAAAGGAGTCGACCGACGACGACGACAGCACCATGACGAGGCCGAAGATGACCAGAAACAGGGTGGTGCCCAGCAGTAGAAAGTAGTTGCCGCCCTCAGCCTTGAACACCCGACCGAGGTGGATTCGAACCTGTGGTCCGCCCGGCGTTTGCGCCTCGGGCCGCTGCACGGATGCCAGCGTCGGGCGCCCGGAAACAGGCGCGGTGCGGGTGACGGGGCGTGACGTGGTGCGGGAAGCGGGGTTACGCGGCACCTGTACCATCCGCGTCACCTGCCTAGTAGATCGTGTACTGCCTGATTGAAAAGCCGGCCCCGTTCGGCATAGCTCTCGAATTGGTCCATGGACGCGGCCGCCGGAGCGAGCAGCACCGTATCCCCAGCCTTGGCGATTTCGGCAGCGAGCCGGACCGCCACCGTCATCACCTGTTCGGCGCCGTTGGATACAGTGTCGTCCGGGTCGATCTCGAACACGGTCAAGTCGGGGGCGTGTCGCGCGAATGCCTGGCGTAATGCCAGGCGATCGACGCCGATGATGATCGCGCCGCGCAGGCGGCCCACGTGCTTGCGCACGAGCTGATCGATGTCGACCCCCTTGAGCAACCCGCCGACCAGCCAGACGACCGACTCATAGGCGGCCAGGGAAGCATCGGCCGCATGCGGATTAGTCGCCTTGGAATCGTCGACCCACTCCACGCCGTCCCCGATAGCGACCGTCTCGATGCGGTGCGCGTCGAGGTGGAAGGTCTCCAGCGCCGTGTGGATGGTGGCCGGCGCCACGCCGAACGACCGCGCGAGGGCACTCGCGGCGAGCACATCCATGATCACGTGCGGGGCGCCGAGGCCGGCCGATACGAGGTGCGGAACGGTGGTCAGTTCGAGGGCGCGTTCGAACCGGTCCGGAAGGAAGGCGCGGTCGCAGACGATGCCGTCGACGATACCCAATTCGCTCGGTCCTGGCACGCCGAGGCCGAAACCGATCGCCCGCGCACCGTCCTGTACGTCGGCTTCCTGCACCATTTCCCGGGTGGCGGCATCCGCTGTGTTGTAGACGCAGGCAACGGCGGTGTTCAGATAGACCTTGGCTTTGGCAGCGCGGTAGGCGGCGGCCGAACCGTGCCAGTCCAGGTGGTCGTCAGCGACATTGAGGCAGAGGCTCGCCCACGGCGCCAGCGCGCCCGGACCGCTCTTTGGCAGGTGGTGCAGTTGGTAGCTGGAGAGTTCGACGACGAGCACGTCCCACCCGGCAGGATCGCGGATGGCGTCGAGCACGGGCACGCCGATGTTGCCGCAGGGGGCAACGCGGCTGCCGTGGGCGGCGAGCATGGTGGCGGTGAGTTGCACGGTGGTGGTTTTGCCGTTGGTGCCGGTGACGAGCATCCACTCGGCAGGAACACCGACCTTGTCGCGCAGCCGCCAGGCAAGTTCGATGTCACCCCAGACCGGAATCCGATTCTCCGCCGCCCAATTGAGCAGCGGATGGTCGGGATGGAAGCCGGGCGACACGATGATCAATTCCGGGATCTGCGCTGCGAGTTCCGCGGGCACCTCCCGCAGGTCAGCCTGCACGAACGGCACTCCAAGCACCGTGAGCAGGTCGAAGCGTTCGTCGGGGCCGACAGACGCCAGAACAAGCACGTCGGCGCCGAGTTCGGCGAGGGTGTCGGCGGCGGCGAAACCGGTCACTCCGAGGCCGAGCACGGCAACGCGCAGGCCCTTCCAGTCCGCGTGCCAGCTGGTGAGGTCATCCAGGCGGTTGTTCGTAGCGGCGTCATCGCTCATTAGCGGCTCAGCCATTCGAGGTAGAACGAGCCGACACCGGCCGCGACGAGCAGTCCGCCGATGATCCAGAACCGCACGACGACCGTGACTTCGGCCCAGCCCTTGAGCTCAAAGTGGTGGTGGATCGGACTCATTAGGAAGATGCGTTTACCGTGGGTGATTTTGAAGTAGGCACGCTGCACGATCACCGATCCGGCTTCCATGACGAACAGTCCGCCGATGAGCACCAGGAGCAGTTCGGTGCGGCTGAGAATGGCGAGGGCAGCCAGCGCCCCACCGAGGGCGAGCGAACCGGTATCACCGAGGAAGATCTTGGCCGGCGAGGTATTCCACCAGAGAAAGCCGATCAGGCCACCGACGATGGTCGCCGCGACGATGGCGAGGTCGAAGGAGTCGGGGCCGAGGTAGCACTTGTACTGGTCGGCGGCATCCGATCCGCCGAAGCAGCTCTGGTTGGACTGCCAGAAGCCGATCACCACGAAAGACCCGATGGCAAAAATGGATGCCCCGGTGGCGAGGCCATCAAGGCCATCCGCGACGTTGACGCCGTTCGACGTCGCGGCCACAATCAGGCAGATCCAGAGCAGGAACACGGCGATGCCGATGAACGTGCCCAATTTGAGAAAGTCGAGGGGTAGATCGCGAATGAACGAGATGCTGGTCGAGGCGGGTGTCTGGCCGTTGCGGTCGACGAATTGCAACGACAGGACACCGAAAGCGCCCGCGACGATGACCTGCCCGAGAACCTTGGACCAGCCACCAAGCCCGAGACTGCGCTGGTGACGCGTCTTCAGGAAGTCGTCGAGAAAACCAACCAGCCCGAGGCCCACCATCATGAACAAGACAAGCAACGGTGACGGGGTGAATGGCCGTTGCTCGATCAGCATGGCTGTGAAATAGCTGATCAGCACGCCCAGAATGATGATGATTCCACCCATGGTGGCGGTACCGCGCTTGGCATGGTGACTCTTGGGGCCGTCGTCACGAATGAACTGGCCCCAGCCGAGCTTTTTGAACAGTCGAATAAACAGCGGCGTCAGAAACAGGGTGAACGCGAGCGAAAACGCTCCGGACAGCAGCAGGACTCTCACGAGAACAAGTCTCCCAGTCGATCGCCGAGGAATCGCAGACCCGCGGAGTTGGATGACTTCACGAGCACGGTGTCCCCCGGATTCACGCTGTTGCGCACCAGTTCGAAGGCTTCGTCCGGCGTGTCGACATAGGCCGACTCGCCGTCCCAGGATCCCTCATTGATGGTGCTGATGTGCATGCGGCGGGCCCGCTGGCCCACCACGATCATCTGGGAGATGTTCAGCCGCACAGCGAGTAGCCCGATGCGATCATGCTCTTCACCGGCCAGTTCGCCGAGTTCGGCCATCTCCCCGAGAACTGCGATGGTTCTCCGGCCGGGAATGCCGATCTGGGCGAGCGTCTTGAGGGCTGCGCTCATCGAGTCGGGGCTCGCGTTGTAGGCGTCATTGATGATCGTGACGTCGTCTTTTCCGCCGAGCACCTCCATGCGCCAGCGTTCAGCCCTGGTAGTAGCTTGCAGTGCAGCGACGATATCGCGAAGCGACACCCCGAGGACTTCCGCGGCCGCGGCGGCGGCGAGGGCGTTCATGACATGGTGCTCACCGAGCACCGGGAACACGACCGGGGCGCTCTGCCCGTCGGCGAGGTGCAGGGTGAACGTCGTTCCGGTGCGCCCAGAATGCACATCGCTGGCGCGCACGTCGACCTGGCCATACTGGCCGAACCGCACGACGCGTGCCGGGGTGATCGCGGCCATCTGCGCGACGCGCGGGTCGTCGGCATTCAGCACCGCGACATCCGTGGGAAGCAGGTCGGTGACCATTTCGGACTTAGCCCGCACGGTGCCATCAAGATCGCCGAACTCACCGGCGTGGGCGAGGCCGATGGTGAGCACGATGCCAACGTCGGGTCGGGCCAGGCGCACGAGGTTAGCGATGGCGCCCTCGCTGCTGGCGCCCATCTCGATCACCAGGAAACGGGTGTCGTCGGTGACCTCGAGCATCGTCATCGGCGCCCCGACCTGGTTGTTGAAGGATCCTCGAGGAGCGACGGTGGGGCCAACCCGTTCAAGCATGCTGCGCAGCAGGTTCTTGGTCGTGGTTTTGCCATTGGACCCGGTGACGGCCACAATCTTGAGCGTCCCGGCGGCGCGCACCCTGGCGACAACGGTGGATGCCAGGGCGCCGAGCGCTGCGACGGCGTCGACGACGACGATTTGGGTGACCGGCAGGTCAAGCAGTCGTTCCACGACGAGCACCGCGGCGCCCTGGGCTGCAGCGACCGGCGCGAACAGGTGCCCGTCGGTGACCGCGCCGGGCTTGGCGACGAAGATCGAGCCGGGTTCGATCAGGCGCGAATCGGTCTGCACTGATCCGTTGACGAGATCCGATGGCGCGCACGCGCCGGCGAGGTGCAGGGCACCATCGACGACCTGGCTGATTTCGGCCAGGGAGAGTGCGATCATTTACAGCCACCCCGCTTCGCGCAGCGCCTGGCGGGAGTCGTCCCTGGCCGAATACGGCAGCTTCACGCCCTGTACCTCGTGGTAGTCCTCGTGACCGGGGCCCGCGTACAAAATGGTGTCTCCTTCGTGTGCGAGTGACAACGCCGTGCGGAATGCCGCACGCGGGTTGGCCACCTCGTAGAACTCGCCGTCCGGCACGGCTTCGCGCGCTGCTTTCAATAGAACGGCACGGATGCTCGCAGCGTCTTCAAACCGCGGGTGAAAGTCGGTCACGACCACGATATCGCTGCCCTGGGCGGCGATCCGACCCATATCGGCGCGTTTCGTGGTGTCGCGGTCGCCGTCGGCGCCGAAGAGCATGATCAATTTACCCGGGGTGAATTTGCGCAGGGCCGCGAGCGTATTGAGGAAGGCATCCGGGCTGTGCCCGTAATCGATGTAGACGAGCGGCCCTCGATCACCGGAGATGCGCTCAGCGCGACCGGGGATGAACGCGACAATGCCGCCGTCGCGGGTCAGCGTGTGCTGAATGGCACCGAGGTCGAATCCGCTTTCCACAAGCATCACGATGGCCAGAGCGGCGTTGGCGGCCATGTACCAGCCGAGCAGCGGCACCCGGGTGTGCAGGCGACGGCCATCGGGGCCGTCGAGCACGAAGTCGGTGTGCGTGGCGGACTCCCCCACAACGGTCATGTGCCAGTCGGCATCGACGTCTGCCCGATTGCTGATGGTCGTCACCGGGATGCGGCATTCGTCGGCGAGTCGGCGCCCCCAGTCGGTGTCGACGGTTACGACGCCACGGTGCGAGCGGTCGGGTTGGAACAATTCGAGCTTGGCCTGAAAGTAGTCGTCCATCGCCGGGTAGTCGTCGAGGTGGTCGTGGCTGAGGTTGGTAAACGCAGCGATATCGAAGACGAGGCCGTCGACCCGGTAGCGGCTGAGGGCTTGCGCCGATACCTCGATGCCGACGGCGCGCACCTCGGCCTCGTTCATACGGGCCAACAGGGCGTGCAGTTCGCTGGCCTCTGGCGTGGTCAGCGAACTCGTGACGGCGAGATCACCGATGCGGCGTTCGGCGGTCGAGGTGAGCCCCGAGACGACGCCGAGTTGGTTCAGGATGCCGAACAAAAGGTAAACGACGCTGGTTTTGCCGTTGGTGCCGGTGACGGCGAACAGGGTCGCCGGGTTGTCGTCGGTGCGATAAATCCAGGCGGAGACGGCGCCGAGCGCGGCGCGGGCATCCGGTGTGACCAAAACCGGCAGACCACTGGCCGCAGCGAGCACTGCTCCGGCCTCGTCGGTCAAAATGGCCACCGCCCCGGCCTCGGAGGCGGCGGCAGCAAAAGTCGCGCCGTGCAGGTGCGCACCGGGAACGCCGACATAGAGGTCGCCGGGTTGCACCGTGCGCGAGCTCAGGCTCACTCCGGTGACTTCGAGACCGTCGATGTCTCCACGAAGTTCTAGATCAAATTCGGCAACCAATCCCGACAACGACCGCGGAACGGGATGCTCGGGACGGAGAGCCGACGGCGCCAATTCAGACACGCAGGGCTCGCTTTCTTACCAGGTGGAAGGGAGGTCAGGCGCAGTCGCGCCTGAGGGAACCGCCCGGTACTTTTTCAACACCTGGCTCATGATCTCCTGGAAGACCGGAGCCGGTGCGGCAGATGTGTTCAGTTTAACAGGGTCGGCGATGCTCACCGAAACGACGTACTGCGGATCGTCGGCCGGAGCGTAGCCCGACACCGACACCAGATACCCGTCGGAGTACCCACCCTGACCGTCGGGCATCTGCGCTGTTCCGGTCTTGGCGGCGACCCGATAACCGGGGATGTTCCACTTGCTATGCACCCAACTTTTTTGATAAACCATTTCGAGTACATCGCTGGTCTCGTTTGCTGCCTTCTCTGACAGCACCCGCGTGCCGACCTGGTCCGGCACGTTCGTCATGGTGCCGTCGGCCTGCCTGCAGCCCGCGACCAGCTGCACCGGCATGCGCACGCCATCATTGGCGATGGTCTGGTAGATGCTCGCGACCTGCAGCGCGGTCGTGGTCAGGCCCTGCCCGAACATGGTCGCATAGCTGGTCTGGTTGTCCCACTCGTCGAACGGATGCAGAATGCCGCCGTCTTCACGGGGAAAGCCGGTCTCGGTAGGTGTGCCAACACCGAACGCTTTCATGTAGTCGTAGCGCTGCTGGTCGGTGAGCATCTCTCCAAACTTGGACATGCCGGTGTTGCTGGAGTCGATCAGCACACCGGTCATGGTCATGTTTTGGTCGGGGTGGGAGTGACTGTCGTTGATATTGGCGCCGTTGGCCGGCAGGTATCGGTAGGGCGCGACAATCCCGGTTTCCAGGGTGGCCACGCCGGCATCGAGAACGGATGCCGCGGTGAGCGCCTTGAAAGTCGAGCCGGGTTCGAAGGACTGGGTGAAGGCGCGGGAGCCGCGATCATCCGGGTTCTCGGTACCACCGACGTTGTTCGGGTCGACCGAGGGGTAGTCGGCCACGGCGAGGAGCTTGCCGGTCTTGGCGTCCTGCACCACCGCGGTCGCCCAAGCGGCGCCCGTTTCCTGCGCCCGGGCCGCGAGAGTCTGTTGCACGAACCAATTCAGGTCGGAGTCGATGGTGGTGACGACGTCTCCGCCATCGGTGGCGGCGGTGCTCGTGACGCTGCTGCCGGGAATACGTACGCCGTCGGCGCCCTTTTCGTAGGTTTCCGAGCCGTCGGTGGACGCGAGGCAGGCGTCCTGCCCGGATTCGAGCCCAGCCTGCGGAACACCCTCCCCCGACAGGTATCCAAGCATGTTGCCGGCTACGGCGCCGTTCGGGTACACCCGGCTCGGGCTGTTCTCGGAGTAGGTCCAGGGAATGTGCAGGTCTTGCACGGCACGCAGCACATCGACGTCGACCTTCTGGGCGATATAGGCAAAGTTCGCCTCAGCATTGGCCGTCAGGGCGGCCCCAATTGTCTGCAGGATGGCATCACCGGTTTGACCGGTTACTGCGCCGATTTCGGCAGCGGCGTCAGCCACCGAAATCTCAATCGTTTTGCCGTCGACGGTGCGCTTGAAAGGCGTCGCATTCACCGGGGACATCGTGATGTTATAGCGCATAACCGTTGCAGCGAGCACGACGCCGTCGGCATCGATGATCTCGCCGCGCGAACCGTAGACCACCTGGCCGACCGAGCGGTTTCCCACGGAGTCTTTGGTGAGCGAATCGGCCTGTACGACCTGGATATCCACCAAGCGCACCAGGAATACTGCGATCACAGCGAACAGCACAAGGATGGTGAAAACAGTACGCTGGCGGCTGGACCGAGAGTTGGTCGGATTGCTTCGGGCACTGCTGGTTCGGGCACTACTGTTGCGCACGCTCATCTGCCCATCATTGTCGACTCGAGGTAACTATCGGGTAGTGGGCGCCGCGAGTCCCGCCGGAACTATCGGTGCGCTCGTAATCGCCACGGTTCCGCCGGTCCTCGCCGCATCATCCGGAAGCGCCGAGAGCGGGGTGCTACCGGCCAGCAAGGCGTTGGGAACAAGACTGGCCGCTCCGGCCTGCGAGCCAGACGCTGACGCCGGAGCGCCCAAAACAGCGCCGTCGGACAGGCGGAGGAAGACGGGGTTGGCATTGCTGACCATGCCCAGGCCCTCGGCATTGGAGGCGAGGCTCTGTGGGGAGGATAGCCGCACGAGGTCTTCACTGACGCTGGCGGCCGTGCGGCCAAGCTCAGACCGGCTGGACTGCAGGCTGGAGATTTCATAGGCACCCTGGGAGATGCCGACGCTGAGCAACAGCTGGGCCAGGATGATGGCTGCCATGCCGGCCACCGCGGTGAGGGCGTAGAAGATGCGCGGGCGCGCCCGGCGGTTCGGAGCTGCTGAGACAAGGCGAAATCCACGCCGCGCCGGCGCCTCGACAGGTTCGCGTTCGATGGAAAATGATACGCGTGCCAGGTTGTCGCTCATGCGGCGGCCCTTCTCAGTCGAACAGCAGCGCGCAGCCGAACCGGCGTCGCGCGGGGGTTGAGTGCTTTTTCTTCGTCCGAGGCCAATTCGGCGCCACGCAGCAGAAGGGTGAAGAGCGGTTTATGTTCGGGCAGTTCCACTGGAAGACCGGCGGGGGCTGTTGAGCCGGATGCCGCGGCGAAGGCCCGCTTGACGATGCGGTCCTCGAGGGACTGGTACGCCATGACAACGATGCGGCCGCCGACTTGCACGCGCTCGAGCGCGGCCGGGATGGCCCGTTCCAGTACGGCCAGTTCCTGGTTGACCTCGATGCGCAGGGCCTGGAACACGCGCTTGGCCGGGTGACCGAGGCGCTGGACGGCGACCGGGGTGGCCTTGGTGATGACGTCGACCAGTTGCGCTGACCGAACGAAGGGAGTCGCTTCGCGGGCTTCGACGATGGCCTTGGCGTAGCGGGCGGAAAGTTTCTCTTCGCCGTAGTCCTGAAAGATGCGTTTGAGGTCGCGTTCGCTGTAATCGGCGAGAATGCTCTCAGCGGTCAGGCCAGCGGTGCCGTCCATGCGCATGTCGAGCGGCGCATCTTTTGAATAGGAGAAGCCCCGCTCGACGCGGTCGATCTGCAGGCTGGAGACGCCGAGGTCGAAGAGTACGCCGGCAACCTCGCTGATGCCGAGGTCGTCGAGGGCTTCGCCGATGCCGTCATAGACGGTGTGCACCAGGTGTACCCGGTCTGCGAAGCTCTTGAGGCGATCCTCGGCGATGGCGAGAGCCTCGGTGTCGCGGTCCAGGCCAACCAGGATGAGTTCGGGAAAACGCTTCAGGATAGCTTCAGCGTGGCCACCCATGCCGAGTGTCGCGTCGACGAGAACGGCACCGGGCTTGGTGAGGGCCGGAGCGAGCAGCTCAACGCAGCGTTCCAGCAGTACCGGGGTGTGAATTTCGTTGCTGACCATAATACCGGGCTAGGCCCTGAGGCCTGATTCCCCTCCATTTTGACCTGGCACGGGGGAAGTGTGTCAGGGCAAAAACGGCTGGGAGTCAGGCACCAGGGGCTAGAAGAGTCCCGGAATCACCTCCTCCGTCGTGTTGGCGTACGAGGTTTCCTGCTCGGCGAGGTACGTGGCCCACGCTTCGCTGTCCCAAATCTCGACTCGGCTGCCAGCACCGATGACGGTCAATTCCCGGTCAAGCCCCGCATAACTGCGGAGGTTGCCGGGGATGGTGACGCGGTTTTGTTTGTCCGGTGTTTCTGAACTCGCGCCCGACAAAAACACTCGGAGGTAGTCCCGAGCTTGCTTGCTCGTGACGGGTGCCTGGCGGATTTTGTCGTGCAGGGTTTCAAATTCGCGGGTACTGAACACGTAGATGCAGTGTTCCTGCCCCCGCGTCATCACCACACCGGTGGAGAGCTCATCCCGAAACTTCGCGGGAAGAATAATGCGACCTTTTTCGTCGAGCCGAGGGGCGTAGGTGCCAAGGAACACGCTCACCCCTTTCTTCCGGCCAGATTCAGGTGTAGCTCCACTTTACTCCACCTTCAACCACCAACCTAAGTTTTTTCGGCGAATGTTCTAAATTAGGCGCCAAGAATGCAGCACGCTATTGAACAATCACGGTGGAGGAAAATGGAGCAATATTTCTAAGAATGCAGTTTGCCGGTGCGTTTTTGGGTACAAAAAAGGGCCGATCAAATGATCGGCCCTGCGGAACTACGAATTCTTGAGTTATAACCGCCCGGTAGAGGGCTCGAAATCGGTCGAGTTACTGCCCGTCTTGCCGGCGGTCCCAACGATCATTCAATCGGTCCATGAAGCCCTGGTTGGACTTAGCTTGGGCCGGGCGACGACCGGGCGACGACGGTCCGGGTACCGAACGAATGGCCCTGCCGGGCGTCACGGCAATGAGTACGCCGCCAAACATGACGACGAAGCCGAGAATGCCGAGCCACAATTGCGCAATCGCTACACCGGCGATGAGTGCAACGATGCCAGCGACGGCGAGCAACACACCAATCGCTATGGAACGATAATTCGGGCGAAGCCTCGACGCTCCAACGCTGGCCACAAAATCGGCATCGTTGTGATAGAGGCTGCGCTCCATCTCTTCAAGGAGTCGCTGCTCTTGTTCCGAAAGCGGCATCTCATTCCCTCCAGTTTCGGGATCGAGCGGGTGGTTTGACAAAGTCGGACCGGGCAAGCTCGTCTAGCCTCAGTCTAGCCCCGCCGGGATGGCTAGGCTATACGCGTGCCTGAAAGCAAACGCCTGGTCGACTTGGTTCAATCTCGCATCGACGCGTACCTCATGTCCCGCGAACCAATTGTGACTCTGATCAGCTCCGATTTGACTGCTCTCATCGACTACTCACGGCAGTTTCTCAGCGGTGGAAAACGGTTCCGCGCCCAATTTTGTTACTGGGGGGCGCAGAGTGTTTTACCGCCTGATTCCGGCCTGGAATCGGTTATGCAAACGACGGGCTTGCCAGCCCCAGCAGGGTTGGCCGCGGTCGTATCAGCCGCCAGCGCTCTCGAAATTTTTCACGCGGCGGCACTCGTACACGACGACATCATCGACAATTCCGATACCCGTCGAGGTGCGCCGAGCGCCCACAAGCTGTTCGAACGCTTACACGAGCGTGAAGGCTGGGCTGGTGACCCCGTCTCGTACGGCCGCGCGTCGGCCATTCTGCTCGGCGATCTGCTGCTGGGCTGGAGCGATGAGCTGCTCGATGAGGGGCTCGATGAACTCACCGATCGATCCTCGGCCCGGCGTGCCAGGCTCGAATTCAACTTCATGCGCACCGAGGTCACCGCTGGCCAATACCTCGACATTCTCGAGGAACGAGCCTGGCTGGCCCAGCCGGAGGCGGAACTACTCGATCGGGCCCTGCGCGTGATCGTCTACAAGTCGGCGAAGTACAGCGTTCAGGCTCCGCTCGTGATTGGGGCGGCGCTGGCAGGCGCCTCGACCGCTCAGCTGGATTCGCTGCGGGCATTTGGCCTGCCGCTCGGTATGGCGTATCAGCTGCGCGACGACCTGCTTGGAGTGTTCGGCGACGCCGCCGTGACCGGCAAGCCGAGCGGCGACGACCTGACGGAGGGCAAGCGAACGGTGTTGATCGCACTAGCGCGGGAACGCCTGAGCACCACCGACCGAGCATCGCTCGATGCGCAGCTCGGTGACGCAACGCTCGATGCCGCACAGATTCGTGCCCTCCAGCAGCTCCTCACAGCCAGTGGCGCCGTCGACCGGGTTGAGGCGCTCATCGCATCCCAGGTTGCCGAGGCACTGACGGCTCTGCACAGCGCGCCGATCAGCGTCGTTGCCCGGCAAAAGTTGCTGGACCTGACCGATCGGGTGACACGTCGAGCGTTTTGATCGACGGCGATTCGGCCGATTTAGGCGATCGCCTGCTTCGGCGAACGCCTGTTCAGGCTAGGGCTTGTGCGACCCGTCGTACTTCGGCCTTGCGACCGGCCCGAAGGGCTTCGATCGGGGGTACCCCCAGGCTGTCATCGACTTCGAGCAGCCAGGTCATGGCCTGCATGTCCGTGAAGCCGTCGTCGGCCAGCACGAACAGCGTGCCGCGAAGTTCGGGGACGGGAGCGCCGTCACGCAGAAACAGGGACGGAACCGACACGACATTGTCGCGCCGGATGGCCAGGAGGTATTTGTCGTCGATCAGGTGTCGAACGCGGCTCTGGCTCATTCCGAGCAGGTTGACTAGGGCAGGGATAGTAAGCCACTCGGGCTCTGAAGACACATCACTCACTCCTGTAGCCTCCCATAATTTGGTGCCGCGACAAAACTTCCCGGCACTTTGCACGCGTGATCGGACCAACTCAGCGCGCCTGATCAATTGACTCCGTGTCCTAATTGTGGAAACCTCGCAGTGGGGATTGCTGCATTCGACCCGATACTGAACGACCCTGCTGGCTGGATCGCGCGTGTGCGCACAATGAACGGAGCACCATGTCGATCAGGGTGAAAACGAATACGGCGGATGCTGCGGCGTCCGCCGCTCGAAATACGACCGTTGACGAGGCGGTCAGCGTCGCTTTTTCTGGTGCTGGTTTCTCCGGTATCAGCACCGCGGCGAAGCGGCGTGCGAAGAAGCCCAGTGATCTGCGTTCCCTGCCGGCATCGCTGACCGTGCCAATCGTGCTGGTCAGCACCCTCGCGATCAGCCTCAATCTGGCTGTTCCGGCCCAGGCTCAAGTTCTGGCGAAGAAGCCGCTCAAGTCGAAGCTCGTCGAGACCACTCCCGTCGCGACGGTGGCCGCGGCGGCCGTCCAAGTTGCGCCAGCCCAGTACCCGGTCGTGGACGGTGACACCGTCAGTGGTATCGCTGCCCGGTTCGGTTTGTCGACGGCGGCCGTGCTGGCATTGAACGGTCTCGATTCCCGGGCTCTGATCTTTCCGGGCCAGACTCTAACCCTGACAGCGGCAACAGCGGCGACCGTCGTGGCCGCGCCGGCGGCATCCGCTTCGTATTCGGTGCAGAGCGGCGACACCATCAGTGGCATCGCTGCTGCTCACACGCTGAAGACCGTCGACATTCTCACTGCCAACGGACTTACCGGGGACAGTGTTATCCACCCCGGACAGGTCATCCTCTTGTCGGCGTCCCCAGCACTGGAGTCGGCGGCATACGTCGTGCCGGTCGCCGAGATCGCTGCTGCAGCCACCCACACCATCGCCAGCGGCGAGACCATCACCGCCGTGGCCAACGCGGCCGGGGTGAGCGTGCAGGCCGTGCTCGACGCCAATGGCCTTGGCTGGTCGAGCATCATCTACCCCGGACAGGTCTTGACCCTGCCGACCCCCCCGGCACCGGCCTCCGTTTCTCTAGCCGCAATTATTCCAGTGGCGACAGCGGGTGTGGTAACTCCGATGTCGGAGGAAATGCGACAGAACGCCCAGACGATCGTGGCCGTCGGCCGGGGCGCCGGTGTGAGCAATGCCGGTCTCGTCATCGCGCTGGCCGCGGCCGCCCAGGAATCCGGGCTGCGCAATGTGAACTACGGCGATCGGGATTCCCTCGGCCTGTTCCAGCAGCGCCCGAGTGCCGGCTGGGGAACGCCGGAGCAGGTGATGGATCCCGTGCGGGCCAGCCTCGCCTTCTTCGGCGGCGCGAGCAACCCGAACCTCAACGTGACCCGCGGTCTGCTCGATATCGCGGGCTGGGAGTCGATGACTGTGACCCAGGCTGCCCAGGCCGTGCAAATCTCGGCCTACCCCGACTATTACGCAAAGTGGGAAACGTCAGCGCAATCTTGGCTGAGCGAAATCGGCTAGCCCGGCAGTTGAGTCCCTGGGCCCCGACCTGGATGGTCCCCGTCTGCGCGCCGCGCGCCGGTGCCGCCGCCGAATTCCGTAGAATCTAGGAGTGACCGTTCCTTCGACCGACCCGACGATAGGCCGTCTTATCGACGGCCGGTATCAAGTGCGCTCGCGCATTGCGCGCGGCGGCATGGCCACGGTCTATCTTGCCACTGACCTGCGCCTCGAACGCCGGGTCGCCATCAAGATCATGCACGGCCACCTCGCCGACGACAGCGCGTTCAAGGTCCGGTTCATTCAGGAGGCCAGGTCGGCTGCCCGACTCGCCCACCCGAACGTCGTGAACGTCTTCGACCAGGGCCAGGACGCGGACATGGCTTACCTCGTGATGGAATATCTTCCCGGGATCACCCTGCGTGACTTGCTCAAGGACTACGGTCGCCTCACCCCCGAGCAGACACTCGATATTCTCGAGGCCGTGCTCAGCGGGCTGGCGGCCGCCCACAAGGCGGGCATCGTGCACCGCGATGTCAAGCCGGAGAACGTGCTGCTCGCCGATGACGGCCGCATCAAGATCAGCGACTTCGGCCTGGCGCGCGCGGTCAACAACAACACAGCGACCGGCCAGGCCCTGCTGGGAACCATCGCGTACCTTTCCCCCGAGCTCGTCACCCGCGGTATCGCCGATGCACGCAGCGATATCTATGCCCTCGGCATCATGACCTTCGAAATGCTTACCGGTGAGCAACCCTATGTGGGCGAGGCACCGATGCAAATTGCTTACCAGCACGCCAACGACACTGTGCCGATGCCGAGCAGCAAGGTCGCCTCCGTTCCCCACGAACTCGACGAACTCGTGCTCTGGGCCACTGCGCGCGACCCGGAAGACCGCCCCCGTGACGCCAGAGTCATGCTCGATCAACTGCATGACGTAAGCGCCCTGGTGCGCGGCGGTACTCAGGAATTGGCTCTGCAGTCGACCATGGTGCTACCCGTCAGCCTGCGCACCGGCGCGAACCCGGTCGCGGATGCCGAAACGCAGGTTCTCGGTGCCAAGCTCGCTCCCACAAAACCTCCCGCCGCAACCCTGCTCGGAATTCACCCGATCGGTACCGGTCCGGTCGGTCCGGTCGACAACGGTGATCTACTGAGCAAAAAAGTGGACAAGCGCAAGGGCCGTGGATTCTGGCTTTTCGCCCTCGTTCTCCTCATCGCTGCTGCCCTCGGCGGTACCGGTTGGTATTTCGGCTCCGGCCCCGGGTCAGACGTGTCTGTGCCCGACGTCGCGTCGGCCTCCCCCGAGGCCGCGTCGACACAACTGACCAAGCTCGGCCTCACGCCCGAGCTTGGTGGTGCCTTCAGCGCCACGATCGCCGAGGGGCTCGTCATCGGCACTGATCCGGATGCCGGCAGCCGGGTTCCGCAGGACAGCACGGTCACGATCATCGTCTCCCAAGGCCTGCAGCCCATCACGCTGCCGGCCCTGGCCGGTTTGGCGCAGGAGGCGGCATCCGCTGCCATCACCGATTTGAAGGCCGTCTTGGGCAGCGTCGACCCAATCTTCAACGGTGACGTGGCCGCAGGCTCTGTCATCTCTGCCAGCAAGGAATCCGACGGCGCCGACGTCTCGGCTGGCGGCGAGTACTTCGAAGGCCTCACCGTGAATCTCGTCGTGTCGCTCGGCTCCATTCCAAACGTCGACGGCAAGACCGTGGCCGAGGCCACCGACATTCTGGTCGGCAAGAACCTGGTCGTGGTCTCGGGCGAGCAGTCGTACAGCGACACGGTCGCAGAGGGCGACGTCATCACTGCGCAGGTGCCTGATGGCACAATTCGCGAGGGTGCCACCCTCACCCTGGTCATCTCCCGCGGGCCCGAGCCGGTCACAGTGCCCAATGTCGTTGGCATGTCCTGGAACGAGGGCAAAGACACCCTGACCGCGCTCGGTTTCGTTTTGAGTTACAACCTTGGCGCTGACGCGATCGCCGCGCTCCTCGACGTTGCATCCACGAACCCTGTCGCTGGTACGGCAGCAGCCAAGGGCAGCACGATCACGCTCAAGCCGACGAACCCGTTCGGCTAATATCGGGCCCACCTTACGACTCTGGGCCCAGTTTATAAACTGGGCCCAGAGCCCGGGCCCGGGCCCGGGCCCCGTCGACGAGGGGGCTAGCGTGCGGCTAGCTCCTCGGCGACCAGGAACGCCAGCTCAAGGGACTGCATATGGTTCAGGCGCGGGTCGCAGAGGGACTCGTACCGGGTCGCGAGGGCGGCCTCGTCGATGTGCTCAGAGCCGCCGAGGCACTCGGTGACATCGTCTCCGGTGAGCTCGACGTGGATTCCACCGGGGTGCGTCCCCACGGCACGGTGTGCCTCGAAGAAGCCCTTGACCTCGTCGACGACATCGTCGAAACGACGCGTCTTGTACCCGGTCGGGGTGGTGACGCCGTTGCCGTGCATTGGGTCGTAAATGTCGTTCACCGCAGTGCGAGTCTCAGCTCATTGTCCGTAGCAATTCACGACGCGCGGGAGCTGCGCCAGTGCGCGGGAGGTCCAACTCCCGCGCACTGGCGTAGGTCCCGCGCAACGAGTTACGCGGGACTTCTGGCCAGTCCGCGACTCCGGCGCACTGGCGCAAGTACCGCGAAGCACGCCGTGGCCGAACGGATGCCCGCGGCCTCCGCTCCTCCTGACCCTAACTGGCCAGAACTTGGCAGAAAAGCACCCCCAGCATCTCGGGCCCACCTTACGACTCTGGGCCCAGTTTATAAACTGGGCCCAGAGCCCGGGCCCGGGCCCCGTCGACGAGGGGGCTAGCGGGCGGCTAGCTCCTCGGCCACCAGGAACGCCAGCTCAAGGGACTGCATATGGTTCAGGCGCGGGTCGCAGAGGGACTCGTACCGGGTCGCGAGGGCGGCCTCGTCGATGTGCTCAGAGCCGCCGAGGCACTCGGTGACATCGTCTCCGGTGAGCTCGACGTGGATTCCACCGGGGTGCGTTCCCACGGCACGGTGTGCCTCGAAGAAGCCCTTGACCTCGTCGACGACGTCGTCGAAACGACGCGTCTTGTACCCGGTCGGGGTGGTGACGCCATTGCCGTGCATTGGGTCGCTGACCCACAGCGGCGTGGCTTCGCTGGCCTTGATGGCCTCGAGCAACGGGGGCAGGGCGTCGCGCACCTTGCCGGCGCCCATGCGGGTGATGAAAGTGAGGCGGCCGGGTTCGCGGTTCGGGTCGAGCTTGTCAACGAGTCGCAGCATGTCGTCCGTCGAGGTGGTCGGGCCGAGCTTGACGCCGATCGGGTTGCGTACCCGCGACAAGAAGTCCACGTGAGCGCCGTCGAGGTCACGGGTGCGCTCTCCGATCCAGATGAAGTGGGCTGAGGTGTTGTACGGCGTTCCGGTGCGGGAGTCGATGCGGGTCATTGGGCGCTCGTAGTCCATCAGCAGGCCCTCGTGGCTGGTGTAGAACTCGGTGCGCCGCATCGCTTCGAAGTCAGCACCGCAGGCGATCATGAACTTGATCGCGCGGTCGATCTCCTTGGCCACCTTCTCATACTGCTGGTTGGCCGGGTTGGCGGCGAAGCCCTGGTTCCAGCTGTGCACCTGGCGCAGGTCGGCGAAGCCACCCTGCGTAAACGCACGAATGAGATTGAGGGTTGAGGCAGAAGTGTGGTAGGCCTTGACGAGCCGGTCAGGGTCGGCCTCGCGCGACTCGGGCGTGAACGGGTAACCGTTGACGATATCGCCGCGGTACGCCGGAAGCGTTACACCGTCGCGGGTCTCGAAATCGCTCGAGCGGGGCTTGGCGAACTGGCCGGCCATGCGCCCCATCTTGATCACCGGCATCGACGCACCGTAGGTGAGCACAACGGCCATCTGCAGCACGGTCTTGACCCGGTTGCGAATCTGATCGGCCGTAGCGCCGCTGAACGTCTCGGCGCAGTCGCCGCCCTGCAACAGAAAACCCTGCCCACCGGCGGCCTGAGCCAGCCGGTCGCGCAGAATATCGACCTCACCGGCGAAGACCAGCGGCGGCTGGGTCGCCAGCTCAGCGGATGCCGCCGCCACCTTGGCGGCGTCGGGCCAGGTCGGCTGCTGCTTGATCGGCAGCGTGCGCCAGTGGTCGAGACCCGTGATGACAGAGGCTTCTGCGGCAACAATGGGCTCGGTGGGGTCTACCACGGGATGATTCCTGTTTTCTCTGCTGGGCTGTACAAGGCGTACCGACCCGAAATGGATGAGGTGCTGCACCGTCACACGCGCAGACAGCACTTCCAGCAGCTTATCGCGAAAGGCTGGCCCGCTTCTCCTTGACCGAGGAAGCGTAGACGTCGACGTACTCCTGCGTGCTGAGTCGCTGCAACTCGTACATGAGTTCATCGGTGACGCTGCGCAGTACGAACCGGTCCCCCTCCATGCCCGTGAACCGGGTGAAGTCAAGCGGTGTGCCGATCACAATGCCGATCCGACGCACCTGCGGAATCCTGGTGCCGGTGGGCATGGCCTTCTCGGTGTCGATCATGGCGACGGGAATGACCGTCACTCCCGATTCCAGCACCATACGGGCCACACCGGTACGTCCGCGATACAGGCGGGCGTCAGGGCTGCGCGTCCCCTCGGGATAGATGCCGAGGATGCGGCCCTCGCCGAGCACTCGAAGGCCGGTGTTCAGCGAATCCTCCGAGGCCTGACCGCCTGAGCGATCGATGGGGAGCTGTCCCGCCGCGGTGAGAAACTGCCGTGTGGCCCAGCCTTTGAGACCCTTGCCGGTGAAATAGTCGCTCTTGGCGAGAAACGCCACGCGACGCGGCACGACAAGCGGCAGAAAAACCGAATCGATGAACGAGAGGTGGTTGCTGGCGAGAATGACCGGGCCGGTCTTCGGAATGTTCTCCAGGCCGATGATCCACGGTCGAAACAGCGTGAGCAACAGCGGGCCGATGACGATGTTCTTCATGAACCAATAGAACATTCGCACTCCCTTATCCGACTACGAAAGCTTAGTCCGCCTGCCCCGGCAAAGCGGATGCCGCGCGCGGCCGGCGCCCACGGCATCCGCTCAGCGCACCGCGTGTATTCGGGCCAGGTCGGCCGCTCCCACGACACCGGCATCGTTGACGAGCTGGGCAATGGCGAACTCCGCTTCCGGGTGGTAGCCGCGCGCCGGCAAATATTCGAGGTAGGCGGCACGAATCGGTTCGAGCAGCAGGTCTCCGGCTGCCGCCACTCCCCCGCCGAACACGAACACCTGCGGGTCGAGCACGGCACCGAGGCTCGCGCAGCCCTGCCCGAGGGAGCTGCCCAGCTGGCGCAGCGCCGCGCGAGCGCCGCCGTCACCGTCTTGGATCAGCCGCCCCACTTCCTTACCGGTGAGTTTGCCGCGCCGCTCACGGACGGCGGCCAGGCCCAGGCCGATACCGCCGGCATCCGCGAATTCGTTGGCGATACGCAGCAGTGCCCGACCTGAGCCGTACTGTTCCAGGCAGCCATGGGCTCCGCAGCCACAGGGAAGCCCGTCGGGCACGAGCCGGAGATGACCCAGTTCAGCGCCGGCGCCAAAGCCACCGCGGAACAGGGCATTGCCCGTCACGATCGCGCCGCCCACGCCGGTGCCGACGGTCAGGGTGACCATGTCGGTGTACGGGCGACCAGCACCGAAGCGAAACTCCGCCCAACCGGCCGCGTTGGCATCGTTTTCGATCACGATGGGCAGGTCGAGTCGAGCCTCGAGCTTGTCGCGGAACGGCTCGTTGCGCCAGCTGATATTCGGTGCGTAGTACACGGTCGACTGGGCGGAGTCGATGAAACCAGCCGCAGCGACCCCGGCCGCGACAACCTCTTCGCCCTCGGAGAGGCCGCGAATCATCGCAACAACGGCATCCTCGATCGCGTCCGGGTTGCCCGGCGTCGTTGGCTGTCGATCAGAGCGGATGATGGTGCCCGCCTCGTCGACCAGCGCTCCGGCAATCTTGGTGCCCCCGATATCGATACCTATGGCGTGCACGGGCCACCTTTCTTTCTCGGCCTGGGAAAAGTCGCGTCCGTCAGCCGGACGGCCACGCAGGACACCCTCTAGAGTGTAGTAAACCAGTTTGCCGCTGGACGAAACACCCGCTCACCGCTGAATTCCCTTGCGATTGCGCAGTTGGCACGTTCAGCCGGTACCGAAGGAGTTGCCGTGAAACAGTTTGATATGCCCGCCGTCGTTCCCGCCGATCCAGGCGCCAATATCACCGACCTGCTGATGGACCGCCTGACCGCGACTCCTGATCTTGTACTTTTTTCGCTGCCGCGTGGCGGCCAATGGCTTCCCGTCACCACTCGGGAGTTCCACGCGCAGGTCGTAGCGCTGGCCAAGGGGTTCGTTGCCGCTGGCATTGAGCCCGGCGACAAGATCGGGCTCATCTGCAAAACCCGCTACGAGTGGACCCTGATCGACTTCGCCGTATGGTTCGCCGGAGCAATTCTGGTGCCCGTTTACGAGACCAGCTCGCCCAAGCAGGTGCAGTGGAACCTCAGCGACTCCGGCGCCATGGCGGTCATCGTCGAAACCGCCGATCATTTCGCCCGCTTCGATGAAGTGCATCCGGAGCTGGCCGCAATCCGTTCGGTCTGGCAGATTGATCTGGGCGACCTCGACAAGCTCGTCGCCGGGGGCGCCGTCGTGACAGACGCTGAGATCGAACGTCGCCGTAATCTCGCCGTGGGCGATGACATGGCTACCCTCATCTACACCTCCGGTTCGACGGGCAAACCCAAAGGCTGCGTGCTCACCCACGCGAATTTTCTCGAGACCAGTCGAAATGCCGCGGTCGCGCTCAAGGAAGTGCTGATTCACCCCGAAGGC
Source organism: Cryobacterium serini (assembly GCF_004404025.1). Classification (NCBI taxonomy): domain Bacteria; kingdom Bacillati; phylum Actinomycetota; class Actinomycetes; order Micrococcales; family Microbacteriaceae; genus Cryobacterium; species Cryobacterium serini. The sequence goes on from NZ_SOHN01000019.1 coordinate 109,371, forward strand.
GCCTCGACCCTGTTGTTCATCACCACCGCCCATGTCTTCGCTCGTTTCATCTCGGTGCTGTGCGTGCACGCGGGTGTGCGCGTCGGTCATCAGGCCGACACCAAGACCCTCCTCGCCGCGCTGGGCAGCTTTCAACCGACTTTTCTGCTGGCGGTACCGCGGGTATTCGAAAAGGTCTACAACTCGGCCCAGCAGAAGGCGGTTGCCGGGGGCAAAGGCAAAATCTTTGATGCCGCCACACATGTGGCGGTGGAGCATTCCAAGCTGGTGCAGGCGGGAACATCGATTCCGTTCGGGATGAAGATCAAATTCGCTCTGTTCGACAAGCTGGTTTACAGCAAACTGCGTGCCGCCATGGGCGGCAAGGTCGTCTGGGCGGTCTCCGGTTCCGCTCCGCTCGGCGCCCACCTCGGTCACTTCTTCAAGAGCCTGGGCATCGTCATTTTGGAAGGCTACGGCCTTACCGAAACGACTGCCCCCGCCAATGTGGGCCTGGCCACGCGGGCCAAGATCGGCACCGTCGGCCCTCCCCTGCCCGGCGTCTCGGTGCGCGTGATGGACGATGGTGAGATTGAGGTCAGGGGCGTCAACATTTTCAAGGAGTACTGGAACAACGCACAGGCCACCGCAGACACCTTTGACGACGGCTGGTTGAAGACCGGCGATATCGGGGACTTTGATTCCGACGGTTATCTCACCATCACCGGGCGTAAAAAGGAGATCATCGTCACGGCCGGCGGCAAGAACGTGGCACCGGCCGCCCTCGAAGACCCCATCCGTGCGAATCCGCTCATCAGCCAGGTCGTCGTTGTGGGCGACCAAAAGCCGTTCATCGGCGCGCTCATCACCCTCGACCCCGACATGCTGCCGGTCTGGCTCAACAACAACCACGAGGACGCCGGGATGTCGCTCGCGCAGGCATCCGTCAATAAAGCCGTGCTCGCCGAAGTCCAGCGCGCGGTTGACCACGCCAATGAGAGCGTGTCGCGGGCGGAGTCGATTCGCAAATTCTCGGTGCTCGCTATTGAGTTCACCGAAGACAGCGGGCATCTGACACCGAAAATGAGCATCAAGCGCAACATTATTATGCGGGACTTCGCCGGCGAGATCGAGGACATGTATTCGGGGGCGCCAATCACCGAGGGGATTTCGCTGCGCGAGTAGTTGGATGATCGGCCGCACCGAGCGAGGTGAGGCGGGCCCGGGCAGAGCATTCCGCTCCTCGCTCAGACATCGAGGTCTTCTGGGGAGATCCGAGAAGTGCGTTCGGATCTCCCCAGAAGACCTCGAAACTCGCCACCCCGCGAAACACTCCGCCCGCGCCCGTACGTAAAGGACACTCCGCCCATGTCCACAGGTAATGGGCGTGTCGGACTGCGCTTGCGCCCTCAGGGGGAAGGGCCAGTGGGCCGCCGGTCAGAACCAGGTGGACTCGCGGATTTCCTTCATCGCGGCCTTGCGGTTGACGGTGTCGAGGCGGTCGATGTAAAGAAAGCCGTCGAGGTGGTCGGTTTCGTGTTGGAGGGCCTGCGCCATGATGCCGGTGCCGAAGAGTTCGACCGGATTGTTGTCGAGGTCGATGCCGGTGACCCGAGCGAAAGGGTAGCGCTTCGTGGGGTACCAGAGGCCGGGAACAGAGAGGCAGCCCTCGTCGACGAGGTCGGGCTCGCCGGAGAGTTCAACGACCGTCGGATTCAAAATGTAGCCGATGACACCGTCGACGTTGTAGCTGAAGGCGCGCAGGTTGACGCCGATCTGCGAGGCGGCAACGCCGGCCCGACCGGGCAGTTGCACGCTGTCGACCAGGTCCTGTACGAGACCACGCACCCGGTCGTCAATCCCGTCGATGGGATCGGAGACGGTTTTCAGCACCGGATCTCCGAAGAGACGGATCTGGCGTTCGGGCACGGGGAAGCTCCTCGGTAGGGCGGATGGTGACAGGCGAGTGAGTCGGCGGCTCGGGGCTCGCCTGGCTACAGGTTGCGGTCGGCGGGGAGGCCCTCGACGACCAGCTCGGCGAGGGTGCGTGCGGCCAACCGGGTGATCGGCTTCAGGTCCTTGTACGACACGACGCTGCCGGCAGCGAGTTGCGGGTCGTAGGGAATCCGCACGATTTCGCGCACACGGGAGCGGAAGTGCGACTCGATCTCTTCAAGCCGAACCAGATTGGTGCCCTGGGTAGCGGTGTTGAGCGCGACGATCGCGTTGCGTACCAGCTCACCGTAGCCGTTCGCTTCGAGCCAGGTCAGCGTTTCCGACGCCAATCGGGCCTCGTCGACGCTGCCGCCGGAGACGATCACGATGGAATCGGCACGCTGCAGCGTCGCTCGCATAACCGAGTGCACGATACCGGTGCCGCAGTCGGTCAACGCGATCGAGTAGTACCGGGCGGCGAGGTCGGCGACGACGTTGTAGTCGTTCTCATCGAATGCTTCGGAGAGAAGCGGGTCGGTGTCGGAGGCGAGAATGTCCAGGCGGGTCTCGTCGCGGGAGACCAACGCGGAGAAGTCGGTGAAGTTGCCGATCGATGCGGCCTTGGAGACGACGTCGCGCACGGTCGAGCGTGTCTGCTTGCTGACGCGCTCAGACAGGGTACCGCGGTCGGGGTTGGCGTCGATGGCAATAATACGGTCATCGCGAGCATCGGCCAGGGCCATGCCGAGCAGGGTCGTGACAGTGGTCTTGCCCACGCCGCCCTTGCGGGTGAGGATCGGCACGAATCGGGTGCCGCCTTCAAACTGGCGACGAATGCGTTCGTCCATTTCTTTATACGCGCATACCTTGGCCGAGTCGCCGAGGTTGACCAGGTGCAGGGTCAGCGCATAGACGAATTCAGGCCAGACTCCCTGCGGCGCCTTGCGGGTCTTGCGGTTGACCGCGAGCAGGCGATCAGACGTGAGCATGGCTGCAGACTCGGGGGCCGTGCTGTTTTCGGTGCGGATGCGGTCGCGCCGGACGGAGGAGGCGGCATCCGCTCTCGAAAGTGATTCGATGGCGGAACTGGCGCCGGCTGTCCTGGCCGGTGCTGGCGTTGAGATTTCGACGGTGTGGGTGGCCGGGGTCGACATGATCCGCGTTGTCTCGATCCCGTTGCTCGGGAGGGATGCTGGCCGAACGGCGGCGGCCACCGAGCGGCGGGGCCCGACCGTCACCTCGATCGGAACGCTCAGGCTTTCGGGCAACGACGCGGCGAGGTTGTCGATGGTGTGCGGTGGCAGCTCACTGTGGTAATCGTCACCGCGCGTGTCCAAACTGTCGCGCTCGTCGCGGGTTCGCTTTGCAGCAGACACCGGGCGGGCGGGCGCGCTCTGGTCGTCAATACGTTTGTCTGGCACGGTACATCCTCAACTGGTCGATAACGGCACTAATCTTAGCGTGGACGCACCGTGACGAGCAGATCGCCCGCATCGACCTGCTGGGTGAGCGGGATGGCGACGCGTTCGATGGTCCCGGCGATCGGCGAGGTGATCGCCGCTTCCATCTTCATGGCTTCGATCGACGCGACGCTCTGGCCGGCTTCGACGTGCGTACCCTCTTCGACCTGCAGGGTGACCACGCCGGAGAACGGGGCAGCGATCTGGCCGGGCTGGTTGGCATCCGCTTTCTCGGCGACCTTGGTTTGCACGGTGATGCTCGTGTCACGCACGAACACCGGGCGCAGCTGGCCGTTGAGAATGGTCATGACGGTGCGCATGCCCTTGTCGTCGGCCTCACCAATCGCTTCAAGACCCACGTAGAGCCGCACACCCTTGGCAATTTCGACGGCGTGCTCCTGGCCCTGCTGAAGGCCGTAGAGGTAGTCGACGGTGTCGACAACCGAGAGGTCGCCGTAGCTTTCTCTGACCTGTTCGAATTGGCGGGTCGGCGCGGGGAACAGCAGCTGATTGAGCATGGCACGACGTTCGACGCTCGAGGCGCCGAGCGCGGCGCGCTCCCCCGCGGTGATCTCGGTGACGCCGACGCGCACGTCACGTCCCGCGAGCACCTTGGTGCGAAACGGCTCGGGCCAGCCACCGGGCAGGTCGCCGAGCTCGCCCGCCATGAAGCCGATGACCGAGTCAGGGACATCGTAGTTGCCCGGGTTTCGCTCGAAGTCGGCCGGATCGGCCTTCACCGCGGCGAGGTAGAGGGCGAGGTCGCCGACCACCTTGGACGAGGGAGTGACCTTGGGAACCCGTCCAAGAATCGTGTTCGCGGCGGTGTACATGTCTTCGATCAGTTCAAAATGGTCGGCCAGGCCGAGCGCGACGGCCTGGGTGCGCAGGTTCGACAGCTGCCCGCCGGGGATCTCGTGCGAATACACCCGGCCGGTCGGTGCGGACAGGCCCGATTCGAACGGGGAGTACAGGGTGCGCACGGCTTCCCAGTACGGCTCGAGGTCGGTCGTTGCCTTGAGCGAAATGCCGGTGTCGCGTTCGGTGTGGGCGAGGGCGGCCACGAGAGAGGATGCCGACGGCTGGCTGGTCGTGCCGGCCATCGGAGCGGATGCGACGTCGACGGCGTCGGCGCCGGCCCGAGCTGCGGCCAGCAGCGTGGCGAGCTGGCCGCCCGGGGTGTCGTGGGTGTGCACGTGGACGGGCAGGTCGAAGCGTTCCCGGAACGCGGCCACGAGCTTCTCGGCGGCGCTCGGGCGGAGCAACCCCGCCATGTCCTTGATGCCGATCACGTGCGCGCCGCTTTCAACGATCTGATCGGCCAGGCGCAGGTAGTAGTCGAGCGTGTAGAGGTTCTCGGCCGGGTCGAGCAAATCTCCGGTGTAGCAGACGGCGACCTCGGCCAGGGCAGTGCCGGTATTCAGCACCGCGTCGATAGCCGGCCGCATCTGCGACACGTCGTTCAGTGCGTCGAAGATGCGAAAGATGTCCACGCCGGTGTCGGTCGCCTCGCGCACGAACGCGTCGGTGACCTCGGTCGGGTAGGGGGTGTAGCCCACTGTGTTGCGGCCGCGCAGCAGCATCTGCAGGTTGATGTTCGGCAGGGCCTCGCGCAGGCTCGCGAGGCGCTCCCACGGGTCTTCACCGAGAAAACGCAGCGCCACGTCGTAGGTGGCGCCGCCCCAGGCCTCGACCGAGAGCAGCTGCGGCGTCAGCCGGGCCACATAGGGTGCAACGGCGACGAGGTCTTTGGTGCGTACCCGCGTCGCCAGCAGCGACTGGTGCGCATCCCGGAACGTCGTGTCGGTCACGGCCAGCGCGGTCTGGGCACGTAAGGAGGCGGCGAACTTGGTGGGGCCGAGCAGCTGCAGCTTCTGCCGCGAGCCGTCGGGGGCGGGCTGGGTGATGTCGAGCTGTGGCAGCTTGTCACGCGGGTGCACCATGGTCGGCGGGGCGCCGTTGGGCTGGTTGACGGTGACCTCGGCGAGCCAGTTGAGAATCTTGGTGCCGCGGTCCTTGGATTCGCGGCCGCGCAGCAGCTCCGGGCGCTCGTCGATGAACGAGGTACTGAGGTCGCCGGCAGCGAAGTCGGGGTCGTCGAGCACGGCCTGCAAAAAGGAGATGTTGGTGGACACGCCGCGAATGCGGAATTCGGCCAGCGCTCGCTTGGAGCGCACAACGGCGGCGGCGTAGTCCCGGCCGCGACAGGTGAGCTTGGCGAGCATCGAGTCGAAGTGTGGGCTGATCTGCGCGCCCGTGTTGATGGTTCCACCGTCCAGGCGGATGCCGGCGCCACCGGGTGAGCGATAGGTGGTGATCTTGCCGGTGTCGGGGCGGAACCCCGCCGCGGGGTCTTCGGTCGTGATGCGGCACTGCAGGGCTGCGCCGCGCAGGCGGATCTCGCCCTGGGTGAGGCCGATCTCAGCGAGCGTATCCCCCGCAGCAATGCGAATCTGCGCCTGCACGAGGTCGACATCGGTGACCTCTTCGGTCACGGTGTGCTCCACCTGGATGCGGGGGTTCATCTCGATGAATACGTGCTGCCCGGCGCGTTCGCCCACGGTGTCGAGCAGGAACTCGACGGTGCCGGCGTTGACATAGCCGATCGACCGGGCGAACTTGATGGCGTCAGCGTACAACTGCACCCGAATTTCATCACTGAGGTTCGGCGCCGGGGCGATCTCAATCACCTTCTGGTGCCGACGCTGCACCGAGCAGTCGCGCTCGAACAGGTGCACGGTTTCGCCAGAAGCATCCGCCAAAATCTGCACCTCGATGTGTCGGGGGCGCAGCACCGCAGCCTCCAGGAACATCGTCGGGTCGCCGAACGCACTGGTGGCCTCACGCATGGCCTCTTCAAGAGCCCCGCGCAGCTCGCTCTTCTTCGCCACCCGGCGCATGCCGCGTCCGCCACCACCAGCCACGGCCTTGGCAAAGATGGGGAAGCCGATCTCATCGGCCTGACTGATCAACAGTTCAACGTCGGTCGACGGCTGTGTCGATTTAAGTACGGGTACGCCCGCAGCGATAGCGTGTTCCTTCGCGGTGACCTTGTTGCCGGCCATTTCAAGTACGTCGGCGCCCGGACCGATAAATGTGATGCCGGCAGCAGCGGCCGCATCGGCCAGTTCGGGGTTCTCCGACAGAAAACCGTAGCCGGGATAAATGGCGTCGGCGCCACATTCCCTGGCCACGCGGATGATTTCACTCACGTCGAGATAAGCGCGAACCGGGTGCCCGACCTCACCAATCTGGTACGCCTCATCCGCTTTCAGACGGTGCAAAGAGTTGCGGTCCTCGAATGGAAACACCGCCACGGTCTTGGCTCCGAGCTCGTAAGCCGCGCGCATGGCACGAATCGCGATCTCTCCGCGGTTGGCAACAAGGATTTTTTCAAACATGCAGGCCTTTCGAGGGCGTACGTGGCGCACAGCTAACGGTTAGGTTCTCTAACACTAGTGAAGGTAACGTTGTTACTCATGCACGTACTCAGCGTAAGTTCCCTCAAGGGTGGTGTCGGCAAGACCACTGTGACCCTTGGTCTGGCTTCCGCTGCCTTCGCCCGTGGCGTGCGAACACTCGTCGTGGATCTCGATCCGCAGTCCGATGTGTCCACCGGAATGGATATCCAGGTTGCCGGTCACCTCAATGTTGCCGATGTCCTCGGTTCACCCAAAGAAAAGACGGTTCGCGCGGCGATCGCCCCGAGTGGATGGACGCGCAATCGCCCAGGCACCATCGACGTCATGATCGGGAGCCCTTCGGCGATCAACTTTGACGGGCCGCACCCGAGCATCCGCGATATCTGGAAACTCGAGGAAGCTCTCTCGACGATCGAGAAAGACTATGAGCTCGTACTCATTGACTGTGCCCCCTCCCTCAACGCCCTTACGCGTACCGCCTGGGCTGCCAGCGACCGAGTTGCGGTCGTCACCGAGCCGGGGCTGTTCTCGGTCGCTGCAGCCGATCGTGCGCTGCGTGCGATCGAAGAAATCCGTCGTGGCCTGAGCCCGCGCCTGCAGCCGCTCGGCATCATCGTGAACCGGGCCCGTACAGCTTCGCTCGAGCACCAGTTCCGGATCAAAGAGCTGCGCGACATGTTCGGGCCGCTCGTGCTGAGCCCGCAGCTGCCGGAGCGCACATCGCTACAGCAGGCGCAGGGCGCCGCAAAGCCGCTGCACATCTGGCCGGGTGACAGTGCCCTCGAAATGGCCGGCTACTTTGACCAACTGCTCGACCGGGTGCTGCGTACAGCGCGCATCGGTGAGTACGCCGAGGCTCCCGTGGGTTAAGAGCTGTCTTCGGGTGCTGCGGCGTTCGAACCTGCTCATCTGCGTCGTCGCTGAAACGGACCTGCATTAGGTGCGGTAGGTTCGCCTCCCTCCAGGCTGCGCAACTGCCGCGTACCGCGCTTTGGCGGCTATCGCGGCGTGGATAGCGAGAGCTAGGAGATTTTGCGGGTGGTACGGCGGGCAGCCAGCTCGTCGGTGGGGTCGACGGGCTGCATGTCGAGTTCGACCAGACTGGTCTCGACCTCGCGGAGCACCTTGCCGACGGCAATGCCGAAGACGCCCTGGCCACGGCTGACCAGGTCAATGACCTCGTCGTTGGAGGTGCACAGGTAGACGCTGGCGCCGTCGCTCATGAGCGTGGTCTGCGCGAGGTCGCTGATGCCCGACTCGCGCAACTGGTTGACGGCGGTGCGAATTTGCTGCAGGGAGATGCCAGTGTCGAGCAGACGCTTGACGAGCTTGAGCACGAGAATGTCGCGAAAGCCGTAGAGGCGCTGGGAGCCGGAACCGGCCGCGCCGCGCACCGTGGGTTCGACCAGGCCAGTGCGGGCCCAGTAGTCGAGCTGACGGTAGCTGATTCCGGCGGCGCGCGCGGCGACTGCACCGCGGTAGCCGGAGTTCTCATCAAGCTCGGGCATGCCATCGGTGAACAGCAGTCCTAACGAGTAACGCGAAGCGTCAGCATCAGGCTTGAGCTCACTCATGGGTTGCCTCTCGGGGGTTACATCGTGCGGTGACTGAACGCTGCAATCAAGCGAGACTCGGTCACGGTGGTGCGGAATCAAACTGGTGCGGACGTGCGGTAGTGCTGGTTTACGAAAACGTCGTGCTTGACGGCACTAACTACGGTACCGAGGTGCAGGGCTTGTGGGCCTGACATCCGCTTGACCGGTTTGGCGTGTCGGTCGACTACAGTAAGCGGCAGCCGACGCGATTGGATCAAGGCCGCCGGCGCCGCCGTGTGCCTGCGCCAGTCTACGACCTACTTGGTCAGTCGGCCCAGTGCTGACCGAATCAGGCTGCCTCGAATAATCTCGAGCTGCCCGGCAATTTCCACGGCCATTTCAGCCGCCTTGGCCCGACTGGAGGCGTCTTTGCGACGGGAGAGCGGTACGAGAGCGCTTTCGATGAGACCGAGTTCGCGTTCAGCAGCCCCGCGAAAGCCCCGCAGGTGCCGTGGCTCGATTCCGCTGCGCTGCAGTTCGACGAGGGCACGCAGCACGTGCAGCACGCCGTCGCCGTAGTGTTCGGCGGGCAGAATAATCGACGCGGATACGGCGTCATGGAGGAGAGAAGCGGAGGCTCCGGCCTCGCGCAACAGATCGTCGCGGGTCAAACGTCGCAACGTTCCTAGCATTGACGGCCCGGGGGTGGTTCCGCCCGGCAGCACCGGCGACAGCCCGGCATCCAGGTCGGCAAGATAGGAGCGGATGACTTTCAACGGCAGGTATTGATCGCGCTGCATCGACAGGATCAGTCTCAAACGATCGACGTCGCTGGCGCAGAACTTACGATAACCGGATTCCGTGCGGGCCGGCGCAACGAGGCCCTGTTCCTCAAGGAAGCGCAGTTTCGATGGGGTCAGATCGGTAAATTCCGGGGTGAGTCGCGCCAGCACCTGGCCGATACTCAGCAGCGGCGCTGATCCCGAAGCGTGCCCGTGCGCTGGCGATGAAGACACAGGCTCCGAACGAGCCTGGGCGGAGTTTGCCGCCACTACTCGCTCGTCGCGCGGGCGAGGTCGAGGCGCGAAGCGTAGAAGGTGAGGCGAAACTTGCCAACCTGCACTTCGGCGCCGTCGGTCAGGGCAGCCGTTTCGATTCGTTCACCGTCGAAGTAGGTGCCGTTGAGCGAACCGAGGTCTTTCACCGTAAATGATGTGCCGTTGCGCAGAAACTCGGCGTGCCGACGCGACACCGTGACATCGTCGAGAAAAATGTCAGCGTTGGGATGGCGACCGACGCTCGTGAGGTCAGCGTCGAGGAGAAAGCGGGCACCGGCATTGGGCCCGCGACGCACGACCATAAGTGCCGAACCCGAAGGCAAAGCCGCGATGGACTCCTGCTCCTCCACGGTCACGTTGGAATCGATGAACGCGATCTGGGCGGCGAACTCCTGGCTGAAGTTCATGGTTGTGTCGGTGCTGAGCATGTCGTGCACCGTCGTCGATTCGCCGGGCGTCTCGTCGCCGGGCGAGCCAGGGTTGGAGGATGCTGGGGTTGACTGCGCCTTGCTGGGCATTATTGCTTCGCCTGTCGTCGGGTTTTCGCTCTGATCTGCGGGCACGGGCTCGTTCTGCTCCTTGAAATTGTTCTTTCCGGATTGATCGACCATCATGCACCTCCTATCATTCCAGCGTATCGGAAGATACACCCGGGCCGACCCTCGGCAGTCGAATCACTCGCATCGCTTCAATGGCGTAGACGATGCCGGCCCACCAGTACAGGAATGCACCCCACAGGGCAAATGCCCACCCCATCGGTTGCGACCACCATTCCAGTTGCGGAAAGGCCTGCCCGAGCATGATCATCGGCAGTGCGTAGAACAGGCAGAAGGTAGCAACCTTGCCCAGGTCGTGCACCGGCAGCGGGCCAAACCCAAAGTTGGCGAGGATAACCCCGAGGATCAGCAGAAAAATGTCGCGTCCAACTACGATCAGCACAATCCACCACGGAACCAGATCACGCCAGGCGAGTCCGATCAGAGCGGCAAAGATATAGAGCCGATCGGCGGCCGGATCAAGCAACTGCCCGAGACGGGTGATTTGGTTCCAGCGCCGCGCGAGAAAGCCGTCGAGCCAGTCGCTGAAACTGGAGATGCTAAGCACGACCAAGGCCCAGGCATCCTCTCCCTGGGCGAGGAGCACGAGAAAAACCGGCACCAGCAGCAACCGCAGAAAGCTCAGCATGTTGGGTAGGTTGAACATCCGATCGCTCACCACGTCGTTCGTTGCCCCTGTCACAGTGCGAGTCTATCGAGGAGGGCCAGATTCAGCCCAGCTGCCCGCGCAGTGCGGGCCAGCTGGCGGCAAAACCAGGATGGAGGGCGAGGAGGTCAACGGTATCGGTCGATACCCAGCGCAGGGCGATGCTTTCCTGGTCGCTGATGACGGGTGTGAATTCCTGCGTCGCCTCCACGACAACGGTGGTGTATGACCAGAATCCGAGGTCGAGTACAGAGATGAATTTGACCTGCACCAGGTGGGCTGGCACGCCGGCTTCCTCCCTGGCTTCGCGCAGAGCAGCGTCGATCGCGCTTTCATTTTCGTGGCGAGCACCACCGGGCAGCCCCCAGGTGTCGCCGAAATGGCTCCACAGCGCGCGGTGCTGCAGCAACACTCCCCGGCGGGGGTGGTGCACGAGAAGTCCGGCGGCACCGAATCGGCCCCAAAATTTGCGGCCGTCGGGAGCGTGCACCCACGCATCGCCGCTGTCCAGATTGGGGCTTTCCGGGGGGATTGCAGCCCCGTGCGCCCGGTTTGCATCGACACCCGAACTGTCAGTCATGTTCCAAGCATGCCCCACACACGCGTCAGGTTCGTGCGCAACATCGTCCGATCCACCTAGATCGACATGATCGCGTGCACCGGCGCAGTGCCGAGCCGTTCGCGGCCGTGCAGGTCGATGAGCTCGAGCACGACGCCGACACCGGTGAGGGTATAGCCGGCCCTCTCGATGAGACGGCTCGTGGCCGCAATCGTGCCGCCGGTGGCGAGTACATCGTCGAGGATGAGCACGCGGGTACCGGCCGGAAGCTGCCCGACTTCGAGTTCGAGACGGGCCGAGCCGTATTCCAGGTCGTATTCTTCGATCAAGACGGTGCCGGGCAGTTTGCCGCCCTTACGCACGGCCAGCACGGCGGCATTGGCCGCATAGCCGACGGCGGCGGCCAGCAGAAAGCCGCGTGCTTCGATGCCCGCTACGGCGTCGAACTGTCCGCGGTGCTGATCGGCGAGGTCATCGACGATCGCGCGAAAAGCGACGGCATCGGCAAAGACCGGGTTGAGGTCGCGAAATAGGATATCTGGCTGAGGAAAGTCAGGGTAGGAGGCCAGCAAAGCCTCGACGTGGGCGGCGGCCGATGACGGCGAAGCGTTAGGTGCAGAGAGATGAGTCACTGCTTCATCTTAAGCGGCACGGGTATCACCGGCAGAACGGTGTCAAGACTCAACTGACTGCTCGACAGTGGTCGCTTCGGCACGTGGCATGACAGCGATGGCGCTCATGGCATCGAGAAAGTGCACCACGGCCGCCTGCTGGTCGGCCGTAAGGTCGAGGGCGACCTTCATCAGCTGCTCGTGGGTTCCCGACAGCGCCCGTCGCATCTGGATGTGCGATGTCTCAGTGGCGAACAGCCTTTGGGCACGGCCGTCGTCTGGATCCACCTCACGGCGAATGTGACCGGAGGCCGTGAGCCTGGAGAGGAGTTTTGCCGTGGCGGCAGACGAGATATTTAGGAAGTCGCTCAGGTATTTGGGGCTGGCAACCCGGTTCTCGCGTTCGCAGGCGATGAGGTGACGAAGGGCCACTAGGTCGGTTTCGTTGACGCACATGTCGGCCTGGGCACGACGACGCATCATGGCATCAGCAACTCGAAACCGACGTACGGCGCGCAAAACCACTGTCGCCGAAGAAACTCCAGGATTCTTCGGGTCGTACCAGTACGTCCCTGCTGCTTGCGGGATACTCTCATCGTGGGACATATACCCATGGTAACGTGGGAAATCGCTAACTTGGTTAGTTATTCTAATCATGATCAGGCTAAAACCGAGAAGGGGAACCCGCGTGGAGACCACAAACGCTCTTGATGAACACGTGATTCTTCTCGATGAGGAGGGCCGTCACATTGGCACGGCGCCGAAGTACAGCGTGCACGGAGCGGACACTGTGCTGCACCTGGCATTTTCCTGTTACGTCTTCAACCCGCTTGGCGAGGTGCTCGTCACCCGCCGCGCGCTGACTAAGAAGGCGTGGCCGGGAGTATGGACCAACTCTTTTTGTGGGCATCCGCTGCCCGCTGAACCACTGACGCAGGCTGTCACCCGCCGGGCCAGCTTTGAACTCGGGCTTGAGCTCGAGCTCGACACTCTTGACCTGGCGCTGCCTCTGTTTCGTTATCGTGCCACTGACAGCAGCGGAGTCGTCGAAAACGAAATCTGCCCGGTCTACCTCGCCACAACCGTGCAGGAGCCGACTCCGAACCCTGACGAGGTCGCCGAGTTCACCTGGACGCGACCGGCAGACCTGTCCCGTGCGGTGGCGGATGCCCCGTGGGCCTTTAGTCCGTGGATGGCGTTGCAGGTGCAACAGCTGGAGAGTTTTCGTGCTTGACACGGTTGCGAAAGGCGTCGAGACCGAGCTCACCCGGTTTTTTGCCACGGCACGACTGCGGGCGACGGACTATGGCGAACACTATGTTGCCCTCTGGGATTCTCTGGAGCAGGCCAGCAGCGGCGGTAAACGGGTACGGCCCGCCCTCGTACTGGCGGCCTATGCCGGTTTCGGTGGGCGCGATCAGGCCCTCGTGTCACCGGTCGCGGTGAGCTTTGAACTGTTACACACGGCGTTCCTGATTCACGACGATGTGATTGACCGCGACCTGGCCCGGCGCGGAGTGGCCAACATCGCCGGCCGATTCAACGATCGCGCTCTCGCGCACGGAGCCGCCACAGATCAGGCCGGTGTGTGGGGCACCGCTGCGGCCATTCTCGCGGGCGACCTCGCGCTGAGTGAAGCGCATCGCGCGCTCGCGAAGCTGCCGGTCGATGTGCGCACCCGGCTGCGGCTGCTCGACTTGCTCGACCGAGCAGTTTTCGTCTCGGCCGCCGGGGAGTTGGCCGACGTGACCAACAGTTCGGCGAAACATCCGCTCACCGTGGCCGAGGTCATCGCCACGCTGGAGAACAAGACCGCCGTCTACTCGTTCGAAGCGCCATTACAGGCCGGGGCTGTGCTGGCCGGCGCGTCGGCCGAGGCAATTCGCCTGCTCGGGCACTACGGACGCCTCGTCGGGGTGGCGTTTCAACTCACCGACGATTTGCTCGGTGTATTTGGCGACCCCGTCAAGACCGGCAAGAGTGTCACCGCCGACTTGCGGGAGGGCAAACAGACCGCGCTGATCGCCCACGCCGGCGGCACCCAGAGTTGGTCGCTGATTGCGCCCTACCTCGGCAAGATCGATCTCAGCGACGAGGAGGCCGAACGGGCGCGGGAGCACCTGCGGGCGTGCGGTGCGAAAGCGGCTGCTGAGGGGCTTGCCTATGACCATTCCCGCCTGGCGGTCGAAACGCTCAACCCGGCAATCATCCCCAGAGACCTGCGGGCGAGCCTGATCGAGCTGGCCGAGACAGCCGTGAACCGGGTCCGCTAGTGAGCCAACGCATGAGCCACCTGCCAGCCGTGCCAGTCCGAATGCGCTCTGATACGAATCTATACAAGTACGCGCAGACGGCGCAGGCCAGTTCGACAACGGTGATCGGACATTACTCCACCTCGTTTGGACTCGCCGCTCGGCTGCTGAGCGCCCAGGTGCGCACGCCCGTACGCACGATCTATGCCCTGGTCCGTATTGCCGACGAGATCGTCGACGGAGCTGCGGCGGAGGCCGGCGTCTCGGTTGCCGAACAGCGGCAGCTGCTCGACGAGCTCGAAATCGAGACCGAACGCGCGATCGTGCGCGGCTACAGCACCAATCTCGTGGTGCACGCTTTCGCCGCGACGGCCAGGCAGTGCGGCATCGACTCCAGCCTGATCGCACCCTTTTTCGCGTCGATGCGCCGCGATCTCGATCCGACCCCCTTTAGCGTCGAAGGCGTCGCCGAGTACATTTACGGCTCTGCGGAAGTGATCGGGCTCATGTGCCTGCGCTGTTTCGTGCGCGGAACCCCGCGCAGCGCCACCGAACTGGGCGTGCTTGAAGATGGCGCACGCCACCTCGGTGCTGCGTTTCAGAAGATCAACTTTCTGCGCGACCTGTCATGTGATCGCGAGATACTCGGCCGCAACTACTTTCCGGGGATCGATCCCCTCAACCTCAGCGACGAACAGAAGAACGTGATTCTGGATGACATCGACGCCGATTTGTCCATTGCCAGCGCTGTCTTGCCGTTGTTGCCGCCCGGTTGCCGGCGGGCCGTGGCCGCGGCCCAAGGGCTGTTCACTCGGTTGTCCAAGCGGTTGCGGTCGACCCCGGCCGATCAGTTATTGCGCTCCCGCGTGCGGGTGCCAGATGGAGAGAAACTCATGATCGCCCTGACCTCGAGTATCGGCCCCGGCGCGTGGAAGCGATGACACGCACCATCGTGATCGGCGGCGGTATCGCCGGTCTGGCCAGCGCCGCCCTGCTGGCCCGCGAAGGCCACGACGTCACGCTGCTGGAATCCCGGGCGGAACTCGGCGGGCGTGCCGGACTGTGGGAGGCCGAAGGATTCCGCTTCGATACCGGTCCGTCGTGGTACCTGATGCCCGAGGTTTTCGAGCACTTCTACCGTTTGTTCGGTACGAGCGCGGCGGAGCAGCTCGACCTCGTGAAACTGGATCCCGGCTACCGGGTGCTCTTTGAGGGCGATACCCAGCCGGTTGATATTCGCAGCGACCGCGCCGCAAACATCCGCTTGTTCGAGTCGGTGCAACCGGGGGCCGGCCGAGCGCTCGATCGCTACCTGGACTCGGCCATCGAAACCTACGACATGGCCGTGAAACGGTTTTTGTACTCAAGCTTCGAGTCGTTCCGACCGTTTCTGGTACCCGACGTGCTGCGGCGCCTGGCGCGGTTGGCTCGACTGCTGATGCAGCCACTCGACAAGTTCATCGCTGGGTATGTGCGGGACCCGCGACTGCGTCAGATTCTCGGATATCCGGCCGTTTTCCTGGGGTCCGCGCCAAACCTGACACCGTCGATGTACCACTTGATGAGCCATCTCGACCTCGCCGACGGGGTGCTCTACCCGCAGGGCGGCTTCAACACGCTGATCGAGAGCATCGCGGCGATCGCCCGCGCCGAAGGTGTTCAAATTATCGCCGAAGCGCGAGTGAGCGCCATTCGAGTCCGCCCCGACAAGACGGTGCACGGGGTCAGTTACATCGACAGCTCCGGATTACCGCAAGACCTCGACGCCGACATCGTGGTGTCGTCCGCCGACCTGCACCATACCGAGACCGAACTGGTTCCCGCCGAGTTGCAGACCTATCCGGAGCGTTGGTGGGACACGCGTATGTCGGGTCCCGGTGCCGTGCTGGTCATGCTCGGCGTGAGCGGCCCACTGCCCCAGCTGCAGCACCACTCCTTGTTTTTCACGACCGACTGGGGCACGAACTTCAAACAGATCTTCGGCAAGAAGACCTCCGTACCGTCCCCGGCGTCGCTGTACGTGTGTATGCCGAGCGCGACCGACGCCTCGGTCGCGCCTGCCGGCGACAGCAACCTGTTCATGCTGGTGCCCGTACCGGCCGATGTCGGTCTCGGTGCTGGAGGCATCAACGGCACCGGTTCGGCCACGATCGAGCTCATAGCGGATGCCGCCATCGCGCAGGTCGCCCAGTGGGCCGGCATACCCGACCTCGGCGAACGCGTCACGGTGCGACGCACGGTCGGCCCGGCCGACTTCGCCGACGACCTGAACAGCTGGAAGGGCGGCGCCCTCGGCCCAGCGCACACCCTGCGGCAAAGTGCTTTCCTGCGCGGAACGAACATGTCCAAGAAGATTGCGGGTCTTTACTACGCCGGCGGTACCACCATCCCCGGTATCGGCCTGCCGATGTGCCTGATCAGCGCTGAAATCCTGCTCAAACGGATTCGGCATGACACCACGACGGAACCGCTCGCCGAGCCGCTGCCGGCACGCTACGCGGGCCCGGACGCGGCCTCAGCGGAGTCTGCGCACAGGCGGTCGTGAGCGTTCTGTACCTGCTGGCGTTGTTCGTGGCGCTCGGAGGTATGACCGTGCTGGATTGGCGCTTCCACCTCTTCTTCTGGTGCTCGCCCCTCCGGGCCACCCTGGTGCTCGGCATCGGAGTGTTGTTCTTTCTCGTCTGGGACCTCGCCGGTATCGGCCTCGGCATTTTCTACCGGGGTGAGACCACGCTGATGACCGGCCTGCAGCTGGCGCCGGAACTGCCGCTCGAGGAGTTCTTCTTCCTCACTTTTCTCTGCTATCTGACGATGAATCTCGTGCAGGCCACCCGACTCGTACTGGCGCGGCGGGCAGTGCAATGACGTATTTGTTGTTGAATGCGGTCTTCCTCGTCGTTGCGGCGCTGGTGGCCGTCGTGGCGGTGAAGCGCCGGCTGATCTCGGCCCGGTTCGTCTCCGCCGTGGCTGGTGCGCTCACGCTCACGCTGCTGCTCACTGCCGTGTTCGATAACCTGATGATTGGGGCTGGACTGTTCAGCTACGACCCAGAGCACATTTCGGGTGTGTTGATCGGCCTCGCCCCGATCGAAGATTTTGCGTACCCACTGGCCGCGGCGATTCTGCTTCCGGCGCTGTGGGTGATTTCGGGCGGTACCAGGTTAGGACGAACGGATGACTGAGCAGATCGGTACCACAGGATGGAAAACTTGGCAGGTCGTGTTGTCGTCGCGGCCGCTCAGCTGGGTCAACACGGCTTTTCCCTTTGCCGCCGCGTATGTGGTGACCACCGGGCGCATCGACGCGATGTTGATCGTGGGCACGCTGTTCTTCCTCATTCCCTACAACCTGCTCATGTACGGCATCAACGACGTCTTCGACTACGAGTCGGATTTGCACAATCCACGAAAAGGCGGCGTTGAGGGCGCACTGCTGCACCCTGCACTGCACCGAACGGTCATCGCTGCCGGGGTCGTTTCGGCGGTAATTGTGGGCGGGGCGATGGTCGTGTTGGCGGGGGCGGGGCATCCGCTCTCCTGGGTGGTGATAGCCGTAAGCCTGTTCGCGGTCGTGGCCTACTCGGTACGTGGGCTGCGGTTCAAGGAACGGCCCCTCCTGGACTCGATCACCTCGAGTACCCACTTCCTCAGCCCCGCCGTGTACGGGCTCGTGGTGGCCGGCGCCACAGTCAACTTCGGTCTGCTCGCCCTGCTCGCGGCGTTCTTTCTATGGGGAATGGCCAGCCACGCCTTCGGCGCGGTGCAGGACATCGAGCCCGACCGCCAGGCCGGGATTGCGTCGATCGCAACCGCGCTCGGTGCCTCGCAAACCGTGCGGCTCGCAATCGCTTTCTGGACCCTGGCCGGTCTGCTCATGCTCGCCACCCCTTGGCCGGGGCCGCTCGCGGCGGCGCTGGCCGTTCCCTACATTCTGGCGGTGCTGCCGTTTTGGTCGGTCCGGGACGAGCAGTCGGAGCTCGCGAACCGTGGCTGGAAACGTTTTCTGGGGCTCAATTTCTTCACCGGTTTTCTCTCGACGCTGCTGCTGATCGTTTGGACGCGGCAGGGCGCCTGAGCGTTCGATTCAAGTACTTTCTATTACAGTGAATAGATGGAGCTAACATCTGCCCGAGTCGACAGTTGGAGCTGGGGCGTGCGCCTGTTCAAGACCCGCTCGATGGCCACGACCGCCTGCCGCGCCGGACATGTGCGAGTGAACGGCGACAAGGCCAAGGCCGCGCAGGCCCTGCGTATCGGCGATGAGGTGCGTGTGCGCTCTGATGGCTTCGACCGGGTGCTGATCGTGTCACGCCTCGTGGTCAAACGGGTAGGAGCCGTTGTGGCTGCCGAATGCTATGTCGATAAGACTCCCCCGCCGCCGCCACGCGAGGAGGTAGCTCTGGTCCCGATGCGTGACCGCGGCGCCGGGAGGCCGACCAAACGTGAACGCCGGGAGATTGATGAGCTGCGCGGGCACGTCAACGACTGACGGATGCTGTAGCAGCGGTCATTGCTGCGGTTTTAGGCCAGCGCAGGCGGGTTCGGTAGCGGGGGTGTCTGAGGCTCGCCCTGGACTGGTTGCAGTGCGGCGAGCACTCCAAGTGACCGTTTGATTCGATCTTCGGCCGCGGTGTCGATCTGGCTCGCCGCGACGTTCGCCTCACTGACCGCGCGCACGACCTCGTCGCGCTGAATCTTCACGCCCCGTGGTGCATCGATTCCGATGCGCACACTGTCGCCGCGGGCGTCGAGCACGGTGATGACGATATCGTCACCAATGAGGATCTTTTCCCCGAGTTTGCGTGTCAGAACGAGCATCGTTCCAGCCTAGCGTTCGCGCTGGCCCGGTTGGGAATGCGGCACGGCCGCGCGGCGGCCGGTCGGCGCCGCGGCCACCCGCCCGTCCATCCACTCCACCGGCAGGCCCAGGTCGTCGACGGTGGCCGGTGAGGTCGTGAACTGGCGGCCGAGCGCAGCGACCGCGTGCACCTGAACGCTGCTCTCCACCATGTTGACCCAGCGGATGGTGTCCTCGGTCTTGCGACTCGCGTCCACGACCACCCAAACCTGGTCCGCACCGATCTCGGTGAGTGCTGCCGCACGCGTAACCGCATCAGAAGCGGGTTTGAGCCCGTAGGCGATGAAGGTGCTGTGGCCGATTTCCACGCCCTGGGCTCTGGCCAGCATGGCGCCGCGCCGATCGTCGACCCGCTCAGTGCCGTCCTGCGGCAGGGTGCCGGAGGTGCGGAGTTCACCCGCACCGGCCACACGCAGCATCAGACGCGCGATCGTGAGGGGGTCGTCCTCGAGCCCGACAATCAAGACCAGATCCCCCGGCCTTGTGAGCGGGGTCGGCACCGGCGGGCGAGCAAGTGTCGGCGCTGGTGCAAATACGGGTGCCGAACCGGGTGCCGAAGTCGAAGCTGCTGGTGCGCGCGTGACCAGTTCAGGTCCCGAATCCGCAACGGCACCGCGACCGGTGGCGAAGGTGAGTTCGTCCATGAGCCTGGCGAACCCGTCGGACGCGGTCGACAGCTGCGGCGATGCCTGGGCGGGGTGCAGCCGGTATTCAGCCTCGTCGGCGTCGTCGAGCAGCGCCGCTATGCCCAGCCGGGCCGAAATGTCGAGGCCGCTGTGGGCCGATTTCTTGCGCGTTGCCGGTTCCGATACCTCGACCGTGATCTCGTAGTGCTGACGTGCGAAGTATCCGCGGATCCCGCCGACGGTGACCCGCTCGGCAGCGATGATGGTGGCATTGGCGCCGTGCTCGGCGACGGCGCGTTCCTTCAACTCCCGCAGGGTTGGGCCCTCAAGCAGAAATCGTTTCGGCTCCACGCACCACACCCACAGTCTCAATGGTCACATTCGCCGATGTTACTTCCTGGTACGACAATACCGGCAGGCCACCGGTCTGCGTCGAAATGAGGCGACGGATAGCCGGTCGAAGTGCCGGTGCACACACCAGTACCGCGGTCTGACCGCTCGCCTCGACCTTGGCCACCGAGGTGCGTACCGAGGCGAGTACATTTTCCAGGCGCACCGGATCCATCAGAATCTGCGTTCCCTGATCTGAGGGGCGCAGGCCCTCGAGCATGGATTGTTCGAGGGTGGGGTCGATCATGATCACGCGCAGCAGCGTGCCATCGAGATATTGAACGGTCAGTGCCGGACCGAGCGCCAGGCGAGCGGCTTCGACCAGCCCCTCGGCATCATTGGAAGCCTTGGCGCGCAGGGACAGTGCCTCGTAGATGCGCGGCAGGTCGTTGATCGGAATTTGCTCGACCAGCAGCCCCTGCAGCACCCGCTGAACCTCGGCGAGGGAGAGCAAGCTCGGAATGAGGTCGTCGACGGCCGATGGATTGACCTGTTTGACGCCATCCGTCAGCACCCGCACGTCTTCCCGGGTGAGCAGCCGGGCGGCGTTGGTGGTGATGATCGAGGAGAGGTGGGTGACCACGACCGAGACCCGGTCGATCACGGTGGCTCCGGTCATCTCGGCGCTGTGCCGCATCTCGCTCGGCACCCATTTGCCGGCCAGGCCGAACACCGGTTCGATCGTGACCTGTCCGGGGAGGGTATCGAGGGCGTCGCCGAGGGCCAGCACCTTGCCGGCTGGGGCCAGGCCACGCCCGTACTCGACACCGGCAATGCGAATGACGTAGGTCGCTGGTGGCAGATCGACGCTGTCCCGGGTGCGCACCGGCGGCACGACCACGCCGAGATCCATCGCGATTTTACGACGGAGACCGCGTACCCGGGCCAACAGATCGTCAGAGGCACCGGAGACGAGGTCGACGAGGTCGGGCGAGAGCATGATCTCCAGCGCATGCACGCGCATCTGCTCGATCAGGTCTTCGGTCGTGTCGGTTTTGGGAACGCTTTTCTCCGAGGCGGTGGTGGCCGCGATACTCGCCTGTTTGGTGACCTCGCCGGCCTTGATGCGTTGGGCGATCAGCATCAGCGCCATGCCGACGATGAGGAACGGCAGCACGGGCATGCCCGGAATGAGCGCCATCAGCACAGCGGCCGCGCCGGCAATGGTCAGCGCATTGCGCGACTGCATCAGCTGAGCGGATGCAGTCGAACCGATGTCGGTCTCCGCATTCGAGCGGGTCACGATCATGCCGGTGGAGACGGCCATGAGTAGGGCCGGAATCTGGGTGACGAGGCCGTCGCCGATGGTGAGCAGCGCGTAGGTGTTGACCGCCTCGCCGAGCTCCAGTCCGCGCTGCAGCATGCCCATGGCGATGCCGCCGATCAGGTTGATGATGATAATTATCAGTCCGGCGATCGCGTCGCCCTTGACGAACTTGGACGCGCCGTCCATGGCTCCGTAGAAGTCGGCTTCGGCCGATACCTCGGCACGACGGTCCTTCGCCTCGGCGTCGGTGATCAGGCCGGCGTTGAGGTCGGCGTCGATGGCCATCTGCTTGCCGGGCATGGCGTCGAGGGTGAATCGGGCACCGACCTCAGCCACACGCTCGGCGCCCTTGGTGACGACGACGAACTGGATGACGACGAGAATCATGAAGATGACCGCGCCGATGATGATCGAGCCGCCAACGGCGACGTGCCCGAAAGCCTCGATCACCTGGCCAGCATAACCTTCGCCGAGTACCAGGCGAGTGGAGGCGACATTGAGGCCGAGGCGAAACAAGGTCGCGACCAGAAGAAGCGATGGAAAAACCGAGAAGTCGAGCGGTTTCTTCACGAACATCGTGGTGAGCAGGGTGACCAGACCCAGCATGATGTTCAGAATAATCAAAACGTCGAGCAGGCCGGCTGGAATGGGCACGACCAACAGCAGGATGATGCCGACCACGCCGACCGGAACAGCGAGCTTGATGAGATTGCGATTCACGAACGGCCTCCGGCAGTCTGCAGTGGTGATGTGGGTGATGATGATGACGGCGCGGCCGCCAGTGCGCTCATGGTGTGGGTTCCCGCCGTACTGCCCCGCTTCTGCAGGGCCATGACGAAGGCGAGCACCCTGGCAACGGCGCTATAGAGTTCCGTGGGAATCTCGTCGCCGATCTCGCACGCCGCGTGCAGTGCCCGGGCGAGCGGTACATCCTGCACAATCGGCACCTGGTCGGTCTCGGCCTGCACGCGAATACGGGCGGCCACGTGCCCGATTCCCTTGGCCACCACCCGCGGCGCGGATTTACCCGGCTCGTATTTGAGGGCCACGGCCACGTGCGTGGGGTTGACCAGCACCACGTTGGCATCGGCGACCGAGGCGATCATGCGATTGCGACTCATCATCAGCTGGCGGGAGCGACGCTGCGATTTGATCAGCGGGTCACCCTCTGCGGCCTTGTTCTCGTCGGTGACCTCCTTCTTCGTCATCATGGTTTTTTTGCGATTGCGTTTCATGATGACGAAGATGTCGGCGACGGCGAGCACGAGGCCGGCCGCAACGGCTGCCTGCAGCAGTGCGGCTGTGCCGCTGCCGGCGGCACTGAGCAATTCCGATACCGGCAGTCCTCCTGCCGTCAGCAACACCGGCATCAGTCCCTGGATTACCCAGTACAAGACGATTCCGACGGCGGCCGTCTTGGCAAGTACCTTGACGCCCTCCCACATCGCCTGGGTGCCAAATACGCGTTTCATACCGGTAACGAGGTTGAACTGCTCGTACTTTCCGGTGAATTTCTTGAAGTGGACACCGCCCTGCAGTGCAGCACCGCCCAGCACGACCACGAGCACCACGACAAAAAACGGAGTGAGAATATCGGCGAGCGACGCCAACCCGTTGCCGAGGGCTTCGACCGCCACGCTCGGATCCGGAGTGCTGGCCAGGGTACCGATCAGATACATCTGGTCGGTACCCGCCTCGCTCGCCGCTGCGATAGTGGCTGGCAGCATGAGGCCGGCGGCACCAACGCCGACCCAGGCCGTGACATCCTGCGATTTAGACAGCTCACCCTTTTCGCGCACCCGCTTCATACGTTTTTGGGTGGCCGGTTCGGTCTTTTCACCGGAATCAGTTTCGGACAATTACCTCACCCCCATGAGGGCATCGAGGGCTTGCCCGGTGAGTGAGGACACGATGCGCGGCAGGGCCATGAAGACCGTCCCGGCGAGGATCAGCGTGATGAGAATCTTCAGCGGAAAACCGAGGGCGAACGCGTTGAGCGCGGGGGCGACCCGGGTGAGGAGGCCGAGGCCGGCATCCGCTAAAAACAGCACGACAAGCAGGGGGCCGGCGATCTGCACGGCGGCGAGGAACATCTGGGTCGTGCCCGCGATTATGGCCTGCGCCGGTGCCGCCAGGTCCAGGCCAGAGCCGAGTGGCATGGCGGTGTAGCTGCGAAACAGGCCGCCAAGCACGAGTTGGTAGGCGCCAGAGGCGAACATCAGCGCGAGGGCGGTCATATGAAACAGGCGGGTGAACTGGGCACCGTTGATCATGGACTGGGGGTCGAAGCCCTGCGCCATCTGGAACCCGCTGAACATGTCGATGAGACCACCGGCCGACTGCACGGCGGCGAAGACCAGGAAGACCAGAAAGCCCAGGGTGGCACCGACCAGAATTTCCAGAATCAGGGCGCCGACGAAACCGGCGGTGTCTTGGGATACGTAGTCGGCGGTGACCCGCGGCGACACGGCCAGGGCCAGTCCGATGGCGAGCATGGCTTTGATCCGTGCGGGGAATGCGCGATACGAGAACGGCGGCGCGATGACCAGAAAGGCGATTATGCGCACACCAGCGAGCATGACCGCTTCGATCCAGGCGAAATTGAGGGTGAACTCCACGTCAGCCTCCGCCGAGCAGGGAGGGGATCTTTTCGAACATCTGGTTGGTGAATGCGATCGATTCGGCGATCATCCAGTGGCCGCAAATCAGCAGAGCCAGGGCAACGGCCACAGCCTTGGGTACAAACGACAGCGTGACTTCTTGAATCTGCGTGATCGATTGCAGCAGCGAGATGGCGAAGCCCACCACGAGAGCGGTGATCAGCACCGGGGCCGACAGTTTGGCAGCGAGAATGAGCGCCTGGAGGCCAATGTCGAGTACCGCATTGGTGTTCATGTGGCCATCTGATAACTGCCGATGAGGCTCGTGATGATGAGCCCCCAGCCGTCGACGAGCACGAACAGAAGAATCTTGAACGGCAGCGAGATCATGACGGGCGGCAACATCATCATTCCCATCGACATCAGCGCCGCGGAGACGACGATATCGATCACCAGGAATGGGATGAAGATGACAAACCCGATGATGAAGGCGGCGCGCAGTTCCGAGATCATGAACGCGGGAATGAGTGTCAGCAGGGTGACGTCATCGGGATTGTCTGGGTTGGGTTGATCGGCAGCCCGGGTCATCAGGGCCAGGTCCTCGCCGCGCGTGTTGGCGAGCATGAATTGGCGCAGCGGCTCGGAACCCAAATTCAGCGCGTCGGTGAAGTTCAGTGAACCGTCGAGGTACGGCTGCAACGCGATGTTGTTAATGTCGGTGAGCACGGGCGCCATGATGAAGAGGGACAGAAAAAGGGCCAGTCCGGCGAGCACCTGGTTGGGCGGGATCGACGGGAGCGCGAGGGCGTTGCGGGTCATGGCGAGCACCACGAAGATCTTGGTAAAGCTCGTCATCATCAGCAGCAGCGCCGGTGCGACCGACAGTAGGGTAATGCCCAGCAGGGTGACGATCGCCGATGAGGGCGCACCGTTAGGACCATTGATGTCCACAGTGAGGCCGCCACCACCGGGGTCAGTCGGGTCGGTCGGATCGGTCGGAGGCGTCGGGTCGATCGGCATGGCGTGGCCGGCCGTAGCTCCCAGCCAGAGCAGCACCGTCGTGGTCACCACGATCAGAACGATGAACAGGCCGATGCGCGCGGAACAGGCCCGGGAAGTGAACCGATACGGCGGGGTATTCACCGGCCCTGCCGAAGGAGTGCGGCGGTCTGGCGCCACGTCGACGGCGACAGGATCGACCCGGCTAGCGGAGCGGAGGGCGCGGGCGGCGCTAAGCGAGCCGCGTCATCCGCTTCAGCCGCGGCCAGGGATCGGGCGAACGCCGTCGCTGGTGCCGACTGCGACCCGCCCAGCACCGAAATGGCGGCGTCGAGGGTCGACGTTGTCGTGGGCACAAGGGATTTCTCGTGCAGCACGGTCACGGCCTGCTCGGTGACGCCGAGAACGAGGCGCGTTCCGTCGACCTCGACGACGACAACGGATGCCTTCTGCCCGATGGGCTGACGGCCGACGACGGTCACCGGGTTGGCAATACCCAGTGCGCGCACCCCGCGCGACAGGCGTCGCTGCAGGTACCAGAGCAGTGCGAGAACCACGCCCAATGACAGGGCGACACGCACCGCAACAATGAGGGTGTCCACTTACGACAGGCCATCCGCTACATCGAGAATCTGGGTGATGCGCACGGCGTAGTCCTGGTCGACGACGACGATTTCGCCGTGGGCAATCAGTCGACCGTTCAGGAGAATATCGGCCGGGGCCCCCGCCGAGCGATCCAGCTCGATGACAGCACCCGGTTTGAGCGACAAGACGTCACGCACGGACATACGGGTGCGCCCGATTTCAACCGTCAACGACATTTCGACGTTGCTGATGCGCCCGAGGTTGCCCAGAGCTGTGCGCTCTGGCATCGATCCCGGCCCGCCGACAACTCCGTTCTGACGCAGCCGAATGCCAAACCAACCGGTCACGACCCCGCCCGCGCTCAGTTCGAAAACCTCAGTCTCTTCGGCGGCGAACAATGCTGAGGCGTCTTCGACCCGGGAATCGCCGAGCACGCCGATTCCGAGCACTCCGGAGGCGCTCTCCAGGGCGGGACGCAGAACGTCCTGGCTGGAAACGAGCTGCGAGTTCGCCCCGGCAGCGGCGTCGAGCGACGCAGAGTCGGTGAGCACAA
Source organism: Cryobacterium serini (assembly GCF_004404025.1). Taxonomy (NCBI): domain Bacteria; kingdom Bacillati; phylum Actinomycetota; class Actinomycetes; order Micrococcales; family Microbacteriaceae; genus Cryobacterium; species Cryobacterium serini. Next base: position 135,262 of record NZ_SOHN01000019.1, read on the forward strand.
CGGCCAGGTCCGCGGAAGTCGTACCCACAAACGAGGCCACCACGGCCGAACCGATGCGCGATGATAATTCGGCGCTGCCGAGGTGTGGCAGTGCTTGTAACGGTACCGTCGTAGGCAACACGCGAATGAGCGCGTCGACGGCAACTTCAGGAATAGATCGGGTAGAAATCATTGGGCTGTTTCCTCGGTATCAGTGACGATGCAGGCCAGCCGGGAACCGTTGACTCCGACGGCCGCGCGGGCCAGCGACTGGCCGTCAACGGTCAGATTGAGCGGACGATGCTGGGGATGCGGAATGTGCAGAACATCGCCGACCGCCAGCGACAGAATGCGACTGGGCAGTACGTGGGCGGTCTCGAGTCGAAGCGATACGTCAACCGGTACGGCCGCGATCTGGGCCTGCAGAAGTTCGGCAGCGTTCGACATGGTGCTCGTGGGGTTCGCTTCGCCGAGTTGCGGCATCAGGGCCGCAGCGGGAATCGCCACCGTTGCCGTGGCGGTGACCTTTTCCACTCGAATTGCGAAGGTCGCAACCACCATGAGGTCGCCGGTTGCCGCTGCCTGCGCGAACTGGGAGTTGTACTGAATGGCTTCGACGCCCATTTCATCAACGATCAACGGCCCAAAGGAATAACGCAGGTCTTCGAGGCTTTCCGAAATGAGCTTGCGAATCAGAGCCAGCTCAATCTGGGTGAAGTTGCGTTCAGCGAGCACCGGCCTGCTGCTGCTGCCGCCGAGCATATGGTTCACCCAGGTGAGTGCCGACGTGGTCGGAAACTGAATGACCGCGCGGGCTTCCAGGCCGGCGACAGTGCACAGCACCATGGCGGTTTTCGGCGGTAACGAACCCGCATACTCGTCGTAGGTGGCCATGAGTACCTGCTCGCAGGTCACCATGCAGAGCACACGTACGCGTGCGGTCAGCTGGGTGCCCCACTGCCGTGCAAAAGTCTCAAAGGCCAGTTCCAGAACGCGGGAGTGTTCACGAGCCAGGGTGGTGGGCCGCCGAAAGTCGTACAGCTCAACGCTTCTTGCCGCTTTAGCGAGCGCACTGCTGCTGACCTGATCCTGGACTGTCACGTTGGGACTATCGACCGAAGTGGCTGAAAGGTAAGAAGTCTCAGCTAGCGGCTGCGCCGCGTCGGTTCACGGTCAATTTTCGGCCACGATCCCGGGAATGAGTGCTCGCACGCTGTCCGGCTGGTCTGAAAGCAGCACAATGTCGACCCGGCGGTTCTGCGCCATATCCGCGAGTGTGGATCCGGTGTTCGCCGGCTGAGCCGACCCAAAAGCGACTGCGGAGATCAGGTCTCCGGCAACGCCGCCCTGCTCTACGAGGCGACGCAACACCTGGGTAGCCCGGTTGGCCGACAATTCCCAGTCGGTAGGGAAAGTGGCGGACTGGCCGTGTTTGTCGGCGTGCCCTTCAATCGAAATCTTCTGCGCGGTGGACACGAGGGCCGGTGCTGTGGCATCGAGCACCGTGATCGCAGCCGCAGTGAGTTGGGCGCTGTCGGGTGCGAAGAATGTTTCACTTCCGACCAGCCCCAGGGTCAGACCACGGTCAGTGATATGAAATTCCACGAGATCCGCTACCCCGGCGGCGGTCAGGTTGCCGGTGATGGCAGTCTCAAGCTGGTCAAACTTCACGACCTCCCCTGCAGCCGCTTCGACATTTGCCAGTGCCTGGGCAGTCGCGTCAGCCGGATCGAGAGCATCGGCTGAGTGAGTGACCTCCGTGGGTGATTCACCCTCGTTATCGATGAGGTCAGCCGGAACGACGACCCCCTCAGCGGTGTCGACCTTGCCCGCATCCACCGCTCCGAAACCGGTGGCCAGGGAGTTGGCCAACTGCTCGTACTTGTCCTGGTCGACGGTCGACATGGCGAACAGCACGATGAACATACACATCAGCACGGTAACCATGTCCATGTAGGAAGCCATCCACCGTTCGTCCGGGTGAACGTCCTCCTCATCAACCATTTTGCGGCGCTTAGCCCGCACGCTCATGCTGCTTCGGGAAGGTCTTTGTCCTTACCCTTGCCCTTACCTTTGCTGCTGGTCTTTGTCTTGGTCTCAGCGGCTGCACCGGCGGTATCCGCAGCGCCGTTTTTGCCCTTGGCTCCGACTTTCGGCAGGAGCTCGGCGGGAACCATCGCGCGCAGGCGCTCACCGAGCAGTCGCGGCTGACTGCCAGCCTGCACGGCCAGGGCGCCTTCCATGACGAGAGTCATGCGGTCGGCCTCGAGGTCGGCCAGGCGGCGCAGACGCGAGCCGAGTGGCAGCCAGATGAAGTTGGCCGAGAGCAGGCCCCAGAGAGTAGCGACGAAGGCGGCCGCAATCATCGGTCCCAGTGTCGCGGGCGTATCCAGGTTTTCGAGAACATGGGTCAACGAGACGACCGTGCCAATGATGCCGACCGTCGGGGCGTACCCACCAAGAGCCGTGAAGAATTTGGCGGCATTCCGATTCGATCGAGTCTCTGTCGCGATCTCGTCCTCGAGGAGCATCCTCAGTTCATCCCCGTCGGTACCGTCGGCGATATTCTGCAGGGCGCCGCGCAGAAACGGATCCTTGACGTTGTCGGCTGCCTGATCGAGCGCGAGCAGGCCCGAACTGCGCGCGGTTTCGGCCAGTCCCACGACCTGATCGATAACGGACTGCGGCGGCGTGGTCTTGCCGAGGAACGCTCCGGGCACTGCCTTGAAGGCAGACGTGAAGTCTTTGATCGTGCCGCCCGCGAGGCCGACCGCGATGGTCGCACCGAAGACCAGAATCATGGGCGCTGGCAGCAGGATGGACATGACCGAGGAATGTTCGAGGGTGATCATGGCAACGAGGGCACCGAACGCCAGTACCAGGCCGATCAGAGTTGCGGGATCCACTAGAGCTTCCTGGGGCCTCGTGGCAGGTCCCCGGCGCTCGGGTCGTAAGCGAGCGCGATGACGTGGGCACGGTAGCTGGCGATTTTCTCGATGACGTCTTCCATGGACTCGGTGACGATGAAGTTGGCGCCGTCCACCATGACGAGGGTTGTATCCGGGTTCGCGTGGATGCGCTCGATCAGATCCGGGTTAATCGCAAAGTGACTGTCATTCAGCCGCGTAAGTACGATCATGTGCCCATCCTGTCTCGAACGACTCGAGGGAGGCGTCATTGTGTACCATCGGCCGCCGCGCGGCTCATGTTAGCTGGCTCAACGGCGCTCACGAGACAATTTTGAGGGGTTGTCTGACGTTGCAACCGAAGTTGTCTACTGACCGCGGCGGAGCCATCCGCGACGAGCTGCCTGAGCGTGAGGCTGGATGCGAGGTCACACCAGGATCGCGCGGGGCTCGTGACGCTGAAGTCCACACCAATCGAACAGATCGGTGCCGTCGACAGCCAGTGCCTGCCGGTGACACCGTTCAGCCGCAGCGCCCACCCTGGCAGCTGCACGGCAACGTGCAGCATGTTCGTTGACGCGCATGCGACCCGGCGATAAACCGTGCGCCGCGCCTTGAGCCACGGCGAACGGTGCGGTCAGCAGGTGCGGTGGAAGCTTCTTTCGCGCGTTCACGCCATCAGGATGACGCATCCCGCGCATCCCGCGCATCCCCGGAAAGTTATGCACAGCCCCAGACCCAGTAGACAAGAGTGTGGGGTCCGGACGCTTGAGGACCCCACACTCTTGTCTACTGAGCGCGATTACCGCTTCAGGTTGGTCAGCTCCTGCAAGACCTCGTCTGAGGTGGTGATGATGCGAGCGTTGGCTTGGAAGCCGCGCTGGGCGACGATCAGGTTGGTGAATTCCTGCGACAAATCGACGTTGGACATTTCGAGCGCTCCGCTGGTCAGCGAGCCGAGGCTGCCGGTGCCGGCGGTTCCGAGCTCAGCGCCACCGGAGTTGAAGGTGGCGCGGTAGGCGGAGGAGCCGGCCTTTTCGAGCCCGCCCGGGTTGACGAAGGTGGCGAGGGCGATGCGACCGATGGCCTGTTGCTGGCCATTGCTGAACAGGCCGACGAGGGTTCCGTCAGCTCCGAGCGTGTAGGAGTTGAGGGTACCGGCCTCGCTGCCATCGTCGGTGTCGCCGGCAACGGTGTCGAGTCCGGCGAAGCCCCTGACGTCGTCGAAGTTCATGAGAATACCGTCGAACGTGAAGTTAGCGCCGGCGACGGTTGTGAACTTGCCCGTTGGTCCATTGGCGTCAGTCTCAGCGGTGAGCTGAAGCGGTGTCGTCGAGGGATTCTTCGGATCGGCCACCGTCCAGCCGGTGGCGGTACGAGTGAAAGTCAGTGACACCGTGCGGGCTACTCCCAGCTCGTCGTATACATCGATGGTGCGCGGCGCGAGTGTGGTGTTTTCTACCGTATCCGACGGCAGGTTGCCGCTGAAGGTCGCGGCAGTCGAGGCGGATGCCGGCACGATCGCGCCAACCGGCAGGGTCATGTTTCCGGTGGCTCCGCCAGCGTTGACGACTCCGTTGGTTGCGCCCCAGCCCTGCACGATTGCACCGTCTGGCGAGACCAGTCGCCCAGCCGAATCGAAGTTGAAAGAACCGGCCCGGGTGTAGAGGGTTTCTCCGCCGAGCGACGTGACGAAGAAGCCGTCGCCGTTGATCATGAAGTCAGTGGTCTTGCCGGTCGCCTGCGAGGACCCCTGGGCGAAGTTCGTGGAGATTCCCGCTACCTGCACACCGAGGCCGACCTGGGCCGGGTTGGTACCACCGGTAGTGGCCGTGGCGCCGCCAGCGGCCTCGGTCAGCTGCGACAGGGTGTCTTGAAACTGAGCGGCGGACGCCTTGAATGCCGTCGTATTCACGTTGGCGATGTTGTTACCGGTCACGTCGAGCATGGTCTGGTGCGAACGAAGGCCAGAGATACCGGAGTAGAGAGAACGAAGCATGGGATGCTGCCTTTCAGAAAAGAATTATGCGGTGCAGTTGATGGGTCGAGGACAAGCCGCGGATCAGGCCGCGGTCGTCGCCTCCGCGGCGTCTTCGGTGTCTTCGGCACGGGCGCTGGTCACGCCGGAAATAACATCGAGGGCCACCGGTTCACCGTTGACGGTAACCGTGGGCACGGGGCCGGCGAACGAGACCGACGAAACGAGCCCCGTGACTTCGGCGCCGTCGGGGTCGGTATAGGTGACCGTCTCCCCCACCAGGGCTGCCGCCGAGGTGCGCATCTGCAGGGAGAAGCCCTCCCCACTGGCCGTGGCCATTTCGGTGAGCTTTTCCATCATGGCAAGCTGGGTGGTCTGGCCGATCATCTCGTTGGTATCCATCGGGGCGCTGGGATCCTGGTTTTGCAACTGCGTCACCAGCAACGACATGAACACCTCCGAGTCCATGGACTGGTTGGGGGTGCGCGTCGTGGTCATTGACGAGTACATTGCGGTCGGAGCGGCGGCAGTGGCCGCCACGGCGTCGATTGTCACGATTTTTCTCCTTCTAAGCCAGTACGTCGATGGTGTGGGTGGATCCGAATTGGGGTGGTCGCTGCTCCCGGGGAGTGTCCGGTGCTCGTTCGGACGGGCTACGGGCGTCCGGATTGCGTCCGTCAGCCTCGGAGCGGGGCTGGCGCGTAGCACTGGGATTGCCGGCCTGGCTATCGGACGACAGGTCGAGCTGGGCGCTCAGCCCGGAACCAGCGAGGTCACGCCGCAGGTCGGGCAAAATCACACGCAGGGCCTCCCGGGCCAGGTCGGTAGGAGCGAACAGCTCCACCCGAATACCCTCCCCCGTCACGTGCGCCCGCACGGTGACCGGCCCCAGGTTGTCGGGCGACACGCTGATGGTCAATACATGCTCGCCGGGAGCCGCGGTGGCGAGCGAGAACAGCGGCTTCATGACCTGCGCGGCGAGCGGCAGGGCAGTAGCCGGAGCGGGTGCAGCCACCAAAGTGGCCGTGGGGGTCGACACCGTGAGGGGTACCGAAGCGGGTACGGCGGGTGACGAGGGGATGACGGCTTCGGAGCCGGCGCCTCGCCCGGTCAGCCGCACGGAGTCCGGCAGCGCGGAGCCAGCCGCCCCCGTGCGCTCTAACGCGGCGTTCTGTGCCGCACCGGTCTGTACTGCACCAGCCTGTGCTGCACCAGCATTTGCTGCACCGGAAAGGCCAGGGACACCCGCCGATGTCGCAGCTCCGACGGATGCTGACGTGGCCGGGACCGGCAACACCGTGACAGCCCCTGCGGCATCAGAAGTGGCTGCTGCCGGGTCGGTGGCGCCGGTCGCGGTCGCTTTACCGGAAGCGCTCGGAGCGGCTGCCGTGACGACGGAGGCAAACGCCGTGGCGGTCGGCCCTGCGGCGTCGGCGCTGCCCCTGGCTAATGCAGCAACGGTGGTGCTCACGGCGGCGCCGGGAGTCGATGGTGCGGGGATCGTTGACACGGCGGCTGGGATATTCGACGCCGCCGAACCGGCCGCCGCTCCCAGGGTGCCGGCACTTGCAGCCAGGCCCGCAGCGGCAAGTGTGAGAGGTGCCGCCGTATCGATTGCGCTCCAGCCAGTCCCCGAAGCCGAGGTGCCCGAATGAAGCATACCGTCGACCGCGACTGTTGCCGTGGACATAACGCTTGGGGCCGCCCCGCCGCCGTTGGCCAGCGTCAGGGTCGCCGAGAACGACATGGGGACCACCGGAATGGCGGCATCCGCTGTGACGGAATCAAGGCGTGTTGGCGACACCGACAACGTCACCCCGGCTGCGAAATCCCCCGCCTGATCTCCCTTCGGCTCCGTCGACACCGGAGCCGAAGAAGCGTCAAGGTCCGCCGCAAGGGTGTCATCCATGATCGCCCCGAAGGTGTCGGCACCCGGCGAAACCGACTTCGTCTCGCGCGGAGCAGAGGGCGCGGGCGGCGCTGCAGCTGTCCGAAACTGACCGAGGGTGAGGCTCATAGTGCGCTTCCCATAACTGTTGAGTTCTGCTGGGCGAAAGCGGCAAAAGCGGCGTTGAGCCTGTCGGCAGAGCCGGCGCCCGTGGCAGCGGTGTCGGTCGGAATGATCCGGCGGATGGTGGTGATGTCGGCATCCGTCATATATGCCTCCCGCAGGCAAACAGTACGGCCCGGATACGGCGCATGAATGACCTTGTTATCGCCGGCGTAGATAAGAATGTGGTCGCCACCGCCGGTGACGATGAGGTCGCCAGGCTGGGCTTCGGCGAGGGAAGCGACCTCGGTTCCCATCTTCATCTGCCCCGACACGAGTCGCGGCAGTTCTATTCCGATATCGGCATAGACGGTCTGCACTAGTCCGGAGCAGTCCATTCCGCTGGAATCTTCACCACCGAACACGTAGGGCACCCCAAGGTATTTCTCCGCGGAGGCGACCACGTCGGCGCCGCTAGCACCCATGCCCGATCCGGTCGCGCTGGTTGCGGCCGTGCCGAGTGCCGCCGCGAGAGTCGCGGCAAAGCTCCCAGCCGAGGCGGACGCCGCAGCGGTCGTCGCCGCTGCGGCCGTTGTCGTTACCCGGTCTGTAGACACGCCGGAGAGCTGCTGCAGAGTGGCCTGGATCTGGCTGATTCGCCCCATGGCCGCGATCATCGTCATGGTGTCTCCTCCTCGTTCATTGTGGCGGTATCGCTCGTGGCGGTATGTGAGCGATGCCAGCGTGCCCCGGCAATTTCGTCGAGCACGGTCTGTTCCGCGTGCTGGTCTGCCGCCAGCAGGGCGGCAGCGTGCCGCTCGTGCAGTTTTTCAAGCGCGACCGACTCGGCCCTGGCCGCGTTGTACGTAGTCTGGGCGGAGCCCAGGCTCTCCTGGTAATTACGGCCAACGGCTTCGAGCTCGGCCAGCATGCTGCGCGATGAGGACCGCGCCGCTGCCATGGCGTTGAGAGCGGCGATGGTTTGCGGGGAATTACCGAGGGCTCCGAGAGCGGTGCGGGCGCGCCCATGGCGGGCCTCGCTCGCCGCCACCCGGGCGTTCGCTTCGGCCAGGTCGAGGGCAGCCTGGTCCTGCTGCAGATTGCGCAATCGCTGCAATCCGGCGAGAGGAAAGAGGCGGCTCATGCCATGGCCCCGAACGCACGAGTCAGTCGGGTGAGCTGGGCCCAGGCCTGCTCGCTGGGAGTCTGGTCGTTCATCCGCTGCTGCAGAAAGGCTTTGATGGCCAAGTCATTCTCAACTGCCGCATCCACCAGCGGGTTAGTGCCGACCCGGTAGGCTCCGACGTCGAGGAGGTCCTGCGCGCCCTGACGGGCCGCCATCACCGTGCGCAGGGTCGTCGCGATCACGTTTCGTTCCGCACTGTTCACCCGCGCGGCAACGCGAGAAACGGAGGCGAGCACATCGACCGACGGAAAATGGCCGGTGATAGCAAGTTTACGGTCGAGCACGACGTGACCATCGAGAATAGACCGCGCCGCGTCTGCGATCGGTTCGTTGTGGTCATCACCGTCGACGAGCACGGTGTAAATTCCGGTGATCGAGCCGGTTTCACCGGTTCCGGCGCGTTCGAGGAGTCGGGCGAGCACCGAGAACGTCGAGGGCGGGTAGCCACGGGTAGCCGGCGGTTCGCCGACCGAGAGGCCGATTTCGCGCTGGGCCATAGCGACGCGGGTGAGCGAGTCCATCATGAGCATGACGTCGGAGCCCTGATCGCGAAACGATTCCGCGATGCGGGTCGCGGTGAACGCGGCGCGCAACCGCATCATTGCGGGTTCGTCCGAGGTGGAGACCACGACGATGGAACGGGCCAGGCCTTCCGGGCCGAGATCATCTTCGAGAAACTCCCGCACCTCACGCCCGCGTTCCCCCACGAGCGCGATGACGGACACCTGGGCATCCGTTCCTCGGGCAATCATCGAAAGCAGCGACGATTTTCCCACGCCAGAACCGGCAAACAGCCCGAGGCGCTGGCCGCGCCCGACCGTCGTGAGCGTGTCGAGAACGCGGACACCCAGGTGCAGCGGGGTCGTGATGCGCGCTCGGTGCATGGCCGACGGGCTGTCGTGTTCGAGTAAAACGGCACCATCAGAATCGAGCGGCCCCTTGCCGTCGATCGGGCGGCCGAGACCGTCGATGACGCGCCCAAACAGACCGCGACCGGTGGGCACGAGCAGGGACGAGCCGGCTGACCGTACCCGGGCCCCCGCCTGCAACCCGGTGATGCGACCGAGCGGCATACAGCGGATACTGGTCTGGGTCGTGGCGACGACCTCGGCATCGATTCCTTCGTGGCCGGGACGGGCGTCGAGAGTGACAATGTCGCCGATTGCCGAGCGCAGGCCACGCACCTCCACGCCAAGCCCGACGATGGACGATACGATACCGACCCGCTCCGGGCTGCCCACTTTAATCGCTTGCGCCAGCTGTGCGGCCCGCGGGCGCCAGGCCGTGATCATGCTTTAACCTCGGCTAGGGCGCCCTTCGCACGGGCCAACGCCGTGCTGATGCGTGCGTCGAGAAACCCGTCACTGAATTCTGTGATGGCGTCGCCGCGCTTGAGCCTAGAATCGGCGACAAAGCGGATGCTCTCCAGCGCCCGCGTCTGCGCGTTCAGCACGACGAGGTCCTCCGGGTGCATGCGAATGCTGTGGACCTCGCTGCGATCAAGCTGGTCGGGCTGGTGCAGGGCGCGTTCCAAAGCCCGGCGAGCCGACGGCTCGGTATGGCTGAGTTCGCAACCGAGAATTGCTTCGGCCAGTTCGAGAGAAGTGTTGACGAGGGTGGATTCCGCCTGTTGAATAAGCGGGATGCTGCGTTCGTCGAGGGCACGGGCGGCGGCGGCAAGCAAGCGCACCGCGTGGTCGATCTGCGCCTCGCCGTAGCGTTCATTTTCGGCGTGTTCGGCGTTGATCTCGTCAGCGCGGCGCGCGACATCCTCTGCGGCCAGCCGCAACCCTTCGGTGTAGCCGGCGGCGTGGCCTTCGACCCGCGACTGCTCGGCTGCACGCTCCTGCTCCTCGCCGTATAGACGCGGAAAAGCCATGCGGCCAAACCCGGTTTCAGTTGACATACTCGTCCTCGGCACCGCGCTGCACCGTGATACTCCCCTGCGCTTCCATATCGCGAATAGCGCGCACGATTTCGGCGCGGGCGTCTTCGACCTGACGCATGCGCACCGGACCAAGGCTCGTGGTCTCGTCGTCGAGCACATCGCGGTTGCGCTCGGAGAGGTTGGCCCGAATGACCTCGATGACGGCGTCGGTGCTGCCTTTCATCGCCATGGCCAGCACATTCGTGTCGATTCCGCGCAGCACCTGTTGCACGTCCCGGCTTTCGAGCTTGACGATGTCGGCGAAGGTGAGCATGCGTGAACGAATCTCTTCGGCGAGGGCCGGGTCGCGTTCTTCGAGACTTTCCAGAAGCGCCCGCTCGGTGGCGGCATCCGCTCGGTTGATGATGTCGACGAGCGGCTGAATACCGCCGATAACTTCTGCGCTGGCGCGGGCCACGATCTTGCCGGTGCGCAATTTGAGGGTGTCCGTGACTATGCGAATGGCCTCGGGAGTGGCACTGGACATGGTGGCTATGCACTGGGCTACGTCGGTGCGCAAACTGGCGTCCATGCCGGCCAGAACAGCCGATGCCTGATCGCGCCTCAGGTGCGCCAGAACAAGGGCGACGGTCTGGGGCATTTCGCCATCGAGCAGGGTGAGCACGTCGCCGGGCTCTGAGGGGTCTAGAAACTCGAAGGCCTTGCCGGCCATCGAGGTGGCGACCCGGTTCATGACGCCGGCCGCGCGCTCAGCGCCGAAAGAGGCCTCGAGCAGGCCTATCGCGAAATCGTGACCTCCCCTCGATAGACGGCGACCCTTGAGGCTAATTTCGTGAAACTCGTTGAGTGTGGCTTCAGCCAGTGCCGGATCGACGTTGCGCAGTTGAACGATCTCGCCCGCGATGACCTCGGCTTCGATATCGCTGAACTCTTTCATGACCTCGGTCGCGCGCTGACGGTCCATGTTCATGAGCACGACGGCCACCTTCTGGGTGCCGCTCAGTACCGTGAGTATCTCGCTCATGCGGGCTGCCGGTCGTCCATGAGTCCGCGCAGGAACTCCGCGGTGCTGCGCGGGTCGTTCTGGGCGAGCGCGTCGATTTCTGCACGACGGATGTCGGTGTCGGTGGGCACGAACGCCACGGTCGGGAGGATCCGGGTCGGGGTGTCGTTGCCCTGGTCAAGGAACAGGGTTGCCGGTGACGCGGTGACCGACAGCGGCGTCGGCGCTTCACCAAGCGCATCCTGCACTTGGGTCAGATCACCGATCTCAACCGATTCCCGGCTCTGGCGCCTAGACCGACGTGCGTACAGAATAAGGCTGACAACGAGCGTGATGACAATGCCAGCGGTAATCACGGACACCCGCAGAATATCAGCGAACCGCTTGGCGGCCGCGGCATCCGCTGCCGCTTGGAGCGCTGCCGCTGCCTCTGCAGCACCGGTGGTGTCAAAGGCCATGACCTCGACGGTGACTGCATCGCCGCGAATGGCGTCGATTCCAGCGGCGGAGGTGACGAGGGAAGTGATGTCGGCCACGTTGAGGTTGGCAGCGGCAGCGGCGTCGACGGCCACGGAGACGGTCTGTCGGGTGATTGCACCGGCCGGAATCGTACGGCTCTCGGTCACTTTGTTGACGGCATTGTTGCGGGTGGTCGACTCGCTCGAGAACGTACCGTCGGTGGCGCCATCGGCTGCGACAGCCGCCTCCGCACCGAGCACACCGGCGGCGTTGCCCCCGGTTCCCGTATAGGTTTCCGTGTCGACGGATTCGTTGAGAGCCGGAGTCTCGATCGGGGCGGTGAACGACTCCTCCACCCGTTCGGCCGATTCATAGCTCATATCGGCAGCAACGACGACGGTGGCGTTGCCGGCACCGACGACCTTGTCGAGCATGGCCTGCACTGCGGTACCAACACGGGATTCATAGTCAGAGGCTTGCTGCTCCGCTCCCCCGGTGGCGCCGATTCCGACGGCCGAGAGCACTGCGCCGGTCGAATCGACGACAGCCACGTCGGCCGCGGCCATGCCGTCGATCGACGCGCTCGTCAAGTGCACTATCGCCTGAACCTGGTCGTTGGAGAGCGAAACGCCGTTTTCCGTTTCAACGAAAACCGATGCGGTCGGGTCGTTTTTCTCCGACACGAACACGCTGTCTTCGGGAATCGCAAGGCGCACCGAAGCAATTTGAACGCCGTCCAGCGCACCGATGGTCTTGGCAAGTTCGCCCTCGAGCGCGCGCTTATACGTTACCGATTGCTGAAACTCACTCGACGTGACACCCATCGAGTCGAGCAAAGAATATCCCCCGGTGCTCGACGTGGGCAGGCCCGTCGAAGCCGCCTTGATGCGTTCGTCGTAGACGTTCGCCTCGGGCACCAAAATGGTGGCGCCGCCATTTGCTAGTTCGTACTCCACGCCGTCAGCCCGCAGCTGCTCGACAATGCTACTTGCGTCTTCGCCGCTGAGACCGGAGAACAAGGGTGTGAAGGCCGGCTTGGTCACCCACATGCTCAGCGCGGCGATGCCGAGTATGAGCACCGCAACGCCAATGATGGCGACTGTGCGCTGCGCAATGGTGAACTCGCGAATGGCGTTTCCGAGGCGTTTGAACACGCTGGTGACCTGCCGGGGCATCAGGCCTGCATCCTCATGATCTCGTTGAAGGCGTCGACACCTTTATTACGCACGGCGGCGACGAGTTCCATGGTCACCTGCGCGCGAGTCGACGCAATGGTAGCGGTGTGAATGTCGTTAAGGTCACCGGTCACGGCCTGAATGGCAAGGGCGTTTGAAGTTCCTTGCAGCTGCTGGAGGTTGTCGATGGCGCCCGAGAGCGCGGTGCCGAAGCCGGAGCCATCAATGCCCCGCGTAGCGGTCGTGGCAGAAGTGCCCATGACGCCCGAAAGCGACGTTACGGCGGCGGTTGCGTTGATAGCGCTGAGCGGCATCAGCCACGTCCGATCTGTAGTGCGGCTTCATAGGCGGTCTTGGCACGGTCGACGACGGCGGCGTTGGCCTGGTAGCCACGCTGAGCCATGATGAGGTTGCCCATCTGCTTCGCCATGTCGATTTCGGGGTAACGCACATAACCGTCGGCATCGGCCAAAGGATGCTCCGGCTCGTAGACTATGGTTCCCTCCGCGCTACCAAACGCGGCACTCGCGCTGGCTCCGACGTTGCCGGTGCCTTCCTGCGCCACGATGTAGCGTTCCTGGAAGGCGGCGTTGTTGGTCGCAGTGGCGGTGTTGGCGTTGGCGAGGTTGTCGGCGATGGCGTCGAGCCATTTGCGATGCACGGTCATTCCGCTTCCGGCGATGCCGATGGCGTCGACCATCAGGCGGTTTTCATTGCGGCGCGCATTGACGTGGCTGGTCCCTCGACGGCCCGAGCGGCGAACTGGTAGCGCAGCAACGCATCGATGTTGGCGAGCGTCTCGGTGTCGAGGTTGACGTTGTTGCCGTTCAGCAGGGTCGGATCAAGTGAGCGCTCGGTCGTAGCCGCCGCCACGCCGCTGCCCTCGGCGACAGATTTGGCCAGAGTGTTCTCGAAAGAGACGACCTTGGCGTGGTAGTTGGGCGTATTGATATTCGCGATGTTGTTCGCGATGGTGCGCTGGCGCAGGGCCAGACCGTCCAATGCGCTGGTGAGGGCTAGAGAGGTCACGGAATCAAGCATGCGTACCCGCTTCGTCGACGAAAGACAAGACGGCCGATCCGTGGCCTGATTGTGAGCAATCCGTGCTCACCCCTTGCTATCGACCGCGCCGACAGAAGAGTAAGCAGTTCGTAAGAAGATTCCCGAAGTTTGTTGCGCTACGCGTGGTGGCCGGGGCTAACCGGCCACATCTAGATAGACGGATGCCCGCGCATCGCGCTCCGGAGGTACCGACCGCACGGCGGTGAGGTGTTTCAGGGTGAGGATGCGTGCCTGTTCCAATTCATTGATCAGCTTCTGCTGGTTGTGCAGCAGGTCCTGCACGCGTGTGGCAAGTTCTGCGGGAAACGCACCGAGCCCTTTCGGTGCCGACCAGTCCGCTCCAACCGGCGTCGTGACTTCCCCGCCTTCGCTGGCCGAGCCGCTCCAGGGCGCCAGAGAACCCGCCTCACCACCCGGGCTTTCGACCGCCATCGACCGAGCTGCAACATCCAGACGAATCTCCAGGTCGTCGAGCGCAGCTTCCCAGGTGGACAGGTTATCCAATGCCGAGCTCACCGCTTCGGCCTGCGGCGGGCGTCGGCGTGGCCGGCAGCAGCTCGGCCGCTTCGTGCCAGGTCTGCCGCAGTGGCTCCAGCAGCACGATGCACTCGCGCGTGCGGGCCGGGTCGCGGCTGGTGTTCGCGCTGACCATAGCGGTCGACACATAGGTATAAAGCGAGAAGAGACCCTCGCCACCGTCCCACGCCTCGACGATGAGCGACGTGCTCAATTCCGACACGATCGCCTGGGCATGCAGCAAATTCTCGGATGCGATTTGCCAGTCCTGGCGCTGCTGGGCCGCTTCGGCGCGGTTCAGGTCGAGCAGCAGGCGGTCGTAGAGCATCGTGAGCAGCCGAACCGGGGTGGCCGAGAGCACGGCGTCGCGGTTGTAGCGCGAACGCTGGGCGTTGGTTCCTGCACTCATGGTCATCGTCATCATTTCGAGGTTGAGCTGGTCAGGGCGCTGACCTGGGCGGTGAGCCAGGCCGACTGGGCGTTCATATTGCTGAGCTGCACTTCCATCGCGGCATAGGTGCGTTCCAGAGTAGACCGGCGCGAGGCCAGTCGCAGGTCCCAGCTGTCGATCTGGGTGCCGAGGCTCTTCACGAGCGATTCCTGGCCGGTGATCTTGCTGGTGATCATGCCGTCGTACTTGTCGGACGCGTTCTCCGCGGCTCCCCCGACGCGCGCGGCGATCTCAGTCAGCACGCCCTTGACATAGGCGGGGTCCTCGGCCATCGCGACGGCGAACTTGGCCGAATCAAATTCCAGCGTGCCGGACTTCGTGATACTGATGCCAATTTCCGACGGCGACCTGCCGCCAACCGGGGCTGAAGCCGCGTTCAGAATCGACTGCTTCACGTCGCGCACGGTGCTATCGCCGGTGAAGACCCCCGCCGACAACACGGCCTTTCCGGTGGAATCCGTGCTGTTGACCACGGCGGATTTCGTTGAGATGAGAGCGAAGACCCCGTTGAGCGCGCTCACCAGGTCGGAAGCGATGGTGCTCACCGCGGCATCGTTGCGGGTGACGCTCACGGTCACGGGGTCGGTCGACACGGCGGATGCCGTCACCGAGACTCCCGGCAGCAGGTCGCTAAAGGTGTTGGTCGCCGACGTGATCATCTGCTGGGCACCGGTATTGGCCCAGAGCCGCACCGAGGCATCCTGGGCGCTCTTAATTTCGGTCATCGTTGGATCGGTCGCCGGATCGGACGGGTCGAAGGTGAAGGTGAATGCGGTGGAGACGCCGGTTGATGTTGCGGTGAATTGCAAGCGATAGAGGGCGTTGCCGCTGCTGTCCGTGCCGGCGGCCACTTTCACCGCTTTAACGCCCGCATCGGAGGCGTTCACTGCCGTAATGACATCGTCCAGGTTCGACGATCCGGCAGAAATGACGGTGGCCACGCCCGATGCGGTGTTGGTGATGGAGAAGTTGGAACCGGGCCAGACGGCTACCGCGCTCGAGACCGAAACCTGGCCCTGCGCGAGCTTGTCGACGACAATGTCGATCTCGCCGCCGGTAGCCGTTGCCCCGGCCGAAACGGTGACGTTCGGGGAACTGCTCCTGGCGGAGTAGAGGTCGAGCGCATCGGTAGCGGTCGCCTTTGCGGCGAGGGTGGCGAGTGAGGCGATCGAGGTGTTCAAACCCTGGAGCGCCGTTACCAGGGTGTTAGAGCTGGAAACCCTGGCCTTCAGCTGATTTTGCGGGCCGGCCTCGAGGGTCATCAGCGAGTTGATGAGCGATGTGGTGTCCAGGCCGCTGATCAGGCCATCGACTGCGAGAGACATTACGTGACCTTCTCTTGGTTTTCTCTTCTAGTGCATCCTAAGAAAACGGATGCCCGTGCTGGTGTGAAAAAAGCCTGGGGGCTGCCGAGGCGCTTGTCCAAAGCGCGCCTCGGCCGCCACCAAGCTCAGATCAGGATCGATCTGGTCGTGCGATTCAGCGGGTGTTACTGGAGGAGCTGCAGAACGCCCGAGTTGGACTGGTTCGCCTGCGCGAGCATGGCGGTACCGGCCTGCGACAGAATGTTCGCACGGGTGTACTTGACCATTTCCTCGGCCATGTCGGTGTCGCGAATACGCGAACCGGCAGCGGTGAGGTTCTCCTTCGAGACGGCCAGGTTCTTGATGACGCTCTCGAACCGGTTCTGGTTGGCACCGAGTTCGGCGCGGGCACTCGATACGGCCGTGATCTGCTTGTCGAGTGTAACGAGAGACGACGCGGCGCCACTTGCGCTGGAGAAATCCAAGCCGCCGATCAGACTCTGTGTTGTAGCCGCCCCACCAAGGACAGCAGTGGATGTCGTTTCCGCAATCACTCCTCCGCTGAGCGACTTGATATTGAGCTTGCCTCCCTCATCCACAGAAGCAGTCAGAGCTTTGCTGAAGTTGGCATCACCATTCAATGCGGCTGCGGCCGTGGTCGCGGTATCTCCGGTAGTTACGCTGCCCGTCACAACGGAAACAACGTCGGCACCATTTGTAATGCTGAATGTCAAGGCGCCGGTCGCGGTCGCAGCCCCGGCGAATGACGTTCCGACGTTGGTTGAGGCGAGCCCCCTGCCGATGACGGCCACGTTTGCCTTGCTTAAATCAACGGCAATCTGGCTGCTGGCGTCGCCATTTGCGCCCACCTGAAAGCTCAGCACTCCTGCTGAGTCCGGTGCGCCGTTGAGAAGTGCCGTTCCATTGAAGTTGGTAGATTCGCTGATCCGTGTCAGCTCATTGGTCAGCTGTCCAACCTCGGTCGTGATCGCGGTACGCGACTCGGCGTTGTTCGAGTCGTTGCCGGCTTGAACAGCGAGGTCGCGCATGCGCTGCAGAATCGAGGTGACTTCGTTGAGCGAACCTTCAGCGGTCTGGATGACGCTGACGGCGTCCTGGGCGTTGCGGCTGGCGACCGTGAGGCCACCGACCTGCGACTTCAGGCCCTCGGAAATGGTGAGTCCGGCTGCGTCATCCGCGGCACGGTTGATGCGAAGACCACTGGAGAGCTTTTCCAGTGACTTCGACAGGTCGTTCTGGGTTGTTGCGAGGTTGCGGTACGCGTTGTTCGCCGCAATGTTTGTATTAACCTGCATGGCCATGATGAATCCTCCGTGATTGGGTCGAATACACCGGCCCATCCATGGGCCAGCACTTTGAGCTATCGGCCACTTCCCGAGGCGGGTTAGAAATCCGCAGGGACTGTTTTGTCAGCACAGTGCGTGGTGCCCACTGGTGAGCGTGTGCGATTGCAGCGCCACCGCAGGCGCCACCGTGCAGCGATAGAAAAGAGTCAGGACGCGGCGCGGGAGGTATCGAGTTGCCGGTGCTCCTGCACGCTGTGGGTCATACCGACGCTCGCCAGATCGGCGAGGCGGGCCAGGTAAGCGCTGCGGCGGGCGGGCGCTATGCGGGATTCAGGCTTGAACTCTGCCACGGTCTCGTCGGAGTAGTGAGTCACCAGTCCATCGCGCAACAGGCGAATCGCCTCGGCGCGCGTTTGCGACACGGCGGAGTGGGTGGTGCCGAGTTCAGCCGCAATGTCTTTGACCGAGCGATCGTCGAAATAGATCTGTTCGACGATGGCGCGCATTTTGTCGGGCAGGGCGCCGACTGCAGCACGCAGGTAGACGAGGCGTTCGGTGGAGAGCAGTGATTCCTCTGGCATCGCGGTATCGGCCACGAGAAACTCGGCGGTTGTGTCATCGAGGGCCGACAGGGTGCGGGCCGCGTCGGCCAGGCCAGCCGCTGCCGTGTCACGGTCGACTCCGAGGGCGTTCGCGATCTCATTCACATTGGGGGTGCGCCCGAGCGCTGCCGAGAGCGTGTCCTGCACGGCGAGGGTTTCTTTGATGCGGCGGCGAGCCGAGCGGGTCGCCCAATCGCTCGAGCGCATGTCGTCGGCGAAAGCGCCAACAATGCGGCGGCGGGCGAAGGCACCGAAGGGTACCCCCAGAGCCGGATCGAAGGCATCCGCTGATGTGATCAGTGCCAGGGCACCGGCCGATGCGAGGTCGTCGCGGGAGAGGTGACGGGCCTTGGCCCAGACCTCAGATACGAGATAGCCGACAAGCGGCAGGTTCTCGACGACGAGCGCATTACGGTCTTTCCGATTCACAGCGGCCCCCGAAACATGTCACCTGTCTCCAGCGAGGGGGAATACCCTGATCACCCCAACGCGAGGCACATTCGCCTCGTGAACCAAGCTACCCCAGTTGTGGGGAAATGGGAACCAAACATTACCCATTTATGGCAGAGTTTCGTCCTCTCTTTAGAGGACAAACCCGTTATTTTCACCGTGAAATCCCTAACGGGCCTGACGCGGTGACCGATAGTGACCTCGAATGAACTGGACGGCACGCGTCGGTGTGACGGTGGCCTCGGCCAAAAATGATGGGTGGAGGAGTCATGGGCGCCAATGAACTGTCCGCGCTGTTGTGGCGTGAACGCGAGCTGTTGGAGCTTCTCATCTTCAAACTCCAGGAGGAACAGTTGTTGCTTCAGGGCGGCAAGTCGCGCTGGCTGCAATACGCCACTCGGGAAGTCGAGCAGGTTTTGACATTGGTGCGGGAGGCAGGCCTCGGCCGCTCGGTTGAAGTCGCCGCGCTGGCCACCCAATGGGGCACTTCCGAAGAAGCCACCCTGAGCGAACTCGCTGCACACTCCCCGGCCGGCCCGTGGGGCGAAATCTTCGCCTCTCACCTGAAGGCCATGGGCGATCTCACCGTTCAGATCAGGGAACTGCAGGCAACCAACGAACGCTATATACGTGCAGCTGTTCGCTCCACTCAGGAGACCCTGAGCACGTTAAACGTCAACCCTCGTACCTACGACGCGAGTGGCGCAACCGCCGCTCCCGAAACCGTCGCTCGCATCTTCGATCGCAACCTTTAAGGCACCTCATGACCTGTAAGCGACACGAATGGACTACCCGGTGAGCACTTTCGGCGGTTTGAATACCGCCTATACCGGCCTCGTCGCCGCTCGGCAAGGCCTCAATGTGGTCGGGCAGAACATTGCCAACGCCAATACGGATGGCTACACCCGGCAGCGCGTGTCGACCTCCGCCCTCGGCGCCACAGCTTCGACCGGGGTCTTTTCACACGGCGCGCGGGTCGGGGAAGGCGTAGCCATGGACGGGATCGAACGCCTCGCCAGCGCCCAACTCGACGCGCGGGTTCGAGCGACCGCCGCAACGGCGGGTTATACAGCGGTGCGCGCGAATGCGCTCGCTTCGGTCGAAGACTCGCTGAATGAACCCGGCGAGAACGGCATCTCCGCAAAGCTCGACGAATTCTGGGCTGGCTGGCAGACCCTCGCCAATGGCACGGACACGGCCGCCCCAGCCGCGCTGCTGCTCGGAACGGCCGGCGAGCTGGTCACGCAGATCTCCGAGGGCTATCAGGCCGTCTCGAACGAGTGGTCATCGGTGCGCACCGATCTGAACCATATGGTCTCCGAACTCAACGGTGCGGCCACCCAGGTCGCCGCGCTCAACGTGCAGATTCGCCAGAGTCTGGCCACGGGCGGTACGGCCAATGAACTGCTCGACCAGCGCACCTCCCTCACCACCACGATCGCCGCCCTCACCGGCGCGTCCGTCACCGAGCAGGCCGACGGCACCGTGAACGTACTCGTAGGCGGTAACGCACTGGTATCGGGCGGAATAGCTCATCAGGTGCGCGTCACTGGTGCCCGGGTAATGCAGGACAACAAGTCGGTGCAGCTCGAATGGACGGACAACGCTCAGACACCGGTCTCGATGGCCAGCGGCGAAATCGCCGGCGCGCTGTCGCTGCTCGGCCCGGCCAGCAGTGGCGCCGGTGGTGCGCTGGCCGAAGCCGCGGCCTCGTACAACTCGTTCGCGAGCGATCTGGCCGACAAAGTCAACGCCATCTACTCGACCGGATTCACGCAAGCGGATGCGACCGACCAAAAGTTCTTTGCTGTCGCGTCGGGCGCACCGGCCGCGCAGGGTCTCAGTATCCTGCCGAAGGCATCCGCTGATATGGCCGTTCGCGCGTCAAAGGATTCTGGCGAGTACGACAGCACAATAGCGGATGCTATCGCCCAACTCGGCGCCGGATTCGCCGCGGATGGCAGCGTCATCGTCTCGCCGAGCACGGTCTGGTCGGACTTCGTGACGAAGACGGGCGTGCTCACGCAGACCGAGCTGCAGTCGGCCTCTCTGGCCAGCTCGATGTCATCGGGGGCCACCAACCAACAGCTCGCCAACTCCTCGGTCGACCTCGACGAAGAGAACGTGAACCTGCTCATGTTTCAACACGCGTACCAGGGCGCGGCCCGCATGATGACGGCTGTCGATGAAATGCTCGATACCCTCATCAATCGCACCGGATTGGTCGGGAGGTAGATCATGGTTGATCGAGTGACCAACCAGACCCAGATGCGCGCGGCCCAGCGCAATCTGCAAGAGAACCTGAGCCAGCTGTCGCGCTTGCAGGAACAAGCCAGCACGCTGAAGACCATCAATCGGTCCTCCGACGACC
This sequence comes from Cryobacterium serini, assembly GCF_004404025.1. NCBI lineage: Bacteria > Bacillati > Actinomycetota > Actinomycetes > Micrococcales > Microbacteriaceae > Cryobacterium > Cryobacterium serini. The sequence goes on from NZ_SOHN01000019.1 coordinate 155,889, forward strand.
CAACCGCCGCTGCGGCCGCGATGTCGGTGCGGGCCGAGATACGCGCGGTCGATCAGTACAGCGCCAACGCTGACAACGGCAACAACTGGCTCACCACCATCGACTCCGCCCTGTCGTCGGTCACCGACATCATGAACCGCGTGCGCGACCTCACGGTGCAGGGAGCGAACTCCGGAGCGCTCACAACTGCCGCGAAGGAAGCGATCGCCGTCGAATTGGAAGGTCTCAAGACCGACCTCGCCACCCAGGCCAACACGACGTTTCTCGGCCGTAGCGTGTTTGCCGGTAATTCGGATGATGCGACGGCGTTCGCGCTGGACACCAACTCGGGGCTTTATACCTTTAAAGGAGATGCCAGCAGCGTCGAACGGCGCATCAGCGCCACCAGCACCGTGCGGGTCGACGCCGACGGCGGCACCATCTTCGACACTCCGACCAGCGTGAACTCCGGCTCGGTGTTCGATCTGCTCGACGACATCGTCAAAGACTTGCGCTCGCCGACGCCCGTTAATGTGGGAGCACGCCTTACGACTATTGATGAACGGATGGCAGTCATGGTTGGTCAGCACACAGGCATCGGCGCCCGCCAGGTGCAAATTGAACGAGCCCAATCCACCCTGCTCGAAAAAGCCAACACACTGGATGCCCAGCGCTCCGGCATCGAAGACGCCGACCTCGGCCAGGTCATCCTCGATTTGAAACTCCAGGAAATGACGTATCAGGCCGCGCTCGCTGTTACTGCCCGTGTGCTCCAACCGACCCTGATGGACTTCCTCGCATGAGCAGTACTCTCACCAGTCCCACTTTGCGCTTTGTCTCTCCCCCGCCCGGGTTGGCTCCGCTCACCGACTTCGTGCTCGACGAGATCGACGGGTCCGCCGGCCTGTACTCGCTGGAAGCATCCGCCCAGCCGACCACGCGCCTCTTCGTGCTGGACGCGGCCATCTTTCTGCCGAGTTACACCCCGGTCATCTCCGACGAGCAGTCCGCGGCCCTGTCACTGACGACGCCCGACGACGCCCTCGTGCTGGTGGTCGTCAATCCCGGCGAGAGCACCACGGTGAACCTGATGGCGCCGATCGTGGTCAACGCCCGCAGCGGCACCTGCGCCCAGCTCATCCTCGATGATCAGGACTGGCCGCTGCACGCCGAGCTTGGCGCCGGGACTAGTTTTTGAGCCATTCCCACTTTTGCAGACGATTTAACCCGAGAAAATGATCGCAGTTAAATACGAGCTTCGGTGCGATATTCCGCGATAGAACCTGAGCGAGTATCGTTTTCTTGTTCGATCTGTGCGATAATTGTTTCATGGCGATCACCGACGATCCACCTCCGAATCCCGAGCCTCCAAACGCGCACCGTGCCGCTGGTCAAGGCACCGATAAAGCCGCTCACGAGCGTACTGAAGTTGCTGTCGCTCGCACGAGCATTACGGAGTCCGCCGCCGTCGAGTCCGCCGCCGAGTCCGCCGCCGAGTCCGCCGTCGACGCTCTAATCGCGAGGAATGCTGCGGCTGACGAACTGGCCGCGGAGAATGCTGCGGCTGACGCCCGGGCGGTGCACAGTGCCGCCGCCCGGGCGGAATGGGAGGCTGAAATGGCGGCGGCGGGGATTGTGCCCGGCCAGCCCCCGCCCACGCGCAGGTCGGCCGAGCGCAAGACGTTGTCGGGGGTGCAGGCGTTGAATTATGTGGTCGCGGCGTCCCTGCAGGATTGGAAGTCGCGCCCCGCCGATGCGAAGCAGGTGCGGCTGCTCGATGCCGTCCGGGATTGTGACCGCGCCATCAACCGTGCCTATGCCGCGCGGGCGGCCGCGATCGACGGCCTCGCCCGGTGGGTGGAGAATACGGCCGTGACTGGGCGGCCGCTGCCCCGCGTGATGCTGACTCAGGAAGCACAAGCTGCCGGAGAGCAGGGCAGGCCGTTGCAGCGCTGGTCAGAGAAACAAGCCGCCGAGGAAGGCCTCGTCGCCGAACTTAGCTGCCTCCTGCGAGTGCACGAGAACACGGCCCGCAACCTGCTCTGTACGAGCAGAAAGTTGCAGCACGAACTGCCCGCCACTCGGGCCACGCTTGAGGCCGGGCTGATCAGCTACCGGCACGTGGAGGTCGTCGTCGACAACGCCCTGTCGCTGCCTGATAATGCCTGGGCTGCGTTTGAAACCGCGGTGCTGGCCGGGATCGAGGACCTCACGGTTGGGCAGTTGAAGAAGCGGGCGATCACCGTGCGGGAACTTTCCCACCCAGAATCCATAGTCACCCGCCACAAGAAAGCGCTCAGCCAGCGCTGTTTCTCGGTCATGCCCGCCCGCGACGGCATGGCCTGCCTCGAACTCACCGTCAGCCAGGAAGACGCCGCCGCTATTAGCGATCGCGTCGATACCCTCGCGCGCAGCCTGCACAACGCAGCCCAGCAAGACCCCGTCGACACGCGCACCCTCGGCCAGCAACGTCTCGACGTCGCCGTCGACCTGCTCCTCACCGGGGTGACCGAAACCGGTCTGGGTGCCGGGGTGCAGGGGCTGGTGAACGTTACCGTGCCGGTGTTGACACTGATGGGCCTCAGTGATGAGCCCGGCACCCTTGACGGGTTCGGCCCCATCGACGCCGAAACCGCCCGCCGCGTCGCCGCAACGGCGAAAAGCTTCACCCGCATCCTGATTCACCCCGAGACCAGCGTGGTCCTCAGCGTTGGCAAGACCCGCTATACGGTACCTGCCGACCTGAAGAAATGGCTCGAGATCCGCGACGGAACCTGCCGGTTTCCCGGCTGCACCCGCCAGGCCCGTCACAGTGAAGTCGATCACACCCACGACTGGCAGTACAACGGCGAAACCCGCTGGGACAACCTCGCCCACCTCTGCAAACGCGGCCACCGACTCAAGACAGAGTCCGGCTGGACCGCACGGCAAACCGCTGACGGCATCCTGCACTGGACCAGCCCTGCCGGCAAACATTACGCCACCCACCCCGCCACCCGACTTGGACCTCACTCAGCCTCACGCGAACGCGACCCCGCCGTCGACACCGCGCCGCGACCCGTCGACGTCTGGGCCGACCTGGCCAACGCCGAACTGGCCAACCTTGACCAAAACGGCTACAGCGCCCCGTTCTAACCGGTTCACCGAACCCTTCGCGCCCGGTGAGGCGGCCAGCCGTCTGCTGCTAGTGCGACTCTGCCTCGATCAGGGCGGCCTCGAAAGCGACCCAGGGCAGCATGGCGCACTTGACCCTGGCGGGGTAGCGCGACACTCCCCCGAAGGCGGCGGCATCCCCGAGAACTTCCTCATCCGGCTCAATCTTGCCGCGGGAGCGCAGCATCTCGCGAAAGTTATCGAGCAGGGCGCGTGCCGAGGTGACGCTCAGGCCGCTCAGCGTATCGGTGAGAATCGACGCGGATGCCTGCGAGATCGAGCAGCCCTCCCCGGTCCAGACCAGGTCCGTGACCGTCTCGGTGTCGAGCGAGACGCGTAGGGTGACCTCGTCACCGCAGGTCGTGTTGATCTGGTGCGATTCGGCCACCCGCAGGCCGCTCGCGTCGCCGAGCGCTACGGCGTCGGCCAGCGGCGTGAGCTCGACCGCCCCGTGGCGGGCTTTCGCGTGCTCGAGAATGATCGTCTGGTAGAGCTGCTGCAGGTCGCTCACGGCTTGACGCCGAAGAAGGGGGCGACCTCGGCAAGAGTGGCCAGAAACAGGTCGACCTCGTCGGTGGTGTTGTAGAGGTAGGTGCTCGCGCGCGTGGAGGCGGTCACACCCAGGCGGCGGTGCAGCGGTTGGGCGCAGTGGTGGCCGACCCGCACCGCGATCCCGGCATCGTCAAGAAACTGACCGACGTCGTGGGCATGCACTCCGGCAACGTCGACAGCGGCGAGCCCCAGCCGTTCCACGCCAAGTCCGGGGCCGAGCAGACGCACGCCCGCAATCTCGGCGACCCCGGCGACCAGGCGCTGGCCAAGCTGGGCTTCCCACGCTGCGACCCGATCCATGCCGGTTTCGCTTAGGTAGTCGACGGCCGCCGCCAGAGCGATGGCTTGGGAGATGCGCTGCGTACCGGCTTCGAAGCGTTGCGGCGGTGCGAGAAACTCGGCAGTGTGCATGTTCACGGTAGTGATCATCGATCCGCCGGTGAGAAAAGGCGGCATAGCGGCGAGCAGTTCTGCCTTGCCGAAGAGAACGCCGATGCCGGTCGGGCCGAGCATCTTGTGGCCGGAGAAGACGGCAAAATCCACATCGAGCGCCTTCACGTCAACCGGCAGGTGTGGCACGGTCTGGCAGGCGTCCAGCACGGCCAGTGCCCCGACTTTACGGGCCAGCGCCACGAGTTCGGCGACCGGGTTGATGGTTCCGGTGACGTTCGAGCCATGGGTGAAGGCGAGCAGTCTCGTGTGTTGACCCACGACATCCGCTGCGGAAAGCAGGTCAAGGGTGCCGTCATCGAGCACGGGAATGAAACGCAGGGTGGCGCCGGTGCGCAGCGCCAGTTGCTGCCAGGGTATGAGGTTGGCGTGGTGTTCCATCTCGGTGACCACGATCTCGTCGCCGGCGCCCAGGCTGAACCGGCGCGCAGCCGGGCCGCCGAGGCCGAGCGAGGCATTGGAGAAACTGTAGGCGAGCAGGTTGATGGCCTCGGTGGCGTTGGAGGTCCAGACGATCTCGTCGGTCTCTGCGCCGACGAACGCGGCGACTTTATCGCGGGCGGCTTCGAACACCTCCGTCGCCTCGACGGCGAGCGTGTGAGCGCCGCGGTGCACGGCGGCGTTTCGCTGCTCATAGTATTCCTGCTCGGCTTCCATCACGCTGATCGGGTTCTGGGAAGTGGCTCCCGAGTCCAGATAGACGAGCGGATGCCCATTCACCGCCTGGTGCAGCACCGGAAAATCGTTGCGAATGCGTTCAACGTCAATGTTGGTCAGCGGAGCCGGTTCTGGGCGCTGGGCGGCAGAGGTTCGGGAAATAGCGGACGATGGGGCAAAAGACGTCATGCCCTAAGGATATTCCCTCGGCCCGAACGCGGGCACCGCACAGCGGAGTATGACACGGAGGTATCAGATGGCGGTGGAAAACCCGGCGGTAGCGTGTGAGGCTTGAGGGATGACCAAGACTGCCGAACACACCGAGCTGCGCGAAGCGGTGTCACTCGACCGACCGTGGGTGACCCTGGTCTGGGACGACCCGGTCAATCTCATGTCGTATGTCGCTTACGTTTTTCGCAGCTATTTCGGTGTCACCCCCAAACAAGCCGAACGACTCATGCTGCAGGTACACAACAACGGCCGGGCCGTCGTGGCTACGGGCAATCGCGAATCGATGGAACGCCACGTCGAGGCCATGCACGGATACGGTCTCTGGGCGACACTCGCGAAGGCCGACGAATGAGCGCCCTGCGGCGATTCACCCCGCAGCCGGACGGCATATTGCTCGGCCGCTTCGAACCGATCGAAGCAGACCTTCTGCGTCTCGCCACTACCCAGCTTCTCGAAATGCTCCGCTCCGGCACCACCGACCCCCAGCTCACCGCAAGCGATGGAGCATTCGGCCGACTGCTTCCCGACGCCTACCGGGACGACGACGAAGCGGCGGCGGAGTTTCGCCGCTTTACGGCGACCGGCCTGCTCGAACGCAAAGCGCAGAATGCCCAGATCGTGCTGGACTCCTTGGCTGCCAGCGAACCCGATACCGCCACGCCCGACAGGGAGGATAGCCAGCCGGTCACGGTCAGTGTCGACCCCGACGCCGTGCAGGCCTGGCTGCGCAGCCTCACCGACCTGCGCCTGACCCTCGCCGATCGGTTGCAGATCTCGCCGGACGGCATCGTGCACCTTGCCACCGAAGACACTCCATTTTTGCGCGAACTCTATGAATGGCTTGGCATGCTGCAGGAAGAACTCGTCTACGCGATCGACGTCTGACCATCCAACGTGACCGCGCTATCGGCCTGCTCTGCTAGCAGGGCTCGGGCAGCGAGCCCGATCACGGCACTGTAGGTGGGGTAGGCGAACCGCACATTTGCCAGCGTGGCCACGTCGATCCCGGCGGCCATCGCCGTCGTCACGGACTGAATGACCTCGACGGCGTTCTCGCCGACCGCGTGGGCACCGAGAATGTGCTCGCGGCGGCGGTCGGCGATGAGCTTGAGGAATCCCCGCTGGCGATCGTCGATCACCGCCCGATCCAGCAACGAATACGGCACCACCGTTGCGACGCACAGCTCGTCGCGACGCCGCGCGTCGACCTCGGTCAGACCGACACCTGCGTAGTCCGGATCGGTGAACCCACCCGCAGGAAGCAAGTGGTGCGGGGTTCGTCGGTCGGCATCCAACACGGCGTTCTCGGCTGCGGCCTCTCCTTCGAATTGTGCGGCCTGCACGAGCATGTCTCGGCCATTGGCGTCGCCAACGGCGAAAATGTGCGATACCGAACTTCGAAAATACGCATCGACGATAATAGACGAACGACTCGTGACCACGCCGGCTGTTTCGAGGCCGAGGTCGTCGATATCCGCTGGCCAGCCGGTTGCCATGATCACCGCGTCGAAGCTGTCCGCACTCTCGAGCCCGTTCTCTCGCCAGGTCAGGGTGATCGAGCCGTCAACGGCGCGTTGAAGGCCGTCAATACCGTCGATGCCCAGGCGGAGTATGACACCTTGCTCGACGAACGCCTGGCCGACGGCGTGCGAGACGGACTCATCAGACGTGGCGAGCACGCGGTCGGCAACATCGAGCAGGGTCACAGCCGAGCCGAAGGAACGAAACACAGTGACCAATTGGGCACCGGTGTTTCCCCCGCCGATCACGGCCAGGCGCCTGGGAACACTTGGAAGGTCGAGCACGTGCTCCGGTACCGTCGCGAGCTCGGCTCCTGCAACCGGCAGCCGCCGGGAATGACCGCCGACGCACACCAGTACGGCACCGGCGGTGACCCGACGCCCAGATTCCAGTCTGAGCGTGGAGGCATCCAGAAAGGAGGCGCGTCCCTCAAGAATGAGTTTTACACCGGCGTCAGCGAATCGCGTCGCCTCATTTTTCATCACACGCACCCGGTCGACGGTTTGCCGGACACGGGCGACGATGGTGGGCCAATCCAGGGGGCCCTCAGACACGGAAATGCCATAGGCGTCGGCGGTTCGGATCTCCCGCATGAGCCGAGCCGTTTTGGCGAGCACCCGGGTGGGCACGCATCCGGTATTCACGCACGTGCCGCCGAGGCGGTCAGCTTCGCAGACGGCGACGGATGCGCCCAGTTCCGCCGCGCGCAGGGCTGCAGCGGTTCCAGCCGGGCCGGCACCGATCACGACCACATCAAAATGATCGGGGACGAGCTGGTTCGAATCAGCATCCTGTTGTTCAAACGGCATCGTGTGTTCGGGGGTTGGGGCTGCGGTCATCTCGGTCTCCCACCGTCGTAATCGACGAAATACTTACAGTGTCGGCTGGGAATCAACCTGCGCCCGAGTAGCCGAACCGCCCCTGTTGGGGGGGCGCGCTCTTCTCTGCTAATCCCGAGCCTCCAAAGGTAGTCTGGTCGCAACCCGGTGGGGCATCTGTTACCGCGTTCGGTTCGCCCCTGGGTCCAAAACCCTGTGCCACCGCCGCGCGCGGACGCGCCACCGACTATCAAGTTGGCTTCACGACATGCGACGGAAGACACATGGACCTCAGCACCCTGACCCAAATCACCGCAGCACGGCAGCGCAGCGACCTCATCGCGCTCGGGCCCACCGTCGTGCCGCTGGCCGGCGGATCCGAGCTGTTCGCCGACCCGCGCGCTCATCTCACCGGTCTCGTCGACCTGCAGACCTTCGGCTGGGCGGCCCTCACAGTGACCGACGACGGCCTCGTCATCGGTGCGACCTGCACGCTGGCCGAGCTCTCCCGATTGCCGATGCGAGCGGGCTGGACGGCGCATCCGCTGTTCTATCAGTGCTGCACGGCCCTGTTCGGCTCCTTCAAGGTGTGGAACGTCGCGACGGTCGGCGGCAACCTGGCCACCTCGCTGCCGGCCGGCCCCATGATCACCCTCGCGGTCGCCCTCGACGCCGAAGTGCTGGTCTGGCGGGCGAACGGTAGCGACGAGGTCGTGCCGGCCCGATCGTTCGTGACCGGCAACATGACCAATGTGCTCGCCGACGGCGATGTGTTGCGCTCCATTCACGTGCCGCTCGCCTCGCTGCACGCGCAGACGGCATATCGCAAGATTGCCCTGTCGCCGCTCGGGCGCTCGGGCGCGGTGCTCGCCGGACGGCTCGACTTGCTCGGTGCTTTCGTACTCACGGTGACGGCGGCGACGGTGCGCCCGGTGCAGCTGCGCTATGCGGCGCTACCCGCCGCCGACGTTCTCGCCCGCGATATCGCCGCGATCGACTGCTGGTTCACGGATGCCCACGGCGCCGCCGACTGGCGACGCGCGATGGGTCTGCTGCTCGGCGAAGAGATTCGCGTCGAACTCGAACTGGCCGGAGGCCGCGCATGACGCTGGAACAGGCGAAAATCGAAGAGATCGGTGCCGTGACCTTCGCGGTCAATGGCACCCGGGTCGAGGCGACGCCGTCTCCCGGCCAATGCCTGCGCACCCTGCTGCGCGAACACGAGCATTTCGAGGTGAAGAAGGGGTGCGACAGCGGCGACTGCGGTGCCTGCACCGTGCAGGTCGACGGCACGCCCGTGCACTCCTGCATCTACCCGGCTTACCGAGCCGCCGGAAAGCAGATCACGACGGCGGCCGGGCTGGGCCAGCCGGGCAACCTTGCGCCTGTGCAACAACGTTTCGTCGACTCCGCCGGCTTTCAGTGCGGCTTCTGCACCCCGGGCATGATCGTCACCGCCGCAGCCATCGAGGCGGATGCCGCGCCTTCCGTCGATGACCTGCCCCGTCTACTGACGGGAAATCTATGCCGATGCACCGGCTATCGCTCGATTTCCGACGCGATCGTCGGCGAGCACACCCCGCCGGAAGGGTTTTGCCACACCGCGCCGGGGCGCGAGCATGCCGAGACTTCGAGCCTCGGACCGGTACGGGCGACCGGGCGCACGGGGGGGGTGCGGGCCGCCGGTCTGGTCGGCACCTCCCCCGGTGCGATCGCCGGGGAGCGCGTGGTGAGCGGCCTGGAACCGTACACCCTCGACGTGGTTATCCCCGGTCTGCTGCACCTGGCGGTGCTGGGGAGTCCGCACGCCCACGCACGCATCCGCTCTCTGAATGTGGCGGAGGCTGCCGCGCTGCCCGGTGTGCACCGTGTGCTCACCCAGGCCGACTCCCCCAGCACCCTGTTTTCGACCGCGCGGCATGAAAGCCGGTTCGACGACCCCGACGACACGCTGGTCTTCGACCAGACCCTGCGATTTCGCGGCCAGCGGGTAGCGGCGGTCGTCGCCGATTCGGTGGCGATCGCCGAGGCTGCCTGTCGACTGATCGAGGTCGAGTACGACCTGCTGGAGGGTGTCTTCGACCCGCGACTGGCCCTTGCTCCCGGCGCGGCGCTCGTGCACGGTGACAAGGACCCGATCGTCTCCCGCCTGGCAGACCCGGGGCGCAACCTGGTGGCCGAGCTGCACGGCGAGTTCGGCTCCGTCGAGGCCGGTCTCGCCGAGGCCACCACTGTCGTCTCGGGCAGCTGGCAGACCCAGCGCATCGCCCACACGCACCTCGAAACCCACGCCACGATCGGCTGGCTCGACCAAGGACGGCTGGTCTTGCGCACGAGCTCGCAGGTTCCGTTTTTGGTGCAGAAGGAGATCTGCCGCCTGTTCGACCTCGACCCGGCCGGAGTGCGCGTCTTTACCGCGCGAGTGGGCGGCGGCTTCGGCGGCAAGCAGGAGCTCCTCACGGAAGACCTCGTCACTCTCGCCGTGCTTGAAACCGGGCGTCCGGTGCAGTACGAATTCACCCGCACCGACGAGTTCACCATCGCCCCGGTGCGGCATCCGATGACCATCGACGTCACGCTCGGAGCGCAGGTCGACGGCCGCCTCACCGCATTAAAACTGGACGTCCTCGCCGACACCGGTGCCTACGGCAACCATGCACCCGGAGTGATGTTCCACGGTACGAGTGAGTCCGTCGCGCTCTACAACGTGCCCAACAAAAGAGTGGATGCCCAGAGCGTCTACACGAATAATCCCCCGTCGGGCGCCTTCCGCGGCTACGGCCTCGGCCAGATCATTTTCGCAATCGAGGGCGCCCTCGACGAACTGGCCCGCGAGCTTGACCTGGACCCGTTCGAGCTGCGGCGACGCAACTCGGTGCAGCCGGGTGACCCGCTCGTGGTCACGCACGAGGAAGGCCCCGACCTCGTCTTCGGCAGCTACGGCCTCGACCAGTGCCTCGACCTCGCCGAAACCGCCCTGAAACGCGGCAATCGGGTTGTCCCACCGGCCGGGCCCCAGTGGCGGATCGGCACCGGCATGGCGTCGTCGATGATCGCCACTACACCGCCGCGCGGGCACCGCTCGCAAGCATCCGTTCAGCTGATGGCCGGCGGCCGCTATCTGGTGCGGGTTGGGACCACCGAGTTCGGTAACGGCACCACGACCGTGCACGCCCAGATCGCGGCGACGGCGCTGCACACGACCGTGGACCGCATCGATCTGGTGCACTCCGATTCGGATGCCGCCGGCTACGACTCCGGCGCGTTCGGCTCGGCCGGTGTCGTTGTGGCAGGCAAGGCCGTGCTCGCCGCGGCGACCGCGTTGGCTGAAACTCTCGTCGAAGCCGCGGCGTCATGGAGCGGACGCAGCTTGACCAGAGGAACCGACGCTGGGACCTGGCAGCTCGAGCATGACGGGCTACGCGCCGTGGAGTCAGCGTCCGAACTCGTCTCGCTTGATACCCTCGTGCACTGGGCCGCGGCCAAGGACGTCGACCTGACCGCCACACGGCGCGAAGACGGCATGAAGCGGTCCCTTGCCTTCAACGTGCACGCGTTTCGGGTGGCCGTGAACACCGACACCGGCGAGGTGCGCATCCTGCAGTCGATCCAGGCCGCCGATGCCGGCTTCGTCATGAATCCCGAACAGTGCCGCGGGCAGATCGAGGGAGGAGTGGCGCAGGCCCTCGGCACCGCACTGTTCGAGGAAGTTGTGCTCGACGGCGCCGGCGCCGTGACGACCCGGGTGCTGCGAAATTACCACGTTCCCCAGCTGGTGGATCTGCCGGTCACCGAGGTCTATTTTGCGCAGACTCACGACGTGATCGGGCCCTACGGTGCCAAGTCAATGAGCGAATCGACCTACAACCCGGTCGCGCCCGCGCTGGCCAATGCGGTGCGTGACGCGATCGGCATCCGTCCTACCGAGCTGCCCATGACCCGCGACCGCATCTGGCGCCTGCTGCACGGCTGAGCGGATGCCGCTGTCGCGCGACGCGGGACCTACGCCAAGACGCGGGAGTTCGAGTCTGGCCAGAACTCCAGCGCCACGCGTCGCGCGGGAGCTGCGCCAGAGCGCGGGAGTTGCGCCTCCCGCGCAGCGGCGCGGCTCCCGCGCACTGTGAAAGGCTGCTGGCGGGCGGCTGCCGCGATAGGTGGAGTGCGCGCACGGAGTGGCCGCTCGAGCATCCGCTCGCCGACCCGTGAGTTTGGGGTCGATCGAGACGCCGAGCCGTGAGTTTGGGACCGAAAAAGCCGCGATCGGGACTACGGCTCACGGCTCGGCGCTCGACACTCACTGCTCGGCGAGCCAACGCACGCGAACCCGGCACCACGTCACGGCGCTCGACACTCACGGCTCGGCGAGCCAACGCACGCGAACCTGGCACCACGGCTCGGCTCGAGAACCCTACGATGGCAGACATGCAGATGCCAGCTCCGGATCCCCAGCCCGCGAGCATCCCGCTGCCCGCCAGCACCGCCCGAATAGGCGGGCTCGTGCTCGCCGCCGGCGCTGGCTCCCGCTATGGCATGCCCAAGGCGCTCGTGCACGATGCCGCTGGCCGGTCCTGGCTGCAGAACGCCGTCGACGTGCTCGTAGCAGCAGGTTGTTCCCCGGTCATCGTCGTGCTCGGTGCGAGCGGGGCGCACGCCGCGGCGCTGCTCAACGCTGGCGATAATGATCCGGCCTCGACCAACGGGGCGTCAGCCCCGAGCCCGGGGGCCTCCAGTGCTCGTCAACACAGCGCGGCCCGGCCGACCGCATCCGTTTTGGTCGTGCACGCCACCGACTGGGCCGAAGGGCTTTCGGCCTCCCTTCGCGCCGGCCTGCGCTGCGCCCTCGAACAGCCCGACCTCGTTGCTGTCGCGGTCATTCCCGTGGACGTGCCCGATCTGAACACCGCCACCGTGGCCCGCTTGATTGGTTTGAGCGACGCCGGCACACTGCGTCAGGCCCGTTTTTCCGGCCGACCGGGGCATCCCGTGGTGATCGGTCGGGCACACTGGGTGCCCCTTCTCGACACTCTCGCTGGCGATACCGGCGCGCGACCGTATCTGCGCGAGCACGACGTCGAAGCGGTCGAGTGCGGCGACCTCGGCACCGGGGCCGACGTCGACCGGCCCGACTAGCCGGTTTCGACCCAGCAGTCCGGCCCACCGAACCACCGGGCCCATCTTCGGACCGTGGGCCCAGGATCTATCGTGGGCCCACTTTCCGGGCCTGGGCCCGAAAAGCAGTGGAACTCCCCGAACTTCTTGGCCCCACGAAGTTGCAAGACCGCCCGGCGCGACGAAGCTCCGATCCCTCTGAGCTACCCCCGTACCGACACCCGGCTCAGCGCCTCGTAGGCCCGCTCGGCCCCGGATTGCCGGGTCAGCGACAGCGCGAGGGCGTCGAGACGGACGCGCGCGTCGCCACTCGTGTCGGCGCTGAGGCGCAGCATCCGCTCGCAGGCAGCCCGCAGGTCGAGAACCGTGGCGGTATTGGGCGGCAGGGATTCGCCGAAGCCCGCCGTATCGAGGGCGGCCGCGCCGGCGAACTGGTCGGTGGAGAACGGCAGCACGACAAGCGGAACTCCGGCCGTCATCGCCTCGGTCACCGAATTGTTGCCCCCGTGGGTCACTGCGAGGGCAGCTTCCTGCAGCAGACGCACCTGCGGTAAAAACCCGCGCACCAGCCAGGATTCCGGAATGGGACCCAACTCGGTGGGGTCGGTCGCCCCGGTGGCGATGGCTACCCGAACCGGCAGGGCGCCGAGGGCCGCGGCGACGCGCGCGAGCACATCACCGCGCACTGAGAGAAAACTTCCGAAGCTCACGTAGACGACGGGCCGAGAATCGGCCGCCAGCCAAGCCTCGACCTCGGGGTCGACGGCCTCGGAGCGTACCGCGGACCCGAGAAACACGTGGGGCGGCAGCTGGCTCGTTCGCCCCGGTGCGTGCAGTTCGGCCGGGTAGTTGAGCAACAGCACGTCGCCCGATTCCTGGAAGGCGTCCAGGCTCGGCTCGGCGTGAGGGTCGAGCTCGCACAGGGCGTCATTCCACTGGGCCGTAAACGAGTCGCGCACGGCCACGCACTGCCGTTTCAGCAGGGCCAGTTCCGAGGCGGCAGGCGAGAACACTGCGGGCCAGGTCGGCGGGTGACCGTAGACCTCCACGCCAACCGGCAGTGCCGACGGATGCCCGAGCACGACGTCCGCGTGCGCCACACCGGCACTCAGCAAGCCCAGTCTCGCGCTGAAGGCGAGGTGGTCGACGATGACCTGATCTGGCCGCACCCGCTCGACGATGCGCTGCACCTCGCGGGCAATTGCGACCGGGTTGTAGAGCAGGTCGCTGCTGCGCGCCCCAGCCTGAAAGCGCAGGGTCTCGACCATGCCGCGGCGGGTCGCATCGAAAAATCCCCGCAGGGCGTCATCTTCGCCGGCGGGCTGCTGCTCGACCCGGATCGTGCCGGGGTTGGAGCCGCGGCCCAGCTGCAGGTTTTCTCGTTCAAACCCGAACGAGGCGACGATGTCAGCCGTGGCCGGCCCGCTCGCCACCACGACGCGTTCGCCGGCCCGCGCCCAGGCGACGCCGAGCGTTGCGAGCGGGTACAGGTGCGAGGCGTAGTCCGGGCTGATGATCAGCAGGGTCACGACACGCTCAGTTCCCAGGCCACCGGCTCGGTCGCCACGGCGACGTCGTGGTAAACCGCGCTAAGGGCCGACGCCATCGCCTCGATCGTGAAATTGTTCGCCACCATGCTGCGGGCTCGGGCCGCATTGGCGCCGCCCTGCGCTCCGGCAGCAAGGTCCACGGCCTCAGCAATGGAGCGAGCGAGAGCGGCCCCGTCACCGGTATCGACGAGAATGCCGGTCACTCCGTGCTCGACGTAAGTGGCCGGTCCACCGCCATTTGGCGCAACCACCGTGAGTCCGGTGGCCATGGCCTCGAGTAGGGCAATTCCAAACTCCTCTTTCATACTCGCGCAGACGTACACCCCGAACGGTGCTGCCAGGCCCGGCCGGCCATAGCGCGCGGCGGCCAGCCACCGCGCCACAGTGTCGTTGGGGCGATGCCCGGCCAGCAGCAGGCCGTGGGAGGCAGCGTCGTCAAGACCAGCATCAGGCAGGGAGCGAGCCATACGCGCCAGCTCGGCGACCTCATCAAACGACGGATGCTCCAGGTCGCCGCCCACAATAAGCAGGTTGCAGCGTTGTTGCAGGGTCGCGTTCCCCTTCCAGGCTTCGACCAGAGCGGCCATGCCCTTCACCCGATGCAGCCGACCGACGCTGATCAGCAACGGCAGTCCGCGCCGGGGCTGCGGCAGTGTGCCGAGTAGGGCGTCGAGTTGGTGAAAGGCGAGCGCAGCGGGTTCGGCGGCGGCTCGATCGTGGGCGTCCTTCGAAACCAGCAGACTTCCGCCGGTCAGTCCGAGAGAGCCGAGCGCATCCGTTCGGGAGCGGTCGATTACCGCAAGATCAATCCCCTCGGGAATGACCGAGTGCCGTTCCGGGTGAGCGTCAATGTCGATTCCAGTGAGACGTTCCATATCTTGCTGCAGTCGCGGGCGGGGAAACAGCACGGTGTGAGCGGCATCCGCGGCGAGCCGCTGCACGAGACGGGCGCGAAACCAGAAATGCTCGACCGCATCGATGGTGCCGAAGTTGGCCCGGGTGAGCGCGCCATTCGCTTCGAGGGAGTCGATCACGCCGTGCGGGTCTGGCGCGACGGTGAAGACGATGGGAATGTCCAGGTCCCGCGCCACTGTTGCCGCGGCGAGGCTGCCGACGTCGGCCATGCGCAGGTGAATCGCATCGACCACACCGGCCGAGCGTAAGATGCGCCGAATGCCGCGTTGCGCGGCAACCCGCCGAGGCCACGCATCGATCGATGGGACTGCGTCGCCGACGAACGGAATCGCCGCGAATGAGTGCCCACGCCGCGTCCTCCCGACATCGGCCAGGCCGCTGAGCGCCGACTCGTGCGTGCCGCGCGACATGGTGATGACCCGTTCTACCGAGTCTTTTTCTATCGCGCGGCCAGCGCTGAAACGACTATCGACAAACGGCGCACGCAGAGCGGATGCCGCGGCACTCAGGGTTTCGCCGCCCGGCAGGCCGGTTGGCCCGGCGACGAGGGCGTCACCGAGCCGGACCAGCAGGGTTGCGATGCCGCCGTTGTCGCCGACACCCACCTGGGAGAGTTCACCGTCAATGTCGGCGTGCAGGAACAGCTGGGCGATCGTCGTGCCTCGGTTCCATTTCGGACGCGGCGCGGCCGTCGCGGTGAGATCGAACAGTGCCAGCCGGGCTACGGCTGCGAGTTCGATCTCATCACCGGCAGCAGCGTTGTTCTGCGCGAGAGCACTGAGCAGCCCGAGCACGACTTCATTCGGGGCACGGTCGCCGAGGCCGGCGATTGCGGCGGCACGAGCGCCCAGACTCTCGGCGCTGTCGATGGCCACCCGGCGCAGAAGACGTTCAGGAACGCGGCCGGGAATCAGGCCGATGGTCTCAATTAGGCGGGCGCGGGCATCCGTTTCAGAGATGCCGAACAGCGAACCCTCCAGGAGCAGGGCCACCTGATCCGCGGCCGAAGAGCCCCACTGTTCCAGGGTGCGCTGGGCGAGCATGCCGGAGAAGCCGCCCTGCCGAACCAGGGTAGCCAGGCCGGCGATCGCGTCGTAGCGCGGCAGCCGGGTGCCGAAGGCCCAGGCTGCATGCTCGCGCAGAAAGGCAGAGTCGTGGTTCAGGAGGGCCACCAACACCTCATCAGCAGAGTCGTCGAAGACCTGGGCGAGCGCGTGCACGGCGGCGATAGCGGTGAGCTGGTCGCTCAAATCGGTCGCGGCTTGGGCGAGCAGTCGCACAGCGCGGGCGCCCCCATCGCGGCTGGCTGCCACGGTGAGGTCGTCGGCGCGTCGGATTCCTTCGAGCAACGTTGCGGCGGATCGTTGGTGGTCCAGTGCGGTGTGGGTAGCCATTGGCTGCTCCTTTTCGTGAAACTCCGCGGATCAATCGTGGCAATTCGGGGCTGTCGCGAGTGAAAATGGCTGAATTTCGGCACTTTCAGTTCGAGAAACGGTGAGGATCCCCAAAATAGAAACACACAAATCAGGCATACCTAGCCAAGTTAGCGAATTTCCCATTCGCCATCATTGCATGATTGAGGGCGCTCCGGGTGACAAACCGCCCTGATCGGCACCAAGCACTGAACACGCAAAATAGAGCCACGCCCCAGTGAGTGGGGCATGGCTCTATCTGTTTATATCTGCACAGGCCGGGTTTAGCCGAACAGGGCCGTCACCTTCGCGAGTGTCTGAGAAATGCCGTAGGCCAGCGGAATCCCCACCAGCGCCCAAGCCACGATGACTTTTAGAACCTTCATGCGTGCGCCTTCTTTACTTTTGCACCGACGAGCGGCTTTTCGGGTTCATGAAAGTCGGTGTGAACCGGTCGCACGAAGAGGTTCGCCACAAAGCCGACAATGAGCAGCCCGACCATGGTGAGCAGGGCCGGCTGATAGGCCGCTGCCGTCAACTCACCCGGAGCGCCCTGCGCGTCCAGGAACGAGTTCACAATGAGCGGACCGGCAATACCGGCCGCCGACCAGGCCGTCAGCAGCCGGCCATGGATGGCTCCCACCTGGAAGGTTCCGAACAGGTCCCGCAGGTAAGCCGGAGCGGTAGAGAAACCGCCACCGTAGAACGAGATGATGATGAAGGCCAGAAGAACGTAGAGCACTGTCGTGCTCGATCCAAAGAGGGCCAGCAGCAGGTACAAAACCGTGCCTACGCCCAGGTACATCATGTAGATGTTCTTACGCCCGGTCTTGTCCGACGTAGCTGACCAGGCGAAACGTCCACCCATGTTGCCGAGCGACAACAAGCCGACAAAACCACCGGCAACGGTCGCGGAGACCAGTGAGTTGCCGTCGTTCTGCCGGAAGAAGTCCTGGATCATCGGTGCAGCCTGTTCGAGAATGCCGATACCGGCCGTAACGTTGCAGAACAAGACCACCCAGAGCAGCCAGAACTGACGCGTTCGAATGGCATTCTTGGCTGAAACGTGGTTGCTCGTGACGAGGGCCTTGGCACGCACCTTCGACGGATCGAATCCGGCCGGAACCCAATCAGCAGCCGGAACCTTAATTGTGAAAGCGCCAAACATCATGTACGCGAGGTAGACCACAGCGAGGGTAAGAAAAAGCTTGCCCACGGAATCGCCGCTGGCCACCCAGTTCGCCGCCCCGGAGTTGGGGTCATAGAGGGCGAGCAGCGCCGTCGACACCGGGCTGGCGATGAGCGCGCCACCTCCGAAGCCCATGATGGCCATGCCTGTGGCGAGTCCCGGACGGTCCGGAAACCATTTGATGAGCGTCGAAACGGGCGAAATATAGCCGATGCCGAGCCCGATACCACCGATGAAGCCGTAGCCGACGTAGACCAGCCACAGCTGATTCGTGAAGATTCCCAGCGAACCGATGAGGAATCCGCCCGACCAGAACAGAGCCGCGACGAACATGGCCTTGCGCGGCCCGTTGGTGTCGACCCAGGTGCCCATAATGGCCGCCGACAGACCGAGCATCACGATGGCGATTGAGAAGATCACCCCGATCTGTACCAGGCTGGCCTCGAAGTGCGCCACGAGCGCCGTCTTATAAACACTCGTGGCGTAGGCCTGGCCGATACAGAGGTGCACGGCCAGTGCGGCCGGCGGAATCAGCCAGCGATTAAATCCGGGTGGGGCAATAGTGCGGTCTCGATCGAGCCAGCTCATGGGGCGTCCTTGCTGCCGGTAAGGCGATAGCGACTCTGCTGTGCGTTTCGGCTGTCCACGACGACCGTGAACGTACTCCGCGAACAAATAGATTGAATGGTATGCGGAGGCAATCCTAGATGATCCACGGAGAAAACTTCGTCCCAAAATGTTACCCATTTTATGAATCGGGGGAATTCCCCTATCCGGCAAGGCAGGATGGGTACATGACACGTTCAGCACCTATCGACGACATCAACGAAAATAATCTTGTCGTCACGGCCCCCAAGACCCACGCGGCGGGCGTCGAAGCCGTAGTAGTGGCGCTCGATCGGGGTATCGCCCAGGCTGGTATCGTGCGCACCGCACGTTCCCTGTTGCGCCTCAATCAGCGCGACGGCACCGACTGCCCCGGATGCGCCTGGCCGGAATCCCAGGGACACCGCAAGACCGCAGAGTTCTGCGAAAACGGCGCGAAGGCCGTCGCCGAAGAGAGCACGCTGCGCACGGTGACGCCCGAGTTCTGGGCAAAGCATTCCATCGCCGAGCTCGCCACCAAGACCGAGTATTGGCTCGGAAACCAGGGCCGAATCACGCACCCCGTCGTCATCCGTCCGGGCGATACGCACTACTCGCAAATCTCCTGGGATGATGCTTTCGAGCTCATCGGTGAGCAGATTCGCGCCACGGTGCCTGACCGCACCGTCTTCTACACATCTGGCCGCACCGCCAACGAGTCGGCGTTCATGTACCAATTGTTCGCCAGGTCGATCGGCACCAACAACCTGCCCGACTGCTCCAATATGTGCCACGAGTCCTCCGGCTCAGCGCTCAACCCCACGATCGGCATCGGCAAAGGCACGGTCTCGCTCGAGGACATTCACCAGGCCGAACTCATTTTTGTGGTCGGCCAGAACCCGGGCACCAACCACCCGCGCATGCTGTCGGCCTTGGCCGAATGCAAGGACAACGGCGGCAAGATTGTGGCCGTCAACCCTCTGCCCGAAGCGGGACTGTTCAACTTCATGGACCCGCAGACTCCGAAGGGCGTCGTCGGCAAGGGAACCAACCTGGCTGATGAGTTTCTGCAGATCAAGGTCGGCGGTGACCTGGCCCTGTTCCAGGCGCTCGGTCATCTGTTGCTCGAGGAGGAAGCCCGCGTACCGGGGTCGGTCATCGACCACGAGTTCGTCGCCGCGAACACCGACGGGATCGAGGCCTACCGCGCTGCTCGTTCGGTGATCGACTGGGCCGAGACGAAGAAAGCCACCGGCCTGGACCGTGCCGCGATCGAGACGGTGGCGAAGCTGCTCATCGCGAGCAAGGCCACCATCATCTGCTGGGCGCTCGGACTGACCCAGCAGCCACACTCGGTGAACACCCTCAAGGAGATCATCAACCTCCTGCTCCTGCAGGGCAACTTCGGCAAGCCCGGCGCCGGAGCGTGCCCGGTACGCGGCCATTCCAACGTGCAGGGCGACCGCACCATGGGTGTGTGGGAGAAGCCGAAGGAGGCCATGCTCGCCGCGCTCGACGCCGAGTTCGGCATCGTGTCCCCTCGCGAGCACGGCCTCGACTCCGTCGACACAGTGGATGCCTTCGTGCACGACCGCGTCGACGTGTTTGTCTCCATGGGCGGCAACTTCGCCCTGGCCTGCTCCGACACTGACCTGCTGGAGAAGGCCATGCAGCGCGTCGGTCTCACCGTGCACGTCTCCACCAAGCCCAATCGCTCGCACGTCATGCACGGTTTGACCTCGCTCATTCTGCCGACGCTCGGCCGTACGGATACCGATGACAAGCATCCGTCTGGCCGTCAGGTGCTCTCGGTGGAAGACTCCATGTCGGTCGTTCGCACCACGCAGGGACGCCTCGACCCGGTGTCGGAGCATCTGCTGGCCGAACCGGTGATCATCGCCCGCATGGCCCACGCCGCGCTCGGAGACGACCATGCGGTCGACTGGAAGGCGATGGCCGAAGACTACGACGTCGTTCGTGACCACATCTCCCGCGTCATTCCCGGCTTTGTCGATTTCAATGTTCGGCTCAAGACCAAGAATGGATTCGTGCTGCCCAACCCGCCGCGCGACACGCGGACCTTTGCCACCGATATTGGGCTGGCCCGGTTCACGGTGAGCCCGATCGAGTACCTGTCGGCGCCAGAGGGTCACCTGATCTTGCAGACCATCCGCAGCCACGACCAGTACAACACCACGTTCTACGGACTTGACGACCGCTACCGCGGCATCAAGAACGGCCGTCGCGTCATCCTCATCCACGAAGACGACGTCACCGAGCTGGGCTTCGCCGACCGCGACATGGTCGATGTGATCAGCACGTATCAGGGCGTTGAGCGTCGTGCCGACACGTTCCGCCTCGTGGTCTATCCGACACCGCGCGGCTGCGCGGCTGCATATTTTCCGGAGGCGAACGCGCTCATGCACCGCGAGCTCGTGGCCCGCGAATCGAACACCCCCGGTTACAAGGCCATGACCGTGCGCTTTGTTGCAGCCGGCGCTGACGCCTAGGCCGAGTTAGGCGGCCTGCTCGTCACGCTGTGCGTCGACGATCCGGTCGCCGCCGGCGTAGATGACCATGGAGTTGCCGCGGAGAAAGCCGACCAGGGTCATACCGACCTCGGCGGCGAACTCCGCGGCGAGTGACGAGGGCGCCGAGACCGCCGCGAGCACCGGAATGCCCGCCATCAGGGCTTTCTGGGTGAGTTCAAAACTCGCCCTGCTCGACACCATGAGCACGGTGCCGGTCAGCGGCAGCCTGTTCTCTTTGACCGCCCAGCCGATGACCTTGTCGACGGCGTTGTGCCGGCCGACATCTTCGCGCAAAACGAGGAGTTCGCCGGTGGCGGCATCGAACAGTCCGGCAGCGTGAATGCCGCCGGTCTTCTCAAATACGTTCTGTCCGGCGCGCAGCTTCTCGGGAAAAGTCGTCAACGCTTCGGCAGTCACTCGCACCGCGTCATCCGCTATCTTGAAAACTGATTTGGTGCGCACGGCGTCGATGCTCTCCTTGCCGCACAGGCCACAGGAGCTATTGGTGATGAGGGAGCGCTCCAGGCTCGGTGCCGGTGGCGCGACGCCCGCGCCCAGGGTGACATCGAGCACGTTATAGGTGTTGACTCCATCGACGGCCCCGGCACAGTAGCGGGCCGAATTGAAGTCTTCACCCTGCGTGATGACGCCCTCCGAGACCAGAAACCCCGCCGCAAGGTCGATGTCGTTACCCGGGGTACGCATCGTGACGGCGAGGCGGCGGCCGTTCACTCGAATTTCCAGGGGTTCTTCGACCGCAAGCAGGTCCTCGCCAGCCAGAGGCTGGGCACCAACGGTGATTCGGGTAATTTTGCGTCGTGCGGTAATTCTGCTCATTCTTAAAGTCTCCCACGCTGGTGCCGTTGCCGCACTCCAGCGTTGCCGTTTAGCCGCCGATGTAGGACATTTCGATTTTCTTGGCACCAGATGCCCGCAGCTCACTGGTCTTCGCGCTCCGCAGCTGCGAATAGCGGTCGGTGCGCTCCCGCCAGAGGTGCGCCATGACGGTAGAGAGTTCGGCGTCGGAGCAGCCGCCACGCATAAGAGCCCGCAGGTCGTGGCCTTCGGTGGCGAACAGGCAGGTGAACAACTTGCCGTCAGTCGATACCCGCGCCCGCGAGCAGGTCTGGCAGAAGTTTTGGGTCACGCTCGAGATGACGCCGATCTCGCCGCCGCCGTCCTGGTAGCGCCAGCGTCGGGAGGTTTCGCCAGTGTAGTTCGGAGCAATCTCTTCGAGCGGCAACTCGGCATGGATACGCGCAATGACGTCCTTCGACGGCACGACAGCGCCCATCTCCCAGCCGTTGCTGGTGCCGACGTCCATGAATTCGATAAACCGCAAAATGTGAGGGGTGTCCTTGAAATGGCGGGCCATGGCCACGATGTCCTGGTCGTTTTTGCCGCGCTGTACCACCATGTTGACCTTGACCGGGCCGAGGCCGACCGCTTCGGCCACGTCGATACCGTGCAGCACCTTCGCCACGGGAAACTTCACGTCATTCATGGTGCGAAACGTGGTGTCGTCAAGCGAGTCGAGCGACACGGTTACTCGTTTCAAGCCGGCATCCTTGAGCGCCTGCGCCTTGACGGCCAGCGCCGACCCGTTGGTGGTGAGCGCGATGTCGATCTCACGTCCGTCGGGAGTGCGCAGCTCGGCCAGCAGGGCGATAAGGTCTTCTAGCCCCTTGCGCAGCAGTGGTTCACCGCCGGTCAGTCGAATCTTCTCAACGCCATGGGCAACGGCCACGCGCGCGAGCCGGGTCAGCTCTTCGAAGCTGAGGAGTTCGTCATGTTCCATGAACGCAAAGTCTCGACCGAAGATCTCCTTCGGCATGCAGTACACACAGCGAAAGTTGCATCGGTCGGTGACGCTCAGGCGCAGGTCGTGCAACGGTCGGTTCATCCGGTCGGTCACGGTGCCGGTAGGTGTTTCGAGGTTCGATGGAATGTCCGCGCGCTCTCGATAGAAGCGCGGAGCTGGGAGTGCAAGGTCGGCGCCGGTCATGTTTCCACCCTAACCCCGCGTCCCGCACGGCGATGCCCAGAACTCCGGTTCTAAGCGGATGCTGATGGACGCCGCTACGAGAATGCCCCGCCCGGGAGAGTTCCCTGGCGGGGCATCCGCTTACCTGTTACTAGCCCTTGACGTACCCGTTGGGGTTCAGCACGTACTTCGTCGCCGCGCCGGCGTCGAATTCGGCGTAGCCACGCGGGGCATCTTCGAGGCTGATGGCCTGAGCGTTCACGGCCTTGGCGATCTGTACCTTGTCGTGCAGGATCGCCATCATCAGCTGGCGGTTGTACTTCATCACCGGGCACTGACCCGTGGTGAAGGACAGCGACTTGGCCCAGCCGAGGCCCAGCCGAATCGACAGCGAGCCCACCTGGGCGGCCTTTTCCTTGGCCCCCGGGTCACCCGTGACGTAGAGGCCGGGAATGCCCAGGGCACCACCGGCCGCCGTGACCGTCATGAGCGAGTTGAGCACGGTGGCCGGAGCCTCGTGGTCGGCGTCCTTACCGTGACCGCGCGCCTCGAAGCCGACGGCGTCGACACCGGCGTCGACCTCTGGCACACCGAGGATTTGTTCAATCTGCTCCCCCGGCTCGCCCTTGCTGAGGTCGATGGTCTCGCAGCCGAAGCTGCGGGCCTGCGCGAGACGATCCGCGTTCATGTCACCGACGATGACGACGGCCGCGCCGAGCAGCTGCGCCGAGACGGCGGCCGCGAGGCCCACCGGGCCAGCTCCGGCCACGTACACGGTCGTTCCGACGCCGGCACCGGCACTGTAGGCCCCGTGGAATCCGGTCGGGAAGATGTCGGAGAGCATGGTGAGGTCCATGATTTTTTCGAGCGCCTGGTCCCGGTCAGGAAACTTCAGCAGGTTCCAGTCGGCGTAGGGAACCAGCACGTACTCGGCCTGGCCTCCCACCCAACCGCCCATGTCGACGTAGCCGTATGCACTCCCCGGACGGTCCGGGTTGACGTTGAGGCAGATGCCGGTCTTGCGTTCCTTGCAGTTGCGACAGCGACCGCAGCTGATGTTGAACGGCACCGACACGATGTCGCCCACCTTGATGAATTCGACGTCGGGGCCAGCTTCGACCACTTCGCCGGTGATTTCGTGACCCAGCACCAGGTTCGCCGGTGCGGTCGTACGGCCACGCACCATGTGCTGGTCGGAGCCGCAAATATTGGTGGTCACTGTTTTGAGAATGACGCCGTGCGGCACCTTCCGACCGACGTTGGCCGGGTTGACGCCCGGTCCGTCTTTGAGTTCGAACGTGGGGTAGTCGATGTCAATGACCTCGACGACTCCGGCGCTCTTGTAGGCAACTGCTCTGTTCCCCGTCATGAACTACCTTCCTCGTTTTTCTTCGCGGAGCAGGCCAAACGACCTTCTCCACACTGGGTGAGCGCTGCGATTCTGACTACAGCCCTCTTACTTCACCACGGATCTCAGAAATTACAATCGGCCAATTCCCAGTTCGTGGCCCCCGTTCTGGCCTAGGGAACGACCAGAACGGGCGGTGAATCAGCTCTTCCAGACCTGCACGACGGATGGCCGCGGCCCGGCCCACGCACCAGCCGAAGCAGTGGCCCCCAGCGCAACGTAGTCGGGGAATCGGCTGGACTGGGCAGCCCAGCTGCCGTTTTCCCCCGGATGCTGCACGGCGACATAAACCATCGACTGCTCCGAGCGAATGACCGGGCCGCAGGTCTCCGCCTGGCGCGGCACCGCGAGGAACTGTTGCACCCGCCCGCGCTCGGGGCCGGCGAGCGGAACCTTGAACAGTCCGTCGCAGAATCCAATCGTGCTCGGTGCGCCGTCGGTGGAAATCCACAGGTTGCCCTCGGTGTCGAAGGCCACGTTGTCTGGGCAGGATATTGGCGACACCTTGTCGCTCGGGAAACCGGCGAAATAGGTGCTCGTGTTGGTCTTCGGGTTTCCGCAGACGAGCAGCAGGTTCCAGTCGAAGGTCACCGAGGTGACATCAGATCCGGTTTCGGTGATCTCCACGATGTGGCCGTCGCGGTTGATCGCCCGCGGGTTGGGCTCGGTGGCACCCTCCTTGCCTGGCAGGCCGCGACTGGTGTTGTTGGTGCAGGCGACATAGATTTTGCCGGTTACCGGGCTGGGCTCGACGTCTTCGCAGCGGTCCATTTTGGTGGCGCCGACGGCATCCGCTACCAGGCGGGTGTTCACGAGCGCATCATCCGTCGTGAAGCCGGGAACCTGGCAGACGCCGTCGATGACGAGCGCTACCCACTGTCCGGTCCCGTCGAAGAGTCCGTCGGTCGGCAGCTGGCCGGTGCCGGTGATCTCGGCGGCCGGCGAGTTGCCCGCGAACCGGGCCACGTACAGGGAGCCCCTGGTGAGCAGGGACTTGTTGTGGCTGCGCGCCTTCGGGCTCTTTTTCTTGTCGAAGCGGTCGTGGGAGACGAACTTATAGAGGTAGTCGAAGCGTTCGTCGTCGCCCATGTAGGCGGCGACATGGCCGGTCTTTCCGACGATAACGTTGGCGCCTTCGTGCTTGAACCGGCCGAGGGCCGTGTGCTTGACCGGAGGCTCGTCCGGTGCCTCCGGGTCGATCTCCACGATCCAACCGAATCTGTTCGGCTCGTTCTCGTTGCCGGCGACAGTGGCGTCGAAGCGGTCGTCGATCTGTTCCCAGAGCCGACCGGTGGGGCGGTTGGCCAAGCCGTAGCGGGCATCGGCTGCGCTAGTGCCCGTGGTGCGAAAGTAGCCGTTGAAGTTCTCTTCGCCGGAGAGCACTGTGCCCCAGGGCGTGGTGCCACCGGCGCAGTTGCCGAGGGTGCCGAGCACGGTGCGCCCGGTGGGGTCGCCCTTCGTCTTCAGTAGATCACTGCCGGCGGCCGGACCGGTAACGGTGAACGGTGTGCTCGCGGTGATGCGCCGGTTGAGGCGGTCACCTACCCGGTAGGTCCAGGGTTGGCCGGCGCGCTTTCGTTCGAGGGCGACCACGGACATGCCGTGGGCCATCATGGCAATGCGACGCTGCTCATCCGCTTCGGCCGGTGTCGTGGCGGGGGCGAACATGATGTTCTCGTTGGTGTACTCGTGATTGGTGACGAGGATGCCGTCCCGCCCCTTGCGCCCCGGACCCTCGAGGATGTCGAGGTAGTCGTTGTTGTAGCCGAACTGGAGAGCCTGCGACGCGGCCGTCTGGTGTTCCGGGTCGAACCGATCGGTGGCGGCGAACAGCGGGTCCCCCCAACGGATGATGGGGTTCCAGGAATAGCCGGCGGGCACCGAAAAGGCGTCGACGGCGGCCGGAACGGGCGCGATCGGCGTGAATGCGAGGCCCCGGCTGGCTGGACCGCCGGGTGCCGCCAAGGCGGGTACCGACTGGCCCGACGCGAGTACGATCGCCGCAGCACCCACGCCCGCGCCCATGAGCAGGGAACGGCGGCTCAGGGCAGCGCCGACGATGTCGCGAAAGTAGTCGTTCTTGCTCTCGTTGGGCACCGGGTGGAAGCAGGCGTCAGCGCACTTGAGGTGGCAGGTGACCGCGCTGCGCTTGCCGAGCGTGTGCCCCTCCATGGGAAGCAGCGGCAACAACGGCCGATCACGATCGGTCGCGTGCTGGCGGGGGCCGGTGGATTCACGATTCAGCATGCGAGTGCTCCTCATGGTTAGGGTGAGCCCCGAACTGGGGGCAGACCTACCCTCCCGCCGCTCGGTGTCCCGGGGGTTAACCGAAGATGAACGCTTGAAGCTGATAGCGCTACAAAACGATGAGCCCGATCACCCAAACGGCGGCGAAACCGGCGACACCCTGAATTGCCGTGGCAGGGGTGAGCGTGCGGTATGCGGTCGCTACTGGAATACGGCTGAGCTGCGACACCACCCAGAAGAAGCTGTCGTTGGCGTGCGAGACCACCATGGCACCGGCGCCGATCGCGAGCACTGAAAGTACCTTGCCCAGGTCAGAATCAAGACCGAGCGCCGGCAGCAGGGGTAACAGCAACACGGAGGTGGTCACCATCGCTACCGTAGATGAGCCCTGGGCAGTCTTGAGTGCGGCCGAGATCACGAACGGCACGGCGAGCCCGAGGCCGAGCGTAGACAGGGAGCTGCCGAGGAAGTCGGTGAGGTCGGAAGCGGCGAGAACGGCTCCGAAGGCAGCACCGGAGGCCGTGATCAGCAGGATGGGTGCCGAGATGCGAATGCCCTCTGTGACGCGTTCGCCGAACATGTCGAGCTTGCCCTTGCCCCGCAGGAGAAACAGGGAGGCGAGCAAGCCGACGGCCAGGGCGATAACCGGGGTGCCGAGAAAGACAACGGCTAGGTACAGGCCGGATTCGCCGAACGGCAGACTGGGAAGCTTGGCGATCGAGGCGATGCAGATCAGCAGGATCGGCGCGAGAATCGGCAAAAAGGCCATGAAGGCGTTGGGCAGTTTGCCGTAGGAGGCACGAATCTTGTCGTAGTCCTGCTCGTCTTCTTCGCCGGCCACTTCCGGCATGAGTTCAATGTTCTTCGTCAGGAACCGGTTCGCCCAGAGCAGCCCGGCCACCGCAGAAACCGCAGCGGCAATCAGGCCGAATCCGATGATCAGTCCGAGCTGGTCGATGACGTTGAGATTGCCGGCGGCGGCGAGCGGTCCTGGGGTCGGCGGCACGAACACGTGGGTAGCGTACAGGCCGGTCATCAGCGCGATCGTCATCGCCACCAGCGACACCTTGGCGCGGGCGGCGAGCGATTTCTTGAGCGAATTCAGAATGACGAATCCGGAGTCACAGAACACCGGGATCGACACGATGAAGCCGATGACGCTCATGGTGAGGGTCGGGAATCGAGTGCCCAGCACCCGAATGAGTGCTTCGGCCATGGCGATGGCGGCGCCGGTGCGCTCGAGGATCACCCCGATGATGGTTCCGAACAGAATGATCAGACCAATGTTGCCCAGAGTGACGCCGAAAGCCGTCGTGATGGTCGGGGCGATCGTGTCGACCGGCAACCGGAACGCGAAACCACCCACCAGGGCGGCGGCGAGCAAAGCGAGAAAGGGATTGATTTTCAGCTTCGCGGTGGCGAAGACGATGGCGGCGACGAGAGTCACCAGGACGGCAATGCTCAGCATTGAGGCGGCCTTTCTATTTCTGGGTGGAACGGCAACTAGTGGGACTGAAGAAAGAGGGTGACGGCGTGCGCCGTCGTGTCGCGCACGCGTTCGGCAGCGTGTTGCTGCAGGTCGTCGAGGGTCGCCGGTCCGCCGGCGATCGAGAAGGCAGCGGTGACCCCGGATGCTGCGGTGTCGGCCGCAGGCAGCGCCACCCGTCCCGCGATGACGACGACCGGGCATCCTGCCGGGGCCAGACGAGCGACAGCCACGGCTACCTTGCCACCGAGTGATTGGGAGTCGAAGCTGCCTTCCCCGGTGAGAACGAGGTCGGCGTTGGCGATTTTGTCGGCGAGACCGACGGCATCCGCTACCAGGGTTGAGCCGGGCACCAGCTCGGCACAAAGCAACGGCACCAGAGTGGCCGGTATACCGCCGGCCGCTCCCGCACCGGGCCGGTCGGTCATGTCCTCGCCGGATTCGTCCAGAACGATGGCGGCGAGATGGGCCAGACCGGCGTCGAGCTCGGCAATGTCACTCGGCGAAGCACCCTTTTGCGGGCCGAACACCGCGGCGGCGCCGGTCGGGCCGCAGAGTGGATTATTCACGTCGACGGCGACACGCCAGCGCACAGCGCGGGCGTGCGGATGCAGTCCGGCGAGGTCGATCGACTCTATCTGCGCCAGGCCGGCCCCGCCGGGAGCGACGATTTCGCCGGCCGCATCGAGGAAGCGTACGCCGAGCGCGGCGAGCAGGCCGGTCCCACCGTCGGTGCTGGCCGAGCCGCCGATGCAGAGCAGAATCTCCTCGACATTTTGGTCGAGCAATTCCCGGGCGAGCAGACCGACGCCGAAGGTGTCGGCGCGCTGGGGTTGGGGCGCAGCATCCGCTACCAGCGGCAAACCATTGGACTCGGCCGCCTCGATCAGCCCGACCCGGCCATTAGTTGACCGCGCATAGTGGGCCAGTCGGCTGCGGCCAAGCGCATCGACGGTGGGCATGGTGCGGGGTTCGACGCCCCAGACAGCGGCGATGGCATCGAGGGTCCCCTCGCCGCCGTCCGCCATCGGACAGAGGGTGATCTGGGCCTGCGGCAGACCGAGAGCGATGGCGGCGTCGCAGGCCCCTTCGGCCATGGCTGCGGCGGCGGCGGCTGCACTGAGGCTTCCCTTGAACGAATCCGGTGCGATGACTATTGTGAGCGGCTTCAATGCCGGGCGACCGTTCATTAGTTCAGGCTAGGTCACAATCGCACACATATTCAGGTGGAATGAACCCACATTTTTCGCTGGGTTTTGAGACAATTACTGTGCACCGTGCACATAGTGGGCGTCATCGGCCGCCAGTGCAACCCGCATCGAGACGGCGGAACTGAAATGCCGCATGTTGAGGGTCGTGAGCACTTCGATGCGGTCGAGTCGCTGCACGACGGTATTGCGGTGCACGCCGAGCGCTCGCGCAGCGCCGACGATCGACAGTTCGTTGCCGAGAAACACCCGGGCGGTTTCGCGCAGGGTGTCACTGAGCAGGGCGAGTACCGACGCGGCGAGGTCGTCGATCATGGCGTCGGGCAGGCCGGCGATCGCAAGTTCGAGCCCCAGTGAGTCGAGCCGAATCTCGGGGCCGGCCCACGTGGTGAGTGGGACGAGCAGTCCGGGCCGGGCCAGCAGCGTGCCGAGGCGCTCCGCGTCACCGGTGAGTTGCGGCATCGTCGCGCCGACCCGCCCGGTCAGAAACCACAGGGGCTCTACGCGGGACTGTTGCAGGCGTTGCCGGAGCAGTGACAAACCGATCGCCGTCGACGATCCGCTCAGCACCCAGACGGCGCCGTTGATATCGGCGGCTACCACCCCGGAGAGCTCGCGCAGCTGGCGCAGCAGCGACACCGACGAGTTCGCGCCGGGCGCCGTGTTGAAAACTCCGGTCAGGTTCCACGGCGGCTGCAGGGGCACGTCGATGCCCCGCAATCCCGATATCAGGCGGCTTTCGGTGAGCTTGCCCAGCGACAAAGTTGAGAGGATGTCCCGGGTCGCCGATTCTCGCCACGACGCGTTGTCGCGCAGTCGTTCCTGGGTGAGCAGCATGTGAACGGTCAGCACGAGCACCTGCGCGACCGGTAGAACCTCGGCGGGGGTTCCGGTGACCCCCACGACCGCGACGACGTGGCCGTCGAGGATCAGCGGAATATTCACGCCCGGCCGGGTGCCTTGGTGTTCATCACCGGGGGCAATGTGTACCGCTTCGCCGCGGAACGCCGCGTCCCGGGCTCCATCGTGCCGGGTACCGATGCGGGCGGCGTCCACCGAGCCAATGATCATGCCGGTCGCATCCATGATGTTCACGTTGTGCACCAGGCTCGGCGCAAGTTGTTCGACCAGACGCTGGGCGAGCTCCCTGGTGATCTGCGCTGTGCTGGGTGAGCTTTCGGTCGGTGCACTGCCGTTCGGTATTACTTCGATCATCTGGCCATCGTAGATCGCGGGCGTCAGCTGGGCCGCGGGCAATCGCCCATGGCGCATGTCGGTGGGGTGACATACACTTTTACCTAGAAGAAATATTCGATAGCCATTGGTTTCAACTAGATTTTGTTCGAACTCATTGCAGGAGTTTTTTTAACCATCGCTCATCAGGTTTTTACCATTATCACCCGTCACGAGCCTAGGGAGCCCACCTTGCCCCAAATCATTGACGCACCGGTCGACGTTGAGTTGTCCCCCGACGGCGACCCGCGCGCATTCATCTGGAATCGGTTTGAACACACCGTCATCGGACAACCGCAGGCGGTGTTCAAACGCACCCGGTGGTGGGAAAACGAAGGAACCCCCACCCGCATCGACACCGAGCTGTGGCGGCTCGATGCCAGTCGCGGCGGCGAAGAACAGCACCGCTACGACCTGCGTCGCGGCATTGACGGGTCCTGGACTTTAGCATTGGACTGGGGATGAGCAACGCACTGGCGACGAGCTTCGCGCACCTACACGTTGCGAGCGCCTACTCGACCCATTACGGGGTAACGCTTCCCGAAGCCCTGGCCGAGCAGGCGGCCGCGCAGGGCGCGAATTTTCTAGCCGTCACTGACCGTGACGGACTCTACGGAGCCGTCAAACACGTGCGAGCCTGCGAGATCGTGGGTATCCGCCCCGGGCTCGGCGCCGAACTCGCCGTGCACGACGAGGAGTATCGCCCGCTCGGCCGAGTGGTCGTGCTCGCCCACGGTCACACCAACGGTCGCGGGTACGCCGCGCTCTGCCGGGCGGTCAGCTCCGCCCACGACGGTGGTGCCGGTCAACGCTCCGCGCTCACGCCTGGCAGCACCGGACCGAGCATTTCGCGCGCCCGCCTGGCCGATCTGGCCGGCCTCGCCTCGCTCACCGTGCTGCTCGGCCCCGACTCCGACGTTGGCCTCGCGATCGCAAGGCGCGACAATTCAGATGCTGCGGCGCGGCTCGCCCACTGGCAACGAGCCCTGCCCGCCCAGGCCCTCGTACTCGAAATCGTCTGTCACCTGGCCGAAAGCGGCACCGTCGGCAGCGTAACTCCGGCCACGCGCATGCTCGCCCTCGCCGAGAACGCGGGGCTGCCCGCAGTGCTCAGCAATGCCGTGCGGTACGGTACGCCCGCCGAGGCGGTCACCGCCGATCTCGCCGATGCCGCACGCTTTCTGCTGCCGCTTGCCGAACTCGAAACCCCCCAAACCAACGGCCAGGCCTGGCTCAAACCGGCCGGAGCGATGCGCCAGGTGGCCCGCATGGTCGTTGATGCCGGTCTGCACGATGACGGGGCGCTCGAACGGCTACTGCGTGACACCGAGCAGCTCGCTGACCGGTGCAGCCTCGACCCGGTTCTCGATATCGGGCTGGGGCGCCCGCGCATGCCGGAGGCGCGCGTCATTGGCGTCACCGGCGACCCGGTCACCGAACTGTGGCGGCGCGCCCGAAGCGGCATCGCCGACCTGTACTCCGCGAGCGGCTCGCGCGCGGTCGAAGCGGCCCACGCCCAGCTCGCCCACGAGATGAAAACGGTCGAACACTTAGGTTTTGCCAGCTACTTTCTCACCGTGTCCCGGGTGGCCGACATTATTCGCGGGATGGGCATCCGCATTCAGGCGCGCGGCTCGGGGGTCGGCTCGGTGCTCAACTACGCGCTGCGCACCTCTTCGGTCGAACCCATCGGCAACGGGCTGCTCTGGGAGCGTTTTCTCTCCCCCGAACGCCAGACGCTGCCCGACATCGACATCGACGTCGAGTCAGCCAGGCGCCACGACATCTACCGCGAGGTCTTTCGTGCCTTCGGCAGCGACCGGGTCTCGCTCATGTCGATGACCAACGCCTACCGCGGCCGTGGCGCCGTGCGCGACGCCGGTCTCGCCCTCGGCCTGCCCGACGCCCAGATCAACGTGATCGCCAAGCAGATGTGGCGATTCAACGCCCGCGACTTTCGCCGCGCCCTCGAAGAGAAGCCCGAACTCGAGGCCCTCGCCGCCGAGGTGCGCGAGTCGCAACAGCTCGACCTGCTCGTCGACCTCACCGCCAAGCTCGACCGACTCCCCCGACATATTTCGGTGCACCCCTGCGGAGTGATCCTCTCCGACGCGAGCCTGCTCGACCGCACCCCGGTGCAGGCGAGCGGCATGGGCCTGCCGATGTCGCAGTACGACAAACACGACATGGACCCGATGGGGCTGATCAAGCTCGACATTCTTGGTGTGCGCATGCAGTCGGCGATGGCGCACGCCGTTGAAGAGCACCATCGGCTCACCGGCGAGAGCATCGACCTCGACCGGGTCCCACTCGACGATGCGAAAACGTTCGAGCTGATTCGCTCGACCCGCACCCTCGGCATCTTTCAGATCGAGTCCCCCGGCCAGATGGAGCTGGTCGGCAAGCTGCAACCGGAGGTGTTCAACGACCTCACGGTCGAGATCTCGCTGTTTCGACCCGGCCCGATGAAGAACAATATGCCGCTCAAATATCTGCAGGCCCGGCATGGCGAGGTCTCCCCCGACTACATTCATCCCCGGTTCGAGCCGATTCTGCGCGAGACCAACGGCGTTGTCATCTTTCACGAACAGGTCATGCGGCTGTTCGACGAACTCACCGGCTGCGGCCTGGGCAAAGCGGATGTCTTTCGCCGCCACCTCGGTAAGCCCGAGCAACTCCCCGAGATCGAAATGTACGTGCGTGAACGCGCGCTTGCGCGCGGGTTCAGCGTTGCCGTCATCGACCAGGTCTGGACGGTGCTAGCCGGGTTTGGCAGCTTCGGCTTCGCCAAAGCGCACGGTGCAGCCTTCGCCCTACCTACGTACCAGTCCGCCTGGCTGAAAACCCATCACCCGGCCGCTTTCCTGGCCGGGCTTCTTACCCACGATCCTGGCATGTGGCCCAAAGACCTCATCGTCGCCGAGGCCAGGGTGCTCGGGGTGCCCGTACTCCCCCTCGACGTGCAGTCCAGTGCGCTGGACTACCGGGTGGAGGATCTCGCCGACGGGAGCCAGGGCATCCGTCTGGCGCTGCCGGAACTGGTCGGCAGCACGGACGCGGAGCGGGAGCGCATTGCCCGGCACCAGCCGTTTGGCTCACTGCAAGACTTTCGTGACCGGGTGCACCCCAGGCGGCGCACCTTCGAAGCACTTGCCCGGGTGGGCGCCCTCGACACCTTCATCGGCTACGACCGCACCCGGCGGCACGAACTGCTCGCGCATATCCAGTCGCTGCGCGGCACCGCCGTGGTCATTCGCGCCGACCAGCTCGCGTTTGAGGTGGAACTACCGGTACCGCAATACTCCGGCGACCGCGCCGGTGCCATCACCTCACTCGAACTGCGCGGCCGCACCCAGACCGATCTGGAGCTGCAGGACCTGAACCTGGCCGTCGGGTCACACCAGATGAAACGCTTTCACGCCCTATTCAAGGAGTTGGGGGTGACCCCGGCGAGTGAGCTCGGCAATCTGCCCGGCGGCACCGAGGTGCTGCTCGCCGGAGTTCGGCGAGCCACGAACACACCGCCGATGCGCGGCGGCCGCCGCGTGGTGTTCATCAGCCTCGACGATGGCACCGGCCCGGTCGCGAATGTCGTGTTCTTTCACGACGCGCAGGAGCGGGTCGGCGGGCAAGTGTTCCAGACCAATTACATGCTCGTGCGCGGTCGCACACGGCGCTCCGGTGCGCGCGGCGTCTCGGTGACCGGGGAGAATCTGTGGAACCTGTTCGACGTGGCCCGCCAGGTGAAGGAACGGCACGCCGTCGAGCACGCTGCCGCGGCGGAAGCAGCCAGCGCCGCCGCCTACGCGGCTGAACTCGCCGCGCATCCGGCGCAGCTTTCATCTCACGCCGGTGGCACCCTGCACCATCTCAATGCGGTGCAGAGTGCGTAGCCGTTTTCGTCCGGCTACTGCCCCGGCGGGGCGGGGGCCGCATCGGGCGGTGCCGGCGGAGCCACCGGCGGAGCGACCGGCGGAGCGACCGGCGGGGCCACGACCACGGGGGGTGGAATGTACTTGGGGGCGAGCTCGTCGAAGGCATCTCCGCCGTACTTGGCATTAACGACTGACATTACGACGGGCCACATGCGATGTCGGGCCGTCGCGATCTGGTCCCGTCCAAAGAACTGCCGCCGCTGGCTGAGCGCTCCGGTCAGACTCACCACGGCGACCACCGTGGCTACCTTGGTGCTGGCGCCGCTCATCCAGGTGTCTTTGGCGCTATCCGTTGTTCCAGTCTTGCCGATCATCGGTACCGCAGGCACCGTGCTGGCGTTGGACTGCCGCCCGGTGCCGCTCGTCATCACCCGACGCATCGCGTAGGCCATACCGGCCGCGACCGTCGAATCGACCGACTGCGTGCAGGTCGACGGCGGCACCGGAATCTCCACCCCACCCGGACCGACGATGCGATCAATAGCAATCGGCGAGCAGGTGACGCCCTTGTTGGCGATGCCGGCGAAGGCGACGGCCATGGTCAGCGGCGCAACCTCGTTGGTTCCGATCACGGATGCTCCAGACTGCGAGAGCGGGTTGCCGTCAGCCCGGTGCACCCCAAACGCCTCAGCCGTCTTGCGAATTCCGCAGAGGTCCAGCCGCTTGGCCATTCCGATGAAACCAGTATTGATCGAGCCAACGGTGGCCTGCAGCGCGCTGTAATTGGCCCCGGATTCGTTTGCATCGTTGCGCGGGTTAAAGCCCTCCTTGTTGTAGTTCTGCGGTCCGAGGCAGCTGTCCTGAAAAGTACCCCAGTTCGCTTTGCGCCTCGAGTCAACGCGCTCGTTGAGGGAATGGCCTTCCTTGAGCCACTCCGCGAGGGTGAAGACCTTATAGGTCGACCCGGGTTGAAACCCGCTCGACCCGCCCTCGGCGAAGTCGGTGGCGTAGTTGATGCCGGTGTAGTTGGCTCCAGTCGCCTGCACTGCGGGGTCCTGGCTGTAGTCCTTGTTCTGGGTCATGGCAAGCACCCGGCCGGTGCCGACCTGCACGCTCGTGATCACCGCGCCCACGTCCCCGCCGGCGTAGACCTTGGGCACCTGCTGATTCATGGTGGTCACGGCCGCGTTCTGCACATCGAGGTCAAGGGTCGTATAGACGTCGTAACCACCGCGCCGAAAGTTGAGCATCCGAGTGGCAGCATCCGTGCCAAAGATGGGAGCGTTCTGCAGAATTTTGGTCACATAGTCGCAGAAGTACGCGTTGGCCGCGGCGGTCTGGCAGCCCGTGCTCGGTTCGGTGATAATGGGCTCGACCGGTAACGCGACGGCGGCGTCGAACTCGGAGTTCGTGATCTTCTGGTACCGCAGCATCTCGCGCAGAATATAGTCGCGGCGTTGTTTGTTGGCCGCGTAACCGTTTGCGGTCCCATTGGTTTCGCTCGCAGGCTTGTCGAGCTGAAACTTCACCGGGTTGTTCACAATCGCGACCAGGCTCGCCGCCTGCGTCAGGGTGAGGTTTGCCGCGGTGGTGTTGAAATAGTAATTGGCTGCGGCCTCGATGCCGTAGACAGTGCCGCCGAAGCCGGTGATATTAAAATATTGCTGCAATATGTCGTGCTTGCCGTACTTCTTCTCGACCCCGATGGCGAGCCGCATTTCCTTGAGTTTGCGATCTGGCGTGGTCTCGGTCGCCGCGTGGTAGCACGCATCGTGCGCCCGCTTGTCGGTGATCAGCTCGCACTTCTGCACGAGCACATTCTTCACATACTGCTGCGTGATCGATGACCCACCCTGCGTGTTTCCGCCGACCACCGTTGTGGCCGTGGCCCGCAGCGTGCCCTGCAGATCCACCCCGCCATGCTCATAGAATCGGGGGTCTTCTCCCGACACCGCGGCATCCTTCGCAAACTGGCCGATCGCATCCCAACTCACCTCGATGCGGTTCTGATCGTAGAACGAGGCGAGCAGTTCGACCGTTCCGTCACTGCGGGTGGCGAAGATGTCACTCTTCTGCGACAGGGGCTCGATGTTGACGTAACCCGGCAGATTCTCGAACACCGAGATCGTGTTGGTCGCAGCTATGCCCGAGAGCGCCACGACCGGGGTCACCGACACGGCGACCAAGACGCCGGCCGCCGCGCTCATGGCGACGAACCCGAGCAGGCCGCCGAGAACGCCATGAAGAGAACGCCGCCATGACTGGGCCGCGCCGGCCGGAACCTCGGTTACTTGCACCACGTTTACCCCCAACTGAGCCGATAAGTGCGAAAGCCCACACCTGCACATCAATTCATGATTATTGGTCATATTAGTCAGGTGTCAGTGCGAATGTGACCGGCTGCCGGATTTGAGAATGTATCGGCTTGATACCGGTTTTTCAAGTAGTATCCGGTGAAAGTGCCGGAGGTGGGAAATGCGACCGTTCGGCATTGAGGAGGAATTCATCTTTTGAAGCCGGCAACTCTGCAGCCGGCAAACGTCAGCGACGAAGTGCATGCCGAGCTCCTCGGCCGCTCTTTGGTGTCGCGATTCATTAGCCACGAGTTTCTCGCTTCGCAGATCGAACCATCGACGCCGATCTCTGATCGCTTTGAACAGGCATCCGCTGATCCGCTCGCTTTTCGGTCGAGGCTGGGCCCGAGGTGACCAATGTTAAGCGTTTCGGGGTTGGTACCCGATTACCTCATCAACGGACTGCATGTGCACGTCGGTATTCCCAGCCGGGAGGCCAGGGTACAGGCGCTCAACCGGGTGCGGGTTTGGCTGCCGACGCAGCTCGCGCGCGCCGTGAATTGACCGTTCTGGCACGGAGCAGATACCGGATTCTCCAGCTGGCGCAGCATGCACATGCATCGGTGGTCGACGATTGTGCACGCTGCTGTTCGCGAATGCCGTCGAGTACGACCGTCGAATTCGCCGGCTAGTCGGCGTTGGCGGGACCAACGACGAGGTCGGCAACCTCGAACAAGTTCTGAAGTTACTGGACCGGATGCAGCGGCTCGCACCGGAGCCGAGCGTCAGCGCGCCGCCATGCGATCCGGCGGGCAGCCCGCGCTGCTCTCGCACGCATTGACTGCACACGACTGAGCCGCAGATTTTGAGTGAGGGGTGCAGTTTGCTCGCGGGCACGTTGCAGTGATTCTTACCGTTCTCGCGGCTTCAATACCAGCCTGTGGAAAGTCTCGGCAGGATTGTAGCAATCCGTCTATCCTGACCCCATGCGCATCCCGTCGCGTCACCGTCCGCTGCACAACGTAGTGCTCGGCGCCCTTTTACTGTCACTTTTACTAAGCGGATGCATGGCCACCCCCGCCCCGCCCGTCACGGTGTCCCCGGTGCCGGTGGCGACGGCTGTCCCCACAAAGACCCCTCCGGTGTTCGCGTCGAACGAGGAGGCACTGGCTGCCGCGACGGCGTTCTATGTGTCATATCAGGGGATGTCGAACACGATTTCACGCGAGGGCGGCATGGATCCGCAACGAATCACCTCCTTCGTGACGGCTGACATGCTGCCAGGTGAAATTGCGTCCTTCGAGCGGTTGTCGGAAAAGGAAGTACATCTCGTCGGTGATCTTGCTTTCGACTCCATGACAATCCAGTCAGCCAATCTCCAGAAAGGCTCCGTAGTTGTGTACATGTGTCTCGATGTTTCCGCGACGGATGTCGTCGACTCGGAAGGCGTGTCAGTAGTTCCGCCCGATCGCGTTTCACGCCATCCTCTTCAAGTCGCTCTGACCGAGGACTCCACGACGAATCGTCTTCTACTGGAAAGGTCGGAACTATGGACCGGCACAAACTTCTGTTGACGATCACAGGATTGTCGATTTGCATTGCACTAATCTCTCCCACATCCGCTTCGGCTATGAGCCACGGGTCAGGGAGGCATGACGAAACCACGGCGGGTAACGTCGATGACCCGCCATCCGATGAAGAACCAGCCCAGGGCATCGTAAACGGCGCCGGCGTCGACCTCTCAGCCGGATATGGTGGCACCTCCGCCGGCGGATCGGGCGGGGATCGTGGTTCGGGCGGCCGGGCTGGGACCGGGCAAGCACTGACCGAGATCTGCGCCCACCCCGTTGGCCGGCTGACCTCGGAGCAGGAGTGGACGCTTTGTGGCTCCGGCGACTTTCCGGTGATCTCACGCCACCCCGAGTGGCCACCCACCATCGCCGCCCCCACAACGCCCTGCCCGAATTGTTCGCCAAGCACCATCGTGCGCGTCTCCGACCTGGAGAACTTCCCTGCGCCAGCGGCCCCCTCCGGCATGGAACCCAACGGCTGGGCGGTCGTTGGACTGGCCGCGAATTTCTGGGCCGGAGCATCCGCTCAAGTTGGCGAGGGACTACTGCTTGGCCAGCCCGCGCAGGTGATGTTCACCCCGATCGGCTACCGCTGGAACTATGGCGACGGCACGGCTGGATCGAGCGTAACCGGCGGGGCCAGCTGGGAAGACCTCGGCGTCGCGGAGTTCGCCAGCACCGCCACGAGCCACGTCTACACAACGAAGGGTACTTATTCGGTGGTGTTGACAGTCGAGTACCGAGCCGACTACAGCTTCGGCGACCAGGGCTGGCGCCCCGTCGAGGGTATCGTCACCGTGCCGTCAGCCCCGTTCGCCGTCGTGGCAGCGAACGAATCGACGGTGCTCGTCGCCGAAGACTGCAACGTGAACCCCCATGGCCCCGGCTGTTGACTTAGCCGAGTCGCAACGCACGTCTCCATCTACGTTGCAGCCGCGATTATGACCGCCTCGTTGTCATCAGCGTCGAAATCAACGCCGTTGATCGCCAAGAGTCATTCTGAAGGCGCGGCTTCTTTGGCCCCTTCAGATACCGAAGTCGACTTCACCGCGTCAGCCAGTGGGCCAGCGGCGGTCGCAGTCGAAAGCGTCGATGCGCCACTGGGTGAAACGGACGCGCCCGTGGGCGCGGCGTTCCGCAGGGCGGCTCCGGCAGTGCCGCCGAGCAACCCGCCCAGCAGGTCTTTGATGCCGATTCCCATGGTGGAGCCGAGTACGGCATCGACCTCGCTGAAGCCCGACGCGACGTTCTTGGAGAGTTGGCTGGCGCCATCCGTTGAGATGACGGTGAGCTGGTCGATATTACCCATGGGAGCGGCGAGCTCGTGCGCGATCTGCGGAAGCATCTCGATCAGCCGTAGCTGGATGAGCGCCTCAGATTGCTGGGCGACGGCCTCGGCCGAGAGACGGGTGGCGGTCGCTTCGGCTGTACCACGGGCGAGAATGGCGTCGGCGTCGGCCTGACCCTCAGCGCGAGTGGCGTCGGCGTTGGCGACACGGCTGTCACGGTCGGCGGTGGCCTTGGCGACGGAGGCCTCGGCTGCGGCAATCGCGGTCACGCGGATTCGGTATGCGTCGGCGTCGGCGATCGCGTTGACCTCGGACTCCAGCTCGGCCTTGCGCAGGCTCGCACGGCGCTGGGCGGTGAGTTCTTGCTCCTGCACAATGGCCTGCTGCGCCTTTGCCTCGGCGAGGGGCCGCGACGCGGCGGCCTCGGCGGAGGCTTTGTCTGTGTCGAGCTGCAGCGCGGCCTTGCGCAGGGCGAGTGTGTTCTGCGCTTCGGCGATGGCCTGCTCGGCGGTGATCAGGGCTTCCTGCGATTCGCGGTTCGCGACGTGCTCGGCAACCTCGGCCTGGCGACGCACCTTGGCCTGCTCGGCACGACCGATGTCGCGAATATAGTCGTTTTCGTCGGTGATGCCCTTGATCTCGAACGAGTCAACGTCAAGGCCCTGATTGGCGAGCGACTCACGTGCGGTGGCGAGCACCGAGCTGCCGAGCTCATCGCGTTTCTGGATGACGGTCATGACGTCGGTCGCGCCGATCGAGGAACGCAGCGAACCGCTCAACACCTCTTGCGCGAAGCCATCGATGTTCTTGTCCTGGCCCAGAAAGCGCTGGGCCGCGGCGCGAATCGCGGCGGGGTCGTCGCCGACCTTGACGATGGCGACGGCTTCAACCGAAAGCGTGATGCCGTTGCGGTCCTGCGCAACGGCAGTGATTTCGATCGCCCGG
This sequence comes from Cryobacterium serini, assembly GCF_004404025.1. NCBI lineage: Bacteria > Bacillati > Actinomycetota > Actinomycetes > Micrococcales > Microbacteriaceae > Cryobacterium > Cryobacterium serini. Next base: position 196,081 of record NZ_SOHN01000019.1, read on the forward strand.
CTGCGCAGGCTGATCTTGAACGCCTTCTGGAAGAAGGGAGTGATGAAGACGCCCTGTCCGTGCACGACGCGCTGACCGGATTCCTCGAGTGTGGCACCATCGACGATCGTCTTACGGCTCTTCTTGCCGGTGATGATGAGGGCCTCGTCGGGCCCGGCGTTCTTATAGATGGTCTTGGCGTAAACCAGGGCAATGAGCAGAACCACAATGATCATGAAAATGATCACCGGGATCGGGCTAAACAGAAAATCGAGCATGGAGTCCTTCCGAGGCGCATAGCGTGTACGTCGTTTGGGCGATCCGGTCTGTCTCCCGTGGCGCCGAGCCGTGCCTTCAGTCTGGCAGGACACGGCACCGGATGCGAAAGATGTCGCCATTGAGAGCGGGTGGTGGCAGCCTGCGATCGGTGCCGTCGCGTCAGGGTGCTCGGGAGTTGCGCCGCTGCGTGGGCGGCGCAACTCCCGCGCACGGGCGCACCTCCCGCGCAGCGGGGCGTTACGGAGGGCTACCCGTCGATGAAGTCTGCGGCAGCGCGCAGGAACGCGGCGGCGGGGGCGGGGCGGGGGCGCGCACCGCGGCATCCGTTTCGCGTGAGCTAGCACTGCCATCACTCCTGCAGGGCCAGCGGATCCCGCGGTCGAGTCGATCCCGCCCGCACCGATCTCAGGCCCTCGGCCGGCGGCCGCGTCGAGCAGTGCCGAAATTGAGACCGGGATCGCTGCGCATCGAAAAGAAAGCGGGTGAATGCCCCGTTGTACCGGCCGCCGAAGTTTGCCCGCTGGTGCTGTGGCAGGTATCGAGAATCACATCGAGCAGTACGCCCTTGGCCAGTCGGGCGAACAAATCGTGCAGCTCGTCGTCGATGATTAGGGAGCTCGCGTTTCAGACGGCACCGTTCTGCTGAAGGTCATAGGTGGCAAAGGCCTCGTCGACCTGGTCGGCCGCATCCCCGCTCGTGTCGGGCAATTGGGTGCCATGACTCGACATCGTAAACACGATGTGGTTGAGGTGTTCCCCCGGCGTAGCCGCACGGTCGAGCGCCTCGGTCATCGCGCCGAGCAGGGCGCTAACATCGGCGGTATCGTTCACGCAGCCATTCAGCCAGCGATTCACGGGCAGGTTTTCAAACCGGTTGATGCCCACACAAAGTGCGAATTGACTCATGGCCGTCCTATCTCCAGAGCTCGTGCCGGTTGAGAGTAACCCCGTCGGCGTTACCGGTGAGTTACTCAGTCAAAACAGACTCCGGCGGCACAGACTCCGGCGGCGAATCACGAGGCGGGTTGCGCAGGCCGAAGGGCTGGGATCCTCGCGTGCTGGGGTACTGGCAGTTGTGCTTCAACGGCGCACCGGTCGAGGTCGGTGCCCGGCAACAGCGCCTCCTCGCAGCCCTCGCCGTGCTGCACACCCAGCCGCGACCGGTGCTGGCCGCACGGCTCTGAGCCGACAGGCCCCAGCGCCAGTCGGAAGGCAACTTGCGGGCGAGCGTGTTTCGTACCTCACATGAGCTGCCGCGTTTGCTGCGTACTACCGATCCCCTCCAGCTCGATCCGGCGGTGCGCATCGATCTGCGCCAGGTGCGGGAATTGACCACCGACATAACGCTGAACGGCGATCGATCAGTGCCGCCGGAATCGATCGACCTGTTAGAGGAGGCGAATCTCCTTCCGGGCTGGTACGAAGAGTGGGTCTTAGGCCAACAAGAGCGCCTACTCGATCAACGGGTGGGTCCCCTGGAAGCCCCGGCTCGTTCCTATCTCGTGGCCGGCAGTTTCAGCCGGGCCCTGGTGGCGGCACGGACAGCGGCGGTCGTGGATCCCCTGCGCGAAAGCGCCCAGAATCATCGACTCCCGGCTGCTGGCGCGGGTCCTGAAAACCAGCTCAGCTCACAGGGGGTTCACACTCGGACTCCACCTAAGATCGATCGGTGACTGAAACAGCCCTCCCCCGCCCCTTCCGTCCCCAGTCCAGCTGGGTACGCAGCGTCGGCATGATGATTTTCTTTAGCCGCTGGCTGCAGGCTCCCCTGTATATCGGCCTCATCATCGCGCAGATTATCTATGTGATCGTGTTCATGGTCGAGCTCATCAACCTCGGCGGCGACGTATGGACCTCACTGACCGTGCCCGGCGCCGACGGTGGCATCCACGTTGAAGAAGCCGCGATCATGCTCTCGGTGCTCGGCCTGATCGACGTCGTGATGATTGCGAACCTGCTGATCATGGTCATCATTGGCGGCTACGAGACGTTCGTCTCGCGCATCCGCTTAGACGGTCACCCTGACCAGCCGGAGTGGCTCAGCCACGTCAACGCGAACGTGCTCAAGGTCAAGCTCGCCATGGCCATCGTGGGAATCTCGTCAATTCACCTGCTGAAAACCTTCATCGAGGTTGGCGATCTGGCCGCGCGCGGCACGCCGGTCGGCTCGGACCCGACCGAGACTATTACCGGCAACGTCTACACCTGGGACGGCGTGCTCTGGCAGGTCATCATCCACATGGTGTTCATTCTCTCGGCGATCGCGCTGGCTTGGATCGACCGCATGTCGCAGGCCGGGCACGCAGCCCCGCCTGCACCCTCACTCGCGGCCGTGCACGGACCGGCCCTCGTTCCGGAGCCGGTGGCAGCCTTGAATGCCACACCCATCCGTCGCGAACTCGCGCCCGCGGCATCCACCGGTATCGCCCTGCACTTGACCCAATTGGGTCAGCTGCGTGACGCCGGCGTGGTGACGGATGCCGAATTCCTCGCCAAAAAGACGGAACTTCTCGCGCGTTACTAGTAGTGGCTAGAACGCCGTGAGGCCGCGGGTGCGAAACTGGTCGCGCACGCGCTCGAGCACTGCGGCATCGGGCGGGTGTACCCCGTGCAGCGGGTAGGGAATGGCGAGGCGGTTCCATTTGTCCTCGCCCATCTGGCGGAACGGCAGCACCTCGACCCGTGAGACGTTGGGCCAGCGAGCCACGATTTCGGCAACCGCGTCGACGTTATCCACCGCATCGGTTAGCCAGGGAACAAGCACGAACCGCACCCATACGTTCGTGCCACGGTCGCGCAGCCGGTCGCCGCGAACACACCGCGGTAGCGACGGATGCCCGCCAGCACGTCGTCGATCGGCGTCAGCGCGCCGGCCCGACGACCGTCGGGGGTGTTGCCGGTCTTCTAGCGTTTGAGCCCCGGAAACTGGTCGTCGCGCCACTCGTTCGACAGAGGGGTACCTGTAGCGGCCGCGTCGTCTTCACGCTCGCGCAGCTCAACTCGGCGAATCTTGCCCGAGATGGTTTTGGGCAGATCGAAGAACTCCACCCGCCGCACCCGCATGTAGGCCGGCAGCCCGGTGCGGGCGTGTCGCAGCACGGCTTCGGCGGTCTCCGCCGTCGGTTCCCAGCCCGGTGCGAGATGAATGTAGGCCTTGGGAATGTTCAGGCGGGTCGCATCGGGCGCGGGAACGACGGCGGCTTCGGCGACCGCGGGATGTTCGAGCAGTACGCTCTCCACTTCGAACGGCGACACCTTGTAGTCGCTCGACTTGAAGACATCGTCGGTGCGGCCGATGAAAGTGAGGTAACCGTTGGCATCCACCGTTGCGACGTCGCCGGTGTGGAAGAAACCGCCGCGAATGGCATGGGCGGTGAGGTCGGGTTGGCCGTGGTAGCCGGTCATGAGGTTGACCGGGCTCTGCGAGAGGTCGAGGCAGATTTCGCCCTCGTCGGCGGGCAGCTCGGTGATCGGGTCGAGCAGCTTGATCGAGACGCCGGGCAGGGGCAGGCCCATTGACCCGGCTTTCAAAACGGATCCGGGTCCGTTTCCGACGATGGCGGTGGTCTCGGTCTGACCGAATCCGTCGCGGATGGTCAGCTTCCAGCCGTTGTCGATCTGCCGGATGACCTCGGGATTGAGTGGTTCTCCAGCCGAGAGCAACTCGCGCAGGCTGGCCGGGCGGGCGCCGACATCCGCTTGAATAAGCATGCGCCAGACCGTCGGCGGTGCGCAGAACGTGCTGACCTCGGCGCGATGGAGCTGCGCGATCAGGGCGGCCGGGTCGAACTTGGAGTAGTTGTAAACGAACACGGTCGCCTCGGCGATCCACGGGGCGAAGAAGCAGCTCCAGGCGTGTTTGCCCCAGCCGGGCGAGCTGATTGCGAGGTGGACGTCGCCGGGACGCAGGCCCAGCCAGTACATGGTGGAGAGGTGGCCGACCGGGTAGGAGGTCTGCGAGTGCAGCACCATTTTCGGCTTGCTTGTCGTACCAGAGGTGAAGTAGATCAGTGAGGGATCGGCGGAGTCGACAACCGTCGTGATCGGTTCAGGGGTGACCCGATACGCGTCCGCAAAGTCGGCCCACCCGGGGCGGGGCGGGCCGACAGCGATGCGGGTGTAGTTGCCGGGAACGTCGTCGAATTTGGCCGCGTCTGCCGAGTTGGCGATTACGTGGGCGACGCCGCCGCGCCGCACCCGGTCGGTCAGATCGTGCGAGGCGAGCACGGCGCTCGTGGGCATGATGACGGCGCCGACCTTCATGATGGCGAGCATCGCCTCCCAGATCTCGCGCTGGTTGCCGAGCATGAGCATGACGTGATCGCCACGCCCGACGCCCTGGTGGCTGAGCCAGGTGGCGACCTGGTCGGATCGATGGGCCATCTCATCAAAGGTGAGCTTTTGCTCACTGCCGTCTTCTTCGACGATCCACAGCGCGATTTTGTCGTTGCCGCGAGCGAGCACGTCAAACCAGTCCGTGGCCCAGTTGAAGTGCTCTCCCACATCGGGCCAGCGAAACTCCTGTGCGGCACGCGCGTGATCGTCGCGCAGGGCCAGAAGCTGGTCGCGCGCGGCACGGTAGTTGTTAGTGCTCACCTGGTGAGTCATACGCCGTTGTCTCCTTGAACGAGTCGCCACGTGCGAAACGGCGACAATCTATTCTGTCAGGGCTTCGGGTCAGCCAGAGCGTGGCCGACAGGGAGCCGTGTGCTCGGCAAGTTGCAAGGCCTATCGTTAATGGATGACATTCTCTATTCGCTCTCTCGGTCGCGACGACCTGCCGCGCTTGCTCGCGCTCAACAATGCAGCCGTGCCCGCGGTCAATGAGCTGGATGCCGAAGCGTTGGCCGCGCTCGTCGAGCACAGCAATCTCGCAATTGCTGTCGTAGACGATGATGCGACCGATAGCGTCATCGGCTTCACCATTCTGTTCATCGCGGGGGCCGAATACGCGAGCGAGAACTACCACTGGTTCTCCAGCCGGTCCACCGATTTTCTCTACGTCGACCGCATCGTCGTGGCCGACGGGTATCGCGGGCAGGGCCTCGGCCAGGTGCTCTACGACGCCATTTTCGGCGCTGCCCGCCGCCTTAAGCTCACCGAGGTATTCTGCGAGGTCAACCTCGAACCGCCGAACCCGGGCTCGCTCGCCTTTCACGACCGCCTCGGGTTCACCGAGGTCGGCCAGCTCTCAACGAAAGAGGACACCGTCGTCGTGAGCCTGCTGGCGGTTTCCGTTTAGAGAAGACCACTGTCACTGACGGTGGCTAGTCGTTCGTCCTGGGCATCGCTCGCGGCAGGTCAAGTCGTTCGAGGACGGACTGCAGGGAGTCCCTGAATACACAGTAGGAAGTCCCTGAATCCATTCATGTGACCAGGCACCGATGGCCCGGGCTGGCGTCCGCCGAAACGGGGACAGACGGACTGCTCTGTATACATAAATCGGCGAGAAGTTCAAGGGGGTGCGGCAATAGGCGATTGCCCCCTATGTTCAATTTGACGCGAGTTATCGCTTGCGCAGAACCAAGCCAAGGGACAACCCTCGATGCGAATTACCTGCCCGTTTTGCAAGTCACAGGCCGACCTGAAACCGAACCCCGCGCAAGCCCTTCGCATCTCGCTCCCCCTCTACGTTCTCAAATGCACGGGTTGCGAACGCACCAGCATTCGCGTTGAGCCCGCGCGCCAGCCGCACGTCCTCGTCTCCGCATAGCTGCCTGAGGGCTGTGTATTCTCTCCGACGCGTGCCGCTGCCCCGTTAGCTCGGTTGGTCAGCAGCGCACGCAGGGCGAGTCGCGCATGATGCGCGGGTTGCGAACGTACCAGCATTCGCGTTGAACCCGCGCGCCACGCTCGTCGGCATGAGCCGCGCGATTCACCAGCGACGGCATGCCCGAACACACCGACTTAATCCGGGCGGGAAGGATACGCTGACGGCATGATCGATGGAGACAGCACCCCGAATGCAGATCCCACCGCTAATCCCGACCTCGCCCCGGCCCATCGGGGCACCCCGATGCCCGATTACGTCAACGCGTGGGTATCGACACAGCGGTGGTTCGGCAACAAAGGGCAGGTTCCGGCTCTTCGCAGCATTGGCCATTTCTCCCTAGACTCGATCGACCCGGACGTGACCATTCGCATCGACCTCATGTTGGATACCGCGAGCCTGAGGCTCACTCTCTACCAGCTGCCGACCACGGAGCGGGTATTTGAACTTGCTGGCTCACCCAATGCCCTGATCACCGTACGCAGACCCGGTTCCGACCGAGCACGCTTTATTTATGACGCCGCCTATGATCCGATCTTTGCCGCTGCAGTGCTCAGCTTCATGGAACTGCAGAGCGTGACGGGTTCGACTCACCCTCCGGCGACCGATCGAACCGGCGTCAGTGCGCACGGTGAGGACTTGAGGCCGGATATCGCCTCCCCTCGGGGGACTACGGTGGTCTCCAGTCGCGTCCTCAGCGGTGAGCAATCCAACACCTCGATTATCGTGCAGCGCACGGACGCAACCGGTGCGCCGACAATCCCGATCATCTGCAAGGTTTTTCGCATCATTCATGCCGGTGAGAATCCTGACGTAGTGGTGCAGGCAGCGCTGTCCAATGCTGGATCAGTGCGAATCCCGCTCCCGTTCGGTGACGTTCTTGGCCAGTGGGATGATCCCGCCGAACCTGACGGTCGGGCTGTCGGCCATCTCGTATTTGCTCAGGAATTTCTGCCCGATGCCCCAGATGCGTGGCGTACAGCCCTGGTCGCTGCAGCTTCCGGCAGCGACTTCACCGGTCCGGCTTTTCGACTGGGACAGGCCACCGCCGATGTGCACGCAGACCTCGCCCGTACTCTGCCGACACTGGAGGTGACCCCCGCGGTCATCGCCGGCGAAATGGCCACGATGCGGCAGCGTTGCCACCAGGCCCTGCACGAAATACCGATGCTGACCAAGCATGGCGATGCCATCGAGGCGGTCTTCGCTCGCGCGGAGGCAGCGACCTGGCCGCGATTGCAGCGCATTCACGGTGATTTCCACCTCGGCCAGGTGCTGGACGTGCGGGATCGTGGCTGGGTATTGCTGGACTTTGAGGGGGAACCCCTGCGCACCCTCCGGGAACGCACTCGGCCCGATATCGCGCTGCGCGATGTCGCCGGAATGCTGCGATCATTCTCCTATGTTGCGGGTGCTATGACGGCAGCGATGCCCGACTCGACCGGGATGGAGGCGCCGGGCGAACCAGTCGCCGACGAAACGACGGATGCCGGACCCACTATTTTCGAGTGGGCCTTGGCATGCCGCAATGCCTTCCTGAACGGTTATGCGGAACGCTCCGGCGTTAAACTGGCCGATCAAAAAGCCTTGCTCGATGCCTTCGAACTCGACAAGGCGCTCTATGAAGCCGTCTACGAGATTCGTAACCGCCCGACCTGGCTGCCGATCCCTCTCGCCGCCATCGAGCGGCTGGTCGGCGTGTCACACAAATCGCCGTTGTAGAAAATGCCGAGGCGGTGAACAGCGTTGTTACTTCGCGCGCTACTGAATTCGGTCTAACCCTGAGCGAGTCCGACGAACATCGAGTCGTGCAGTACCGACACGTGCTGCCTGATTATGGCCACAGCGGCCACCGGGTCGTGCTCGCGCAGGGCTACCACCAGGCGGGCATGCTCACGGTTCACGCCGTGCAGAGAGCCCACCGGGTAGGGCAGAAAATACCGATACAGCGCGTGCAGCGCGGTGGCGTACTGCGGCGGGGCGGTTTGGCGAGTTGCTGCGCATCGGCCTGATGACCTGGACTTCCACCTCCCGCGCAGCGGCGCAACTCCTGCGGATCGTGATGCTCGGGGGCCGGCTCAGGAGGCCGAACGGGACTGCTTCGGTTTCGACTTGGGTTTGGCTCGGTCACGGCTGGCCTCGACGCTGCGCCGTAGTGCTTCCATCAGGTCGAGCACCTCGCCGCCCTCGCCCTCCTCCGGTGTTTCACCGAAGGTCGCCTCGGTCGACACCGCATCGCCGCTCTTCAACTTGGCCTCGATCAGCGCCCGTAGCTCATCCTGATAATCGTCGTTGAAGGCATCCGGTGCGAAATCGGCCGCGAAAGACTCGACCAGCGCCGCTGACATGTCGAGCTCTTTCGCGCTGATGTTCACCCGGTCGTCGAGGGACGCAAATTTAGCCTCGCGCACCTCGTCATCCCACAGCAGCGATTGCAGCATCAGCACCTCGCCGTGCACGCGCAGCGCGCCGAGACGGGTCTTCTGCCGCAGCGCGAAGTGCACGATCGCGGTGCGGTCGGTGGCTTCGAGCGTGCGCCGAAGCAACACGTAGGCCTTCGATGACTTACCGTCGGGTTCAAGAAAATAGCTCCTGTCGAGCATGATCGGGTCGATCTGGTCACTCGGAACGAACTCGACCACGTCGATCTCCTTGCTGTGCTCGGCCGGCAGCGACGCGAAATCGTCAGCGGTGAGCACCACGGTCTGCTCGCCGTCGTCAAAAGCCTTGTTGATGTGGTCAAAGGGCACGACTTTGGCACAGATCTCACACCGCCGTTGATAGCGGATGCGCCCCCCGTCGGCATCGTGTACCTGGTGCAGTGCGACGTCGTGGTCTTCGGTGGCGCTGTACACCTTGACGGGCACGTTGACGAGCCCGAAGGTGATCGCACCGGTCCAGATGCTTCTCATACGACCAGTACACACCCGAACGAGACATTCGTCGCCTAGTAGACCCGGAGTTTCCGCGGCACAGTTGACGCATGAACGCCAGCAGCCAGGTGGTCTCCGTCGAGGGGCACCGCATTACGCTCACCCATCTCGACAAGGTCCTGTACCCGGAGACCGAAACCACCAAGGCCGACGTCCTGGCCTATTACGCAGCGATCGCCGACGTGCTCATCGGCCACGCCGCAAACCGCCCGGCCACCCGCAAACGCTGGGTGCACGGCGTCGGGACGAGCGAGAACCCGGGCGCGATGTTCTTTCAGAAGAATCTGGAGCCGTCAACGCCGAGCTGGGTGAAACGGCGCGAGATCCAGCACAAAGACCATGTGAACGTCTATCCACTCGTGAACGACCTCGCCACTCTCACCTGGCTCGGGCAGATGAGCGCCCTGGAAATTCACGTGCCACAGTGGCAGTTCGGTCGTACCGGCACCCCGCGCAATCCCGACCGGCTCGTGCTCGATCTCGACCCGGGGCCGGGTGTTGGACTGCTCGAGTGCGCCGAGGTGGCGCGGTTGGCTCGCGCGATTTTACACGACATGGGGCTGGAACCGATGCCGGTGACCAGCGGGAGCAAGGGCATCCACCTGTATGCCGCGCTCGACCTGTCCTACAGCTCCGATCAGGTCTCGGCCGTGGCGCACGAACTGGCACGCGCCCTCGAGGCCGACCACCGTGACCTCGTGGTCAGCGAGATGAAAAAGAGCCTACGACCCGGCAAAGTATTGGTGGACTGGAGCCAGAACAACGCAGCCAAGACCACCATCACGCCGTACTCACTGCGGGGGCGCAGCCATCCCATGGTCGCAACCCCGCGCACCTGGAAGGAGCTCGCCTCGGCCGACCTCGAGCAGCTCGACTACAAGCAGGTACTCGCACGACTGAAGCGACGGGAAGATCCGCTCGGGCTACTCACAGCCGGGTCCTTTGAGCACTCTGTGGGTGACGCCAGTACGGCGAGCGCAGGCTCGGCCCCGGCGCTCGTTACGCCGGATCGGCTGACGGCATACCGCGGCAAGCGTGACGCCGCAAAGACACCCGAACCGGTTCCGGCGGTGTCAGCCGCGGCATCCGCTGGCACGTCGTTCGTCATTCAGGAACACCACGCCCGCAGCCTGCACTGGGACTTTCGGCTTGAACACGACGGGGTGCTCGTATCGTGGGCCCTGCCTCGCGGCGTGCCGGTAACACCCGCACAGAACCGGCTCGCGGTACACGTCGAGGATCATCCGCTTGAGTACGGCAGTTTCGAAGGAAATATTCCGGTCGGAGAATACGGTGCCGGCGACGTGTCGATCTGGGACCGCGGCGAGTACGAACTTGAAAAGTGGCGCGATGACGAGGTAATCGTGACCCTGCACGGAGAACCAGAGGCCGGGCTCGGCGGGACCGCCCGGTTTGCCCTCATTCGCACGAGCGACAGCCACAGCAGCAAGACAACGAACAACTGGCTGATTCACCGCATGAAAACGAACACTGGGGCCTCAGGCGGCTCGCGCACGAATGCCCGCCCGCACACCAGCCCCGCTGCGACCATCATGCCCGCAGCGCCGAAGAACGCCTACTCCCCCATGCTCGCCGCCGCTGGCTCCGAAGCCGACCTCGGAGACCAAGGGTGGGCCTTTGAAATGAAGTGGGATGGGATGCGAGCCCTCGCCTATGTGGCGCTGCGCGAGCAGACTGTTCGCCTGATCACCCGCAACGGGCACGAAGTGACGGCTTCGTATCCAGATCTCGTGGCCGACCTGCTCGCCACGGTTTCAGCACGGTCAGAAACGGATTCCGTGGTGCTCGACGGCGAGATCGTGGCCGTCGATAAACGCGGACGGCCCGATTTCGGCCTCCTGCAGACCCGAATGAAACTTACCGAGGCTCGGGAAATTGTTTCGGCAGCCAAGAAAGCGCCCGTGCAATTCATGTTGTTCGATCTGCTCGAAGTCAACGGGCACCCACTCACCGCGCTGCCCTACAGCGCGAGACGCGACCGGCTTGAGTCAACGATCACGGCGACCGGCTCGACCCAGGTGCCGCCACGGTTTGACGGTGACTTTTCCGAGGCGTTCCACACCAGCCGCCAACTCGGACTCGAGGGGGTCATGGCCAAACGGCTCGACGGGCGCTACACGATGGGTCACCGGTCCCACGACTGGGTGAAGATCAAACATTTTCGCCACCAGGAAGTGGTGGTGGGCGGCTGGCGACCCGGCCGCGGCAACCGGTCCGGCGCGATCGGCTCGCTGCTGCTGGGAGTACCGACCGACGGGGGCCTGCGCTACGTGGGACGGGTCGGCACGGGGTTCGGGGAACGCGACCTGACCAACATCCGTTCCCGACTGACCGGGCTCATTCGCAAGACCACACCGTTCAGCGATATTCCGCCAACGGATGCCCAAGGCGCGGTTTGGGTGCGCCCCACTCTTGTCGCCGAGGTGGAGTTCTCCGAGTGGACGGCGACCGGTCGGCTGCGCCAGCCGTCCTGGCGAGGGTGGCGCCCCGACAAAATACCCGGCGACATCACGATCGAATAGTGCGGGCACGATCTAGCATTGCTCCATGGTCAGTGATCGACATCCGGAGGACGCTGCGGCACCACGCGCAGCACGGGTTACGCGCTGGTGGCCACTGATCAGCGGTCTCATTGCGCTCCTACTGACCGTCTTCCTCGGCTATCTGGTGGTGCTGCGCGGCGCCGCTGAATCTACCGGGGCTGGGTCCCTCGCCATTGACCGGGCCTGGATGATCTGGATTGACCAGTTTCGCGGACCGATTCTGAATGTGCCAGCGCTGGTGCTGAATTACCTCGGCGCCGGACTGATCGCATCGCTGGTGATCCCGGCGCTGATCGTTGGCGCGCTGCTTTTGGCCCGGCGATATTGGGCAACTGGGTACTATCTCGCGGCGACGATACTCACCGGCGGTGCCGTGCAGCTGCTCAAGCACCTGTTCGGGCGCACGCGCCCCCAGAATATTCTGGTCAGTGTCGATTTTGGGTCGTTTCCGTCGGGACACGCGGCGAATACAGCCGTAATGGCCATGATTTTTGCACTTCTATTTCCACGTTTCTGGGTGTGGGCGCTCGGAGCCGCGTACACGTTGGCCATGATGCTCAGCCGAACGTATCTGGGAGCCCACTGGCTGACCGACACGATTGGCGCCCTGCTCCTCGGCGTGGGCATTGCCGTTGTAATCTGGGCGCCGCTGGCTGCAAAACTTGACGGCGAACGCCGGCTTCGGCGGAGTCAGCGGTAGCCACGAACCATCGTCTTCTCGGCACGTCATTACTATCGACAGGACGCGAAATGAGCGATACACGGCCCACAACGGTGTGGCGCACACGCATTGAGAAACTCATCATCGACCCGCGGCCACTCTCCGCGCCAGACCGTCGCCGATTGCATCGGATCGCGATCACAGTCGTGAGCTTCGGTATCGTGCTTTTTGTTTCCGTACTCATTGACGTACTGCAACCCGACCGGTCGTCGTTCTACGATTCTCCGGTGCGCCTGTGGTTAGTCGACGGTCGGTCTCCGACCCTCACGGTCATAATGATCGCTCTGGCCATCGTCTTCGGGCCGGTGGCGCTGCCGATCATCGTGCTGGTCCTGACCGTCGCCTGGGGTTTCTGGGGCAAGCACGCGTGGCGGCCACTTCTGCTCGCCATCGCTATGCTGACCGGGGTCATTGTGGCCCAGATCTTGGCTCCCCTCATCGCTCGGAGCCGCCCACCGGTCGAGCTGATGCTCTTCGGCCCCGACCACTCTTTTTCGTTTCCGTCAGGGCACGTTCTCGGCGCCGCCGATTTTGTTCTGGTTCTCACCTATCTGATTGTCTCTCGGCGTCCCAGCCGACGAACGGTTATCGCCGGATTCACCATCGCCCTGGCCTGCATTGGGCTCGCCGCGATCAGCCGCCTCTATCTCGGCTATCACTGGGCGACGGATGCGCTCGCCTCCCTGTCGATCTCGCTCATGGTGCTTGGCGCTGTGATCGCTTGGGATACCCGCCATGCAGCGCGCGGACTACAGCCGCGCTCGCCGGGCCCGAACAAAACAGTAGGCGCCGTAGGCGATTAGGCCGAGGGCGATCAGTATCAGCGCAATCGTTCCGTACGGGAGGGCGGCGAGCGCCTTAATGGCTCCATCGAGCCCCGTGGACTTGCTGGCATCACGGGTGAGCGCGGCGACGCCGACGAGAATCGCCACCACCCCGAGGGCAACGCCCTTGGCGATGTACCCGACGACCCCGAGCATGACGACCGCGCGCCCGGCCGTTCCGCCAGGCACGGAGAGGTCCGAGCGAAACTTCTGCGCCGCACCCTTATAGATGAAGTAGCCTGCGACGCCGAGCACGGCCACTCCCGCAAGAAACAGCAAAATCGCGCCTCCGGGCGATGAAAGCAGCGACGAGCTGGCACTCTGGGTACTTCCCGCCGAACTGGACGAGCCGCCTTGGGCGAAGGTCAGCGCGGTAGCGCCGATAGCAAAATAAACGATGGCTTTGGCAATGTTTGCCAGACGACGCCCCCACTTACGTTTGGGATCGTCGTGCACAATAAACGCCGAGACGACCAGCCACAGCCCCAGGGCGAACATGCCGACAACGACAGTCCACAGCAGAAACACACCACCGGGGTTTGAAGCCAGCTGGGAGAGAGCCCCGGTCTGATCGGCAGAGCCACTGCCGGCTCCCACCGCCACGGTGATCGCGAGGAATCCGATCAGGATGTGCAGTAGCCCGTTGACGGCGAAACCCAGCCGCGCGAGCAGTTGCAGTGCCGCACTGTTGCTCGCGTCGCGAGCGATGTGTGTTGCCGATGCATTCATCACGGCCTCAGCATAGGCGCGCACACACCGTGGCGCCCAGAAACTTCTTTAGGCGGACGCTCCCGCGATATTGACCATCCAGGAGGTACCGAACTTGTCGGTCAGCATACCGAAGCTGTCGCCCCAGGGCGCCTTGCTCAGCGGCATGATTGCTGTGCCACCGTCGAGGAGTTTATCCCAGTACCCGGTCAATTCGGCTTCGTCATCGCCGCTGAGTGAGACGGTGATGCTGCTGCTCGTGGGAAGCTCCATGCCGTTAGGGGTATCCGATGCCATCAGCGAGAACCCATTCGTGGTCGTCAATTCCGAGTGCATGATCTTGTCCCGCTCTGACGGATCTTCGCTCGCGTTGAACTCTCCATACGTGGTTCGCGTGATTTCGCCCCCAAAAACGCCCTGGTAGAAGTCCATTGCCTCGCGGGCATTGTCGCGAAAGCCGAGATACGGGTTGAGACGACTGCTCATGGTTGGTTCTCCTTATCGTTTGTTGGGAATGCTGCTGTGATTATTGCCCGGATGAGTCGTTAGCACGAGTGACTGGCCTTCTGTGCTGCGGGCCGGATGCGGGGCTGCGAGTACAGTAACGGGCATGAAGCTGATCGCCATCGACCCGCCCACCCGGAGCTTTTCGCGCTGGCTGACCGACGAAGAAATAGGGCGGGTTCTCGCCCACAAGCGCGGCTGGCGTCAGGCACCCGATGGCAGCGTGTTGGCCGGCAAGATTCGCAAGATGCTCATCAGCGCTTCGCTCGCGCAACTCGGTGCCGCCGCCGTCGCGCGCGGCTGGGCCAGCCGGCCACGCGTCGAGCCGAGCGACGGCAGCGGCCCGACCCACATGATGTGGGGCATCATCGATGCGCGCACCGACGCGGAGATCACGACGCAGTTGGCCGAAGAGGTCTAAACCGGCCCAGCCGATTCGGCGTCAGTCGCGTAGCGTGGGTACATGAGCCTGAACCCCAGTTACATTCAGCCCGGCCAAGACTTCAACCGCGACACCAATTACATTGAGGATCGCATCACGCGGGATGGCCGCGACGGCTGGCCCGTCGAACCGGGCCGCTACCGGCTGGTCGCGGCCCGCGCCTGTCCGTGGGCAAACCGCACCACGATTGTGCGCCGCCTGCTCGGCCTTGAGGGTGTCATCTCGCTCGGCCTGCCCGGCCCTACCCACGACAAGAACAGCTGGACCTTCGACCTCGACCCGGGTGGGGCCGACCCGGTGCTTGGCATCGAACGCCTGCAGCAGGCGTTCTTCGCCCGTTTTCCCGACTACCCGCGCGGCATTACCGTGCCGGCGATCGTCGACGTCCCGAGCGGCAAGGTCGTCACCAACAACTATCCGCAGATCACTTTAGATTTTGAGCTCGAGTGGACCGAGTACCACCGAGCCGGCGCCCCTGACCTCTACCCCGAAGCGCTGCGGGAGGAGATCGACGAGGTCGCCAACCTCATCTTTCACGACGTGAATAACGGCGTTTACAAGTGCGGTTTTGCTGGCAGCCAGAAATCCTACGAGCGGGCGTACGACGCTCTCTTCGCCCGCCTGGACTGGCTTGAAGAGCGTCTGGCCGGGCAGCGGTATCTCGTGGGTGACACGATCACCGAGGCGGACGTCCGCTTGTTCACCACGCTCGCCCGTTTCGACGCGGTGTATCACGGACATTTCAAGTGCAATCGCAACAAGCTCAGCGAGATGCCGGTGCTGTGGGCCTACGCTCGCGACCTGTTCCAGACACCCGGTTTCGGTGACACGATCGATTTCGAGCAAATCAAGAGGCACTACTACGTGACCCACGTCGACATCAATCCCAGCGGTATCGTGCCGAAGGGACCGGATGCGCGCGCGTGGCTGGCTCCGCACGCTCGCGCCGACCTCGGAGGCCGACCGTTCGGAAACGGCACCCCGCCGAAAGCCCCGCTCCCCGCAGAGCGGATCGTGAACTAGTCGCTTCGGGCTAGTCGACCTTACGGGCCCGACTGGGCTGCACGCGCGGTGGCTCCCCCGGCATTTTGGGAAAATCCGGCGGAAAGGGCAACTCACCAAGTCCGTCTTCGAGATCGCGTTCCCACCAGGAATACAGGGTGTCGATCGTGCCGGGGTGCTCGTGCATCGCCGCCCAGGGGTCACCGTTGTCCCGTAGCCGACCTGGCACGGTGAGAACCGTGAATGCCTGCGGGTCGGCGCTGGCGAGTTCGCTCCACTCCAGCGGACAGGAGACCGGTGCGTGCGGCAGTGGCCGGGGGCTGTAGGCACCGGCCATGGTGCGGTCCCGGTTGGCCTGGTTGTAGTCGATGAAGATGCGCTCGCCACGCTCTTCTTTCCACCAGTTTGTGGTGACCCGGGTGGGCATCCGTCGTTCCAGCTCGCGCGCTGCGCCGATGACCGCGTGCCGCACATCGAGAAATTCACGGGTCGGCCTGATGGGCGCGAAGACGTGCAGCCCGCGATTTCCGGAGGTCTTCACGAATGCCGTGAGACCGGCCTCGGCCAGCAGATTCTTCAGCTCATTGGCGACGGGCACGGTGTCGGCGAAGTCTGTTCCGGGCTGCGGATCGAGGTCGATACGCAGTTCATCGGGATTGTCCGGAAGTTCGGCCCTGGATGGCCAGGGGTGAAACACGATCGTGTTCATCTGTACCGCCCACACCGCAGCCGCCGGTTCGTCGATCACGAGCTGCGGATGCGTGCGCCCACTCGGGTAGACCACAGGAACGGACCGCACGTAGTCGGGCGCGCCCTTAGGCGGGTTCTTCGAAAAGAACTGCTCGCCGTCAATGCCCCCACTGAACCGTTGCAGCGACACTGGACGGTCACCGTTGGCCTGCACAAAGGCCTCGCCCACCACGATGACGTAGTGAGCGAGGTCAAGTTTGGTAATTCCTGATTTGGACCAGAGCACCCGGCTCGGGCTCGAAAGGCGAACCTCGCGCGCGCCGTGCGGCCCAGCAACCGTCAGAACCACCGCATCAGAGCTCATGCAAACACTGTAACCAAATTTGTTGGCAGCGACAGAGTTCAGCGTGCGCTCACGACGAACTACGGGATGTAGTTGAACTCGTCCGGGTTCGGGCCCGTGCGCTCGTCGCGGTTCAGGGCAGTGATCGCAGCGATATCCGCTTCGGTGAGGACGAAGTCGAACAGGGCGAAGTTTTCGTCGACTCGGCTGCGGGTGACGGACTTCGGGAAGACGATGTCGCCTCGCTGCAGGTGCCAGCGCAGGGTGACCTGGGCGGCGGACTTACCAAGACGGTCGGCAATGCCTGTGATCACCGGGTCGGAGAGAACTGCGCCCTGCGCGAGCGGCGACCACGCTTCGGTCGCAATGCCGTGCTCAGTATTGAAAGCCCGCAGCGTGTCCTGCGTGAGGTAAGGGTGGACCTCGATCTGGTTGACGGCCGGCACTGTGTCGGTCTCGTCGAACAGACGCTGCAGGTGCTCCTGCTGAAAGTTGCTCACGCCAATGGTGCGCACGCGGCCGGAGCGCTGCATTTCCTCCATTGCTTTCCAGGTCTCGACAAAGTCTCCAACAGCCGGGAGTGGCCAGTGAATGAGAAACAGGTCGAGGTAATCGAAACCGAGGGCGTCCAGGGTGCGATCGAAAGCGGCCAGGGCGTCGGCGCGGTCATGGAACCCGTTGTTGAGCTTGCTCGTAACGTAGATCTCGGACCGGTTCAGCGCAGACTCTGCGATAGCTTCACCGACCTCTTTTTCATTGCCGTACATCTCGGCCGTGTCGATGTGTCGGTAGCCGGCCTCAAGAGCGGCAAGGGTCGCCGCCTTGGTCGTCTCCGGGGTGACCTGATAGGTGCCAAATCCGAGCTGGGGAATCGCGGTGTCGTTATTGAGGGTGATGTTGGGAACTACAGTCATGGATTTATCTCTTCGTTCGAAATTTAAGTGCTCCGGTATCTGTCTCGCCGGTGACTTCACCGCTGGTGTCACCCATCGACGGTGAGGTTGCTCGGTCGATGTGGGCACGCCAACCGGTCACGGTCAACGTACCTAACAGCGTGCACCCTGGCCGAAACCACCCTACCG
This sequence comes from Cryobacterium serini, assembly GCF_004404025.1. NCBI lineage: Bacteria > Bacillati > Actinomycetota > Actinomycetes > Micrococcales > Microbacteriaceae > Cryobacterium > Cryobacterium serini. Next base: position 213,922 of record NZ_SOHN01000019.1, read on the forward strand.
AAGGAGATATTCCCTGCGCATAATGCCCAAGACACACTCCCAGCCCGCACACAGTTGGCGCATTGTCGCGAAATACCACTGTGCGCACGCAGGACGCCTCGTGCGCCCGCTTCAGCTCGATTCCCTTGGCACCCGCTGACGCTCCCGGCACGCGTACGCTAAGGACGTGCCCCGAGTCGTGACCACCCAGTGATGGCGTTCGCGCACCCGGGCCGCGCTGAGGCATCCGCGGCCTGGAACGGGCATTCGCACGGCAGCTCCGACTATCGCAAGCTGCTGGCTGGCCTGTTCTTCGCCGGTATCGCCACCTTCGCCCAGTTGTATTCGCCACAGGCTGTGCTCGCGCAAATCGCCAACGATGTCGGCGTCAGCGCAGCGGATGCTGCCCTCGTTATCTCCGCATCGACGCTCGGTCTGGCCGTCGGCGTAATTCCCTGGTCGCTCGTTGCCGACCGGCTCGGCCGGGTACGGGCCATGTCGATCGCCGTGATCGCGGCGACGGTGTTTGGACTGCTCGTGCCCTTCGCGCCCACCTTCTCACTGTTGCTCACCGGGCGCTTCGTCGAGGGGTTAATGCTCGGCGGTGTGCCGGCTATCGCGATCGCCTACCTGAGTGAGGAGATTGAGCCGCGCCACGCCGCCCGCGCGGCCGGCACTTACGTCGCGGGCACCACGATCGGCGGGTTGCTCGGGCGTATCGTGGCCGGACCGATCACCGAGCTCATCAACTGGCGCCTGGCCGTCTTCACCGTCGGCGTCCTGTGCGCTGTGTCAGCCGTATTGTTCATCACACTCATTCCGGTACCCCGCGGCTTCGTGCCCCGCCGCTTCGTCCCTCGCCGTGCGCGCGAGCGCGGCACCGATCTGAGCCTGGTCATGCTGCTACGCACCAATTTGAGGTCTGCGCGCCTGCTCGCGCTCTATGCCCAGGGGTTTCTGCTGATGGGCGGGTTCGTCGCTCTCTACAACTACCTCGGTTTTCGACTCGCCAACGACCCGTTCAACCTGCCCCAAGCACTGATCAGCCTCGTTTTCGTGGCGTACCTGGCTGGTACGTGGTCGTCGGCCCAGGCCGGCATTCTCGCGGCTCGATTCGGCCGCTGGTCGGTTCTGCTCTGTGCGCTTGTCTTAATGACCATGGGAGTGCTGCTGACCCTGTCGCCCCTGCTTGTGATCGTTCTACTCGGCGTGCTACTGGCCACAGCCGGCTTCTTTGCCGCCCACGCCGTCGCCTCCGGCTGGACCGGCGCCGAGTCCACGGTCGGTCGAGCGCAGGCGTCGTCGTTATACAACCTCTCGTACTATGCGGGGTCAAGCCTGTTCGGCTGGCTGGGAGGCTTGTTCTTCGTGCAATGGGGCTGGGCCGGAACCGTCGGTATGGTGGCCGGGCTCATAGCGGTGGCCGCCGCTGTCACCATAGCCCTGTTACGACCGGCGAACCGGAACCCGGCGACAGCTCTTCGCAGGTTACCGACCTAGCATCGGATCATGATTGAACCAGTGAAACGCGACCCCATCCACCCCGGCCAGGAATCCGTCTGGGACTACCCACGCCCACCCCGCGTCGAACACACCGGGGAACACATCACCATTGAACTCGACGGCGTGACCGTCGCCGACACGAGAGATGTCGTGCGGGTACTCGAGACCAGCCACCCACCGGTGTATTACCTGCCGCGGGGTGCCTTCACGCCGGGCGTGCTGCAACCGGATGCCGGTCATTCTTATTGCGAGTTCAAGGGCGCTGCCGGATACCTCTCGGTCGGCTCCCGCGCCCGGTCCGCCTGGTTTTATCCCACACCAAATGCGGGTTTCGAGTCTATAACCGACCGCGTCGCTGTCTATCCGGGGTCGATGGACCGGTGTACGGTCGACGGTGAAACGGTGCGCGCACAAGACGGCGACTTTTACGGCGGCTGGATAACCGAAAAAATCGTCGGGCCATTCAAGGGCGCGGCGGGCACCACCGGCTGGTAGCCCACGGTTCGACACAATTTCATTGCACGGAATTTTGCAGCTTGGGGTAGCCTCGGACCAATCAGGCATCCGACGTACTCGAAACTGAAGGAGCTGCTGTGACCCACAACGCCGTAGACGAAGAGATTCTCAAGCAGTGGACCCGTCGCCTCAGTCAGGCACTGCAGATTGTGGACCTCGAGGTAGACAACGACCTTGTGCTCACCGTCGCCGATGAAGCCGCCCACGCGGTGAATCCGATGGCCGCCCCGATCACGACGTTCATGGTCGGCTACGCCGCCGGTCTCGCCGCAGCCAACCCGGCGATGCCCTCACGCACAGCCGTGGCCCGGGCTGTGGATGTGGTCACCGCCGTCTGCCAGCAGCCCGAGACGGAACACCCCGACGCCACCGGCTGGGTGAACACCGCTCAGTAGCGTCACGATTCACGCAGCACGCTCCAGTCGAATAATGACAGCCTTCGATACCGGTGTGTTGCTGCCGTCGGCGACACTATCGAGCGGCACGAGCACGTTCGCCTCCGGATAATAAGCGGCGGCGCAACCGCGCGGTGTCGGGTATGCAACCAGCCGATAGCCGCGTAACACCCGGTCGACGTTGTCACTGAACTCGCTGTGCACGTCGACCAGATCGCCATCGACGAAACCTAGGGTGAGCAGATCTTTCTTGTTGATGAAGACAACATGGCGACCCTTCTTGATACCGCGATAGCGGTCATCGAGGCCGTAGATGGTGGTGTTGAACTGGTCGTGACTGCGCAGCGTCTGCAGCACCAGACGCCCGGGCGGTACTTCAAGATACTCCAGGGTGTTCGTGGTCAGCATAGCCTTGCCGATCGGGGTGTTGAAGGTGCGCGAGTCCCGCGGCCCGTTCGGCAACATGAATCCGCCCTCCTGCCGGATGCGTTCGTTATAGTTCTCAAATCCCTCGACCACGTGGGCGATGTGGTCACGAATACGGTCGTAGTCGGCCTCGAATCCGGCCCAGTCGACCGCGACCGCGTCAGCGAGTACAGCGCTGGCCAGTCGCGAAATAATCGCGACCTCCGAGAGCAGGTTTGATGCGACCGGCTCGAGCTTTCCCCACGACGGATGCACCGCACAGACTGTGTCCTCCACGGAGACAAACTGCACCCCGCCGGCCTGCTCGTCGATTTCGGTGCGCCCCAGGGTCGGAAGTATCAGCGCCTCCTCGCCGGTTACAGCATGCGAGCGATTCAGTTTGGTGGAGATCTGCACGCTCATTTCGGTGCGTTGCATGGCGGCCTCGGCAATGCCGGTGTCGGACATGGCTGCAACGAAGTTGCCGCCAAGCCCCACCCACACCTTCAACTTTCCGTCGCGCATCGCACGCACTCCGTAGACGGCATCAACGCCGTGCTCGCGCGGCGGGTTGAAACCGAACTCGGCTTGCAGGGCATTGAGGAAAGCCGGCGGCATCTGCTCCCAGATGCCCATGGTGCGGTCACCCTGCACGTTGCTATGGCCACGAATCGGCGAGGCACCGGCACCGGGCTTGCCGATGTTGCCGCGCAGCAGCAGCAGGTTGATGATTTCCTTGACGGTATCTATGCCTTTTTTCTGTTGCGTCACCCCCATCGCCCAGGTGATGATCACCCGATCAGCGCTTAGGTAGCGTTTGGCCAATTCGTCAATTTGTGCCGCGCGCAAGCCGGTTGCGGCCAACACCATCCGCTCGTCAAGTTCGGAGAGATGCTGCCGCAGCTCGGTCAGCCCGTGGCAGTGTTCGTCAAGAAAAGCCTGGTCGAGGACGGTTCCTGGGGCAGCGTCCTCGGCGTCGAGCACCCGCTTCGAGACGGCCTGCAGCAATGCCATGTCGCCACCGAGGCGAACTTGCAGAAACTGGTCTGCTATCTCGGTGCCATGGCCAATCACTCCGCGCACCCGCTGCGGGTTCTTGTAGCGGCGCAGGCCGGCCTCGGGCAGCGGGTTGATCGCAACGATCTGCGCGCCAGCATCTTTGGCTTCTTCGAGCGCGGTGAGCATGCGTGGATGGTTGGTACCAGGGTTTTGACCGATGATGATAATGAGGTCGGATTTCGCAAAGTCGTCGTAGCTGACCGTGCTCTTGCCAATGCCGACGGTCATGCCCATGGCCCAGCCGGTGGATTCATGGCACATATTGGAGCAGTCCGGCAGGTTGTTGGTGCCGTAAGCGCGCGCGAACAGCTGGTACGCGAATGCGGCCTCGTTGGAGGCGCGGCCACTCGTGTAGAAGGCGGCTTGGTCGGGCGAGTCAAGACCGTTGAGCTTGGCGGCGATCATGCGAAAAGCCTCGGGCCAGCTGACCGGACGGTAGTGGTCGCTGCCGGCTGGCTTGTAGACGGGTTCGACCAGTCTGCCCTGCATGCCAAGCCAGTATTCGCTCTTTTCCCGCAGGTCTGTCAAGGAGTGTTCGGCCCAGAAGTTGGTCGGGATGGTGATCGGGGTGGCCTCCCAGGTGACTGCTTTGGCACCGTTCTCGCAGAATTCGAAGGTCTTGCGGTGCCCGGGGTCGGGCCAGGCGCAACTCATGCAGTCGAATCCGTCTTTCTGGTTCAGCGATAGCAGAGCGCGCATTCCGCGCACAGCGCCCATCTGCGTGATCGCCGGCTGCATGGAGTGCAGCACGCCCGGAACGCCAGCGGCCCAGGCTTTGGAGTGGGTGACCTCGATGTCGATGTCTGTCACGTCATTGATCGGGGGTTCACTGCTCATGCTGCACCGCTCTCATCGCATTATCGCTTCGCCGCCATTACGGTCGACGCTGGCACGATACACCTACTGGGATGGAAGTACTTGTTTGCGCCGTGACAGTGTCATGCGACTGCGAACGAAAGAGGCTCAGCCTGGGCAGAGCGCGAGCAAACAATTACACTTCAGACAATGACTATCCAAGAATCTCGCGGAGCCAAATCGAGCCCGCGCCGTTCGCTGCCTCGGCTGCTCGGCCGATTGACACTCGGCGCCGCGCTGCTTTTGGCTGGAATCAGCCATCTCACATTCAACCGGGAGGCATTTCACGCGCAGGTCCCGGCGTGGGTTCCGCTGGACACCGACTTGGTCGTCGTACTCTCTGGAATAGCCGAGATATTGCTGGGAACCGCGTTACTTGCGCTGCACCGCTGGCGGGTGCCCGTCGGCTGGGTCGTCGCCGCGTTCTTCGTTGCCATTTTTCCCGGAAACATCTCCCAGTTCGTCACGGCGACCGACTCCTTCGGACTGAATTCGGATCTGTCCCGGGGCATCCGCCTCGCCTTCCAGCCCCTGCTCGTACTGTGGGCGCTCTGGGCTACCGATGCGTGGCGGTCTTGGCGCGCAGGCCGCTCGGCGGCTTAAGGGGCGGTACTGACGGGGCGTGAGCGCAGCCACATGCCCGACGAGGGATAAAACGGCAGCAGGAAATGCAAGAGGAGTCCGGACAGCGCCGTGACGATCACAGCTCCGATGGCGCCGAAATTGGTGAACTGGGCCTCGACGTTGACCCCGGCCAGCGTCGTCACAGTCCATCCCAGCGCCCACAGCGTGGCCATACCCAGGGCCCACAGCCAGCGTCGGCGCGTGCGCGGCGGCAACCCCATGGCCTGGGCTGCACCGAGCACGATCCCGGTGATCGCTCCCATCAGTGCCAACTCCGGCAGCGTCGTTCGATAGTCGACCACCGTCGAGCCCAGGAGCAGACCCAAGCCCAAACCAATGCCGGTCAGCGGAACCCAGTTCAGCGGGTTGAGACGACGCCGGCTGACCAGCACCTGACCGAAACCGATGACGACCCCACAGACCGCGCCACCGATCAGGGCCGACACGGGGTTACTGACGCGCCCACCGACCGCCGTGCCGGCGAGGCCCGCGATCGGGAACGCAAGAAATCCCACGGTCCACAGTAACCAGGTCGAGAAAAATGTGGGGTTTCGGAAGCCGGGATTGCGATGAAGTCGCCGCATTCTGGTCAAGGTTCCGCTCCAGTCCAAGGTGCTCGTCGGTGAGTGCAGGCCAAGTCATGGAGAAGAATCTTGGACCGACATGCAGACATGCTACGCCCACGCTCACGTGGCACCTGATCGGCGGACCCCGCTGCGGCAACGGCACGTGCGCTTCCGCACGCAGTGCCGCCCTAGCTACGCGGCCGACGCTCCGGCCACAACCACCCCCGGCGACGTCAACGGTGTGATGTACGAGTAACCGGTGGTCGTGTTCTTCGTGACCGACAACACGAGCTGCATGGATGGTTCGAGCGCGGTGACCTTGTCGAGCGGAGCCCCGACGATGAGTTGAAAGCCGAGGCCCTTCCACGCGGCAACGGCTCGGCCGGCGAATTCAGCGTCGGATTTGACGAAAGCCTCGTCGAGGAACACGGGCGCGAAGCGCGGCCGGGTGCGGCTTTCATCGCCGAGTTGGAAGCGCAGGGCTGCGCCGACCACGAAGGCCACGAGCTCCTGCGACTCGCCGCCGCTCTTGCCGCCGAGAGACGAGTAGGTGCTGACGCGGGTGCCGTCCTGAGTCACGCGAACGGCCGTGATCTCGACGTGCTGGCGCACATCGAGCAGGACATCGCGCTGGGACGTGGCGGTATCATCAGGCCGCCGAATCACAGCCATGAACTGCTGCAGCCGAGTGAAGCGGTCCTCGGTTTGATCGTCGGTGAATTCTTCCGTCGCGCCGGAGGAGAGAGCCTTGAGCTCCTTGCGGAACGCGCTCGCGTCGTCGCGGTGCAGTCGGCGCAGCGAAATCTGGAGACGGTCGCGGGTTGCGCCGAACGGCAGGGTCGCGAGGATCTCATTGATCGGTCGCAACCGGTCTTCGATCTCTTCAATGGCCGTGTTAAACGCGCCGGTGAGTGGCACGAGGTCCTGCCCGCTCCACGCTGAGAGCCGGCGCTTCCATTCCTGGCGACGCTCAGAGAGGCCGAGTGTGCGGATGGCATCGAGAATATCGGTGTAACTCGTGACCGATTCGAGCGCTACACCGATATTCGGGTCGGGCCACCGAGCCTGGTAAGTCTCGAAGATACCCATCATGGTGGCCCGGTCGCGGGCGGCACTGTCACGATCCTGCGCCGATTGATTGATCAGCCGCTCACGCAGGCGTTTCAGGCCGCCGGAGAAAGCGGCGAGGTCGTTCTGGTCGGTGACGCGCGCGAACTGCTCATCGAGGTGCAGAGAATGTTCCGGCGACAGGGTCAGCGCGCTGCTCTGTTCAATCTGTTCGAGTCGATCATTCACCGCGTCCTGTGCGTCGACGATGCTGGCCTGCTCGTCGTTGAGCACAGCCGCGGCCTGATCGGTGCTGTGCTTGAGTTTCTGGGCAGCATCGAGCTCGAGGGCGAGCCGGGCCTCTTCGATACTGAGAGCACGCAGAAGATCACTGCTGGCCAGCATCCGCTCTTGTTCCGATTTCTTGCCCTGAATGCGTTCGGCCGCTGTCGCAATGTCAATGGTCGACCAGTCGGTGTCGAGAATGTACTGATGAGCGGCCAGTTGGTCGCGCAGTTCACCGAGTTGCTCAGTAACAGCGGATGCCCGCTGCGCGATCGCGTCAGCGGCCAGCCCCTGCGTGGCCACCTCTACGGCAATGTCTTCGAGCCGGGCGCGGCTGGAAAACCCGATGATGGACTTCTGGCCGGTGTTCCAGCCATGGGCGCCACGGGAACCGTTGCGCGTCTGCCCGCTCGGCGTCACCCGGGCGCCCTCACCAACCAGCTCGGACGGGCTGGCCACGCAGAGCGCGTCGAGGTTCGACGACCGAAGGCGCGCCTGCACCCAGCTGCTAAACGGCGAGTCCTTCAGGTCGAGCTTGCCAGACACATACCGGGCGTCACCGGTCGCGGCCTGATGCTGCTTCAGTGCCACGCCCTCGAAGTGGATGCGCAGAGGCAGCTGCAGCGGGTCGATCGCCGCGCTCAGGTGCGCCAGACGCGTCTCATCGACGAGTAGAACCCGGACGACCGACGACAGGGTCACCTCGGCGGCCTGCCGCCACAGTTCCTCACCGGCGGCGATGTCGATGAGTTCGGCCACGAACGGCAGTTCCTCGGTCGGAATCCCCGCCGCTTCGGCGATCAGCAGCCGCGCCTGGTGCAGGGACTGTGGCACCAGGCTCTCGCGCCCGGTCAGGAATACGCGTTCCTTTTTGAGCGAGCGGATGCCCTCCTCCACGGGATACGCTTCACGCTGGAGTGCCGAGCGGGTCGTCTCCAGGGCAGACTCGGCGGCTGCAAACTCGGCGGCAAAGCGGTTGGCCTCCCGCTGGGCGGCCTCGAAGGAAGCAGCGGAATCGATCGGCGCCGCCAGAACGTGCACTCGCTGACGGAAATTTTCGTGTTCCCGCGCCGCATCGTCGCGCTGGTCACTGAGGTGAACGAGCTCGGTCTGCAGCCGTTCGAGCACATCGCCGCCGTTGTCGCGCTCCTGCCGTTGCAACTCGACAACCCGGATTTTCAGCGCGGTCTCGGCGTCACGGGCCTGGACGAGGGCGGCCTGGTTGTCGCGGCGAGCTGCCCGGTTGGTGTCGGCGGCATTCTCAAGCAGGGTGTGCTCGGTGAGCAGCTGCCACAGCACAAAGGGGGTGTCCCCTGCCCGGTGCACACCGAAGGTGTCGACCAGTTCAGCTTTGGCAGTCGCGGCCTCGTAAGCCTGGTGCAGTTCGGGCAGGCGGTCGAGCACCTGAGCCTTCTGCGCCTCGGCGACCATGGCACCGTAGGAACGTTCCAGGTCTTCGAAGTGGTCGACCGCCTTGTCGGCGGCAGCGAAGGTCGCAGGCTCTTCGAGCACCATCGACTTGTAGAGTCCGTCGACCGTTTTCACCTGCTGGCCGGCCTGGATGCGGGCGAGCAGGCGCAAAGCCTTGCCGCCCTCGCCGTTGGCGCCGATGCCGAGCCGGGTGTACAGCGTTTGGGCGAACGCCGCGTAGGTGTCGAACACCTCGAGGCCCTCGAAGCGGGCCTTGAGGGCGCGCTTGTCAAACCTGTTCTCGGCACAGGAGGCGAGGTCGCGTAGGTCGAGGTGTCCGTCGGTCGTGGCCATTTTCATGGCGACGTCGGCGAATTTATGGGCGCCACGCGGCACGAAGTAGGCTCGCAGCACGGTGAACCGGCGCTCGTTGTCGTCGATGAAGGTCATGGCGATGGCACCCCAGGTAGCCTCCTGCGCGCCCCGCAGCACCTGGTCGGTCAGCTCGCCGGTTGCCGCTTCCCGATTGGCGTCGGTCTTGCCACGCAGATAGGTCATCAGGTTACGTTGGTCGTGGCTTCGGGCTCGGCCGGAGCCGGCGTCGTTCGAGGCACCGTTGAACGGGGTGTCCGAGGGCATCATCAGCGCAAGGTAGGCGTCGAGCAGGCTGCTCTTGCCGGTACCTGACGCCCCGGAGACGAGCGTGGCCGCGGCGCTGAAGTCGATCGCGTGGTGGCCGTGAAATCCGCCCCAGTTGACCAGTTGCATGGATTCGGCTCGCCACTGGGTGGTGCCCTCGGTGGCACCATCGATGTAGAACAGCGGGGAATCGTTCATACGAGGGGCTCCAGGTGCGAGGCGGCGAGCGGTTGCGTATCTTCAGCACGGTTTTCCTGACGCAGCCAGTCCAGCAGTTCGCCGAGGCGTTCCACCGACAACAGCACTTCGATCACGGCCGAGATGCGAAACCGGTCTGGGTCGCTGGTCTTCAGCAGTACCCGTGCCTTGGCGAGGCTGTCGACCGCGGCAGCGGCCTTTCGGGCGTCACCGGAAAGGTCGGTGGCGTATTCCGGGCGAAAGTGTGCAACGTTCTCGACCAGGTTGTCCCGGTCGACGAGTACGATTTCCTGCCCGTTCGCCCGTTCGCTGCGAAAGCGCTGGCGCAGCAGTACGAGCAGAATTGTCTCCTCGCGGGTGTAGGCCACGTCGTGCAGCAGCGTCGGAAACCGTTCGCCGCCCTCCGCTAGGGCCTGCCTCTTGAAAGCGACCTCGTAATGGAGGTCGACGTGCAGGTCGAGGAAGACGTCGTTGAGGCGGGACTTGAGCAGGGTCTGCGACTGCAGCAGCGTCTGCCATTCGGCGGGCTGCAGGGCCGCCGAGATATAGCGGTGTTTCAACAGCAGCACGAGGGTGCGGCGCTGCGGGGCGCTCAGCCCGCCCTCGTCGCCCTCGAACAGGGAAAGGGTCTGGGGGTCGCTGTCGATGTCGGTAGCGGTGCCCTCAGCCGAAAAGTCGTCAATCATGCTGGGAACCCAAATTCTGGGCGGCCAGGGCCGCCATGTCGTCGTCGGTCAGGGTGCGGCGCGGCACGTCGAATACCCGCACCGAGCCATCCGGTCGTATCGTTTTAAAGCTCTCCAGCTCGGCCGGGCTGGTCGAAGCATTCAGCTGGGCGGCCAGTTGCAGCAGGCCGAGAATCTCGACCGGGCGGCGCAGGCTTGCACCGAACCCGTTGAAGGCGCTGCCGACGGATGCTGCCTCCCCCGCCCCGAAAGCGGCCACGAGGGCGTCGCGCAGATCTTCGAGCAGTGGCCCGCCCTGCAGGCGCAGGTCGCCGAGGCTCGGTGCTGTGGGAGCAGCGTCGGACACGTCGGCCAGCGCGGGCGGTCCGAGGTGGGCGACCGGATCGTAGAACCGTTCGCGCAGGTGTTCCACCTCGAGAGTGCCGGGCATGAGCTCGGTGGTGACAGTGGCGCGGGGGCCGGCGGTCTGCATCCAGACGGCAAGTTCGCGGTTGATGCCCCGCAGTACGAGCTCGAGCTCGCGATCTTTCACGACGTCGTGGTTGACAATGTGCTCGCGCAGGGTGGTCGTGAGCCCCTTGCGCTGGGTGAGAACGTCGTCGATGCCCTTGCGCAGCAGCATCACCGTGCTCATGAAGCTGCGCCGTTCGTTCAGGCTCAGTTCGAGGGCGAACGGATGCAGCAAAATCGTCTCCAGATCGTCCTTCAGACCCTGCATGAGAGTGTCGTTGCGCAGCAGGGTGAACGCGCCCTCGAAGGCGCGACCCTCAGCGGTCGAGGACATGAGGGCATCCGTTTTGGCCAGGTAGTCGTCGAGAACCTCGCTGATCGGGCGTTCCTCGCCGCGAAAGTCGTTGACGATCTGCCGGTGCATGGCCGCGACCGACTCCTCGACCCGTTTGAAGTCGCTTGGAAGCTGCTGGATAAGGTCGATGAGGTTGGCGTAGCCCTCGTGCATCTGCTCGTTCGAGGCCGCTTCGATAGCGCCGCCGCGAGCGAGACGATCGCGCTCGCTGGTCAGTTCGTCGATCTGCTGGTCGAGGCGGCGAACCCGCTCTTCGCGATCGGGGTTGGCCTCGGTGGCCCGGTGGCGCACGGTGTCGACGATCGTCGACAGCCTGGATTCGCTGATCAGCGCCCGATCGCGCGCGAGGCTGTCGACCAGAAGCAGGGCTTCGAGGGCGTGGCTGGTGAGCGAGTAATGTTCTTCGCTCCCGTCGCCCGCGTCGCGGACTTCGCGGTACAGCCAGAGGTCGTTCATCCACTGCACGCACAGGGCACGGCCGGTCTTCTCGGGGGCGTCGACACCGGTGCTGCGGAGGTCGGCGAGGTAGGCATCCACCTGGGCATGCAGCAGCTCGCACGCCACGCTGCGGCGGTCGCGGCTGAACGAGCTCTTGAACACCGCGAGCACGAACGGCGCCCATTTGCGGTCGAGCAGGCGCAGGGTGGGTTTGTCGAAGGCTTCGCGTACCCGCGCCAATTCGCTCGCAATATCACTCAATAGCTGGTTCCTCTCCAGCTCTCCACTTTAACCGACTGGGCAGGTTGCCCCTGACCCGCTCAGCCGAGCAGGCTCGGCCGCTTCCAGTCGGCGCCGTGCACGTGCTGCTCGAGAAAGGCAAAGACGGTCTGGTACCAGACGACGGCGTGCTGCGGCTTCAACACCCAGTGGTTCTCATCGGGAAAGAAGAGAAACTTGTGCTGGGTACTGCCGTCGGCATTGGCGTGGTGCTCGGCGAGCTCCGACCACAGTCGCAGGCTTTCGCCGATCGGCACCCGGTAGTCGTGGTCGCCGTGAATCACAAGCATGGGGGTGACAATGTCGCGCACGGCCTGGTGCGGCGAATTGTCAACCATGCCCTGCGTCGAAAAGATGCTCTGCCAGTATTCGGAGTTGTCGGTCGTGCCGTTGAACTGGTCGAGTGCCCAGAGGCTCGCGTGGCTGACGATGGCGCGGAATCGGTCGGTGTGCCCGGCGACCCAGTTGGCCATGTAGCCGCCGAAGGATCCGCCCATCGCTGCCGTGAGGGTCTCGTCAATCTCGGGGAGGGCTTCGGCGGCGTCGGTGATCGCGAGCAGGTCGGTGTAGGGCTTAACGCCCCAGGCATTCCAGCCGCGCGCAATGAAATCGAGACCGTAGCCGGTGGACAGCGCGGGGTCGGGCAACAGCACAGCGTAGCCGCGGGCCACGGCGAGCAGCGGGCTCCACCGCCAGCTCCAGGCGTTCCAGCTGTTCAGCGGTCCGCCATGGACCCACAGCAACAGCGGGGCCGGATGCTGCGCCGAGGCTCCGTCAGGCAGCAGCAGCCAGGCGCGCACCCGCGCTCCGTCCTCGGCGAGGGTCTCGACCTCGGTGATCGTGCCGGGAACGTCGGGCAGTGCGGCCGGTGTGGCCAGCGCGGTGACGGAGCCGGAACGGCTGATGCGCACCGGATGCGCCGGCGTGACCCACGAGGAGCGCAACGCCACGAGGTCACCGGTCTGGGCGTCGACGCACACATTGGTGTAGCTGAAGTCATCGGTGGTGAGCTGTTCCCGGACCCTGCCGTCGAGCGGGACCCGAAAGATGGGTCCGCGGCCGTTGTGGTCGGCGGTGACGATGAGGGACTGGTTGGATTCGCCCGGAGCGCCACCGTGCGGCGCGTCGAAGACCAGGCTGGTCGGCCAGCGGTCCCATTCGGCGGCGAGGCGGCGGGGGTGGCCGCCGTCGAGGTCGGCGACCCAGATTTCCTGGTCCGCCGGGCCTTCCGGGGTACTGACGGCGGACCTCACGAAGGCGATCAGTCGCCCGTCAAGGCTGATGGCGGGTGACTCGAAGTCGACCTTCGGTTCGTCGAACAGCGTGGTCTGGGTGCCGGTCGAAACGTCGATGGAGACCAGAACGAAGCGGCCGGAGCGCTGCTCGGCCACCCGCCGGGCCACGATGAGGGTTGCGCCGTCGGGGGTCAGTGCCTGGCCGGCAGTGTCCATGGTGCGACCGGGGTTGGGGGTGAGGTCTCGGGGACGTGGCAGATCGGCGGGGTAGGGAGCGGGGGCATCCGCTGGGGTAACGCTTGCGGGGCCGACGATCGTGTCCTGCAGGTCGGCGAGGTCGAGTGCAAGCAGGTGTGGCTCGGCGGGGCCGAGGTCGTGGTCCCAGTAACGCACCGGGTAGCTCTCGTGCAGAATGGCCACGACCTTCTTCTCGGTGCGTTCCGTGCGTGCGACCCTTTCCGATTCGAGGTCGAGGGCGCTCGGCAGCAGGTCGGCGGCGATCACAAGCGAGTTGGCGGCCGCGGCGACGGCGGCAATACCGGATACTCCCCCGGCGAGGCGAGTGATAGCGCGGGCCTCCCCGCCGGCGGCGGGCAGCAGCCAGAGTTGGGCGGCCTCGGTATCTTTTTCTGCACCAGCATCGGGCCGGCCGGAGACGAACAGAACGTCGCCCGAAGCGGTGAAAGCCGCCCCCGATTCGCCCTTAGCCGACCGGGTCAGACGGGTCGGAACCCCGGCGCCGTCGGCAGCGACCGACCAGAGTGCCCGCTCGTAGGTCGTGCGATCACGGGCGAGTGTGGCGACGGTCAGCACGACGCGTGCCCCGTCGGGTGAGAGGGTGAGACCTTCCACGCGGGGCAACGCGATGTAGTCGTCGAGGCTGGAAAATGGCGTGGTGTGCGACTCCGATGTCATGGTTGCAGGCTAGCGGATGCGCACGCTTGCCCTCGTTCTCACCCTGAGTGGCACCGTTTGTCTTAGGTGCGCCAGTACGGTTCGAGGCTGGGGGTGTTGGCGCGGTGGGTGTGGGCTGGCCGCCAGGTTTGGGTGGGGTCCCAGAGGAGGGGCCCGCGTATTTGGGGTCGGCCGTTGATGATGCGGATGTTCCAGCCGTTGGTGTCGATGGTGTGGTGGTGGAACCAGCAGAGGAGGGTGCCGTTGTCGATGGTGGTGGGGCCGTGTTTGCGCCAGGGGATGACGTGGTGGATTTCGCACCAGCGGGCGGGGATGATGCAGCCGGGGATGATGCAGCCTTCGTCGCGGGCACTGATCGCGGCTCGTTGTTTGGGGCTGAAGCAGCGCACTTTGTCGCCGAGGCGGAGGATGTCGCCGTTGGTGCCGATGATGACCTGTTGGGCGCCGCCGGCGCAGATGGCTTCTTTCACGCGGCGCATCGAGATGGGCGCTTCGATGCCGTCGATCCAGCCGACGCCGCGGCCCTGGTCGAGGTCGGTGGCGTTGATGTGGATCATGACGGTGGGGGCGGCGCCGCCCATGGTCGGGGTTTTCGGGTCGAGTGCGGCCGCTTGGAAAACGTCGCGGAGGATGTCGGCGCGTTTCTCTCCGGCGGTGCGGCGGTCGCCGTCGTAGCGGGGGTCGCCGGTGAAGGGGTCGGCGCTGAAACGTTCACCGTCCACGCTCGAGTCGCCGACACGCAGGCCGTCCAGTTCGGTGCCCGTGACAGTGCCAACGCCTGTGCTGTCGTCGGGTTCGGTGGGTTCAAACCGGGGAGTACGAGACCGGGCCGACAAATAGGTGTCGAAGAGGGTGTCCATGATGCCGCGCAGTTCCGGGGTGACGTCGGCGCGCAGCGGATAGAGGCCGTTGCGCAGCAGCCCGAACGTCACCGAGCTTTTCGCTTCGGCGAGGTCGTCGGTGGGGGCGGTGCCGTCGGGGTCGAGCCGGCCCTGCCATTCGAGGGCTTGCGCCCGCAGTAGGTCGGGAGCGAAGCGGATGCCTGCTCCGGGCAGCCCCGCGGTTTCGGGGGTGATCGCTCCGGTCGCCGACGCGACCAGTGCACGTTCCACCTGGTCGAGGTCGTCCTGCAGGACTTTCCCGTGCAGCGCGGTCAACGTGGTGGCGATGATTTCTGCCGACTCCACCCCGAGGTCGCCGCTGCTGAGTCCGGCGGCAATGACCGGGTACCGGGCCGGCACGGGCAGACCCAGCGGCGTGCGTTCGACCGTGGTCTCACCCAGCTTCAGGCGGCGTTTGGCTTCGCGGCCGGAGATGCCGGCGAGTTGGGTGATGAATTCGACCCGGTTGCGGCATCCGTTTTTGTAGGCGAGGGACCCGGTGCCGAGGTCGGTTTCGGCACGCACGCCGATGTCGGTGGTGGCGCGTAGCCTGGCACCATCAACCTTGCGGCCCAAACCCTCAAGCGCTGCCAGGACCGCGACAGCTTCAGCATCGTCCAGGTGACCAAACCGTGTTCCGTCTAAAACAGACCCCAGCAAAGCACCAGCCTGAGCAATGACCAAAACCCGAGAACCCTCGGGTTCCGGCACAGAGCCGGTGGCGGAGGGCGGGGCGGTGAGGGTCATGGCGTCGGTGCCTCCTTCACCCACAATTATAGCCTAAAACGCTCACAAAAACGAGAAGATCTCAGTAAATTGTGAAGTTTTTTTACGAGATACATACGATGCACGAAGGTTCGCTCGGCACGACGCCCCAGAGATTCGGTGCCCGGCTTCGTCCGCAGGCTCGTACGATCTCTAACCGCGTGTTCAGGTCAGCGGCGCCATGATCATGAGCGACCGAGCGGCGCGTCCCCCACCAAATAGAGCCGCTGCGTGGCCCGCGTCATCGCTACATAGAGTGCGCCGGCGCCACGCTCGGAGGCCGCAAGAATGGCAGCCGGGTCGACGACGATGACCGCGTCGAATTCCAGCCCCTTGGCATCCTGCGGCGTGAGCAGCGCTATCTCGCGGCTGAGACCAAGCGCACCGACGCCGAGCAGATCGCCGAATTCAGCGCGCAGGGTTGCTTCAAGGTCATCGAGTCCGGCGTCGACGACGATCACGGCGAGGGTGCCGCCGGCGCCGAGCGCTAGGTCACGGCGCACTGCGACCGCGGTCTCCGTTACCGTTTCAACCGGCCATTCGCTGGACCGCACCGTGCGGGACGGCGTGATCGGCAACCGGTGCGACATCGCGACAGTTTCGGCCGCCGTAGCGATCTGGCTCGGCGTGCGATAGTTCACGGTCAATTCCTCGAGCCGCCAGCGGTCCGCCTCGGGCGAGCCCTCGAGCACCGGCTGCAATGCCTCTTTCCAGCTGGCGGATGCCGCAGCACTCGCCGCCTGCGCGATGTCACCGACGATCGTGAACGACCGGCGCGGACCACGCCGCAACACCAAGCGCCACTGCATCGCCGAGAGTTCCTGCGCCTCGTCGATGACGACGTGACCGTAGGTCCAAGTGCGATCGCGCGCGGCACGCTCGCTGGTCGTTGCGCGTTCATCGAGTTCGGCGAAACTGGCGGCGAGGTCTTTGGCGTTGACCAGGCCCTTCACCTGCATATTTTCAATGGCCGTTTCGGCATTTTCTACGTCGCGCTTGCGCTGTTCCTTGAGCGCACGCTTCTTCGCCTGGTCGACCGCGTTATATTCACCGAGCAACTCCGCCGCCTCATCGAGCAGAGGAATGTCGGAGATCGTGAACTCGGCGTCCCGCGGACGCGCCAGCAGCTTGCGCTGGGCGAATCGCCAGCGCGGAGTCAGCTCCTCGAGCCACTGCGGCCTCGCATAAAGATCTTGCAACAGTTTTTGCGGCGTGAGCGGCAGCCAAGCGGTATTGAGCGCGATGCGCACATCGTCGGCCAGGCGCAGGTCTTCGCGCAGCATGGGCAGGTCGGTGTCGTCCATCGAACGGCCCTGGCTCTGCAGCTGCTCGAGCCACACCCGAGAAAGCGCGTTGATAGCGGTCTTCACGAAGGTGACCCTGGCCTCGTTGTGAGTCTTACCGGTGCCGCGGGCGCGCGCAATCGCATTAGCCACGAGGTCGGGCTGCAGCACGATGCGGTCACCGTTCACCACCAGCTGCTGCGGGGCGGAAGGAGTGCGCTGCCGGGAATGCACGGCCCGCGCGATGAGATCGGCCATGAACGACTGACCCTTCAGTGCCGCGACGGCCGGGGCATCCTCTCTGGTCGCTTCAACGCCGGGAAAGAGCTGGCCGACCGAGGCCAGCACGACACCGGTCTCGCCCAGGGAGGGCAGCACAGCCTCGATGTACTGCAGAAAGGAACGTGACGGGCCGATGATGAGTACGCCGCTGTCGCGCAGGCGATCCCGGTGCGTGTAGAGCAGGTAGGCAGCGCGGTGCAGCGCCACGGCGGTTTTTCCGGTACCGGGACCGCCCTGCACGACAAGAACACCGGCCAGTTCTGAGCGGATGATGCGGTCCTGCTCAGCCTGAATGGTTGAGACGATATCGGACATGTGGCCGGTGCGCTGCGCGGTGAGCGCCGCGAGCAGGGCGCCCTCCCCCTGGTGTGTGCTGGCGTCAGGGTCGGCGAGCAGGGCGGCATCGAGAATTTCGTCTTCGATGCGGATGATATCGCGCCCCTTGGAGAGCAGGTGGCGGCGGGCCCTCGCGCCGAGCGGCGTGGCGGCGGTGGCCTGGTAGAAAGCGCTCGCCTGCGGCACGCGCCAGTCAAGCAGCAGCGGCTTGTGATCTTCGTCACGCAAACCCACCCGGCCGATATAGCGGTAGACCGAGTCGCCGGAGTCATCTGGTACGGTTTCGAGCCGGCCGAAGGCAAGTCGGTCGTCGACCTCGCGCAGTTGCACGATACGGTCCTCGTAGAGGCGGGCGAAGGTGTCGCGTTCGCTACGGCTTTGGTGGTTACCGCCGACGTCGAGGCGGCGCACTGCTTTCAGCTGACCCTCGGCCTCTTCCTGCAGCGCGTCGAGCCGCTCATACAGCGCCCGAACATAGTCCTGCTCTCGAACAAGCTCCTGGTCGATCACGCACGCTCCCCTTAAACCGAAGTCCCTAGTTTAGTCGCGGTCAGTGTGAGCTTGGCTGTGTGTATTGAGCCGCTGGGAAAGGCCTGGCACGCTTCGTTCCCTGAGATCTTGATCGGTGAACGTCATCTCGGCCATCTTGCACGCAAGTGACGAGGACATTCCTCTGTGCCGGAGATCCTGCTCGTTGGTAAATACGCGCGCGTAACCGAAGGCCTTCCGGTCATCCTGTTGGACCGTACCGTTTATCCCCCGCGTCACCGCGCATTTTCTCAGGCGGGGCATACGGGAATCGCGCTCCCGCGGAACTAGGCGGATCGTCGTTGGCGTTCCCCATACGCCTGGTGCGTGAGCACCTCGTGACGGAAGGCAGGGCGATCTCGTCTCGCCCCCGCACGGCAGGATGAGAGTCCAATAGTTCACGAACTCGGCGCAGGAGTGATGCTCGTGCGTCGCCGGCCAGGGTGATGACGTAGCTCCGAGATGCCACGAGATCCATCAGCGCCGCGGGTGTGAGCACGTGCTCCCACAAGAAGTCCGCACGAACAATCGGTGCGAATTTTCCACCGACATCGGGACTTTCGCTGTTCATGTCCAACTCGATCCCTTGGTGCATGAGTCGGCCCAGCTGAGCGACCCAGTCCTCACGCTCGTCGCGAATGTTCCAAAGCAGACCGAGATTTCCGCCGGGACGGAGAACGCGTGCGATCTCCGGGCCGGCTCGTTCAACATCAACCCAGTGCCAGGTTTGCGCTAACAGAACGGTGTCGACGGCGCCGGGGGTCAGAGGAACATCCTCGGCTCGGCCATCGAGCACTGAGACGTGCGGCAACCGCCGCGACAGCTCCTTGCGCATGCCTGCTGACGGCTCGACGGCGACCACGTCGAGGCCCCTCTCGACGAGCTGGCAAGTGAGCTGACCGGTGCCTGCGCCCAAATCGAGGACCTGTCGTCGTGCGGCAACACCCACTCGACAGCCTCAAACGGGTAAGACGGACGCCCTCTTTCGTACTCAGCGGCGGCCGCGCCAAAGGAACCCGCCTGGACGTTTCGAGCATTACTGCTTGCCATGACGTGAGCCTTGCACGGCTGGCCTGGTCATGTTTCCATGACCCGCGCTGGCTTTTACGAGCGCCACCTGCGGTAGATCGGCTCGTTCGAGACGGTCGCACAGAAATTGACTGAGCGACTATATCTACTGACATTCGATAGATAGCTATTGATACTCGATAGATGAGCTCGAATACGCCTCGGACCTCGCATGCTGTGACGGTAGCGACCTGGATGTCGCTCGGCCTCCTAGCCGTCGTCATCGTTGTCGGCGGAATCCTGCTGTTTCCCGTTTCTGCTTCGCCGCGCGGTCCTCATGCAGGTCGAACTCGACGAGGTCCTGTAGTGGCCGTAAGGATCCTCACTGGCCTTGACCCCGTTGTGTGGACACCTCACAAGAGAGAATGTTCACTATGGCAAGATCACGTCGGGACTTCACCCCTGAGTACAAAGACGAGGCCGTGAAGCTGGTCGTCACCACGGGCAGAG
>NZ_SOHN01000018.1:0-228291 GCF_004404025.1 Cryobacterium serini
CGTCGCCGTCGCCACTCCTCGATCGGGCACGTCACGCCTGTGGCCTTCGAGCTGCAATACTCGTCACAGGCCGCAAAGATCCAACTCGCCGCTTAACCCGTGTCCACTCTCCGGGGTCAAGGCCACATCGACCGCCTGCTGGTTGAACGCGGCATGTCCGTCGGCGATTTCGCGGCGGCGATTGGCATCACCCCAGCCAACGTTGCCGTCCTCAAAAACGGGCGTGCTCGCGCTATCCGGTTTTCCACGCTCGACGCAATATGCCGAGTCCTGCATTGTCAGCCCGGCGACATCCTGGTCTGGGATGACGGGCCCGCAGACTCTTAAACTCGCAGCATCGCCCCGTAAAGGGTGGCCAAGTGGCACATCGTCTTTCCGCAACGCCGGTGAGTGGATTGGCCGCAAACGTGTCGCGTTGGAGGTCCGGCATACGGGCACGCATGTGGGCGGTGCTCGCTCAGAACTCGGTCGTGTTCCACCATGTCTGACGTTGTCGTCGGATTGTCGTGGTGGTGTCGTGGTGTGGCGGCCGGGTCGTCTCCTATGTTGAGTGCATGAACAAGACACACATCGGTGAACTCCGTCGGGCCCGCGGCTGGACTCAGTAGCGGTTGGCTGCGGAGAGCGGGGTCGCTGGGCGAACGGTCCAACGGGTGGAAGCGGGTAACGATGCCAGTTTGGATACGGTCGCCCTGATTGCGAATGCGCTAGAGGTCCCTGTCAGAGACCTATTTGTGAGCGTGGAGAGTATCGACTTCGGTGAGGCGGTGGAAAAGCTAGATGCTCGCAAGAGCGCGCAGCAAGCCCGCCGTGATTCCATCACGCACGCGTTCATTTATCTGTTCCAAGGCGTGGGCGTCCTGGTCACCTTCGCGACGATCATTCTGCAGCNATTCTGCAGCTCACCGGAATGTTTTCGTGGCTGGGATGGTCTCAGCGGGGGATTGTTACTGCACCTCCTGAACGCGAACTCGTTCTTCGGGTTCAGCAGACACAACCCGTTCAGCACGCCAACCCGGTTAGCGCTCGTTACTTTCGTTGGGTATATCGGCGCGATCGCGTGGTTCACACTCGCTTGGGAATGAGTGGTGGCGGTCGACGGAGCGAGATGCCTCTCCCGCGTGCAACCGCCCGGACGCAAGGAGGTCCATGAATCCAAAACCGATGGATGCTGGAAAGCCGCGTCATTGCACGGCTCGGCCTACAGGCGTAGGCCCGCTAGCACCCACGTTCCATAGGGGGTTCGGCATACGGCCATTGCATTCGAACCAAGTTACAGGCATCGCGCGGCGCAATCATGGAGTTATGACGCGCACGGGCGCCGCGTTAATCATGGCCACCCGAGGGCAGAACAGCGCACCCGGCTCAGAGATTGGGCAGGGATCCGTAGCTGTTGTTGTAGATCTTGCCGTTCTTCGGGTGCGTGAACTTCAGCCCTGCCCACATGTCGTCAATGCGCAGGCATGTGCTCTCGACGAGACCGTGACTGTATCCGATCTCAATGACCTTCGGCAGACTGAGACCTGAGCCCAGCTTCCGCGCCTTCGGCCAGGAGAGCCACAACATGCCCGACGGCTTCAGATGGAGCTTCAGTGTTGGAAAGATGTCGTGCATCTCAGATTGAGTCACGCTGAAGAAATGGATGTAGTCGAAGTCACCCTCGAGATCCTCACTGACCTCCAACTCCGGAAGCCCGATGGCCTTCAGGGTCGACGCAGGGGCGTTCACGAAGTGGGCCAGCGCGCCCTCTTTAATTCCCATCTTCTCAGCGACAGACCGAGACATGACAGCTTCGCTCATTTCCCGGAAACCTTCTTGAGCACCTCGAGATAGTGCGGGTTACACATAATCCCCAGGATATTGCCGAAAGGATCGACGACGGATGCCGTCACAAATCCTTCACTGCGGTCAGTCGGCGGTTGGTATTCGGTCGCCCCCATCGACAGCAGCTTCTCGAATGACCCCGGCAGGTCGTCCACGTGCCATTGAATGATCTCCCCGGCCGGCGCGTCTGGTACTGGCGGCGCGTACGACGCGTCAATGATTCCAAGCTCGTGCTGGTAGTCGCCAACCCTGAACTCCACATAGCCGGGCACCTGAAAGTACGCGTCGATACCCAGCAGCTCGCTGTACCACTTGCGTGCCGCCTCCAGATCGGCGGCGAAATAGCTGACGGTAGCGAAGCCTCGCAACATAAGATTTTCCTTCCGATTCACGTGATGCCAGTTTCCACCAGTAAAGTGCTCACCTTCTGACTACTTTGTTTGCGACAATTGATTCATGCGCGCAGATCGCCTCGTCGCCACACTCCTGCTGATGCAGGCGAGGGGACGCGTGACAGCGAAGGAAGTAGCTGCTGAGTTTGAGACATCCATCGCTACGGCGAGGCGTGATCTCGAAGCGCTGTCAGCTGCGGGAATTCCCGTATACCCACAGGTCGGCCGTGGCGGTGGGTGGCAACTACTCGGCGGTGCTCGCACCGACCTGAGCGGGCTCACATCGGCTGAGGCGCGTGCGCTTTTCCTCCTGGTCGGGCCAGCCGCGTCCCTAGTCCCAGAGGCCAAGTCGGCGATCCGCAAGCTTGTGCACGCCCTTCCCGACAGCTTTAGAAGGGATGCCGAAGCGGCGGCAGAGGCCGTCGTGCTTGACCCCGCACGGTGGGGCCGGCCCCACCGCGCACAGCCACCACTCGTGACCGAACTCCAGGCCGCTGTCATACAGCGCCGGAAAGTACGCCTGAGCTACCGGGGTTGGGACCGCGACCCGGTCGAAAGACTCTGCGACCCGTGGGGCCTGGTCGAGAAAAACGAGGTGTGGTACCTACTGGGCGGCGTGGATGGCGCCCAGCGAACATTTCGCATCGAGCGGATCATCTGGGCAGTTGTCACAAAAGATCCCGCCGACCGCCCGGACGACTTCGACCTCGCAGAGGCATGGGATACCGTCGTACGCGACGTGAACCAGCAGCGCGAGAGCGCATCCACGATTGTGGTCACAAATACCGCGATATTGCCCTTCCTGCGTGAACAGTTCGGCGAGCTGGCAGTGGAGGACACCGCGATCGACGACCATCGAGCCAGGGTCCGAATCAGTGCGCCGGCCGAAATCATGCTCGCACGTGGCCTCGCTGGATGGGGTGAATACATTGACGTTCTCGAGCCGGCATCCGTGCGCTCGGAACTCATGCGCCTCGGCGCCGCGCTCGTGGAGCGCAATGGGCCGTAGGCCCGGGACCCGCACTCACAATGCCCGTTGAGCGTTCCTCAGCGCGGATGCGCGTCTACGGAGCAGTTTTGAGCAGCCGGATGACGCGAGGGCGGCCGTCAGTTCACCACTCATCACTGGAACGCTTGTAGTTGCTTTCCAGATTGTGTCCTTCTGACCTGACGATCGTCCCCGCGACTACTCAATGTCAAGTAGTCGCCGCACTTCGGGAGAGAAAAGCAAAACATGAGGACTACTCTTCAAGGTCTCGATCGATGCGCTTATCCCGATTCGTTCCAGAAGTTCACAATATTCATGCCAAGGAAGCCGCTCTCCAGCATCCTCGACTATTCCCTCATCGGGCAGCAAAGCCATCGAGATGTGATCCCGCAGCTCGGATTCAGCCAACTGCCACTGACGGCCCTTAGGGCGAAAGCCTATTCCAAACCCGCGATCACTCCGAAAGGCAACTTGCGAGGAATCGTCAAGGTACACAAATTCTTGAAGCGAAAAAGAGAGCGAGTCCTCGGACACGTGGTCCATTGAGCACGAAATGCCAAAGCCAATCACGTGCATCCCAGTACATCCCCATCCCTGTTTGTCCAAGCCTAACTATTTGACCCAGGTCAGTCCAAGGTCCCCGCTCCCCATGTCGCTGTTTCGGAATCTAGAACTTCACGGGGTATTCGAATGGCAAGCACGACTGCGACGTGGTGTGTTCTGCCCCTTTGAAGCGCGATAAGGGCGTCCCATACAAGGTTCCCCGCGCGGGCCAGGCCTTAACGAATCGTGGTGCGCATTGTTCCCACTCACCAAGTCGTATTCGTAGGGTGCGCCGGGCGCGTGAGTAGCCCGCGCGGGCGACGTCCGGGCGGATGCCAACGGACAAAGGCAGAAATGACAACCCTGTTTGCAGAGCAATCAGCTCTCTATGCACTTGAAAATTCAGGGTCAGAAAATAGGACGTACTAGTCATCGCGCCACCCACGAGAAGCATCGCCACGGGGAGCTGCCACACTCGTTCCCCGGCCAAGCGTCGAAGGGGTAGCAGCGGATTCGGCGATGTCCGGATCTCGATGAAGACGAACAGTAGGAAGCTCGCCGCAGCTGTGATGAACCAGACAGCCGCGGGGACGTCGAGGAACTCTGAGTGGAGCAACGCGAACCCCAGCGTCAGGGTCGTGACGCAGACGGTCCCGGCTGCCGCCCCGGGCCACGCGCGCCGCAATCAGGACGCCGGCCGTTGGGGCCATCCCTCCGACCAAACTGGCCACTGCAAAAAGCTCAACTCCGACCAGCAGGATCCGCCGCGTGCCAAAAGTATCGGCTAAGCAGCCCGACACGAGGAGCAGCCCGGCGATCGGGATAGCGAACGCGTTCACGACCCAGGGCAGGTCTTCTCGTCAGATGCCGAATTCTGCTGCCAGCTGAGGCAGTGCGACGGTCACGATTGAACTATCGCGAACGACCAGGAGCTGCGCAATACTGCAGACGGCGAGGATAGCGCGGTGTTGTTTCACTCGCGGTCGAGGCGAACGATGACGTTACCGCGAAACTTCCCCCGGAGTAGTCCGTCTAGGACCGCTGGCGCGGCCGAGAGGCCGCCGTTGACGATGGTGTGCGGAAAGATGATTTTGCCTTCGCTGAGCCAGAGCCCGTAGTGCTGGTTCCAGGCTTGGATCTGGTCGGGGGTGTGGACGGTGGAGAAGGGGCGAATCTGAAGTTGTTTGACGATGGCCGTCATGATGTCAAGACGCGGACTGCCGGCGTCGCCGCCATCGATCTGACCGGCCAACGCCCCGCACAGCGCGAAACGTGCGCCGGGAGCTGCGGCCTGAACTGCCGCCTCAAATTGGTCACCACCGACCGTGTCGAAGAAGACATCGATGCCTTCTGGTGCCAGTGCTTGCAAGCGGGGGGCGATCGAACCCGTGCGGTAGTTGATCGCGGCGTCAAAGCCGAGCTCGTCGACCAGGTAGGAGACTTTGGCATCATAGCCAGCGCTCCCAATGACGGTCTTCGCGCCCAAGGCTTTGGCGATTTGTCCGGCGAGTGAACCCACGCCGCCCGCAGCCCCGCTGACGAAAACCACGTCGCCCTTCCGGACCTGGGCGATGTCGACGATCCCGTGATAGGCAGTGACACCTTGATTCAGCACGTATTCCGCCCCCGGCAGCACCTCGATCGGTACCGGCCAGAACGTTTCCGCGGCGGCAACGGTCTCTTCCCGCCATCCGCTCATGTGAGTCACGACAGATCCGACCGGCAGGTCGGCTGCTGATTCTATAACCGTTCCAACGGCTCCGCCCCAGAGCGGCGCCCCCAGCGCATAGGGCAGCATTGGAAGGCCAGAATGCTGCGTCATGAGATCGGCCATAACGGCGGTGATTTGAATGAAATGGTTTTGCACGCGAACCTGACCGGGCTGCAGACGGACGGCTTCGATCGTCTGCATCGTGAGGCAGTGCGAGGGAGAGACGGTGTGATCGGTGCGGTACCGGTTCAGGATGATTTCGCTGGTGGTGGTGGTGGCAAGCGCGGTGGCGTTGGGCATGTGAAGTTCTCCAGGTGGATGCGGCCCGGTGGTTGCCGGGCAGTTGCCACCGTAGAAGCAGTACCGGACAGGTCTTGTCCGCAACAGGGTGGAACATGGATGTCATGTGGGATACCTCCGGACGACTGCTGAGATTGTTGGCGCTGCTTCAACGCACCCGTGAGTGGAATGCTGCCGAGTTAGCAGTCGAGCTGGAGGTAACTGCCCGCACTATTCGACGCGACGTCGCCCGGCTCCGTGATCTGGGCTACCCGGTGGCCAGCGTTCATGGCACTGGTGGTGGGTACCAGCTCGAAGCCGGTGCAACATTGCCTCCGCTGATGTTCGACGCCGAAGAAGCCATTGCCACCCTCCTCGCGCTGCAGGAAGCCTCGGCGACAGGCAATCGAACTGCAGCGCCGGGGGCGCTCAGCGCCCTCGACAAGCTCAATCGCGTCATGCCGCCCCGACTCCGTTCCACGGTCGACGCCCTGGCACAGAACTCCAGCCGCATCGACCTCGGCAGCCAGATCGGCTCAGACCCGGCGCCCGTGAACGCGAACACTCTCATGCTGCTTGCTCGAGCCTGCCGGGACCGTCGACAAATCGAGGTCACCTGCCGTGGCGACGAAGGAACGAGCAAGCACAGATACCTCGAACCCCTCCACCTGGTGCGCACGATGAACCGGTGGCACCTCGTGGCGTTCTCCCTCGAAGCGAACGACTGGCGCATATTTCGCGTTGACCGCCTAGCGGATGCCACCATCACCTCGGCCTCAAGCCGCCCTCGACAACTGCCGGCAGAAGACCTGGATCTTTATGTGGCAGGCCGAGTCGGTGCCGCGGTCCGGCAGGTCACCGCGACCGTGCGCGTGCATGCTCCTTGTGCTGAGGTCGCCCACTGGATCTCAGCCGCCTGGGGAACCATCACCGAGGAAACAGCCCACACGTCAATCGTCCACGCAGGCGCGGACAGCTACCATGCGATCGCACGCTGGCTGCTCCTGATGGATAGACCTTTGACCGTCATCAATCCGTCAGCACTGCGAGCGGCATTTGCGACCATCGCCACCGAGGCGAAACGAATAGCTTCGGTCGAGGACACTGAGATGCCTGCAGCGCCATAGCGCAGGTTTTAGCTCTCGACTCTGGCGTGGACCCGATTTAGGCACGGACCCACGGTGCCGCTCTGGGCGACCTGCTGGTTCTGCGTGTCTCCGTTGTGACAATGAGTAGGCGGTTCAATTGCACAAGCTCAGCCAGCAACGGCGCCGAATCCTAGAGTCCCGTACCGGGTTCGGCTTATGGGCACTGACCAAGCCGATTCAGGTCACCGATTCCGGTCGAATTCCACACCTACGACGAGCTAACTGTCGCGGGTCCTTCGTTTGCGTCCCAGCATCTGTCGCCACCGATAAGTTGGCAGCCATGAGTATTTTCCTTGTCGGAGGCGGCCCGGACACCGTTACTTCCTCCGAGATATTTGACCAGTTTGTTGACGAGGTACTTGAGCGAGGAGCGACGAGACACCGAGTTCCGAAAATCGTCCTCGTTATCTTTGACGAGGGAGGAAGTGCGACGCACTTCCTGCCGGCCTACACAGCACCGCTCGAAAGCCGAATGTCGTGCGAAATCCGACCAGTGTTGGTCTGCCGTGACAGCCTGGTGGAATCGGCCAGCTTCGATGACGTCGATGCGATCCTTGTCGCAAGCGGCCCGACACCGGCCTATTTAAATGCTCTCCAGACTTCGATCGATGCGATCGCAAGTGCGATCGTACAAGGAGCCCCCTACATCGGGTTTTCGGCGGGCGCGATGATCGCACCGAAGGTGGCCTTGATTGGGGGGTACACGATGAATGGAACAGAAGTCTGCACCGAAGAATGGTCGGAAGGGCTGGCGGAGATAACGCTGAAGGCTGGCCTCGGCGTGGTCCCATTCACGGTCGACGTTCACGCAGCCCAAGCAGGAACCCTCGGTCGGGCACTTTCCGCAGTCGTCAATGGTCTCGCTGATCGGGTCGTTGCCATTGACGAGAACACGGCGGTTGTCACAACGCTGCACGACCCTTCCAGCATCAGGATCGTCGGGGGTGGCAATGCGTGGACGTTCGAAGCATCTGATGGGCAAGTCACAAGTTCGATTCGGAGAGCGAATTAATCTCGTCCAGTGGCGGTACCTTTTCCGACTGGGGCCACGACGACCCGACCGCTCTCGCGGCGCAAGCCTCGACCCGCGATGTGAGTAGACAGCCTGACTAACTAGTGACACTATGTAGTTATGAGTTCAGCGTTTGGAGGGGAATGTTATGAGCGCCAAACAGTGGCCAAGTGATTGGATGCGGGCCGCCCTTGGCCTGTGCGTGCTGCGCACTCTCGCCGCCGGCCCGACCTACGGGTACGCTATCGCGGCCGCGTTGGAAGCGAACGGATTCGGCGCGATCAAGGGCGGCACGCTGTATCCGTTGCTCACCCGCTGTGAAGCGGCGGGCTGGATCGCTGTCGAGTGGCGGGTCGGCGCCGGCGGCCCCGAGCGCAAATACCTATCGCTGACAGATGCCGGACGCGACGAGTTGGCAACCCAGACCGCTAACTGGCGCGACTTCACGGGCACGGTCCTGGCCCACCTCGACAACACACCCACAGGCAGCACCGCACGAACCACGGGGACGGACAAATCATGACGACCAGCAACATTCGCGACGCACACGACCGCGACACCGAGAACGAGAAGTGGCTGGAAGGCCTGACCATTGAGCTGCGCCTGCTCGACGTCAACGGCACGAGGATCGGCGACGCCGTGGCGACTGCACGCGAGTTTCTGGTCGACTCCGGGGCTCTGGCCGAGGAATCTTTCGGTGGCGCACGTCATTACGCCGCGGACCTGGGCCTTCCGGCAACCGCGGGTGCCTCAAAAGGGGTGTGGGGTGCCGCCCTGCGAAGCGGTCTCGGCCTGCTCGGGCTGATGGCGGTGACAGAGACGGTGGTTCCGCTGACGCATCAGACAGACGTGACAGTCGGGCTCGGGGTGCTTCTGATTACCATCGCAGTGCTCGCAATTATTGCGTTCCTGCCACGACTCCTGCCCACCATCATCGTGCGGATAGTTTCGCACGGGAAGGTCAGGGCGTTTGTCGAGGGGGCGGCAGTTGGGCTCGCAGTTACGCTGGTTTTTGTGCTGCTATCCCTGTGGTCAGCGGACCGGATCGTGTTCAGCGTTCCTGCGCTACCGGTCTTCCTGGTGGCGGTCGTGCTGCTCATCGCCCCACCCCTGTGGGCTCAGTTCCAACACTCGTATCAGGATGACCCCATCGTGTTACCCGGCTCCGCGTCCGCCGATACGCCACGGACCTCTATCGGCATCCGGCTATTTCTGTTCGCCACCAACTGGTTGCTCGTCATTTTGAGCGTCATCCTCTGCGCCTTCGTGCTGTTCATGGACACCCTAGCTCGATGAAACCGGGCGTGGCAGCGGGCGAGGTCCCCTGTGCTCGGCACCACCATCACGACGCTGGAATCCGCTAATCACGGGGTCAGCTGACGTTGGCGCAGGGAGCGGAGTTCTCTGGTTTTAGGTTTGGCGGGGGTTGTACCGAACACTGGCAGCGAGTCCAACGACGACGACACCCAGATCCGCGAAGCTCGGGTTCGAGGCCGCCTGCTCCGGGCGAGAGCGAAGCGGATGGCTGCCAATCTAGTTGCCGAGAAATCAACCCAGCAATCCCACCGGCATTGCGGTGTTACGACCGTGTTCTGTCCTGCCAACAAACCGTGAGGTTTTACCGAGAAAAGTTACTGCTTTCAACCGCATTCACGCCGAATCCTCCGCTGAAGCTGATGACGACGTACCCGACACCGCTGGCAGCACGAGGGCGCCATAGGACAGTTGGACGAGCCAGCGCGCCGGTGCCTCTGCGATCAGGATGTGCGAGAGCTGCGTGCACTGTACTTAAGACGATCTCTGCGCTCGTGTCACAAACTTGGAAATGGGCGCCCAATTCTCCGGTGACCACGAGGAGGGCGTAATGCCCGGCCCGGTGGAGGCGTGGTCGTCACGGCGGCATCCGCTCATGTGTCGAATGTTTACGTGCCTGTTCGCTAATTCTCGACGGCAGGAACAAGCTGTCATCATGTCAGTCATCAAGGTCGCACCGCTGGAGAATATCCGGCGCGAGCGCAGCAGCATCAAGTGGACTCGGTTTCCCGCCGACGTACTTCCCTTGTTTGTTGCCGAGATGGACTATCCCCTCGCCCCGGCCATTGTCGCCACCCTCGTGGAGCGGGTTCAGGCTTCCGACACCGGCTACCTTGACGGTCCGGGCCCGCTAGCTCCGGCCTTCGCCGCATTTGCTTTGAATCGCTGGGGTTGGACCGTCGACCCGAGCCACGTGCACCTGGCGACCGACGTGAGCGTCGGCATCGTTGAGGCCCTCCGCCTCGCCGTTCCGCACGGAGGCCGAGTTGCGATCACCCCGCCCGTCTACCCGCCCTTCTACGAACTCGTGGAGGAGGCTGCTGCATCCGTTATCGAAACGCCCCTGCTCGAGCAGGGCGACAGCTGGGTGCTCGACCTGGGCGCACTCGAAACCAGCTTTGCCGGTGGCGTTGACGCTTTTCTGCTCTGCAACCCGCACAACCCGCACGGCATTGTGTGGCGCCGCGAGACGCTCGAAGCGCTGGCCCAGTTGGCCGCGCAGTACGACGTGTTCGTCATCTCCGACGAGATCCATGCGCCGCTCACCTACCCGGGCGTCACTTTTACGCCGTTCGCCCCGCTGGCCCTGGCCGCCGGCGCCCGCGCAGTCACCGTGACCTCGGCGAGCAAGGGCTGGAATGTGGCCGGGCTCAAGTGTGCGCTCGTCATCGCCGCTGATGACGCCACCAATGACCTTCTGAACCGGCTGCCCGAAGAGGTCGCCTGTCGCACCAGCATCCTGGGCCTGCACGCGAACATCGCCGCGTTCGGTTGTACTGACTGGCTCGACAATGCCATCGATCAAATTGTCGCCAACGATTTTCTGCTTGCCGAACTACTGCGTGAATACCTGCCCGCTGTGATTTACCACCGGCCGCGCGCCAGCTACCTGGCCTGGCTGGATCTGCGCCACCTCGGCCTCGGGGACTGCCCCTACCAGCGCATTCTTGACGAAGCCCGCGTCGCCCTCAATAACGGCGAATCTTTCGGCCTCGGCGGCCGGGGGTTCGGCCGCCTCAACCTGGCCTGCTCGCCCGACACCCTGCGCGAGGCCGTCGTCCGTATCGCGGCGCTCGTCGCGCGGGCCGATGCCGATGCCGATGCCGATTCTCCGAAGGCGGCGAACCTCGCATGACGACAACGGACGCCCCGATCCAGACCGACACCGACGCAACAGGAAGTTCCATGGCCACGCCCGCACCAGCATCCGCTTCGCTACTGAATTCTGACGCCACCGAGGTGGTCGCACCGATCACCGACTGGGACGGCTTCAGCTTCGACACCCGCCAGGTGCACGTCGGAGAATACGCTGACGAAAACCGCGGGGCACGCATTCCGCCGCTCACCCTGAGTGCCGGCTACGTCTTCGATTCCTTCGACGACGGAGCTGCCCGGTTCAACGGAGGATCGCGCGAACCCATTTACTCCCGGCAGGGCAACCCCACCAACGCGGTCGCCGAACAGCGCCTCGCGTCACTGGAGGGCGGCACGGCCTGCGTCGCCGTGTCGAGCGGGCAGGCCGCGATCAGCGCCGCCCTGTTCGCCCTGGCCGAAGCGGGCGAGCACATCGTGTCGACCGCGAGCATCTACGGCGGCACCCGCATTCTGCTCGGCCGCAGCTTTCGGCGCATGGGCATCGAGGTCGACTATGTCTGGGACACCGACTCCGACGAAGCCTGGGACGCGGTCATTCGGCCCGAGACCAAAGCGATCTTCACCGAAACCATTCCCAACCCGCGCAACGACGTCGTCGACATTGCCCGCATCGCCGCCGTCGCCCGCCGCCACGGCATTCCGCTCGTCGTCGACAACACCGTGGCCACGCCGTACCTCATTCGCCCGTTCGAGTACGGCGCCGACATCGTCGTGCATTCGACCACTAAGTTTCTCAGCGGCCACGGCGCCGGGGTATCGGGCGCGATCGTCGACGGCGGCACCTTCGATTGGGCGGCGAGCTCCCGCCGCTACCCGCTGCTGACCGACTCGTTGCGCCCCGGCCTGCCCTCGTTGCTTGACCGGTTCGGCCCGGCCGCCTACGCCCAATACGTGCGCGAAGCCGTCGTCAACGATGTCGGGCCGTCGCTGTCGCCGTTCAACGGATTTCTGCTGCACCAGGGCATCGAAACCCTGTCGCTGCGCATGGAACGCCACGTTGACAACTCGATCGCTCTAGCGCACTGGCTTCAGGAGCAGCCCGAGGTCGAGGTCGTCGATTACGCCGGCCTGCCAAGCAGCCCACTGTACGAGATCGCCGAGCGCTACTACAAGGGTCGTACCGGATCGGTGTTTGCTGTCACCGTCAAGGGCGGGACCGAGGGCGCTCGCGCGTTCACGAACGGCCTGCGCGTGTTCAGCCGGATGACCGGTATCGGAGACACGCGCTCGATGGTGCTGCATCCGCTCACCACCACCCACGCCTCGTTTGCCCCCGATCTCAACGCACGCCTCGGCATCACCGCCGGAATGTTGCGCCTGTCGGTGGGCATCGAAGCGCTCGACGATCTTTTGCTCGACCTCCGCGGGGGGCTCGACCGAGTCGCCGGCATTCTCTAACGCTAGGTACTCTAAATTCATGAACCTCACCGCGCCAATTTTCTCCGCGCCCATTTTCTCCCGCAGCACGGGTGCCCGCACCTCGATTGCGCTGGGCGCGCTCGTTCTGCTCGCTGCACTGAGCGGATGCGCTTCCGCTGATTCCGGCTCGTCGGTCTCACCTGCCGCGACCGCTAAAGCTTCCTCGGCCGACTGCGCCGGCGTCGCCGTCGTCGTGGACTTCGGAACGCTTGACGCCGCCACGATCACCGAGTGCGTCGACGCAACCAAGGCCATCGCTGCGAGCGAGACCCTCGCAACGACGGGCACCACGACCGAGGGCAGCGTGGAATACGGCGACGCCATCGTCTGCCGCGTCAACGACCGCCCGGCCGCCGACGAAACCGTCGTGGTCGAGGGCCAGGAATCCTTCAGCGAATCCTGCGCCTCGATGCCACCGGCTTACGCTTACTGGGCGCTCTGGGTGAAGGCTACTCCCGACGCCGACTGGGCCTACGCCCAGGAGGGCATCGGCACACTCGAGGTCGAACCCGGCCAGTCAGTGGGACTCGTCTACACGACCGGCACTGAAACGCCGACGCCCGGCAGCTAGTGTTTCGCCTGCGCCTCGCCCCGCTTCTCGCGGCAATCGTGCTCGCGGTGGGCTTCGTTTCGCTGCGGGTCGTCTACCGCGTGGTCTTCGGTGGCGTCGGCGCAGGCACCGGCCCGGTGCTCCTGGAGCTTCCCCGGCTCCGACTCGACGGGCCGTTCAGCCACATCTCGCTGCTGGGCCCGATCACCTTGGTCGGTCTCGGCAATGCCGCGCTCAGCGCACTGCCGGTCGCCGCCATCATCGTTTTCTTCGGCCTGCTGAACGCGGTCATCAACGTGCAATCCCTGTTCGCGCGCGGTGCCGGTCGCGGCCCGCTGCGCGCCATCTCCCGTTCGCTCGTCATCGCCTGGGCGACCTTTCCGGCGTTGCTGGAATCCGTGCGCCGCGTGTGCGTCGCCCGCTCCCTGCGCGGAGAACGATCGATCGCGTCGTTGCTCGTGCCCATTTTCGAGCAGACAATCGAGCGCGCGCTCGCGTTGGCCGCTTCGATGGAAACCCGCGGATTCGCGGCGACCCGCGTCGCAACCGGCGTGTGCGAGGCACCGGTGGTGCTCCGGGATGTCGGATTGAACTTCGGTGCTGCGCCTGACAAGACAAGCTGGCACCTCGACGAGCTCAACGTTACCCTCAAGCCCGGCACTCTCACCGTTATCGTCGGCGCGACCGGGTCAGGCAAGACCAGCCTGCTGCACAGCATGAGCGGGCTGTTCCAACACTTCTACGACGGAACCCAAAACGGGCGGATCGACATTGTCGGCGCCGATCGGGCCTCGACTCCCCCGCGTGACACGGCCGGTTTCGTCGGACTCGTAGCGCAAAACGTTCGGCTCGGCTTCACGGCGGAAACCGTGCACGACGAGATCGGCTTCGCCCTGGCCGTGAGCAGCGTCGCCCCGTCCATCGTGCACGCCCGCATTCTCGAGGTCGCCGCTCGGCTGAAAATCGAACACTTGGTCGACCGACCGATCGAGCGGCTCTCAGCGGGCGAGGCCAGCCTCGTCGCAATCGCGGCGGCCATCGTGAATCACCCCATCTTGTTGCTCGTCGACGAGCCGCTTGCCGACCTCGATACAGCCGCCCGGGATCGGGTCTGCACCGTGCTTGGCCAGCTCGCCCACGAGGCCGACGTCTGCGTCGTCATCGCCGAACACAACACGAAGGAGTTCGCTTCGATAGCGGATGCCTGGCTCCAGATTCGAGGCAGCCGGCTGCACCAGCTCCCCGCTGATTCGCCCGCCGATTCGTGGGGCAGCGCACTGCCATCTTCCGGGAGCGGTCCAGGCATCGCAACGGCGGCGCAGGGCGCTATGCGGGATATCGGCGCTGTGCCTGCGGTGCCGCTCGCGAGCATCCGTCGGCTGAGTGTTCGGCACAAAACCAATCTGGTCGTCAACGACGTGTCCGTCGAGGTGCAGGCGGGCGAGCTCGTGGCCCTGCGCGGCAGCAACGGCGCCGGCAAGACCAGCCTGCTGCGGGCGATCGCGCTGCCAACAGCTGCCGACACCGTCATCGTCGCCGGGCAAGATGTTCGATCCCTCAAGCGGCGAACGCGCCGGCAGACCGTGGCGCTCGTGCCCGAGAACTTCGACGACCTGCTGTTTGCGATCACCGTGGCCGAGGAATGTCGCCGCGCTGATCGAACGCTGCGCGAACCGAATTTTAGGCGCGCTCTTCCCGCCGCTACCGATACCGAACGCAGCACCGCAGCTCTTTTTGCCCATCTGCTCGGCTTCAATGCCCCAACGGATGCCGCGCCGCTGTTGCAGCGCCACCCGCGCGACCTCTCCGCCGGCGAACGGCTCTGCCTCGTTATGGCCATTCAGCTCGCCGCCCGGCCCGCCCTACTCCTCGTCGACGAACCCACTCGCGGCCTCGATCAGGTTGCGCGCGCGCTCGTGAGTGCGGCGCTGCTCACGGCTGCCGGTGCAGCCTCAGCGGTCATCTTCGCCACCCACGACGACGACTTTGCGCAGGACCTGGCCACGCGCAACCTGCGCATGCAGGCCGGGCGGCTCGCCGCCCCGATCGAGGTGCTTTCATGACCGACGAATCAACCACGACCCGCGCGAACGCAACAGCGGCCGGCAACGTCAGCGACGACGACGTCGTCGGTACTTTCGCCGACGAGGCTCCAGATGCCCAGAGTGCCCCCAACGCAGGGATCGCATTCAGCGACCGCCCCCGCGAACGCGCAGATCAGGCACGGCCGCGCCGCAGCATCCGCTGGACGAAGTGGATCCTCGGTGCCGGCAGCCTGCTCGCCGTCGCCGCGTTCGCGTGGCCGTTCTTCGTCGGGGCCGTGCCGGCAGACGCGCAGGTCGCCGTTCCGATCGTGGCGTTCGCGCTCATCCCGGCGCTAATCGTGGCCCTCGCGCTCACCCTCGACCGCGAGATGTACACGGCGCAAACTGTCGCGCTGCTCGGAGTACTCTCGGCCGTCGGTGCCGCGGTGCGCATCGCCGGCGCAGGCGCCGGCGGGGTCGAGGCGGTATTCGTGCTGCTCATCTTGGCCGGACGCGTCTACGGCGCGCGCTTCGGTTTTCTGCTCGGCCTGCTCACCATCGCGGTCTCCTCGGCGCTCTGGGGCGGCTTTGGCCCGTGGACCCCGTTCCAGATGTTCGCGTGCGGCTGGGTCGCTGCCGGCGCCGGGCTGCTCCCACGCTGGCAGAACGCTGCTCGGCGAGAGTCTTCGGGCCAGCGGATGCGCGCCAACCTCGAAATCGCCCTGCTCGCCGCCTACGGCGTGGTCGCGTCCTACCTGTTCGGTCTCATTATGAACCTCTGGTTCTGGCCTTTCGTCGTGGGCAGCGGCACCGGCATTTCCTACGAAGCCAGCGCCGATCCCGGCCAGAACCTCGCCTCGTTCGCGCTCTACTCACTCGTCACGTCGACCCTCACCTGGGATACGGTACGCGCCATCACGACCGTGGTCGGTATCGCCTTAGTCGGCCCGGCCGTGCTCGCGGCTCTGCGGCGAACGAAGATTTCCCTACGCAGTTGACCGAGCGGCCGCGGACCCGTTCGGGCAAACCCCGCCGGGACGACGGTGCGTCAAGCCGGTCCGAGGGCAGAGGTTGAGCTCAAGCCGTGGGTCCAGCAATCGCGTTCGACGGTGCAGTAATGAAGGACTCGAACTCGCCGCTTAAACTCTCACTGCCTCATCCTCCTTGACGAATTCCGAATGTCTTGTCGCGGGCTTCCTGCCGTCAGGAGATAATCGCACTGACAGGATGGCGGGTTGATGCTCCGCTACCCCCGAACACATCGCTGCGGGGGCTTCCCCTACCGAGCTGATCTGTCTGTGAAACTTTTTATTTTTTTATGGTTGACGAAACTGGATTCTCAGAATAAACATTGGTAGTTGAACCGATACGGCTCGCCTTTCTGTGGACCGGCGCGCTTGATTATGAGCGGCCGCCGGTCATCCTGAATTCACAGTGAGGGCGCGTCGACACGACTCCGAGCCCGAAAGACGGAACGCACATGGCTATCAGCCTCACCGATCTCGAACTCTCATCCCTCGACAGCCTCATCACCCCGGTCGCCCCCCATGACGACTGGGTGGTCACGGACGGCGGCTCGGCTATCCGTTGCGACACAGAGGGCATGAGCGAAGAGCTTGCAAAAGTTCCCGTCGAGCACCGATCGGCACAGACGTTGGAGGTACTTCGGGCCTACCACGCGGACGTCAGTGCCGCCCGATCGAAATGACCCGAACTCTGCTTCGTATTCTCAAATCATCAACAGCTGCGTGCTACCCGAATCGATGACTAATCCCGCCACAAGTTCGTTCGTCAAGTCGCTTCCGTTATAAACCGTTCGCCGACCGATTCGATCTGAGGAAGAAGACATGATGATTGATGTTGCAAGCTCCATATTCGGCGTTATTGGAATCGTCGTTTTCTCTATCTGGTTTTTACTGTCGATCGCATTTCAGAAAAATAATCCGCTCAGCCGGCTAACTACACGATTTGACCGTTTCACTCTCATACCAAAATGGTCATTTTTTACGCCAGATCCCGGCGCAAGTAACTATCACTTTGTTTATCGCAGTCGCGGCGCTGAAACGAGCGTCAGTCCATGGTTGGAGTTGAATCTATCCCCGAGAGGAATTTTTTTTTTCCTCTGGAACCCTCGAAAGCGCTACCGAGAGGGCATGATCGAATTGTTTCAGCTCCTGGCACTTTCCAGTATCAACTGCTCTGCAGAGCGGCTTCAGTTCACTGCGCCATACATAATCTTGCTTGACGTTGCGCGCAAGCGACTCGGAGGTTCCTTATCGTCTCAGGCGTTCTACCAATTTGCCTTGGTTGAAACACGCGGTCCTAGCGAAGCTTCTGTGCCACTCGTTCGTTTTTATTCGCTGACTCACCCGGTGTCATAAGCCATGTTGACAATCGAAAGCGCCGCAAGAATCACCGCCATCATCGTGGGCATAGGAATTCTTCAAGGTTCTTTGCAACTGCTTTTCAGTTTGAAAGAATTCGTCTCGAGCGGTCTGTTCGACTGGAATAGCAGACAGGTCCTCGCTGGGTCACACGGTACGTCACGTGGATGGATGGTCGGACACAGCGGCTCGGTGTGGCTGCGTATTGTCGTGATTGCCCGAATCGTCTGTTCCATAACACTAATTATTCCGTTTCAAAGCAACCTGCTCTACGCCAGTTACGCAACGGTCATTTTGCTATCAAGCCTTTTCCTGGCCTATCAAATTCGCTATGGTAAAGATGGCTCCAATCAAATATCGTTCATCATCCTGGCGGGCTTGGCATTCACCTTTTTACTCCCGACGTCGAGTCCTTTTCAAGCCGTGGGTTTGTATTTCATCGCGGCGCAGGCCTTGTTGGCATATTTCGCGGCGGGAATATCGAAGATATCCAACGCACAGTGGCGTCAAGGATCAGCGCTGCAAAGCATTCTCAACACCGCTACTTATGGACACTCCACGGCCGCAGCCGTACTTCGCAGACGGCCTTGGCTTGGAGGCTTCGTCGGATGGTCAGTTATCGTCGTGGAGATCATTTTTCCCGTGGCCCTCGTGGCTCCCCCTGGCCTATTGGTAGCGTTCCTTTTTGCCGGGGCCATGCTCCATCTCGGAACAGCCGTACTGATTGGCCTCGACACATTCTTTTGGGCTTTCACCGCGACATTTCCGGCGATCATCTTCGTGAACGGAGTGTTCCTCGGGAGATAGAACAGCAGTGAAGGTGCGCAGGATGACGCGTTTGCATCCGCGCAGTCGTTGATTCGCTCTTGACTGCTTCGACGAGTGCGCGGTTAAGCCGTCAAGCGATCTCGGGCAACGCCGTGCCATTCAACTCGCCGCCGTTAAACTAAACCGAGAAGTACTTCGCCTCCGGGTGGTGGAACACGAACGCGTCGGTCGACTGCTCCGGATGCAGCTGCAGCTCCTCCGACAGTACGACGCCCATGCGCTCTGGTTTCAAAAGCTCGACTACCTTGCGGCGGTCCTCCATCTCGGGGCAGGCCGGATAGCCCAGCGAGAACCGGGCTCCACGATACTCAAGCTTGAACATGCCGGCGATGTCGGCGGGGTCTTCGCCGCCCACGCCGAATTCCGAGCGGATGCGCGAGTGCCAGTACTCGGCGAGGGCCTCGGTCAGCTGCATGGTGAGCCCGTTGAGTTCCATGTAGTCGCGATACTGGTTCGCGGCAAACATTTTGGCCGTGACCTCGTCGACGTGCGAGCCGGCGGTGACCAGCTGGAGGGCGACGACATCCGTTTGGCCTGGCTCCCCCGTTTGCAAATTCCGGCGCCCGCGCACGAAGTCGGCCAGGCACAGGTGTTTGTCTCGGCGCTGCCGGGGAAAGTTGAAGCGCAGTCGGTCAGTGCCGAGCTCGCCGCCGGAACCGCCGTCGGGCGCGAGCAGTCCGGCCCGGCCAACCATACCGGTGGGGTCGTCGCCATGGTGCAGCACGATCATGTCATCGCCCTCGGCAACGACTGGAAAGTAGCCGTAGGCGACGGAGGCATCGAGCATGCCCTCGCCCAGGATGCGGTCGAGCCAGTAGCGCAGGCGCGGCCGACCGACGGTGTCGACCAGTTCCTGGTAGCTTGCGCCGTCTTCGGCGCGGCTGGGCTTGAGCCCCCACTGCCCCATAAAGGTGGCCCGTTCGTCGAGAAAGGCCGAGAAATCGGCGAGGGCAACACCCTTGACGATGCGGGTGCCCCAGAACGGCGGCACCGGAATCGGGTTATTGCTCGCGACCTCGGAACGCCCGGGCATCTCTTCGGGTTCGGTGAGGGTGAGCAGGCTCTTCTTGTGAATGCGTTTCTTCAGCGGTGGCAAGCCAACCGACAGAGGGTCAGCGCCGCGGGCGATGGCCACGAGCGGTTCCATCAGGGCGAGGCCCTCGAAGGCATCGCGGGCGTAGCGCACCTGCCCAGCGAAGACGCTGTCGAGGTCGTCCTCGACGTAGGAACGGGTGAGGGCTGCGCCGCCGAGCAGAATCGGCCATTTGTCGGCAAAGCCGCGCGACTCAAGCTCGAGCAGGTTCTCTTTCATCACCACGGTGGACTTCACGAGCAGCC
Source organism: Cryobacterium serini (assembly GCF_004404025.1). NCBI lineage: Bacteria > Bacillati > Actinomycetota > Actinomycetes > Micrococcales > Microbacteriaceae > Cryobacterium > Cryobacterium serini. The sequence continues at coordinate 19,630 of NZ_SOHN01000018.1, forward strand.
CGCTCATACCGATGACGTCGGCGTTGTTCTCCTCGGCGACCCGAATGAATTCGGCTATCGATTGTTTGATACCGATGTTGATCACGTCGTAACCGTTGTTGGTGAGGATGATGTCGACGAGGTTCTTGCCAATGTCGTGCACGTCGCCGCGCACGGTGCCGAGCACGATCGTGCCCTTGCCGGCCGCTTCGGATTTCTCCATGTGCGGTTCGAGCAGTGCCACGGCGGCTTTCATGACCTCCGCTGATTGCAGCACGAACGGCAGCTGCATCTCGCCGCTGCCGAAGCGGGCGCCGACGACCTGCATGCCAACGAGCAGGTGCACGTTGACGATATCGAGGGCGCTCAACCCCCCGGCTCTGGCAAGGTCGAGGTCGGCCTCGAGGCCCTTGGCCTCGCCGTCGATGATGCGGCGTTCCAGGCGTTCGCCCACCGGAAGGGCGGCGAGTTCGGCGGCCCGCTCGTCTTTCAGGGCGGCGGAGTCAACGCCGGCGAACAGGTCGAGCAGGGCCACGAGTGGGTCGTAGGTGAGGGCGCCATCGGCGTCGTATTCGCGGCGGTCCCAGACCAGGTCGAGCGCCACCTTGCGGCGGTCGTCGGGTACAGAGGCGAGCGGCACGATCTTGGCCGAGTTCACGATGGCCGAGTCGAGGCCGGCCTCGGTGGCCTCGTGCAGGAAGACCGAGTTCAGCACCGATCGCGCGGCGGGGTTGAGTCCGAACGACACGTTCGAGACGCCGAGCGTGGTGTGGATACCGGGGTACTTCGCCTTGATCTGCCGAATCGCCTCGATGGTCTCGATGCCGTCGCGGCGGGTTTCTTCCTGGCCGGTCGCGATGGGAAAAGTCAATGCGTCGACGATGATGTCCTCGACCCGCATTCCCCACCCGTTCACGAGGGTGTCCACCAGACGGGTGGCGATGCGCACCTTGTGTTCGGCGGTACGGGCCTGGCCCTCTTCGTCGATGGTCAGGGCGATCACGGCGGCGCCGTGCTCCTTGACGAGCGGCATGATGCGGCCGAACCTCGATGTGGGGCCTTCGCCGTCTTCGAAGTTGACCGAGTTCACGACCGGGCGACCACCGATGAGTTCCATTCCGGCCTGCAGCACGGCCGGTTCGGTGGAATCGACGACGAGTGGCAGGGTCGAGGCGCTGGCTAGTCGGGAGACGACCTGCTTCATGTCGGCGACGCCATCGCGACCGACATAGTCGATGCAGACGTCGAGCAGGTGGGCCCCGTCACGCACCTGACTGCGGGCGATGTCAACGCACTCGTCCCAGTTTTCAGCGAGCATGGCATCGCGAAAAGCACGCGAGCCATTGGCATTGGTGCGCTCCCCAATGGCGAGAAAGGCGCTGTCCTGATCGAAACTGACGTGCTGGTACAGGCTTGCGACACCCGGGTCCTGGTCGAGCGTGCGGGGTTTCGCCGCGACACCACGCAACCGTTCGACCACAGCGGTCATGTGTGCGGGAGTCGTGCCGCAGCATCCGCCGACCAGTCCCAACCCGAATTCCTTCACGAACTGTTCGTGCGCCGTGGCCAACTGGTCGGGGGTCAGTGGATAGCTTGCGCCGGTCTTGGTCAGCTGCGGCAGGCCGGCGTTGGGCATACAGATGACGGGCACGCGCGAAAACTTGGAGAGGTGGCGCAGGTGCTCACTCATCTCGGTCGGTCCGGTCGCACAGTTCAGGCCGATCGCATCGATTCCGAGCGGCTCGAGCGCGGTCAGCGCCGCGCCGATCTCGCTGCCCATCAGCATGGTTCCGGTGGTCTCCACGGTCACCTCGACAAAAATGGGCAAGCGGATGCCGGTCTCGACAATGGCCTGCTTGCATCCGTTCACCGCGCTCTTGGTCTGCAGCAGGTCTTGCGAGGTTTCAATGAGGAACGCGTCAGCGCCGCCGCGGATCAAGCCGAGCGCCTGCTCGGCAAACGTGGCCTTGAGGTTGGCGTAGGTGGTGTGACCGAGGCTCGGCAGCTTGGTGCCGGGGCCCATCGAGCCGAGCACCCAGCGCACGCGGCCGTCGCGGCCTTCGAATTTTTCGGCGCTGGCGCGGGCAATCTCGGCGCCGAGCCTGGCGAGCTCCTCGATGCGATCTTCGATCCCGTAGTCCGAGAGGTTCGACCAGTTCGCACCGAAGGTGTTGGTCTCGATGGCGTCGATGCCGGTTTCGAGGTAGACGTCGTGAATGGCCGCGATGATATCGGGGCGGCTCACGTTGAGAATCTCGTTGCAGCCCTCAAGCTGTTGGTAGTCGTCGAGGGTGGGGTTGTGTTCCTGGAGCATGGTGCCCATGGCGCCGTCGGCGATGACGACAGAGTTGGTGACGGCATCCAGCAGCGCTTGGGATCGAGCCGGGCGCGCCGCATCGACGGGTGGTTCGGCGTCAGTAGTTCGCACAGTGCTCATTGGCACAGCTTAACGGCGGGCCCGAATTGACTGCGGCCGCGAAGTAACGTTTCTTAGCGTTCGGGATTATGAGCCGCGCGGCAAGCGTCACTGCGAGCGGTGGGCGCCACCGGGTTCCCCGGTCACAATCCAGCCGGTCGCGAAGCGAGTCTGCGTAGTCCGCGCCGACTCGCCCCCATCGAGCTGCAGCGTGTGCTCCAAAATCTTGGCGTCAATCGCACGGGCGCTGTCTCCATTGCATACCCAGACCCTGATTGTGGCGCCGGATGCACGTGGACGTTCTGGCATAGACCAAACCTGAACCACAACGCTGTGACCTGACTGAACGATGCGCCAGGCTGCGCGAACGGCCGGGAGATTCGCCACGGTCATAGCGCCGTCGGCGCCGATGCCGATCTCCGTCTTCGTTTGCGCGTTGTGCCAGCTATCAAAGCTCAGGGTGACCTGCTGATCGATTTCGGCGGGCACGAGCCCCCGCAACCACCTCAGCGCGAAAGTATCAACGCTCGTACCGCTCCGAGGCGCCGCGTCATGAGCCACTGTGGCGCCGTTAATCGCGCGATGAAAGACCGACCGGCCGTTCTGTCGCTTGGCGCCCCCGACTCGGAAGCGCCAAGCATGCAAATTCCACGCAGAGCGCAGCCTGTGCCCGAGTGCTGGACGGCCAAAACCAGTGCCAGACACCGGAATCAGAGCCCCCGCATTACCGCCAGTTATGAGCCAAGCCATAGCCGATCCTCCCCCTAGACCAACGTTGGACATGTCTATCGTAGAGCTTCTACGGGCCGTGCGCCGACACTCTCCTGAACCGCTCCCAGCAAGGAGGTAGGCTCAAGGTATCTTCAGGGGGTACGGGATGAGCTACGAGTTACGCCAGAAACGGGCGCACACGATGGTGGCCGAACTCGGTCTACCCCGGCCGCTCACTGCTGAGCTGCTGCACCGACACATGGAAACGGTGCGTGGCAAGAAGATCGTGGTTCAAAGTGCGCCGCCACGAATGCTCGAGGCCGGGCTCTGCGGGTTGTGGGTTGCCGTCGCCGGAGAAAGTTTTGAGCGGATCCACCACGCACCGACCAGTTCGGTGGTGCACCGCCAGCAGTTCATCAATCACGAATACGGCCACATGATCCTCAATCAGGAACAGGAGCTGCTCTCTGCTGAGCAAATCGCTCTGCTCGCGCCCCTGATCCCCCTCGATGCCATCGTCTATGCGCTCTCGCGCACGCGGTTCTCCGACGAACAGGAGGCCCTGGCCGAGGCCATCGGCGACGAGCTGGCCCTCATCATGCTGCGCGATGGCCCTGAAGCGGCCCACGGCAGCAAAACCGGATTCGGACGAGTGCTCTAATGCAAGCGATCCTCTTTACACTCTCTGCCGTCTTCTGGATCGCCGCGGCAGTGTGTGTTCCGTCGGCAATTCGGGGACAACGTCGGCCGCTTCTCCTGTTTTTAGCGGTGTTCGCACTCACCATGACGCTCATGCCCCAACCGGTCTACCGGCCCGTCGACGCGCTACTGGGCAACGGCAACGTAACTTATTTCATCTTCCACGCTCTGACCATTGTGGCCATTGCGCTCCTCGACGTGATTGTGCAAGAGGCTATGGCGCCTCGCGGGCTCACCCGAGCTCGCAAACATGCGACTACCCTGATCACCGCGGTGATCGTCCTCGCCCAGGCCCTTTTGTTCTTCGGAAGCGACTGGCGCGTGACAGACGACATCGCCGCGTCGTTCATTCCCCGCTGGGATTTCACTGCTTATGCGGCAACAACGTGGATCGCGATGGGCATCTTCGCGGTGTCCTTCGCAACGGCGTGCCTGTTCGACCTGCGTCGGCAGCGCCGCCATGTCACACGGATTTCATTGAGCTTGGTACTTCTGGCTTGCCTGGGCGTACTCACCTACGCCGTCATTAGCCTAACCAGCGCAGTTCTTGCCGTTCTTTACGCGGACTTTCTGCTGGTCGGTTGGGCGCGTACTGCCTACACGCTTTCCCTACTCTTGTCCCCCATCAGCCTGGTCATTGGACTCGGACTGACTGCAACCGTCGACGGGTTGGCCGCCGGCCAAAGGAACTACCGCGACAGAGTGCTCCTCTGGCGTATCACGCCGCTTTGGCACCGTCTTATGCGCGACACCCCGTACCTGAGCATCGAGCGACAACTCTCGCCGCTGCAGCTTCTTACGGTGCGTACGCCTGGCGTTCACCTCTACCGGCGACACGTCGAAATTCGAGACAACCTGCTGCTGCGCCCGGACCAAACCCTTACCCCCGCCGAAATGACACTGATCGATCTAGCCGAAGCGCGCACCCAGGCCCGGTCGGCGGTCCAAGGCGCCACCCTCGTGGTTCCAGCGCAATGACCACGCGGGACGCCGCCGACGTGAGCCCACAGTTGGAGTTGGCCCGCAAACTCAACCTGCTGCTCGACGTCGTCGTTGCCGAAGGAAATACCCCCTACACGTATCGACAAATTGAAGCCGGATTGAAGGCACGTGGCCTAACTCTCTCCCGCGCACGCTGGGCCTACATGATCACCGGCGAGGGACCCCTCGTGACCGATCCAGCACTCCTCACCGGCATCGCCGAATTCTTCCGCATCCCCGCGGAATACATGCTCGGCTCCGATAGCGACCTGCCGGAACGCGTCGACGCTCAACTCGCCTTCGTCAAGAGCCTGCGCGTTGCCCGCGTCGTGAGCTTCGCAGCACGGATGCTCGGCGACGTCTCGCCAGAAACCCTCCGGTCGATCACCGACCTGCTTCAGGACAACACTCCCGATCCAGAGTCGAGCCCCGCCACGTAGTGCGGGCTAGCGTGTCCGTTCGGAACGACACCGTCAAAATTGCGACGTCCCGATCTGTCAGGCGATCGGCTAGCTGGCAGTACCGCCAGCGATGGCGTACGACCACAGCTCGCTGCTGACACCGACCGGGCGCGCCGCCGGCTCGCCCTCTTTCGGCGTCTCGCTGCGGTGCCCGTTGGCGAATGACGGAGAACTCAACCAGGCCTGGAACGATTCCTCGTCGGCCCAGCGGGTGACGACAAGCCAGGTGAGGCGGTCGTCGGTCGGCTTCAGAAGCTCGAAGCCTTCGAAGCCGGGCCGGTCGTCGACAGCGCCAGCACGGGCAGCAAATCGGCGGGCGAGCTCGTCGCCGCCGTCGCTCGGCACGGTGATGGCGTTTATTTTGATGATCGTCATGAAATTTCTTTCTGTTCAAACGCGCGAAATGTATTTTCTCCATGCTGTCACTCTCGGCTGTCAGCCCGAGCCGGCGCTACGGCGACCAGGCACAGCCGCGCGGTCGGCGTAACTGCATCCCCCGGCACACCGCGTTCCCTATGCTGGAATACACGACCTTTTTTTGGTCGGTCAAGGTGTGCCAGATCGATTACGCGCAACCAATTTCCCGTGACCTCAACCTGTTTGGAGCTCTTGTGCCTATCACCGCTTTCCTCGATATCCATGTAAAGCCCGAGTCCCTCGCCGAGGCTCCCGATGTAATACACGACACTCTCCTTGCCACCCGCGCTTTCGACGGATGCCTCGGTGTCGATGTGCTCGTCGACACCGAAGACCCCACCCACTTCGTTCTCGTGGAAAAGTGGATCTCCCTGGACCACGACACCGCTTACCGCACCTATCGGGCTGGACCGGGTAAATCTTCTTTGGGAACGATCCTGTCCGGCACGCCCGTTCTCACCAAGTTCGAGATCGCCACGGACATCTGACACTGTTGCCGCAGGTGCCGCACCTGCCGCTCGAAACCCTCGACGCTTTGGCCGTCGGCGCACCCGTCTTCTCTTGCTCGGTTACGTTGCCTATGCTGGAGGGATATGCGACTTCTCCTGATCCGCCATGGCCAGACTCCCGGCAACGTTCTCGGGCGGCTTGACACCGCGCATCCCGGTCCAGGACTGACCGATCTCGGCCTGCGCCAGGCATCCGCTATTCCCGATGCGCTGCGCTACGAACCGATTGACGCCATCTTCGTGTCGACGCTCTTGCGCACGCATCTGACGGCGCACCCGCTCGCCACCGATCGCGGGCTGGATGTGCAGATTGCGACCGGGTTGCACGAGATCGAAGCCGGATCTCTCGAGGGGCTGCGCGATCGAGCATCCGTTCGCACCTATTTAGAGACAGCGGTAGCTTGGGGCACCGGCAACCTCGACAAAAGGATGCCGGGTGCTCACGACGGTCACGCCTTCTTCCGTCGGTTCGACGCGGACATCGCGCTCGCAGCGGCTGGCTCTGAGGTCGCCGCGGTATTCAGCCACGGGGCAGCCATTCGGGTCTGGACCGCGGCCCGCGCGCAAAACGTACCGTCGACTTTTGCTGGGGAGAACGAGCTCGACAACACCGGTGTCGTCGAACTCACCGGATCGCCAGAGAACGGGTGGACCCTACTGTCCTGGGCGGGCCTGCCGGTAGGCGGGATGGCCCTTGTCGACCTGGGTGCTGCCGATCCTCTGGGCGACCCGGTCCCCGGGGCGTAAGTCAGAGAATCCGCCCCGGACGAGCCAGCTCCGCTACTGCGGCGGGGGCCCGGGAACCCGGGGCCGCACGAGCGCATGGCTGTCCCGCAGCAGCTGTTCGACGAGCTCAGAGGGCACATCCCCCTCGAGCACAATCGTGATCCAGTGCTTCTTATTCAGGTGATAGCCCGGAGTGATCCACAGCGGAAACTCCTCGCGCAGGGCGCGACCTTCTTCCGGATCACACTTGAGCGATACCGTGAGCGGTTCGCTCCCCAGCGCCGCGAGGGCAAAGATTTTGCCGTTGCCACTGGTCTTGAACACGCTCGTCTCTTCGCCGAATGGAAAGGATTCCATCGCCTGGGGCAGGCCCAGGCACAGATCGACGAGCGCGTCCGGGGTCACGTACGCACTCAGGCAGCGACGAGGTTCATCGCATCGGCCGTAAGCTCAACCGAGCGCAGGCGGTCCGCGATCGATGGGGACTGGTGGGCGAGAATGAGCTCATCGGCACCGGTTCCCTCGGCGAACTCCTCAAGATAGGCGCGCACCTCGTCGGCGGTGCCAACCGCCGAGTAGCGCATCATGTTGGCGATATTGCGACCCTCCGGCGTGGTCAGGAAGACGTCGATCTGGTCGTCGTCGTATTCGGGCGTTGCCGGTCCGCGAGAGAGCATGCCGCGCACCCGGGTGCGGCGGGTCGTCTCAAACTGCGTCACTGCATCCGCTTTGTCGTCGGCCGCGATCACGTTGGCCGCAATGATGAGGTGCGGCGCTGCAAGCTGCTCTGACGGCGTGAAATCGCGGCGGTAGAGCGCGATCGCTTCGTGCAGTGCGTCGGGCGCGAAATGCGACGCGAAGGCGTACGGCAGGCCGAGGGCTGCGGCAAGCCCGGCGCCGAACAGCGACGATCCGAGAATGAACAGCGGCACATTGGTACCGGTCCCGGGAATGGCCTGCACGCCGGGCACGATCGACTGCCCGCGAAGGTAGGCCTGCAGCTCCATGACGTCCTGCGGAAACTGGTCAGAGGCACGGGGGTCGCGACGCATCGCCCGAGCGGTATTCTGGTCGCTTCCGGGCGCCCGGCCGAGGCCCAGGTCGATGCGGTCGGGGTACAGTTCCGCGAGGGTTCCGTACTGCTCGGCGATCACAAGCGGTGAGTGATTGGGCAGCATGACGCCGCCGGATCCGAGCCGAATCGTGGAGGTCTGGCCGGCCACGTGGCCGATCAGAATACTCGTCGCCGACGATCCAATGGTCGGCATATTGTGGTGCTCGGCATACCAGACCCGCTCATACCCGTGTTTTTCGGCCGTCTGGGCGAGGGCAACACTCCCAGCGAAGCTCTCCCGAGCGGTCTGGCCGGGGGTAATCGGAGCAAGGTCAAGGACGGAGAGCGGAATAGTCATACTGGGGGCAACGCTTTCGCGCGCAAATCGTTACCCGGGGCTCGAAACGAGCAGGACGCATCTTTGGCCGGTAACGAAATCTAAGAATTTCACTGTCTTACAGACATTCTGGATGATCGCGACTTACGCTGTGAAGCACTGAACCAGCTCCGTCGCCGCCGCCGGAGAGTGACATCGGCTTCGATCCAGATCACGCGCCAACAACTCGCGCACGATCAGCTCGGGGCAAGCATGTGCTCCGTCACGTGCATCCATCCGGCATCTACACCTGAGATGCGCTGCTGAAATGGATCCACAACCATGACCGACGATGAACTCCTTCTTGAAATCGACTACACCGACTACAACAGTTCTTGCCGCGATCCGCACATCACACCGGCCGAGGACCTTGTTGAGTGCCGCCGCCTGCGCGGCCATGAGGACGACACGCACGGCACCCGTGCCGGAGTGCGTGCAATCCGTTGGGTGGCCGACGCTCTGGCCGCGTAAAAAACGCCCCACCGAAAAACCCAACGGGAAAAAAAGGAGTGCCTGCCCGCCCAGCCGTGCTCGACCCGGCTGACCGCGCTGCTCCGGCGGTCGCGGCGAGCTAAGCGGGCTCGGCGGGCTCAGCGATCGCTGCGGGCTCCACCGGCGAGATAGTGGAGCGCATCTGAATGAAAGCCTCTTCGACCCAGAACGTGCAGGAGGATGGTGGAAGCGCCGCTCACGCGCGCGCACCGACGAAGGAGCACAGCCATGTTCACGGGGCTCAGCGCATTTCCCCTTACGCCAACCAACGAGAGCGGCATCGACGAGCTGGCCTTCGTGCGCCTGATCTCCCGGCTTGCCGCAGCCGGCGTCGACTCGATCGGCGCGCTCGGCTCGACCGGCGGGTACGCCTACCTCAGCCGTGAACAGCGTGCCTGGGCGGCCAGGACGGCGGTCGAGGCGGCCGGCAGCACCCCGGTCATCGCGGGAATCGGCGCACTCCGCACCCGGCAGGTGCTCGACCTGGCAGCGGATGCCCAACTTGCCGGCGCCGCCGGCGTGTTACTCGCGCCGATGACGTACCAGCCCCTCAACGACGATGAAGTCTTCGGCCTGTATGAGGCCGTGACCGCGGAGCTGGCCATTCCGCTGGTCGTTTACGACAACCCGGGAACCACGCACGTCGCCTTCAGCGACGAATTGCACGGGCGCATTGCCGCGTTGCCGAACGTCGCCTCGATCAAGATTCCGGGACTCTCCGCCACGGCGGCCCCGGGCAGAATCGCCGCTCTCCGCGCGGTGATTCCCGCGCACGTCACGATTGGGGTCTCCGGGGATTGGCTAGCCATCGGCGGACTGCTTGGCGGCGCCGACGCCTGGTACAGCGTGCTTGGCGGGCTTTTTCCCGAGACCGCCATAGCGATCACACGAGCCGTCCAAGCCGGCCACAGCACAGCGGCCGTCGCAGCCTCCGACCGACTCGAACCACTCTGGGCGCTCTTTCGTCGGTACGGCAGCCTGCGCGTCATGTCGGCTGCGGCCGAAACTCTGGGCCTCGTCGCCTCGCCCAACCTGCCGCTGCCGCTGCTCGGTCTCGACCCTGCCGCCCGCACCGAGCTCAACGCAACCCTGCGCGAGCTGGGCCTCGGGGGCTGAGGCCCAGCTCGCGACGGCTGACGGCGTAAGGTCGTTGGGTGCCACTTACAGACCTGACCCGGGTGCTCGAGACCGCCGACTGGCGAAGCCGCGAGCAGGCCCATGAGGAACGCGCTGATGCGTACACTCTTGGTCGCCGTGAGCGCGCGGCAATCGGCCAGGTGCATCCGGTCGACGATTTTCTGTTCACGTACTACCCGTTTCGTCCCGGTCTACTGCGCCGCTGGCATCCCGGCGCTGGCTTACTGCTGCAGGGTGCCGCCGACCAGCGGCGCGCGAGCTGGAAGTGGTACCGCAACGAGGGCGGCGCCAGTCAAGTGGATGCTGCCGCCTTCTACGAGAAGAACGAGCGCGTCATCGGATTCATCAGAACACTCCTCGCCGCGACCCGGCAGCGGCCGGCCCACTTTGGCTGCTTCGGCCTGCACGAATGGGCGATGGTCTACCGGCAGGGCGAGCACCGGCATGTCGCGCCACTCCGACTCGGCCAGGCTGACACCGACGCTGTCGTCGACGGAAATCGCATCGGCTGCAGCCATTTCGACGCGTTTCGGTTCTTCACCCCCGCCGCTATTGGGCTAAACCAACTGCAACCGTCCCGCGAGAACCAACCGGTGATGGAGCAGGCGGGGTGTCTGCACGCCGGAATGGACATCTACAAGTGGGTAATCAAGCTCGGTCCGCTGGTTCCCGGCGAGGTACTTCTCGATTCCTTCGAGCTCGCCCGCGACATTCGCCAGCTCGATATGGAGGCTTCCCCCTATGACCTCGCCGAGTGGGGCTACGCGCCCGTCGAGGTTGAGACTCCGGCCGGTAAAACCGAGTATGTGCGCCGTCAGCGCGCATTCACCGCGCGCAGCAACGTGCTGCGCGAGCGCGTCGTGAGCCTTCTCGTCTAACGCAGCTCCATCGATTGCCAGTGAGCACCGGTTGCCAGCCCCTTCGCAGGTTGTGCCACTGCGGCGAGCGGATGCCCCGCGTGGCGGCGATCTGAGCGCGTCACCACGAGCGTACCGGTCGCCCAAAACGTCCGACGGCACCCATTTGGGGTACGCAGACCAAACCACATCAGCCAGGGCTCCGGACCATCTGTGCGGCCCGAGAACACATCGAGGCCGGAACAGAACAACGAATAGGAGCTCTCATGAACACGAACACGAAGCACACGAATATTCGCAAGATCACCGCGCTGGGAATCACCGGCGCCGCAGCATCCGCGCTCATGATTGGAGGCTTTGTCGCCCCCGCCCAGGCGTTTGACGGCGACAGCACCAGCACGACCACGAGTACCGACAGCTCATCCGAGCAGAACCGGCTTGACGTTATCGGCGACCTGTTCAACCTTTCGGGCAACGACTCGACCGGCAACGGCGTGCTCGGCAACGACACCTCCGTCGGGGGCGTCGGCAACGGCGGAATCCTGGGTGGCGGCGTCGTCAATGGTCCACTGGTCGATGACTCGCTCAACAGCGACATCGGTGATGTCGCGTCGGGCAACGAGGTCGGCAACGACGCATCCGTCGGCAGCGGCAACGACGTCGTCGCACCGATCGAGGCACCCGTCACCGCGCCGGTCGACGCCGGCAACGGCACCGATGTCGGCACCGATGTCGGCGGCGTCGACGTTGACGACATCGACGGCTCGGTCGACTCGATCGTCAACGATGTTCTCGGCGACCTCGGACTTGGCCTCGGCCGCTAACGCGTTCACCTAGAAGCGAGGGCGTCTCCCACTCGGGAGGCGCCCTTTTCGTATTTCAGCCGTGTGGGTACGACTCGATGACCTCGCGCATGCGCGGCAGGCCGAACTGGTCGGCGACGGCTACGCCACTGTGCGCGCCGAGGTCAGGGTCGGCATCCGCTTCAAGGAGCAAGCGCAGGATCGGCTCATTGCCCCGAAAAACCGCACACGAGATCGCGGTCTGGCCCATGGCATTAATAACGGATGCGTCTGCCCCGCGTCGCAGCAACTCAGCGACAGTATCGGGATGCTGCTGGTAGGCCGCGACGATCAGCAGCGTGTCTCCACGCGTGTTGACCACGTTGAGGGGCACTCCGGCGTCGATCATCTCGCCCAGTGGGCCGGTCAAGCCGTCGCGAGCGAGGTCGAAAACACCCTCGATGACCTGCGGACTGATGGCTCCGCCAGGTACTTGCGTGTTCTCGTTCACTGATACTCCCGCTCGACAGTCGTGTCCCTAGCGTATCCGTCTTGGCCTGTCGAGTGACGTGAACGTTACGATTTGAGTTCCGGCGCGGCTAAAACTGACAGCGCAAACATCGGGATGCCACACTCGGAGCATGACACCTCGACGCGCGCTCATCGCCGCTCTCGTGACCGGCGCATTCCTCACCCTGACCGCGTGCGCGGGTACGGCAGTACCGGGTGCCGAAGTGCCCGCAGCTCTTCCTCAGCCACCGACGAACACCGACGAACTCGTCGGCCAGGGGACCGTTTTGCAGAAGGGCGAGGGCGATCCGCAGCTCTGTCTGGGCCCGATCATGGAGTCATACCCACCGCAGTGCACTGGACCAACGATTCATGGCTGGGACTGGTCGCTGGCCGAGTACTCCGAAACCGCGTCGACGGTGACCTGGGGCACGTACGCGGTCTTTGGAACGTGGGACGGCACGACCTTCACACAAACCCAGCCTCCGATTCCGCTCTCTTTGTACTCACCGGTCGGCTCCCCCGACCCACGCCAGGACGCGGAGAACGCGGGCGCGAGCGATGATGCCACCCTGCAGGTCATCAGCGACGAACTCGCCGGTGCGCACACACTCACGTCCGTACCGATGAACGGCTACCTCTGGGTGTCCGTGCTGTACGACGACGGCAGCATTCAGCGCTACGTCGACGAGCGATACGGCCCCGACGTTGTTATCGTGCAGCCCGCCCTGCTCCCCGCGAGCTGAGCGCGCCGGTGTGGATCGCCTGATTTCTACCTGACCGCACGTGACACATCGGGAACCGCCCGGCTACGACGGATCGCTCCCCGCGCTCTAGTACCAGCCCGATGCTTCCGACTTGTCCCAGGCATCACACGGTGTGCTGTACCGGCTCGCGATGTAACCCAGGCCCCAGGTGATCTGGGTCGCCGGGTTGGTCTGCCAGTCGGCCCCGGCCGAGGCCATCTTGTTACCGGGCAGTGCCTGGGGAATACCTGTGGCACCACTGGAGGCGTTGTAGGCGTTCACGTTCCAGCCTGATTCTTTGTCCCAGAGGCTCACCAGGCAACCAAACTGATCGTCACCCCAGCCGTACTGGCTGGCCATGAGCTGACGGGCGATTTGCTGCGCCGCGTTGGGGTCAGCTGGAGCGGACGGTCGGGCCGGTGTCGCCGGGACGGCTGCTGCAGCTTCGGCCTCAGCGGCAGCAGCCTCCGCGGCAGCAGCTTCAGCGGCGGCCGTGGCAATCGCTGCCTGCTCGGCAGCGACGCGATCGACCTCTGTCGTGGAAGCGTGCACATTCGCGGTTTCGGTTTTCGTGACGTCGACGAGCTCGAAAATGCGCTCCGGAGCGAGAAGGGTGACGTGGGAGAGCGCTGCAACAGATTCCGACAGGCCTGTAGCATCCGTCTTGCCCTGCGCCGCAGCGATTACGACGCTGGCACCTGTCACGGCAGTTTCAGAGGCGTGTTCGGCGCGGTCTCGCAGGCGTTCCCTGTTGAGTTCCAATTGTTCGGCATGGCCAGCACCGCTGGAGACAAGGGCCACTATGGCGGCTGTGCGCGCGTTCTGGTCTGCGACAGCGGACTGCACCGCGAAGCCGGTGCCGAGGACAGCGGTGATGGCAACGGCGGCGCCGGCTGCAATCAAGCGGCTCCGCTTCCGGCGACGACGCGTAGCCTGAAGGCGTCTGCCGTCGGTCTCAAGGGATGTGGTGGGCGTGGTTGAAGAAGAAATAGGCCTGGCTTTCAGAGGACGAATCGCTGGGTCGCACTAGCGGTTCTGGATCGATACTCCACAGGCGGCGTCGCGGGCGAAGTTTCCAGTATGCACGGCTTTCCTGAACACTTCCTCATGTTTGGTGTGCCGGTCACTAACGCAGCCGCCGTCCCAGGATCTCGTACTGGCGCGGCAGGGGCCGCCTGCCGCCCAGCATCCGTGGTGAGATAGGGGGATGTTGCACCGAAACACCCCCGAGCACAGTTTTGTTCCGTCCGTCGATGGCGTTCAGTTGGCCACCTACGAGCTCGGCGACCCGGAGCAGCCGACCGTGTTCGTGGTGCACGGCTTCGCCTCGAGCGCCATCGCCAACTGGCACGCCACCGGCTGGACCCGCGACCTGACCCGGGCCGGCTTTCACGTCATCGGCATCGACCAGCGCGGGCACGGCGCCAGCGACAAACCGCACTCCCCCGACGCGTACACGATGGACTTACTTGTCGCCGACGTCGAGGCAGTGCTCGACGCCTACCTGCTCACCGAGGTGCGCTACGTCGGTTACTCGCTCGGTGCCCGCGTCGGCTGGCAGGCTGCCCGCGACCTTGGCGGCCGCATCACGCAAGCGGTACTTGGCGGGATTCCGGACGGTGATCCACTTAAAAGTTTTCAGATAGCGGATGCTCGCGCCCACCTCGAACACGGTACCGAACTCACCGATCGTCTCACGGGCACCTATCTCACGATGGCGAAGGCGCTACCCGGCAACGATCTGGCGGCACTCGTCGCCCTGGTCGAAGGCATGCGCGGCGGCCCGCAGCCCGGCGCCGCAAACGCACCCACTCAGCCGGTACTGTTTGCCACCGGTAGCGAGGACGGCATTCTCGACGCCTCCCGGGTGTTGGCCGACGCCACGCCAAACGGGGGCTTTTTCGAGATTCCCGGCCGCAATCACTTTAATGCGCCCACATCGAGGGCGTTCCGCGAGGCGGCGATTGGCTTTTTGACGGCTTAGGCCTCAGCGAAACGATACCGTTCCGTCATCGTCGACGTGCCAGCCCGGGTTGTGTGCGATCTCCCAGATGACGCCGTTCGGGTCGGCAACGTGGCCGTGAAAGATACCTCGGTTTAGTCGCCTGCAGAGCTCTCGTGGCACGGGTTTGAGACGTTGGGACTGGTTTGCACAGGGCGAACTTCTCAAACACGGGCCGCCAGCAGGGGCGAACGCGTGGCCGACCAGCGCAGTGCATAAGCGGATGCCGCGGCCGCGGGCATCCGCTTTTCAAGTTGTCAGACGTGCCTTGGCGCCGGGGGCGAACTCTTCGGCTACCGTTGATACTATGACCGCCCCAGACACTACAACGCAGAACGAGGCAGATTCTGCCTCCACAACGAAGACCTTTGCCGACCTTGGACTCAATGACGCCATGCTTAAGGCGCTCAAAGTTGTCGGCTACGAAACGCCCTCGGCTATTCAGGCCGCCACTATTCCCCCGCTGTTGGAGGGTCGCGACGTTGTCGGACTCGCCCAGACCGGTACCGGCAAGACGGCTGCGTTCGCGCTGCCCATTCTGAACCGACTCGACCTCGCGCAGAAGAACCCGCAGGCGCTCGTGCTTGCGCCCACCCGCGAGCTCGCACTGCAGGTGTGCGAGGCGTTCGAGAAGTACGCCGCCCACATGCGAGGCGTGCACGTGCTGCCCGTTTACGGCGGACAGGGCTACGGCCAGCAGCTGTCGGCCCTGCGTCGCGGAGTGCACATCGTCGTGGGTACTCCGGGCCGCATCATGGACCACCTCGCCAAGGGCACCCTCGACCTCTCTGAGCTGAAGTTCCTGGTGCTCGATGAGGCCGATGAGATGCTGAACATGGGCTTCGTTGAGGACATCGAGACCATTCTCGCCGACACCCCCGACGACAAGCAGGTAGCCCTGTTCTCGGCCACGATGCCGGCGCAGATTCGCCGGATCTCCAAGAAGTATCTGCACGACCCGGAAGAGATCACGGTCAAGAGTAAGACCACAACCAGCGCGAACACGACCCAGCGCTACCTGATGGTGTCGTACCCGCAGAAGCTCGACGCGCTCACCCGCATTCTCGAGGTTGAGAACTTCGAGGGCATGATCATCTTCGCGCGCACCAAGAACGAGACCGAAATCCTCGCCGAAAAGCTGCGTGCGCGCGGTTATTCGGCCATGGCGATCAACGGCGACGTGCAGCAGGTACAGCGCGAACGCACGATCAACCAGCTCAAGAGCGGCAAGCTCGACATTCTGGTCGCAACGGATGTCGCCGCTCGCGGCCTGGACGTGGAGCGCATCAGCCACGTCGTCAACTACGACATTCCGATCGACACCGAGTCGTATGTGCACCGCATCGGCCGCACCGGCCGTGCCGGCCGTTCAGGCGCAGCGATCAGCTTCGTTACGCCGCGCGAACGTCGTCTGCTCTCCGCCATCGAAAAAGCGACCCGCCAGCCGCTCACCCAGATGCAGTTGCCAAGCGTTGAGGACGTCAATGTGACGCGCCTCACCCGCTTCGACGACGCCATCACGGCGGCACTGGACGAGACCGACCGCATCAGCAAGTTCCGCGACATCATCGCGCACTACGTGTCCCACCACGATGTGCCCGAGGTCGATGTGGCCGCGGCTCTTGCCGTTGTCGGGCAGGGCGAAACTCCGCTGCTGCTTTCGGCCGAGGATGTTCGCGCCCAGCAGCGCCTCGAGCGCGACGAACGGGTTGAACGTTCCGAGCAGCGCGGCGACCGCCCCGAACGCGGCGGTCGTTCGGACCGCCCTGACCGCTTTAATCGGGACGAGCGAGGCAGCCGCGACGACCGCGGCAGCTATAGCGCCCGCGACGACCGGCCTGTGCGCAGCGAACGCCCGGTGCGTTCGAGCGGTAAGCCGATGGCCCAATACCGCATCGAGGTCGGTAAGCGTCACAAGGTAGAGCCGCGTCAGATCGTCGGCGCCCTCGCCAACGAGGGTGGGCTGAGCCGCGACGACTTCGGGCACATCAAGATTCTGCCGGACTTCTCACTGGTCGAGCTGCCCGCTGATCTGTCGAACGACGTGTTCTCCAAGCTGGAGAATACCCGCATCAGCGGCAAACTGATCGAGCTGCGTGCCGACAAGGGCGGAGCGTCGCGCTCGGCCGAGCAGGGCGATCGCCCGCTGCGCGCTCCGCGCCGCGAGTACTAGAGTCTGCCGCAGAAAGCCCCCTCGTCGTTCACGACGAGGGGGCTTTCTGCGAGTCCCCGGCGCGTAACTCCTGCAATTCGTATCTGGCCCGCCGCAACACCCGCGGAAACATGCGGAAGCTTACGGTGCGCCCCACAGATTGCAGGAGTTATGCGCTGGGCCGGCTCCTGAAGCAGGCGACCGCGGGTCAGGCCGCGGAGACGTCGATCAGCACCTTGCCGGTGACACCGCTTTCGACGAGGGCATGGGCATCCGCTGTGTGGGCGAGGTCGAAGCGGTGCAGCGGCAGACCCGCATCCGCTCCCACGGGTAGTGCGCCGTCGACGAGTGCCTCATTGATCGCGGCGGCCGCTTGCCGCACGACCTCGATGCCGACGGTGTACAGCAGTAAGAACTGGTACCGCACGTTGAGACTGAAGTGCTTGCGCACGTCGAGGGTCATCTGGTCGCCGCCGTTGTTGGCGTAGACCGCTACGGATCCGCGATTGCGAATCACCTTGAGGTCGAGTTCGGAGTTCTGGGCGGGGGCCACCTCGACGATGAGGTCGACGCCGTGGGGCGCAATGCTTCGAATGTCGGTTGCCACGTCGGAGTCGGTGTAGGTGAGCACGTGGTGTGCCCCGGCAGCCGTTGCGAGGGCGGCCTTGGCTGGCCCACTCACGGTCGTGATCACGGTCGCGCCGGCCCAGCGGGCGAGCTGGATGGCGGCATGGCCGACGGCGCCGGCACCTCCCGCGACGAGTACGATCTTGCCGTCAAGCGCTCCGGGATGCAGGCGCGGTGGCCCATCTTCGGCCACGGTGAGGGCCCGGTAGGCGGTGATGGCCGGCACGCCGAGGCTGGCTCCCTGGTCGAAAGTGGCCGGGGAGGGCAGCAGGAAAACGCGTTCGGCCGGAAGCACCGCGTACTCCTGGGCAGTTCCGCTGTTCGATCGCTCGTACGCGGCGAGGACGAGCCAGACGCGATCGCCGACAGCCACGTTCGACACACCGGGACCGACGGCGTCAACGACGCCAGCGCCGTCCTGGTTCGGGACCACGTCGGTGAAGGCCAGAGCCTCGCCCGATTCCGTGCCACGGCGCGACTTCCAGTCGGTGGGGTTCACCCCGCTCACCACGATCCGAACGCGCACCTCTCCGGAACCGGGTTCGCTCACCGGTCGATCAATGAGATGGAGCACGGACGGGTCACCGGTTTTGCTGTACACAATGGTCTTCATGTAGGGGCCAACGCTGGAGGCGCCGAAATGTTTCCCTGACGGGAGCGGTGCGTTCAAAACCTGCACTGGACCAAGTCACCGGTGATGTCCGCGGCGATCACGGACTTTCTTTGCCAGAACGGTTGAGAGGCCCCACGCGGTCATTGGGGGCGGGCGCGACGGCGTTCCCGCCAGGTCATGGCGGCCAGCGCCGCGGCCTCACTCTCGCGTTGCTGCCTGGCGGCCTCGCTGCGCGCGGCGCGGCGCTCCCGCCAGAGGGCGAGCTGTTCCGCCACATCTCGGGTGGGGGTGACCACGGGCGGCCCGCCCTGCAACTGCCGTCGTGCTGCCACCACTCGGCTGTTGAAATCTCTGAGAATCTCGGTCACCGCAGCCTCAGACTGCACGCTGTCCAGCCGGGCATCGAGCTCGGCGTTCTCGGTGCGCAAGGTGAGGGCCGGCGGCCCGAGCCCAGTGATCTTCTCGCTTTCGATCTTCTGGCGAATCCACCAGTCGGGGTCATACCCACGGTCGAGGTTCGCCAGCGGCTTGCCGGCGCCGGGCAGGTTGTCGAACTCGCCACGACGAATGGCCTGCTGAATGGCCATTTCCACATACTGGGCTCGGGCTTCCATCATGGATTGCCCGGCCGTGTTTTGCTCGGGGTCGTTCTCTTCCGTCGCAGCGGAGTCTGCCTCATCGGGCGGCAGCATCCGCTTGAGTTGGTATCGGGCCACGTTGAGCCGGGCGTCGTTTGGTGGCGCGTCACCGCGGTCCTTCTTGCCGGTCATGACTGCCAGCCTAGATCGCCCAGGCCCTGAATTTCGCGCAGATTCCTATCTCGCAGCGTGACGATTTTCCTTTTTGACTCGTCTTCAAGAGTGATGCACTTCACCGCGCCATTGTCACCAAGTGAACACCGCGAGGAGATTTTGATGTACTTTCACACTCAGGCACACGAGAACGGCTTCGCCAAAGCTCTCGAAACCCTCGGTGTGAATTGGAAGACCCTCCTCCCGATTCCCAAGACCAACGCGGAGAACTTTCCGGAGGTCAAGCGCCTTGTCGACCTCGGTCTGCAGAGCAAGCAATACACCTTCAACCTCGCCGGCCAGTCTGAAGTGGGCAAGATCTACCGCGGCATGTCACCGTCAAAGGACGGCACCAAGCTCGCTGCAACCGAGCAAGCGCCGCCGGTGTTCCGTCCATAACCTCGGAGGAACGCCTCGAAGAGTTCACACCCGGACTCGACCCGGAGTTGCTCGCCCTCATCCAGGCGACGGCCGACCCGGAGCTTGCCGACGTCGACGCCATGTTCGGCCCGGTGACTGCACAGGCCACGAACTGAGTGGTCTGACAACACATTCGTGCCGCGCGACCTCACGCCCAATGACCCCAGCGGTCGCTTTGCCCGCTACAACTTTCCCGGTTCGCTCGGTCGTTCCGATGCTCTCGAGATCGATCTGAAACCGCCGACCATCGACGGTCCCGCGCCGGTACTGATCGCCTGAGCGGATGCGCCGGGCGTCGCCTCATCGGAGCGGGCAGCCTCAGCGGCCTCGTCGGCAACGTCGGCAGCGCCGCCGTGACCCTCGCCATGAGCGTGCGGCAATCCCGGCTCGTCCGGCAACAGCGACTCGGCGGCCAGCTCAACCCGTTCCTCCCCCACAGCTGCGATGCCGCCCAGGATAAGAAGCCCGCCGAGCAGTTGCAGCGGCGTCAGCATTTCGCCCAGCAGCAGCCAGGCGAACAACGACGCGAAGATGACCTCGAGCAGGCCCACGAACGAGGCGAGCCTCGACCCGAGAATTCCCGCCGCCGTGATGCCCGCCACATACGCGAGCGCGGTGCTGATAATGGCGAGCGTGAGCAGCGGCACCCACCAGGGAACAACCGTGCCGAGCAGGGACAGGTCAAGATACGATGCGGTAAAGGGGAGCAGCCCGGTCAGGCCGAGCAGGCCAAGTGCCGTTCCCCCGACCAGCAGCCCGAAGGCCGCCAGCGCGATCGGCGGCAGGCCCCGAGCGGGGCGCGCGGCCACCACGAAGAACACCGCGCAGGCGATGGCCGCGCCAAAGGCGAACAGCACCCCCATCGGGTCTACGGCCCGAATGGCGCCGGGCCCGATCACGAGCAGCAGCCCGCCAACTGCGAGAGCCGACCCGAGCAGCACCGTGCGGCGCGGCATCCGCTTAGTCGTCACCCAGACGAAGCCGACCAGGATCAGCGGAGCGAGAAATTCAATCAGCAGCGCGGTCGAGACTGGGATGGTCTGCAGCGCGGCAAAATAGGCCAGCTGAGTACCCGCGACACCGACGATGCCCATTCCGAGCACCCGCCAGCGACCCCGCCACAGGGCTGCCCAACGCCCGCGCAACGAATACAGCGCGACCGGCAGCAATACGAGCCCGGCGGTCACGGCTCGGGCGGTCACGGCGGCCGTCGGGGACCAGCCAGCCTCGAGCATCGGCTTGACCAGCGCGCCGGAGGTTCCGAACGAGACGGCTGCAATGGCGGCAAGGATCAAGCCTCCGGGTAAGGACGAGATCCTCATGCTTCTCCTTCGAGCGACGAGTGCCGGTCATAGTCTAAACTGGCCTATACCACTGACAGTAGAACCGAAGAGCGAAGGAGTCAACTTGCATTTTGCCCCTGACACCGAGGAAGCGCTCGAATTCATGGTGATGCTCGGCTCCACTGATCCCGGCGCTTCCAGAAGCGGCCGTGACGAACTGGAAACGCTCGCCGACCTCGCCGCTATGCTCGCCCCCATTCCGTTCACCGGCCGCATCGACGGGGATGATGCCGAACTGCTCGACGTGCGACAGACTCGCGCACTGCTGCGCCGGGTCTGGACTCTCGACCGCGACGACGCCGTCTCGGAGATCAACCGCATGCTGCGCGAGGCCAGGGCGCTCCCCCAGCTCGCCCGTCATGATGTCTCGGACTGGCACCTGCATGCGACGGTGCCCGAGGCTCCGCTCGGAGAACGCATGCGCGTCGAGGCAGCGCTGGCGTTGATCGACGTGATTCGCAGTGACGAAATGGGTCGCCTGCGAATTTGCGAAGCGGATGCCTGCACCGGGCTGGTTCTCGACCTCTCCCGTAACGGGTCCAAGCGCTTCTGCAGCGTGCGCTGCGGCAACCGCATGAACATGATCGCCTTCCGTGAGCGCCAGTCCACCGGCGCTACTGCATAGCTTCCTCGTCGCGTACGCGAATAACGACGTTGCCGATCTTCTGCCCCGTCGCGACATACTCGTAGGCCTCGCGAATATCCTCGAGCGGATAGGTCCGGTCGATTACCGGTCGAAACTCGCCCGATGCCACCAGGCCCTGCAGGAACAGTGCATCATTGCGGGTGTCCTTGGGAATCGGAAACAATACGCGCTTCCTCCTCAACACCCGCGTGGTCAGCGCCAGTATCACATTTTGCCACAGGGTCCCGAGTTCAGACGAGACGTAGACTCCGTCGGGGGCGAGCAGCCGACGGCAGCGTCCGAAAGAACTTTTACCGACCGCGTCGAGCACTACATCAAACTCGTCTTCGAGCGCGGTGAAGTCCTCGCGCGTGTAGTCCACCACCCGCTCGGCCCCGAGCGATTCCAGCAAGGCTAGGTGCGGGGTGGCGCAGACCGCTGTGACGCGAGCTCCGAGGTTCACGAGCAGTTGCACTGCAGCTGATCCGATCCCACCCGTACCGCCGTTGACCAACACATTCTGTCCGGCGGTGACCCGTGCCGCCCGAACCATATTGAGCGCGTAGTGGGCGCCCTCCAGAATCGGTGACGCCTCAACGTAGGAAACGCCTACCGGAATCTCGGCGACCAGTCCCATCTCGGCGATGGTCAGATAGTCAGCGTGACCACCAAATTTCACGCCGCTGTAGCCGAACACCCGCTGGCCGACCGCAAACGCCCTGACGTCAGCGCCGATACCGGCGACCTCGCCGGCGAACTCGCAGCCGAGAATCTTCGCCCGAGGCGCGCGCAGTCCGCTGAATAGCCGCACGACGAGTGGCTTGCCGCTCAGAAAGCCCCAGTCGGTGCGGTTGACCGTGCTGGCGAAAACCCGCACAAGTAATTCGTCGGGCTGGGGTATCGGCTGCGGCGCATTCTCGACGTGCACGAAGCTCGGTGGTCCGTAATGTCGGTACACGGCAGCTTTCATGCGGCACAGCGTACTCCCCAATGAAAATCGCTCCCGAAGCGCGCATGAGCTCCAAGTGTGCCGTGGTGCACACCGCGGTGACCGAGGCAAAGTGCCTGGCGAGCTGGATCGCCGCCGTACCTAGGGCCCCTGACGCGCCATTGATGGACTGATCAGCGTGAAGCCGGGCCACGTCCGTTACGACCGATAGCGCTGCCGCGCCGACTCCGAGCACACCTAAGCTGAAACCATGACTCAGGTTTCCGAAATTTTTGATCCTTCACTGTGGAAGCCCGTCGACGGCTTCTCCGCGCTGCAAGACATCACCTACCACCACGACAACGCCGGGCGGGTCGCCCGCGTGGCCTTCAACCGGCCAGAGGTGCGCAATGCGTTCCGGCCGCAGTCGGTCGACGAGCTCTACCGGGTCCTCGACGATGCCAGGCAGAACACACGCATCGGCGTGGTGCTGCTCACGGGCAACGGGCCGAGCCCCAAGGACGGAGGCTGGGCATTCTGTTCCGGTGGTGACCAGCGTATCCGCGGGCGCGACGGCTACCAGTACCGCGACGGGGTCGCGAGCACGGGGCGGCTGCATATTCTCGAGGTGCAGCGACTCATCCGTTTCATGCCGAAAGTCGTCATCGCCGTCATCCCCGGCTGGGCGGCCGGCGGCGGCCACTCCCTGCACGTGGTCTGCGACCTCTCGATCGCCAGCAGGGAACACGGCATGTTCAAGCAAACGGATGCCGACGTCGGCTCGTTCGACGGCGGCTACGGCAGTGCCTACTTTGCCCAACACGTCGGGCAGAAGTTCGCGAGAGAGGTCTTCTTTCTCGCGCGTCCGTACGACTCCCAGCGAGCCTACGAGATGGGCGCCGTGAATGCCGTGGTGCCCCATGCAGAGTTGGAGACGACCGCACTGGACTGGGCAAACACCATCCTGACAAAATCGCCAACTGCGATCCGCATGCTGAAATTCTCGTTCAATGCTGTCGATGACGGCATGGTCGGCCAGCAGATCTTCGCCGGTGAGGCCACCCGCCTGGCCTACGGCACCGACGAGGCTGTCGAAGGGAAAGACGCATTCCTGGAACATCGCGAACCCGACTGGTCGCCCTTCCCCTGGCAGTTCTAGCTGGCAGCGCCCAGAATCAGGCGCCGGCCTGATGCTCAGCCAGGTACGCGGCAGGACCCTTTTCGGAGGCGACCGGGTCCATCCAGAGGGCGCTGAACTCGTTGCCGTCCGGGTCTTGAAAGTCGCGGGCGTACATGAACCCATAGTCCTGTGCCGCACGCGGCTCGGTTGCGCCGCCGGCAAGCGCTTTATCCACAATCGCGTCAACGTCTTCGCGAGAGTCTCGGCTGAACGCGGTCTGCGTGAGCACCGTGGTGCTCGGGTCTGCGATCGGCTTGTCGGTGAAGGTGGCGATGAAGTCACGCGAGAGCACCATGAGGTAGAGGTTTTCCTCGATCACGATGCAGGCGGCGTTCTCGTCGGTGAACAGCGGATTGATGCTCCAGCCGAGTGCGGTGAAGAAGGCTTTCGACCGGTCGAGGTCGCTCGTGGATAAGTTGACGAAGATACTGGTAACCATGGTGACTCCTCTGCCTGGCGCGGTGCCCGCATGCCGCGAGCTCTCTTCTATCGTGGCGACAACGCGCGTTGTGTCAAGAGCCACTTAGGAGCCGGTGGCGCCGTCCCACCACTCCAGCACGCGGCTGCCATAGAACGTGAGCCACTTCGACGCCTCGCCGGCGGGCACATCCACCTCGAACCACACCCGCCCGGGGTGACGGCGCTCCTGCAACCAGGTGCCGTCCGGCCGCCTGGCGGCACGGATCAGGTCCATTGCCTCGGCGAGTCTTGGGTCGGGGGCGCTGCCATCATGCAGGGCCGCGGACCGAAAGTAATCCGCGGCGCTGAGCACGCTGTAGAACCAGCGAAACGGGTAGGCGAAGCGCGTCGCCCACGGGGCAACCTGCTCGCCGGTGGACAGCCGGTGGAGCAGCCCACGCTGCAGCAGGTACTCCTCTCCCCCGTGGCGGGCCGCGCGTAGCTCCTCCGTGCCGCCGATCGCCATTTCGTAATACAGCAACCCCATCAGGGAATTCAGCGTCGAATGATACGAGGATCGGGTCGAGCCCTCCACCCATTCGCAGTTCCAGCCTCCATCGGGTTGACGGTGGTCGAGAAACCATTGGGCGTTGTGCGAGACGTCGACGCCGAGCCACGCGCCGTTGGCCAGCGTGAAGGCGTTGATGCAACAGTCGACTTCGCCGGTCCAATACGGCAGATCTTCGTACTCCCACCGACTATTGGCGGCGAGCAGCTCGGCTGTGCCAGCGAGCATTGCAGCATCGACGCCCAGCTCGCGCAGGTCGAAGAGTGCCCACGTCGTTGCTGTGTACGGCTGCCCCGCATCGGCGGCTGCATCGGGGCCATTGAAGTCAAAGTCTCCCGGAAAATAGGCGCCGCCCGCCCACTGACCGTCACTATCCTGCTGGGCCAGCAGTCGAGCCCCGAATCCCTCAGTGTTGACCTCGGCCTTGGTTGCCCGCCATACCTCAGTCGGCGCGCCGACAAGGTCACGCTCGACGCGCCAACGCAGGGCCGGGTCGGAGTCGAGCATCCAGTCGAGAAGTCTTCGTTCGATAGTCATTGTCAGCACGTTACCCGCGCTCTCGCCACTCGGAAAGAGCCTGAACAGTGTCGCCAGCCGATAGCCTCGAGCGGATGCCTGGCCGTGCGCGGGTTGCGCATCTCGCACGGTCGTATATGATTCAAAAAACGATAATAGAACGACGCGTTCTTTTATAGAACACATAATAGGGCTGGCATTCGAATCGCCGCGCCGAGAGCACCGAGAAACCACACACAGAAGTGAGGAAGCCGTGCAGTTTCACCACCACGGATACGTGTCTACTGATCCGCGCAAACAAGATGCCGCCGGGGTCGGCATCGATCGCCCCGACGAGCTCCCCGACAGTGTCGATGTTCTCATCGTCGGAACGGGCCCGGCCGGCATGATCACCGCCGCCCAGCTCTCCCAGTTTCCGGGCATCACGACCCGCATCGTGGAGCGCCGCGGCGAACGTCTCGCGATCGGGCAGGCCGACGGCATCCAGGCCCGCAGCGTGGAGACGTTTCAGGCGTTCGGCTTCGCCGAACGCATCATCGCCGAGGCCTACCGCATCACCGAGATGGCGTTCTGGAAGCCAGACCCCACCAACCCGGCCAACATCATCCGCACCGCCCGCGCCATCGATGACCCCACCGGCATCAGCGAATTTCCGCACCTCATCGTCAACCAGGCACGCGTGTTGGACTACTTCGCCGAGGTCATGGCCAATTCGCCCAGCCGTATGACCCCGGATTTCGGCTATGAAATGCTCAGCCTGACCAACACCAATGAGGGCGACTACCCCGTCACCGTGTTGCTTCGGCACACCAGCGGAGAGCTGACCGGTCAGGAGCGCATCGTGCACGCAAAATATGTCGTCGGCGCCGACGGCGCCCACAGCTCCGTCCGCGATTCCATCGGCTGCACCCTCGCCGGCGACGCGGCCTTCCATGCCTGGGGCGTCATGGACGTGCTGGCCGTCACCGACTTTCCCGACATTCGCACCAAGTGCGCAATCCAGTCTGGATCCGGCGGAAGCATCCTGCACATTCCGCGCGAGGGCGGCTACCTGTTTCGCATGTACGTCGACCTCGGCGAAGTGGCCGCCGACGACAATGGCGCCGTGCGCACGACGACGATCGACGAGATCATCGTGAAGGCCAATGAGATTTTGCACCCCTACACACTCGACGTGAAAAACGTCGCCTGGCACAGCGTCTACGAGGTCGCCCACCGCCTCACCGACCGGTTCGACGATCTGCTTCCCGAGGAGATCGGCATCCGTTCGCCGCGGGTTTTCATCACCGGCGACGCCTGCCACACCCACAGCGCCAAAGCGGGCCAGGGTATGAATGTCTCCATGCAGGACGGCTTCAACCTTGGCTGGAAGCTCGCCTACGTGCTCGATGGCCGCAGCCCCGAAAGCCTGCTCAGCACCTATTCCGCCGAGCGGCAGGTTATCGCGAAGAACCTGATCGACTTCGACAAGGAGTGGTCGAGCCTGATGGCGGCCAAGCCGGAAGACCTCAAAATTCCGCTCGAGGATTTCTACACCCGGACAGCCGAGTTTCCGGCGGGCTTTATGACCCAATACCCGCCGTCGATGCTCATCGGCGGGGCGACCCACCAATCCATTGCCACCGGATTCCCGATCGGCAAACGGTTCAAGTCCGCCCCGGTGGTGCGCGTGGGCGACGCCAACCCGGTGCAGCTGGGCCACCACCACCGCGCCGACGGCCGCTGGCGCGTGTATGCGTTCGCTGACGCATCCTCTGAAATACTGGCCACCTGGGCCGAGTGGATGCGTACCGCACCCGATTCGCCGCTACTCGCGCACACCCCGGCCGGCAGCGACATCGACAGCGTCTTCGACGTGAAAGTGGTCTACCAAAAGCCGCACAGCGAGGTCGACCTGGGCCGGGTCGACGAGACGTTTTTGCCGAAAACCGGCCCGTTCGGGCTGATCGACTACGAGAAGGTGTACGCCGCCGATCCACACCACGACATCTTCGAGCAGCGCGGTATCAGCCGCACCGGCGTCGTAGTGATCGTGCGTCCCGATCAGTATGTCGCCAACGTGCTGCCGCTGACGGCGACCGACGAATTGGCCGCGTACTTTCGGCAGATGCTGCTCGTGCGGTAGGACGCATCAAACGGATGTCGGTGGATCGCCCACCTACTCGGCCGCGGGACGCTGCCGGTTCTGCTTCGTGGCAGAGCGCTGCTGTTTGATCGCGAGGTGCCGCCTGGCTGAACCGCGGGTGGGTTTGGTCGCCCGGCGCGCGGCCGGCTCTGCCGCAAGGCCCGCGATCACCAGGTCGGCGAGCTTTCGCAGCGCAATTTCGCGATTCCGCAGCTGGGAGCGCTGCTCGCTGGCGGCAATGGTGACCACCCCAGCGACGAGACGGTGACTCAGACGGGTGAGCAGCAGCATCCGCTCGTCGTCGGAAAGCACCGTGGACTCGGCGACGTTCCAGGACAGCTCGACCCGGCTGTCGGAGGTGTTGACGTGCTGGCCGCCGGGACCGGACGACCGGGAGAACCGCCAGCCGAGTTCGCGCTCGGGAATGGTCAGCGCCGCCGACACCTCAAGATCCATGTCCCTAGCGTTGCACACCCGAAGTTACCTCGGGCACGATAAGTATCAAAAAAGTGGCGATCTCAGAACAACGGCCAGGGTACTGCGGGCATGTCGCCGCTCGGGGCCGGAAATCGTGCTTCAGAGCGCAATTGGTCGCAACGCGCGACGAATGCCGTGAGCTCCTCGGCGCTGACCAGGCCAGCGAGGGCGGTGCCGAGCTCGCCGGAAAGCCCCGCCTTGACCCGGTCGATGCCGTCGAGCTCGTCGGTGCTGAGCGCATCGCCCAACCATCCCCACAGCACGGTGCGCAGCTTGGGTTCGACGTGAAAGGTGAGCCCGTGATCGACTCCGTGTCGGTGCCCATCGGTCATGGCGAGAATGTGGTCGCCCTTGCGATCAGCGTTGTTCACGACAACGTCGAACACGGCCATCCGCCGCAGCGGGGCGCTGTCTTCGTGAATGAGGGTGACCATCCGTTCGTGCTCGTCTCGCCCGTCGAGAACGTGGCGCCAGCCGGTTTCCGGAACAGCGTCCGCTGCCACCAGATCGACGGGGCTCTGCGCGGGGTCAGGCTCCCGCCACAGCTGCACCATGCCTTCACCCATTGGACCCTCGCGCAGCCAGGTGTGCGGCACGACGTTCCACCCGAAGGCTTGCGAGACCAGATAAGCCGCCACTTCACGATTGGCGAGGTTTCCATCCGGAAAATCCCACAACGGATGCTCCCCCGCCACCGGTTTGTAGACGACCATCGCGCCATCGATGCTGCCCAGGAAGGTCGCGTTCGAGGCCGTCGTGATCCGGCCGGTGAGTTTCAACTCGCCGTCGACCAGGTCGGGAATCGACATCAGTCCCCGGGAACGGTGCAGGTGTGCCCGTCGGCGTCGATGGGGTAACCGCAGAGGGAGCACATCGGCCGCCCGGCGCCCACAACCTCACGAGTGCGCATCGCGAATGCGCGAGCGGTGCCGACGGGTATGCGCACGAGCAACACATTGGCCGCTTCAAGCGGGTCGAGCATTTCCTCATCTTCGTCGACAATCGGGTAGGCCTCGATCACCACCTGAACCGTCGATGGATCCCAGCCCAGGCTCATCGAGCCGGTGCGAAATTCCTCAGCGACCGGTTGCTCAAGCGGGTCGTTATCGACGAGCTCGATGGGGGTGCCAGTGGGGATACTAAACGGGTTGCCCTCGAAGGTGATCAGCTGGTCGAGAATCTCGTCGATCTTCTCGGCGAGCAGGGCCGATTGCTGTTTCTCTAAGGCGATGCTGACAATCCGCGCGCCGCTGCGTACCTGCAGATAGAACGTACGCTCCCCAGGCAGGCCGACGGTGCCGATGACGACCCGGTCAGGCCAGACGAACTCATGAACGATTTGGGGCATGTAAGTATTTTAGACGCGAGAGTTGCGTGACGTCTGCGGGCCACCACCGGCGCATCTTTCGGGAGGATGCGCTCGGCCGGCCAGAATAGGCCGTCGCCGTCGGTATTCCTGGCGTGCACAGTTGCACTCGGTGCGCATCCGTTCGATGGCCGCCTGACCGGCGCGCAGACAGATGCCGAAACGTCGTGCCCAATCAGGCAGTGCAGATGAATTCCAAAACGCTGCGCTTGGTGCCAGGGTCTTCTGGGAATCCTCCGTGGGTCTTCGACCGGGTGACCTCTCCGATCGGAGTGTGCTTACCCGTGACTGACCAGAACCCCTTCTGGGTAGGCTTCGCGAGGTAGTTTTCAACAAACGAGACGTCAGCACTTTCGGATGCGGACAGGTCCCCGGACATCTCTGCAAACCTGCGCATGCCGAGTATAGGAACGTCGCCCCTAATATTCGTTTCGTCAACCGGTCTTGTCTCAAAACTTCCCGATACAAGATAAAGGAGGCTGTGCTCGTACAGGGCCAACCGACGACTTGGGACACCGTCCAGCTGCTCGAAGTGATCTCTCATTGTGAAGAGACGAAATTTATTGATGACCGAACCGTGCAGGCGAATCGTTTCCGCAAAAAAAGAATGAGTCACAGCGGGCGCTAGGAACACGACATTGAACCTCTGCTTAATTCCCTGTTCATCGGCCAAACGCAGCAGGTGGCATGCCAAAATTGACCCCGCACTATGCGCGACTATTGTCACCTTCGACAGCGGAGCTTTGGTTTTATCATTTTCACGTCGCGCGATGGCACCGATTAACGCTGTACCACAAGCCTTCTCGGTGGGCTGAACGGAAGCGGCCGTGTCCGCCTTCATACTGTCCCAGGCCGCATTACCGATCTTGAAACTGCGGATACATTCCTCCTGGATCGTCGCGACCGCGCCGTGATCACGATGGGCATCGACGCGGCGCATCACATCGTCGAACACGCCCAGGGCCCGAGCGACAAAATTCTGCATCGGACTGAGGGGTGCCAGTAGCGCCATAAACAAGTCTGTGCGGGTTTCCGTCGCACCAAATATTGCCTCGTAGGTCTCTCGGGACAGGGGTTGGAGTGCCGTATCGAAATGCTCCTGTGGCTCCACCAGAACGTTCTCTTCTGTCGCGATCAAAGAGTTGGTACCGACTGGGACCCTTCGGGCGGCGAGGTCGATCTGTATGTTCAATCCCACGTCGTCGATTAATAGAAATTCAAGCTCCGCGCGCGCGTTCTGCTGATAGTTCGGCTGCGTGATGAACGCACTCCATGCTCCGTCGGACCGCGCCTGGATTGTTCGCTCGACCAGAGCCTTTGCGTGCCCGGTAAACATTCGGACGATTCTACGTAGTATCGGAGGATAGTCGTTTGTGAACGTCTCGATCAGGCTCGATTCCCAAGCGAAGAAAACCGCGTGAGCTCGGGCCCGCTTTCCCCAATAGGGCTCGAGTCTCACAGCGCGGTCAACCGCCGCGTCCACCCCGACTAGTCCGCCGTGGATAAAGAACACCAACCCATTGGGGCATTTAGCACCGGCATCGAGCATTTCGTCTATTTGATCGACAGAACTGTAGGGAAAGACGTCATCGGCCAGTTCACCGTTCCCGCTGTGCAATACGTGGCGCCTACAAAAGTCTGAGGATGCTGTCATGAGGCTCCCACCGTTCGAGCGATAACACCGGTGTGTTCAGTGGAACAGTATCCGTTCAATTTCAAGCCCGCAATGGACTCCATTGGCTCGCCTGTTTTGGGAGACCTGGATGTCCCCCGGCAACACCGTTGGCCCGGTGTCAGAGCAGTGGTAAAACCTGCTCACGAACCTGCTTGCGCAACACCTTGCCGAGCATCGAGCGCGGTGTGTTTTCGATCTGCACGATCCGCCGCGGAATCTTGTAGGCCGCGAGGTGTGCCCGGCAGTGCGCCCGCAATGCATCTTCATCGAGGGTGGCACCGGCCGTGAGTTCGATCGCGGCGACAACCATCTCCCCGCCCCGTTCGAGCGGTCGGCCGATCACGGCGGCGTCACTGACGCTCGGGTGCAGCCGCAAGACAGCCTCCACCTCGGAGGGCGACACGTTGAAACCACCCGTGATGATCAGCTCTTTAGCGCGGTCTACGATCGTGGTGAAGCCATCCTCATCCACGGTCACGATATCGCCGGTGCGCAGCCACCCATTGGGCAGGAGCGTCTTTGCGGTCTCCTCTGGGTTGTTCCAATAACCCTGAAAAACCTGCGGTCCCTTCAGCAACAACTCACCCGGCTGCCCCAACGGCACCTCAACGTTCGAATCATCCAGATCTACCACTTTCATCAGGGTCGATGGGAACGGCACACCGATCGTGCCCGTGCGTCGGCTGGCATGAAACGGATTCCCCAGGGCAACGGGAGACGACTCGGTCATGCCGTATCCCTCAACAAGAAGTCCGCCCGATACCGACTCCCACAGTTCCACGACATGATCGGGTAGATCCATGGCGCCCGAAATGCAGTACTTGCACGAGCGCAGCGAGATTCCTTTTTCCTTCGCGGCGAGCGCCGTGCGCTCGTAGATCGGCGGCACCGCGCAGTAGACCGTGGCGGGCGACTTCTTCATGGCGTCGAGAATCAGCCCGGGTTCAAACTTAGGGAACAGCACGAGCAGGCCCTGCTTGCGGATGCCGTAGGTCAAATAGAGGGTCATCCCGAACGCATGGAACATCGGCAGGATCGCATAGAAGATTTCTTTGCGGTACTGGGCGCCGTGCATCCACGCCTCACCCTGCAGAGCATTGGAATACAGGTTGAAATGGGTGAGCATGGCCCCCTTGGGGGTTCCGGTGGTGCCCGAGGTGTATTGAATAGCGGCCAGGTCATCGACCGACGGGCGCGGATGCTCGGAATCGATCACGCCGAAAGCGAGCAGGTCCTTCCAGGACATCGTGCCCGGTACCGGGCCCGTCAGCGCCGCGCGTGATTCGCGCAGCCCCTTCACCGGCAGGTGCAGGGCGAGGCGCTTCAGGGTGGGAAACGCGGTGAGGAGATTGACCGAGACAACGTGGTCGATCTCGATGTCGGCCGGGAACTCACGCACGGCGGCCGTCGCCTTGTCCCAAGCGATAACGACACGGGCCTGATGATCTTCGAACTGGTGGCGTAATTCTCTGGACGTGTAGAGCGGGTTGTGCTCCACTACCACCGCGCCCAGGCGCAGCACCGCGTAGAAAGCGACGACGTGCTGGGGGCAGTTCGGCAAGATCAGGGCCACTCGATCGCCAGCTCTCACCCCGAGGTGACGCAATCCCTCCGCGGCCCGGTCGATCTGGTCGCCGAGTTCGGCGTAGGTCGTTCGACGCCCGAAAAACTCCAGTGCGGGGTGGGTACCGGCTTCGGCCACTGCTCGCTCGAGCATGGCCACGAGGGACTCCGTTGGGAGTTCGATCTCGGCGGGAACGCCCGGTTGATAGTTCTTGACCCACGACTCGTGCTCAGTGTTTGCCATGACACCATCCTCCCCGATTCGAAGCGCAACGCATCGTGCGTCAAAATATTTCCCTCTGGTTCATGATTTCGATGCGTAGCGCTCGACCTCGAAGCAGTCAAATGTGTCGTCTCACAGGGTCACCCGGCGACTTCTGCGGCGCTGATCCGATGATGAGTCGTAGCGTAAATAGTGCCTTCACGACTGCAGCGAAGGTCAAAAACGAACGGGGATACGACATGCTTCTCACTGGTTTGGGCCTGGGCATTGCCCTCGGCTTCGCGATGCAACGCGGTCGTTTCTGCGTCACCGGCGCATTCCGTGATCTCTGGGTCACGGGCAACACTCGCTGGATCACGGCGTTTTTGATCGTGATCGCCGTGCAGAGCGTCGGAGTCTTTACCCTGGATGCAGTCGGCGTAATCTCGTTGTCGTCCAGCGCCTTTCCCTGGCTCGCCACGGTTCTTGGAGCCTTCCTCTTTGGCTTCGCCATCGTGCTCGCCGGCGGTTGCGCCACGGGCACCTACTATCGCGCCGGTGAGGGTCTGGTGGGCAGCTGGCTGGCGCTCATCTTCTACGCGCTGTTCTCCGCCATCTCCAAGACCGGCGTGCTGGCTACGGGAGTCTCCGGCCTGCGCAGCGTCACGGTCGAAGCCTCAACCGTGCACGGTTTGCTGGGCGTCTCGCCGTGGCTCCTGATCGCCGTGCTGGCCAGCGCGGTTGGTTTGTTGGTCCGGCATCACCTGCGCAAGCGCCCAGGAGCTCGTCTAGCCACCCTGCCGCCCCGCAAACGCGGCATCGCCCATCTTCTCTTCGAGAAGCAGTGGGGCGCGTTCACGACCGCGCTCGTGATTGCCGCGCTGGCTATCTTGGCCTGGCCGCTGAGCTGGGCCACCGGCCGTGAAGCGGGACTTGGAATCACAGGCCCATCCTCGAACATCGTCAACTATTTGGTGAGCGGCGACGCCGAGGTCATCGACTGGGGAGTTTATTTGGTGATTGGAATCCTCACGGGCGCGTTTATCGCTGCCAAGGGCAGCGGAGAATTCCGCATTCGAATTCCGGATGCCGTCACCACCGTTCGCAGCATCGCCGGCGGTGCACTTATGGGTATCGGCGCCAGCCTGGCGGGCGGTTGCACCATCGGCAACGCCATGGTCAACACAGCTTCCTTCGAGCTGCAAGGCTGGGTAGCCTTCGGCTTTATGATCCTCGGCACCGGTGCCGCCACCCGGCTCTTCATCACCGGGCCTTCCAAGGCCCGTTCCGCCCGCAATGCCGCAGCCGCGGGCTCGTCCAGTCAGGCGGCGACGCCCGGTCCTAGCGCTGCACGGGCATCCGTTCGCCGCTAGCATCGCTCGCCCCGCGCCACGTTTCAATTCACCAATTCACCGTAAAATAAGGAGATTCATCATGGCAGTTCACGTACTTGAAACTGATGGTCAGGTTTGCCCGTTCCCCATCGTCGAGGCCAAGGAAGCCATTGCCCTGCTCGATCTGGGCGATGAGCTGGTCATCAACTTCGACTGCACCCAAGCGACGGATGCCCTGCCACGCTGGGCCGCGGAGGAAGGCTACCCGGTCACCAATTTCGACCGCGTCGGCGACGCCGCTTGGACCATCACCGTTCAGAAAGCGTAATGCCGCTGCAGCGCGGTCAGCCAGCTCAGGTGGCCGCGCAGACGCGAGCACCGGATACCTGGGTGGGTCAGACAGTGCCACGCTCCAGTCTCGATCGGGTCGGTTCAATCACGTAACGTTGAGCGAGCGGATGTCACCGTCGACACGTGCCCCGGCACGGGATTTCCTCGCATCTCATCATCGGCACTGAAAGTTTTTTATGACGACCACTGTTCCTGCACTCGCCGCCCCCGCGGCCAACCAGCCCCTCGCTCGCACCA
Source organism: Cryobacterium serini (assembly GCF_004404025.1). Classification (NCBI taxonomy): domain Bacteria; kingdom Bacillati; phylum Actinomycetota; class Actinomycetes; order Micrococcales; family Microbacteriaceae; genus Cryobacterium; species Cryobacterium serini. The sequence goes on from NZ_SOHN01000018.1 coordinate 53,977, forward strand.
CGATCGAGTTGCGCACCCCCGGCTCCCACGACGTAGCGATCGACATCAAGTTCGCCGGCATCTGCCACTCCGACATCCACCAGGCTCGCGACGAGTGGGGCGTGGGACTGTTCCCGATGGTTCCCGGCCACGAGATCGCCGGCATCGTCTCCGCCGTCGGCAGCGACGTCACCCGCTACCAGGTTGGCGACCGCGTCGGCGTCGGCTGCTTCGTGGACTCCTGCCGCGAGTGCGCCAACTGCCTGGCCGGCGAGGAGCAGTACTGCCTGAAGGGCGAGGTCGGCACCTACAACGACCGCAACCACGACGGCTCCCCCACCAACGGCGGCTACAGCACCGCGATCGTCGTCGACGAGAACTACGTGCTCGGCATCCCCGACGGCATCGAGCTCTCCGAGGCCGCTCCCCTGCTCTGCGCCGGCATCACGCTCTACTCGCCTCTGGTGAACTGGGAAGCCAGCCCCGGCAAGAAGGTTGCCATCCTCGGCATGGGCGGCCTCGGACACATGGGTGTGAAGATCGCCCACGCGCTCGGCGCCGAGGTCACCGTGCTCAGCCAGACCCTCAGCAAGAAGGAAGACGGCCTGCGTTTCGGCGCAGACCACTACTACGCCACCAGCGACCCGACCACCTTCACCGAGCTCGAGAACCACTTCGACCTCATCGTGAACACCGTGGCCGCGAACCTCGACCTGGAGGACTACCTGAAGCTGCTGGCCCTCAACGGCACGCTCGTGCACGTTGGAATCCCCACCGAGCCTGACAGCGTGAAGATGGTTTGGCTCGCCGCCCAGCGTCGCGCCATCGCCGCTTCCAAGATCGGTGGCATCCGCCAGACCCAGGAAATGCTCGACTTCTGCGCCGCCCATGGAATCGGCGCCGACATTGAGATCATCTCGGTCGATGAGGTGAACGAGGCCTACGAGCGTGTTATCCGCAGCGACGTGCGCTACCGTTTCGTTATCGACGTGGCCACGTTTGCGAACGAGACCCGCGTCGACGCGTAGGCGCCCCGACCGGCGCGGCATCAGCCGCGCAGGTTGATAAAAACCCAGGCACGAACCGCCCCGGGCCGCAGATTTCAACGCGGCCCGGGGCATCCGTCATTAAAGGAGTCCCATGAAGTATGTGAAGCTCGGCAGCACCGGTCTGGATGTCTCCCCGATCGCCTTGGGATGCATGAGTTACGGCGAGCCGGAACGCGGCAACCACGCCTGGACACTGACCGAGGAGACCAGCCGGCCGTTCATTCGGCAGGCCGTCGAAGCCGGGATCAACTTCTTCGATACCGCGAACGGGTACTCGGCCGGGTCGAGCGAAGAAATCCTCGGCCGAGCACTCAAGGAGTATGCGAACCGGGACGAGGTCGTTGTCGCGACCAAGGTATACGCACCCGTCGGTGAGGGCCCCAACCAGCGTGGCCTGTCACGCAAGGCGGTGCTGCAGGAAATCGACAACAGTCTCCATCGCCTCGACCTCGACTACGTGGACCTCTACATCGTGCACCGTTTCGACCCATTCACTCCCCTCGAGGAGACGCTTGAAGCCCTGCACGACGTGGTGCGCTCGGGTAAAGCGCGCTACCTGGGCGCCTCCTCGATGTTTGCCTGGCAGTTTGCCAAGGCCCTGCGCCTGCAGCAGGCGAACGGCTGGACGCCGTTCGTATCAATGCAGAGCCAGTACAACCTGATCAACCGAGAAGAGGAGCGCGAAATGTTCCCCCTCGCAGTCGATGCCGGCATCGGCCTTACCCCGTGGAGTCCGCTTGCGCGTGGAAAGCTCACTCGAAACTGGGACGAAACGACCGCCCGCACCGAGACGGACCTGTTCGGCCAGACCCTTTACGCGCAGGCGGAAGAGGGCGATCGTGCGGTTGCATCGGTCGTTGCCGACATCGCCGCCGAGCGCGGCGTGCCGCGGGCTCAAGTAGCCCTGGCCTGGGTGTCGGGCAACCCCGCCGTGACGGCGCCGATCGTTGGCGCCACGAAGCCGCACCACCTCAGCGATGCCATCGCCTCGCTCGACCTTGAGCTCAGTGCCGACGAGCGCACGCGCCTTGAAGCATCGTACGTGCCGCGTTTGCCCGAAGGGTTCTAGACCGTCAGCGAAAGGACTCGAGCGCGGCGGTATCCGTCTGCTCTGTGCGCCAGGAGGCCAGGATGCGCAGCGCGTCGCTGGAGGCCGACGCCGGTTGGGTGCTGTAGACGAAGAGTTGCTGGTCTGGTTCGCCCGGAACCGGGAAGGTCTCGTAGTCCACGTCCACCCGGCCGACGATCGGGTGCTCGAAGCGCTTCACGCCGAACGTGCACTCCCACACCCGGTGCTGACTCCACCACGCGCGAAATTCGTCGCTCTTGACGGTCAACTCACCGATCAGCTCGTTGAGGGCTCGGTCGTTGGGGTGGGAACGCGCGTCGTGACGGAGCATAGCCGCCACATCGCACGCCACAATCTCCCAGTCCAGGTACAGTGTGCGCGCCGACGGGTCGAGGAATGTCCATCGGGCCATGCTGCGCCCGAGTCCCGAGCCCGTCGTGAAGTCCTTCAGCAGCAGCTTGGCGAGGTCGTTCATGGCCAGCACATCCATGCCGACGCCGAGCACGAATGCCGGTTGTTCGGTGAAGGAATCCATGATCGTGCGCACCGACGGCCGAACCGCGTGGGTGCGCCGCCGCTGCTGGATGCGGCCGCCGGTCGAGGTGGATAACAGCGAGAACAGGTAGCTGCGCTCCGCCTCGTTCAGGTGCAGCACCTCGGCGAGCGCATTGACAACGGCATCGGATGCCTGCGTCACCCGGCCCTGTTCCATGCGCGCGTAGTAATCCACGCTCACGCCGGCCAGCCCCGCTACTTCGTCACGGCGCAGGCCGGGCACCCGTCGGGCGGCCGCGTGGGGGTTGACCGACAGGCCGACATCGGCTGGCGTCAGGCGGGCCCGGGCTGAGCGCAGAAAATCAGCGAGGGTATCTTTGTCGTCCATCCCTTTAGTATCTCCCGTCAGTTACCGGGGGCTAATCGCACCTGGTCGCCGCAGCCGACGCTTCCGGGGCGAATGACCTGGGCGTACACGCCGAATGGCATATCACTCCCGCTCAAGCGGGCGAGGGTCTTCAGCAGGTTTGTGCCGCGAGCGCCGGTGTCGGGCTCTAAATCGATGACGGCGCAACGAGGGATGCCGACGCCCACGAGCAGACGTGCGCTCCCCACGTCGAGTTCACGACCAGCCCAGGAATCTTCAACCTGCGCAGCCGCGTCACCCGTGTCGATTGTGAACGTCGCCCGAAAACGGCGAGCATCAATGGTCGTGGCCGCCTCCTCGGCGAGCCGGCGCAGCGAACTCGTCGTCACGATGGTGACGGAGTCGCCGTAGACCACGCCGCCCGGGGCGTTTATCTGTGCCACAGCGACATCCTTCCCGAGCAAACGAGAGAATGCCTGGGCCCACGGCCCGCCAACCACCTGCATGCCAACGGCGCGACCCCAATAGTCGAGTGTGACATTTTGACCGTTGAACTCAGGTTTTGCGGCAATCTGCTGCCCGTCGATGTCGACCGACAGCACCTCGTGTTCCCACCGGGCTCGGCAGGTGAGCAATAACGGATGCTCAACGGTCTTCAACACCCGTCCGTTTGCGAGGTCAACGACCGCGAAGAGCCGGTCCCCCACCGGACCGTATGCTTCGAGCAGTACGTTTTTGCGCTTCGTATGTGGGCCGCCCTTGAGCGCCGACAGGCCAATGTCGCGAATCTGCATAATAGTGCTCACCCTATCGGCAGACCGCCCGCGGGCCGCGCCGCCCACAGCACTTGCGAAACCTCGCTGCGGCCGCGCAGCGCCGTCCACAATCTACATGCGGCCGATCAGCGCAGTCGTCGAGCCCGCAGGACAACGTCGTGGGTGTGATGCGACCCGGCGCCGGTTGCTACATGGCGCGGCCGGGTCTCGTCGACCTCAACCTGCCAGCTGTCGTCCAGCAGTGCAGCGATCTGGGCCGGGCCTACATAATCGTCGGCATGAAAACCGTGGGCTGCGGCCTCCTCCTCCGTCGGGGCAGGGTGATGCACGAAAAGCAGCACACCGTGAGGAGCGACCGCCTCGAGCAACGCGTGCTCGGCAACGTTCTCGTCGGTGCGCAGCAGCGCGGGGTACTGCGCAGAAACCAGATCGAAAGATGCCTTCGGCAGCGCCGCCTCGACCAGACCGGCGTGTAGCCAGTTCACCGGCACTCCGCGAGCGGCGGCTTGGGCGGCTGCCCGGGCGAGTGCTACCCGCGACACGTCCAGCGCAGTGACGCGCCACCCGCGTTCCGCCAGCCAGAGGGCATCCGCTCCTTCGCCGCAGCCGACGTCCAACGCGCGCCCGGTCGGTAATTCCTGTGTCTCGGTCAGGAGTGTCGCGTTCGGCTGCCCGCTCCACAGCTGTGCCATGTCGGCGTAGCGTTCGTCCCAGAATTCCTCAACCGCGCCGGGATCGCGAGGGGTGTGAGCAGCGGATGCCGCCTTCGCGTTGTGGTCGGTGTCGCCGGGTGAGGTCTCGTTCGTGTGCTCCATGATTCAAGCATCCGTCTTTCACTGGTGCGCGACAAATTCCGGTGGCCTCCGGGGCGATCATGACCCGATGCGTTCTCGCAACCGCGTGCGCTCAGGACTTCTCACTGCGCAACGGCAGCGTGCGCAGGCTGGCAAACTGCCGCACTCCCCCATCGATGGGGTCGGTGAAGCGCAACTCGTTCGCGAGCAACTGCAGGGGGCGCGTGAAATCGTCGAGCGCGACATCCTGCACAACGGGGTAGAGCGGATCATTGCAGATGGGAATTCCCAAGCCGAGCATGTGCATGCGCAATTGGTGCGTGCGACCGGTGCGGGGTGCCAGCCGGTAACTGCCCAGGCCATCGACTGCCGATTCGAGTGCGATCAACGACTCGGCGTTGGCCGGCACGCCCGCCAGCACCTCGGCTTGCCACCGACCACGGTGCGTCGTGAGGTGATTGCGCACCGTTACGGGCAGTTCGAGGCCCGGCAACAGCGGCGCCAGCGCACGGTAGGTCTTTTCTACTTCGTGGCGTTGGAACATCGACTGATACGCCCCGCGCCACCGTCGCTCAGTCGACAGAACCAGCAGCCCCGACGTCCCCCGGTCCAGCCGATGCAGCGGGGACAGCTCTGGAAGCTGCAATTCCGCTCGCAGGCGCACCACCACACTCTGCACGACGTGGCGCCCGCGCGGAATGGACGAGAGAAAGGCGGGCTTGTCGACCACCACGATCCGATCGTCACGATAGATCAGATGAATGGGCCCCGGAACAACGGTCTCCTCGGCCAAATCGCGATGGAACCACACAAAGGTGTACGGCCGGTAAGGGTCGCGGCTGCCGACTGCCTCGCCGGTGCCATAGACAAAACGCTCCTGGGCCAGAAAGCCCGCCACGTCCACGAACTCCGACAACCGCTCCTCGAGCCAGGCCCCCATGGTCTCCCAGAGCGGATGCTGCGACCGTTCCGGCGTGCACACCCACGCGGCATTGAGCCCGTGCCGTTGCGGGAGTGGAGAAGGCGGGGGCATGCACTGATGGTACGTGGCTTCGCTCTTCTGCCGCAGTCGATTGCTGGTGCAAGTTGGAACCCGAGTTGCCCTCGCCCCGCCGCTCGGCGCAGACTGGGGGTACCGGATCGCAACTGAGTCTTCCGCCTGTGGCTAAGGAGCTCACCATGACTGAACCGAACGATGCGCGCGTCGGCCTCTATATCGACTTCGACAACATCGTCATCTCCCGCTATCAGCAGTTGCACGGGCGCAACGCTTTTCAGCGCGACGGCATCCGTGATTTCAATAAGTCGAGTGCGGATGCCGACCCCGAGGTCGCCGCGCGGCTCGCCTCCGCCACGGTGGACTTCAACGCCATCATCGACTTTGCCGCGTCGTTTGGCACCCTGGTCGTGAATCGTGCCTACGCCGACTGGTCGGTGCCCGTCAATGCGAGTTACCAGCGCCAGCTCATGTCTCGAGCGGTGGACCTGACGCAGCTGTTCACCACGACCACTCGCGGAACCAAGAACGGTGCCGACATCCGTTTAGCCGTCGACGTTGTTGAAGACCTCTTTCGACTCCCCGACCTGACCCATGTGATCATCATCGCCGGCGACTCCGACTACATCGCCCTCGCCCAAAAGTCGAAGCGGCTCGGTCGCTTCGTCGTTGGCATTGGCGTTGCCGGCTCGACGAGCACATCGCTTGCGGCTGCGTGCGACGAGTTTGAGGACTACGACTCGCTGCCCGGAATTGGTCAAACGACCGTTACAACCATTACGCAGAGGCCCAAGGCAAGCAGGAAGGCCCCGGAAGCTGCCGAGATTGCACCCGACCCGGCGCCCATCCAGGCCCGTCTTTTCGCCACTAATCCCATGTTCTCCCACACCGAAGACGCGCAGTTCGACGAGCCCGAGGCCGGCGACGACATTGACCCACAGACACTGGCCACGGAGCTTCTGGTGCGCGCGCTGCAGATCGGTCACGCCAAGGGCGATGCCGACGAGTGGCTCAACACGGGCACGATCAAGAACCAGATGCGCCGCATGGACCCGTCCTTCAACGAGAAGCCGCTCGGCTTTCGTTCCTTCACCGACTTTCTCTCCTCGCGAAGCGACCTGGCCGAGCTGAAAGAGGATGGCCCGCAGCGACTCATCCGACTGCGCCCCGAATCGGAAAGTAGGCGCTAAGCAGTCACTCGACTCTGCGCAGTCGCTCAAGTCTGCGGAGTCACTCGACTCTGCGCAGTCGCTCAAGTCTGCGCAGCGGATCGGCGACGAGAGCGCTCGGCAATCCCTGCCGCCACGAGCATCGCCACGCCTGCCGCGGCCGTCAACACTGCGACGATTGTCTCGCTGAAGGGAGTCGTGTCGTGCGACTGATAGCCCAGAACGGCCGGCGCAATCTGAAAGGTGACGACGATGGTGCCCGGCACGGTGACGCCGAGCAGCAGTAGGCACGCGACGGATGACGCCCACGACACGCGCAACCAGCGCACGCTCAAAGCGATCAAACCGGCGAACGCGACCAAGCTCAGCAGTACCTGCACCGGCAGGAATTGCAACGGAGACGGAACACCGATCAGGCCCGAAACGAGGGCGTGCATGCCGGTGATGCCGAAGGATGCCGCGGTGGCGACGGTGAGCATCCGCTCCAGGCCACCGTCGCGGCTCGCGGCTGATCGCGCCAGGGCTCTGATACCCAGCGCCAGGAGCAGAAGACTCAAACCGTAGAGTTGAGCGGTCGTACCGAGGTTTTCCCACGGGTCCGCGGGGTAGGCGTAGTCGAAACGGTGGTCTTCGATTGTGGTGTCGGTGCGCGCCCATGAGGCGCTGAGCACGACCCACCGTTCCAGCGAGGCGACAAGCTGAAGCGCGGCCGCTGCAAGAAACAGCCCGGCCGTGGCGAGCGACCAGCGGACCGAATCACGACGGGCGCGATGCGTCTGCATGTGGTTAACGGTGCTAGCGATGGCTGCCATGCGCCCAGAGTAGCAACATGATGAAAGTTGGCAAGCGAACAATGGGTAAATCTAATCGTGAGGGCGTTACCGCCGCCGCGCATCACGAATGTCGTCTCGCCGTCAGCCCCTTTGCGACGCAACCGATGAACCCAGCCAGCTCGGAGGCCGTGGGAACACCAAATAATCTTCAGTCCAACCGCGATCGTCGGCACCCTCCCATGTGTTCTTTGGTCCTCGTATAAAGCGGTAAGCTCTTACAGTTGTCTTCCGCAGGTTTCGAATGTTGGAATCGCTTTGTGGAAGCGGCGGGCTGTGGCGCAGCTTGGTAGCGCACTTGACTGGGGGTCAAGGGGTCGCAGGTTCGAATCCTGTCAGCCCGACCAAAAGTCCCGGAAACTCAAGGGTTTCCGGGACTTTTTAGGTTAAAGATTTGATTAAGTCATCACTACGTCATCACTTTCAGCGTTCCAGAGCCGGTTACTCGGCCCTGTCGTCCGAGGCACCGACGTCGGTTTCGGTTCCTTCCGATCATGCGGGACTGCCGTGCGCACCTTTTGGACATGAGTATCCACGACGACAAGCTAACCTCCCCTCCCACCGACGACTGGGGGCTCGAACCCCTGATGGACGTTGCCGAGCTGGCCGCCTACCTGGGCATCCCCATCTCCACCGTCTACGACTGGCGGGTGCACGGCAAAGGCCCCACGGCCTACCGGTTCGGCAAGCATCTGAAGTTCGCAATCTCCGACGTGCGAGCCTGGATCGCCCAGCAGCGCGAGCCCTCCTCCAGCGAGCCCAGGCAAACCGATCGGCGGTGAGCTGAGATGGCCCGGCAGAGGCTCACGATCGGCACCTTCGGCGACATCAACACCCGCCAGACACCGACCGGCAGGTACGCGGCGCGAACCCGCTACCGGGACTGGGATGGCCACGCGCGCCTGGTGCAAGCCACCGGTGCCACGGCCAACGCCGCCGAACGGGCACTGAAGGCCAAGCTCGCCGACCGGGACCTGTTCCAACCCGCCGACACGGCGCTGACGCCCGACAGCCTGTTCAAAGACCTGGTGACGTACTGGCTGGAAGACATCGACCTGGAGGATCGGATCTCCCGGACCACCCGCAACCTGTACGAGCGCAACATGCGCACCCTGGTCTCACCGAGCTTCGACAACTTGGCGCTGCGGGAGATCGGCGTGGCCCGGTGCGACAAATTCATCAAGCAGCTCGCGAAGCTCTCCTACAGCCGGGCCAAACAGGCCCGGGTCGTGCTGCGGCTGGCATTGGAACTGGCCGTGCGGCACGAGGTACTCCCCCGCGACCCGATGGACCACGTCGCCCGCCTCCACCGCGAGCCGCACGTGCCCAATGCCCTCACCGCCCCAGAGGTGAACGCCATCCGCGCGGCGATCGCGCACTGGGAGGGCGCCGCCAACCATATCTCTGGCCCCAAACCCGATGGCCAGCTCGGCGCCATCATCGAGGTGATGCTCGGCACCTCGGCCCGCATCGGTGAGGTGCTCGCCATCAGACGCCGGGACATTGACATCACCAGTGCCGTGCCCTCCATTCGCCTGGCCGGAACCATTGTCAGTCGTAAAGGCGAACTGACCTTCCGGCAAGCCCATCCCAAAACCGCGAAATCCACCCGTGTTGTGGCACTGCCCACGTTCACCGCTGACGCCGTGCGCCGGCGGCTCGCCAAATTCGGGAGTCTGGGCCTGGATGGGCTGCTGTTTCAGTCCCGCGACGGCACTCCGTTGACGACCGCGAACGTGCGTCGTCAGCTGCGACAGGTGCTCGAGGGAGCGGGCATCAACGGAGTGACCCCGCACATGTTCCGCCGCACGGTCGCCACCGCGGTCAACACCAACGCCAGCATCGAACTCGCCGCGGAGCTGCTCGGCCACACGGACACGAGGATCACGGTGCAGCATTACATCCAGCGCAGCGAACTCGTGAACCCGGCCACCGCCGCGCTGCTCGACCGCGCGTTTGCGAAAGACGAGGAGTGAACACGGTGCTGCCACGGTGGCAGCACCGCTTGATCTGGGGTTTTTCTGCAAGTCAAGCCATAAGGTGCCCGACCGCCGCCGCACTTTTCGACCGGGCCTTGGCAAGAGTTGCCGACTGGAATGCGGTGGTGCCACGGTGGCACCACCGTCTGATCTGGAGTTTTGTCGAATCCCGTGATCGAGGTCAACTCTGCATCGGGTGGGCACGATGTGGAATTGCTTTCAGGTATACACCGACGAATGAGCATGCGCAATCACTTTTCAGCGATTCTTCCCGCGGCCCTCGATCGGGTTCAGCCGGTGGCGGCCGGCAGGTCAACCTGGGTATCGGGCTGCCAGAAGCGCTGACCTCAAGCTTGGCCCCGAGGCAAGTTGTTACCGCGAGACGCGTGCCAGGCTGGTCGCACACACTCGCGGCGAAGACATATGAAGTGTTATCGGCGCGCCGCACGCGCCGAACCTTCGCGATGCAGCTCGATATGAGACGCCCCAAATCCCTAAGGATACGAGAGACCAAATCTAAAGAGTAGGTGCAGTTGGGTGGCTAAGTGCCAACAGTCGGGGCTGGGTCTTAGGGATGTACGTCGCCCCGTGAGATCGCGACAGCGGACCGCGAGCTACTCCTCACCGCCTAACCCCAAACCAACCCAGACGAAATAACCGCAGTCACACCACAACTCGGGCCTTGACCTCTGATAGCCCGTCGAGGTGAAGGACGGGATGGATTGAAGCGGTCCGAGTCGGGCGTATCCGCTGACCGGGTTCGAGGGACTACTCCAGCAGTCCCCATGTCGACGGGTCCACCGCGGGGTTGGCGAACAGAGCATATTTCTGCGCTTCGTCCTCCCCGCCCTCGAGGGAAACTTGCGCGACCCCGGCGGCAAACGCTGATGCCGTCGATGTCCCATGCCCGAGCGCGTTGTAGAAACCCTTCGAGAAGGCGATCGCCGCCGAGTCCTTCACGCTATCGAGGGTGCCCACCACGGCATGCATACTCGACGCCAGCATGTTCGCCTGCCGGGCTGAAAGACAGGCGTTCAGCACGATGAGCCGAAGTTCTTGCGCGATCTCAAGGATGCTGCAAATCCGGAGCAACGCCGCCTCCTGGACCAAAGCGACACCTCTCCCTTGCGTCTCGACAATGAGCCCCTCGACTAGACCGTGTCCGGAGAAGTGCAGGACCGTTGGGCGAGTGCTCAGCATGTCATTGATGAGGTAGTCCACAGTAACCGCGGGCCGCAGTTCGAGCTCGACCGATTGCTGGCCGCCCGCACCTTGAAGCTCTTCCAGGACGACGCGCTGCTCGAGGTCGACGTTCAGGTCGGACCACTCCTTGAGGGGTGCCGGACGCGGGTCCACCGGGCGGGCCGTAAGGAACAGCACCACGGATCGATTGGAAGCCCACGGCGCGGCCGGGGCCGACTGGGGACCCGACTGAAAGATGTGCTCCAATATCGCTACCCGGACCCGTTCGAGGGCGGGCTGTTGACCACGATCAAAGTAGATGGCCCGCGGGTTTGTGTTGTTAGTCGCCCATCCGGGGTTCGCAGGTTGCCCGGGACCGATGAGAACGAACACACCCGGTAGGAGCCCGGTCCTTGACACAACCACGTCGCTGATCTCCGATACAGGCACCTCGACCCGGGCACCCTGCCGCAGGGATGATATGAACCCGCTGCGGGAGATCACCACACGGTCATCGAACACTTCGACACGGGCACCCTCGGCTCCGTCGGCTGCGGCAACAGACATGACGCGATGCCCGCTACATGAAGCCGTGCCCGGGCCGCACCGGCGGTCGGCCGCCCGGTGGCGAGTAAGTGGTCGACGGCGTGGGAGAACTGTTGATTGCCTTGTAGCCAGCTTTTACCCCGTCCCAGATGGCGCTGCTCGCAACGCCGACGCCAATGGCTACCCACGGAATAGCGGGCAATGGTCCGCGGGTGGGCTCCCCAGACTCGTCTGCCTCGGCTTTCACTTCAACGTCCGATCCGACCGGTATAAGTACAAGGCGCTCACCGTCTGGCAGGTCGTCGTAATCGAACGCCAGTTGGGGTGCAAGCAGCCCCTTCCGGATCAGTTGCTGGAGCCACTGATTGTCCAACCGGTATTCAAGGTCGAGGTCGAAGTCGCCGTCGTCGCTGCGGCGGAACGGGACGCTGCACCCGATCGCCCATAGGCGTTCAGGCGCGTTCTTGGCGCTTTCGTTCATGATGCCAATTATGGCCCTGCAACACGATCATTGTCATCTGCAGAAAATAGATTAATCAACTCTCAATCCCAGCCTCAGCCGCCAATTGCATTGGAAGGCCGCGACGATTGCTCAGCGGGTCTCCGCTGAGGCGTGGCTCATCGGCATGCCGAGTGACAATAGGCCGACTCGCCGGTAGCAACCCGCCGAGCCGCCAGCGGTCGCATCTAGAACTGCCTTAGCAACCACGTGGCATGATGCGACAACCGAGTTGTGCATATTCACCGATCTTGGCCCAGAACGACGCATGCTCGCCGACTTCGGCCGCACTACCGACAGCGGCGGTCACCTTCGGGAATCGGATCTCGCTGTTGGCCTGCTCGGCTGTGAGCCAGGCGCTTGCGCAACTAGCCTCTCCTGCGATCGCGCCGAGAGTGTCGGCATTGAAGCCGACATCGTTCTCGCCGACCAGCACACCGGCGTTTACGCCAGCTACGGCGCACGCAGCAACAGCTTTGCGTGCGGCGCTCCCCTGCGCGAACAAGCGCACAACGGTGCTTTGCGTGAGGGCTTCGACTCGATCTTCGAAGATCGTTTGCAAGGCCAGAGCGGTGGACAGCTTGCGGTCGATGTACCACTGAGTCGACTCGGCATCTTCCAAGGTCCGGTACACAGCAACCACCTGATCGTCGGGCGCCATATACGCGTAGGTGGCCAGACTTGGTGCAATCTCGTCGCGGAATCGCTCCGAGCCATCGTCGGTGGGATATGGCACATAATTCCCAGATTCGCCTGTTTCTGCGGCAGTGAAGTACCAGACGACGTCAGAGTTGTTGATGAACAAGCGTGAGGTGCCGTCCGAGCTACTACAGATGACAATGTCATCCAGAAATTGAAGCTCCTCATCGGTTTGCGCTGTAGGCTCCAACCGGAGTGGCCAATCCTCCTGACAGCCGAGACCGACCGTGCCAGCGCCGTCCGTCGTCCCGCCACCGTCCGTCGTCCCGCCACCGTCCGTCGTCCCGCCACCGTCCGTCGTCCCGCCACCGTCACAGCCGGTAAGGACGAAGAGGAGTGTGATAGCGACAAGAACCCCGGTCCCCCTCCGGTTCTCGCTTGTACGCATCTTGCACCCACCGCCCGAGGTCTGAGGCTAAATCGACGATCACTTGCGCCATTCCTACACCTACTCCATCGTGCTGTCCACCCACGACGGCTGAACACGGGCGACATTTCATCCTTGGGAGTGTCTCGTTATCGGTGTTTCCGGCGTTTTTCATTAGTAGGATTCTGCGTTCGGCCAGCGGTCTCGGAAGGTGATGGCGAACGCGTTGAGAGCTGGCCTCCACCCTATTGTCCACCGGCTCGTCCCACACCGGTGGGATCGAGACTTCGAGTGACTAGATACAATCATTTTAGGGCTGCTTGCTCGGTGGGGAAATGTCCTCGAGCGCGCACTGCCCGCCGATACCAGGCGTTGAGCGACTCGATCGCGTTGGTGGAGCAGATCACCTGGCGGATCTCGGGGTCGTAGGACAGGAACGGGGTGAACTCTTCCCACGCCGACTCCCACAACCGGATGATCGCACCGTACTTCTTCCCCCAGACCTCGGCCAGATCATCCAGGGCTGCGCGGGCGGCATCGACGGTCGGAGCGGTGTAGATCGGTTTCACCGCTCGTTTCACCGCATCCCAATCCTTCTTCGACGAGTCTGCGACCTGAGCGACCGCCGCGGACATCCAACTTGAATTGCCACGCCTCTTGCAGATCGAGGAGCCGGCCATTTCGTCGGTGACGAAACGGTGCAGACTGGCGCTCCTCCTGAGTATGAGCGACTTGCAGAAATTCAACATCCGACGAATGACCTCGACCCAGTGCGTCCGGTGTGGCGCGGCGCTGCCGCCGGCCGCGAGCACCGGACGACCGCGCGTCTTTTGTGGCCCTGCCTGCCGCAAAGCGGCATACGACGACAGACGGGCTCGTAAACCGGAGGCATTTCACGTGCGAATTATTGACCGTACTGTCGTGAAGACGGTTGAGAAGATTCGGACCATCGATGAAGGGCACGACATCACCGAGTGCGTCCGACAGGTCTGCGGATCACCCCGGGCGATTGCGAATGTCCTCGTCGCTCTGAATGGGTTGGTCCGCTCGGACACATTGCTGCTGGACAACAAATGGGCTCCCGCCGTGCGTTTAATCGTCGACTTGAACCGCGCCATTCAGAATGCTGCTGAGCGCGCAAGCCGGCCGCGCCGTTGACGCTGAGATCGTCGCGGTACCGGAGCACGGAAAGGATGAAACTCAGGCTTGCGGCATCTTGCAAGATTCCGTATAGAGAAAGCGAGCAGGGGTGTGTTGTCGGATAGCGTCGCATTTATTTCGCGGTTCGCGGTTCGCGGGCTAGTCCATCTGTGGATGTGCGCACGCGCAAGCACTTCCATGGCTACGGTTGTAGTGAGCACAGTGATTGAGAGCGCGTGATGACGTACAACGTAATTCGAGTTCGCGCGACGCCTGGTGCCTCGCGCTCAGGGCACATGGGTGGCGTGCTCGTGGTTGCTGGTATCGCGGTGGCCACGTGGATCTCTTTCGGCCGCCACCTCTTCGGGATCGGTGGCGACCTCACCATCATCTACGCGGCGACGCTGGGTGTGATTTTTGCCGCCTTGCTGGTGATCACGGGGCTCGCGGTACGACGCACGGCACGTCGAGGGTTCGAAACTCGCGCGATAACATACGTGTTTTTCTTTGCATCAGGCGTTAGCGGACTCTTGTTGGGACTCACGCTTCCAGATTCAACACCTCGCGGTTTGCAGACAATCATCAGCGGACCAACACAGCCTGCGTTGGATTTCGCTATTGGTATCGCGAACCCCCTGGGCGTTGTCGGAATCGCGACCGCGATCATTGCGCTCGTGCTTTCGATTCGCGATTCGCGCGGGCGAATCACGCTTGTTGAGTCTTGGGGCGACGAGGATGACGGCGCCCTTGTCGACCCCGCGTAGCGGCAATTCGTTGCATCGACGCCGCTCCTGAAAGACCCACGTGCAGCGCGTCAGGCCGGAAACACCGTCTAAGAGACAGCCCCCACCTAGGCTGAGCAGTATGACAATCGAACAGGTTGAGCAAGGGCCCCGCCAAGTCGCGCGCACTGTTGAGGTGCCGGCTTCGGCCGAAGACATCTTCGCGTTGGTGGCTGATCCGCACCGTCACGGTGAGCTCGACGGCTCGGGCACCGTCGGCGGTACGGTGTCGGGGCCGCGGCGGCTCACCCAGGGCGCAAAATTCTCGGTAGCGATGAAGCAGTTCGGCGTCCCGTATCGCATCACCAGCACGGTGACGCGCATCGAAGACGGTCGGCTTGTAGAGTGGCGTCACCCCGCGGGACACCGGTGGCGCTGGGAACTCACGCCGCTCACGCCCACGTCTACGCGCGTTACTGAGACGTTTGACTACAGCACCGTCCCAGCCGTTCAGGGAAAGGTCTACGAGCTGCTCGGCTTTCCTCGGCAGAACGCCGCCGGCATCGAAGCCACCCTTCGCCAACTCACGTCGCGCTCCGCCCGCGCTTGACGTGAGGCCACCGGGCCGGAGTCGGTTACGCGGCCGTGATTACCAGCGCCACCGACTCGTCGGTCGTCCGGCTCAGGCGCCGGACCGCATGGTGGCGAAGTGCTCAGTCACTAGATCCCGCTTAGCGCCTCCGCATCCGCATCCGCATCCGCATCCGCATCCGCATCCGCCGCAACATTCTTCTGCACGGCGAACTGGGTCCGGTGCAATTCCTCGTACCGCCCGCGCACAGCCAGCAGTTCCTCGTGCGTACCGCGCTCCACGATCGAGCCGTCCTCAACCACGAGGATCAGGTCCGCGCTGCGGATGGTGGAGAGGCGGTGTGCGATCACCATCGCTGTCCGTCCCTTGAGCGCCTCGCTGAGCGCCGCCTGCACGGCGGCCTCAGACGTCGAATCCAGCGCCGCCGTCGCCTCGTCGAGGATGACGACGCGCGGCTGGGCGAGTAGGAGCCTCGCGATGGTCATCCGCTGGCGCTCACCCCCGGACAATCGGTAGCCACGCTCGCCCACCATGGTGTTCAGCTGGTCGGGCAGGGACCGGATGAGCGGCTCGAGCCGCGCACGGCGGACGGCGTCCCACACCTCATCGTCGGACGCTTCCGGCCTCGCGAGGCGCAGATTGGAGAGGATGGTCTCGTGGAACAGGTGGCCGTCTTGCGTCACCATGCCCAGGGTGTGCCGCATGGAGGCGAAAGTGACATCGCGGACATCCGCCCCCGCGAGGCGCACGGCGCCGCTGTCGACGTCATACAGGCGCGCGAGAAGCTGCGCAATCGTGGACTTGCCGGCACCGGACGAACCAACGAGGGCAACGGTCTGTCCCGGCTCGATCCTGAAGGACACGCCGTGCAGCACCTCCTCGCCGCCGCGGGTGTCCAATGTGGAAACCTCCTCGAGAGACGCGAGAGACACCTTGTCCGCAGACGGGTAGGCGAAGCGGACGTTGTCGAACTCCACGGTCACCGGGCCTTCGGGCACGGCGACGGCGTCGGGCTTCTCCTTGATGAGCGAGTCAAGGTCGAGCACCTCGAAGACGCGCTCGAAGCTGACCACCGCGCTCATAATCTCCACCCGTGCGTTTGCGAGGCCGGTGAGCGGCGCGTAGAGGCGGGTGAGGAGAAGCGCCAGGGTGACCACGTCGCCGGTGTTCAGCTGGCCGGCTAGGGCGAGGGCGCCGCCGAGCCCGTACACGAGCGCGAGGGCGAGAGCGGAGACGAGCATCAGTGCGGTGTAGAAGACGAACTGCAGCATTGCGGCGCGGACACCGATATCGCGGACACGGGCAGCGCGGACGCGGAACTCCTCGGCCTCCTCGTCGGGCCGGCCGAACAGCTTGACGAGGGTGGCGCCGGGCGCTGAGAAGCGCTCGGTCATCTGCGTGCTCATGGCGGAATTGTGATCGGCGGCCTCGCGGCGGAGCGCGGCGAGGCGGCTTCCCATGCGGCGGGCGGGTACGAGGAAGATGGGGAGCATGATCACGGCGAGAACCGTCACGAGCCAGGACGTGCTGAGCATGACGATCAGGGTGAGGATCAGCGCCACCACGTTCGTGACCACGCCGGACAGCGTGCCGCTGAAGGCCTGCTGAGCGCCGATCACATCGTTGTTGAGGCGGCTCACGAGGGCGCCCGTTCGTGTGCGGGTGAAGAACGCGATCGGCATCTTCTGTACGTGGTTGAAGACGGCGGTGCGGAGGTCCAGGATCACGCCTTCACCGATCCGCGCCGAGTACCAGCGCGTCACGAGTGACACGGCGGCGTCGGCCACGGCCACGAGCGCGATGACGACGGCGAGCCACACAATCGTGGTGACCGCGCCCTGGGCGACGATAACGTCGACCACCTGGCCGGCGAGTACCGGCGTCGCGACCGCGAGGAAAGCTCCCACGGTGGAGAGGGTGATGAAGATAAGCAGCTTGGACCGGTAGGGCACCGCGAACCTCATGATCCGCCTCACGGACTCACGGGAGAAGCCGCGTTTGCTGTCCCTAGCGCTCGACATCTTGTGCAGCGAGCTCCAGGCCGCGCCTTCCATGCTCATGATGGTTCCTTCCGTGGGTACCGGGCCAAGTTTAGATGGCGAGTTGCCCGAGCTCGGGGTTCTCCCCAGCGGCAACGAGCCGGGGTTTTTTCATGAAACGGCTCGCCCGGCAACGAACGTGTGGGCGGGGTTTGCGTCAGGGCCGCGGTCATTCCACGACTGTGCGCCCGCTAAAAGCGGTTCACAAGGTCATCATTTACCCATCACATTCATCACTAAATGACCTAAAACGATGACGTACAATTGGAAGCAGCGAACCGCCCGGTTCCCTGTAAACACAAGGGAATCCGCGGGCTTTCGGAGACAGTCGGCAACGACATAATGAAGGCAAAAACCTCCAAGGGGTCGCAGGTTCGAATCCTGTCAGCCCGACCAAAGGGCCGTTCCCGAAACTGTTCACGAAACGGCCCGGTCGGAACAAAAAGAAATCGCTCCTGAGGATTCTCAGGAGCGATTTCTGGTTTATGCGGCGTGTTCGTAGGGTTGTATTGGCGATTCATTGACGGGGCCGTGTCGCCGGTGGTTTTTGTGTTTTGGGGCGCGGTCGATGGAACCGGTAAACAGTGCTCCCCCGGCCAGAATCAATGCACCGAGCAAAGACAATGCAATGAACGCGAGCAGCCCCGGGGCGAAATCTCGGTGCAATGACACACTGCGCGCTAGCCGGCTGGCTGTAACCAAGTCGATGTAGGCCGCTGAGGGACACACCGGGCCACGAACTCGCCCGACAACAACAAGGGGCTGCCCGGCAGCCGTCCTACTGAGGGTTAGGCGCGGCGGAAGCGCACTCGCCAGAACTCCGGGCCTCGTTCGATGTAGCTCACGTCGAAAGTGTCGGGCTGGCTATGCTGAAGTTCCGCCAGCATCCGTTGGGGGTCGTGCGGTTCGATCACGTCCAGGGCGAACCCCGGTATAACGGCGTCGAGCGCCCCAAAGACGGCCGCGTGCCGGATAGCGTGCGGAATGGTGCGGGCGTCGAGCACGATGTTTTCCGCCCCCGCGGCCGTCTCGTCAACGGCCCCATCTGCAATCGGCCAGCCGAGTGCAAACAGCTCAGGACGCCGCGCCGGAGCGATGAGCTTGGCTACGGTGAGCAGGATGACCGCGTCCTCGACAGCCTCCAGCGAGTTGCGGCCCGGCGGCATCGTGATCAGGTCCCCGCGCCATCCAGACCACGATGCGCCACCCGAGGTGAGAACGACCCGCCCCTCAAGGACCTGCACGGTCGCTTCAGCCAAATTGTCGTGTTCTCCGAGGCGTTTCCCGGAACGGAGAGCGATCAGCGTTTGCCGGAGGACGTGTACGTGGCCGCCGTACACGGTCTCCGCACTGCGACCACTGGACGCCTCCCGTGCGTGATTGAGATGGTGGCGCACGAGTGCGGTGAGCGACTTCTTTTGCATGTGTCGTTCTCAACTTTCATTTCCTTCATGCTCCGCTACCGCTGCGCGCGTGTCAACGGTGCTGTGATTGCCGCGCGTGGCTGGTCGGTGCCCCCGTTCTCGGCTCGGATTTGGCTACGCTGCCAGCGCCTGGAGTCCGCTCGATTTTCGAGCATCTCATACTGATAGATCTCCGTTTTCCGCGCGGTCCGGGCGCCTAGTGCCGCGATTGAGTTAGAGGTCAATTAGCTCACCGTCACGTGTGCGCCGAGACGGTCACCGTCACAGAACGAAATTTCGCAGCAAAATGAAACGGCGTGAGCCTATTTGGTTTCCACAGGAATGGCGACTCCGCGCGCGCTCCGGTTGCGCAGCCACGGGATGAGGCCACCGACGAGGAGCATTTCGATCTGCCGGGTCGAGAGTTCGTGGCGCACGGAGTAGACCTCATCTCGGGTTGTGTTGCGCACGAGGATCTCCGTTCCGTTCGAGAGAGCCTTCCGAATCCCGTCGAGCACGAGCACATCATCCTGCGAGATGCGATCGTGATCAGCCGCATCCGCGAACTGGAGCGCCAGCGCGCCGAAGTTGGCCAGGTTCTGCCAGTGGATGCGTGCGAACGAGACCGCCAGCACCACCCGCAGTCCGAGGAAGCGCGGGGTGATCGCGGCGTGCTCTCTAGAGGAGCCCTGCCCATAATTGGCCCCGGCGACGATCATGTGGCCGGTCGTATCCCGGGTTAGGGCGGCGCGAGTCGGGTAGGTCGGGTCGACTTGGTCGAAGGTGAATTCGGCGAGCTTGGGGACGTTGCTGCGGAAAGGGAGCACGCGCGCACCCGCCGGCAGGATCTCATCCGTCGAAATGTCATCGCCCACGATTAGGGCGACGGGTGCCTCGATGTGCTCGGAGAGCGGTCCGAAGACCGGCAGCGAGGAGATATTTTCACCCTTGACCAGACGCACCCCGATGGATTCCTCCGGCGGTAAGGGCTTCTCGAGCATCGCCAGGTTCACGCTCGACACCGCCGGGAGGGTGATCTGGGGATATTCCAAGCCGAAGAGCCCGGGCAGGTCCCGCGGATCGGTGATCTGTCCCGTCAGCGCGGCGGCGGCCCCAGTCTCAGGCGAACACAGGTAGACCGAGTCTTCCTGTGTGCCCGAGCGACCGGGAAAGTTGCGCGGCATCGTGCGCAGGCTAATGCTGCCATTCGCCGGGGCCTGGCCCATGCCGATGCAGCCCATGCAGCCGGACTGATGCAGCCGGGCGCCCGCCCCGATCAGATCCAGGGTGGCCCCCATGATGGTCAGGTCCTGCAGAATCTGCCGGGAGCTGGGATTGACGTCGAGGGACAGGCCTGGGAATGCCTGCCGCCCCTTCGTGATCGCGGCAACGATCGCGAAATCACGCAGGCCCGGATTCGCGGAGGACCCGATCACGACCTGTTCCACCGGGCGCCCCGCCACTTCGCGTACCGGCACGACGTTGCCGGGCGAGCTGGGAAGCGCGATCAACGGCACGATCTCAGCCAGGTCAATCTCTTCGGTCACGTCGTAGGTCGCATCCTCGTCCGCGAGCAGTTCGGTGAAATCCTGCTCGCGCTGTTCGGCGCGCAGGAAGGTTCGCACTTGATCATCGGCGGGGAAAACGGTGGTGGTCGCGCCCAGTTCGGCGCCCATATTGGCGATCACGTGCCGATCCATCGCGGTCAGGGCGGCGAGGCCGGGGCCGTAGTACTCGACGATCCGATTGACGCCGCCCTTGACGCCGTGCCGGCGCAGCATTTCGAGGATGACGTCTTTGGCGCTGGTCCACGGCGGCAGTTGTCCGGTGAGCTTCACGCCCCAAATTTCGGGCATCCTGATGTACAAAGGCTCACCGGCTATGGCCAGGGCTACCTCGGTGCCGCCGACGCCGATGGCCAGCATCCCCAGCGAGCCGGCGGCCGGGGTGTGGCTGTCGGAGCCGACCATCGTCTTGCCGGGGATGCCGAAGCGCTGCATGTGCGTGGGGTGTGACACCCCATTGCCGGCCTTCGAAAACCACAGGCCGAACCGTTGGCAGGCGGAGCGGAGAAAGTCGTGGTCCTCCGCATTCTTGCTGTCGGCCTGCAACAGGTTGTGGTCGACGTACTGCACGGAAACCTCCGTGCGCGCGCGATCCAGTCCCAACGCCTCCAACTCCAACATGACCAGGGTCCCGGTCGCGTCCTGGGTGAGGGTCTGGTCGATGTGCAGGCCGATTTCGGTCCCTGGCACCATCTCCCCGGAGACCAGGTGCGATGCGATGAGTTTCTGTGCGACGTTGTATGCCACGGTGAGCTTCCCTAGTCGATAGCGGTGCCCGCCGACATTCGTCGGTATGAATTGGCCTCCAGGGCATGCCGCTGCCACCAAGGTAGGCCATTCGTGGCGCCGGGGCTAGCCTTCTCAGGGAGAATGGACGTCCGCTGTACCGGAAAGATGGACCGGGAAGACGGACCGGGAAGACGGGGCTCTGGGACAGGCGCGCGACCGCGAGTAGAAGGGTGACCTTCCCCGACCCCGATGTGCATGTCTCACGATCTCTGTGTCGTAACCTATGGATTCTGAGAAACCACACAATCGAGAAAGGGTGTACACGGCTGAGCGGTTTTACTTTGACCAGGTTGGCTCCCAGTGTGAGGCGCCTGGTCCGTTCAAGATTTGTTCGCGCGGATGGGTCTACCTGTCGGGGAACTGGGACCGAGTTTTGATATCAGCCCAGCGGAATTTGATGCTCCCATTGTGGTCGCCGTTAGCCGCCACGCAGTCGCACCTATCCTCGGGCTGGGCGCGATAAACACACAACTGATCAACCGGCTCCTTAAGCGGCGCAGTGGTCGGTGAATCCGTTGAAACGCTGTCGCGAGAGCAGGGCTGGTTGAAAATCTGGCGCCTGCAAATCTGGTCACTCTGCCGACTTGCAACACCGACGAATGATCACTGCCGAGGAGCTTAAGTATGGTCACGACCTCTTCGTGCACGAGCTCGTTGGGGCGCTAATTGTTCATAGAACGCCTTTGACCCCGCGAATGTGGAAAGGTGTTGCATTCAGTCATTCAGCGCCACGTCTTGCCGGATTTGAAAGCCTCCCCAGCGAGCTCAAGCTCACCCTCGACGAGCACGAGCAGGTTTTCGCTGCAATCGACGCGGCGAATCCCGATGCCGCTGAGGCCGCGATGCGTTCGCACATCCTCGACACCTGGGAACGTCGACGACCACAGAATCATCGGCATCGCTCGTAGTCAGCGCGCCGCGGCAAATCGGCACGGCTTTTCAAACGCCAGCCTGTCTATGACGGTCTCCCTGATTACAAGGCAAATCGAATTTGATCAGGGTTTCCGCTCAGCTGCAGCCGACACATCGGTACTGGTACGTACGGAGCTCCATGCCGGTCATCTTCGGTGAGATTGCGGCACAGAGAATCAACTCCACAACATTCTGGATAAAACACAGTGGTCAGAGACTGAGCAGGGCGTACGTTCGCTTTAACAGATCAAAAACCGCTGTGGGCGTACGGCCCGTTGGCGCTAAATGAAATGGAGCAGCACCATGGCAACAATTCTCTGGATCATTGCGGTAATCCTCGTAATTGCAGGCATTTTCGCGCTATTTCGACGCCAGATTCTCTGGGGCATCGTACTCATCGTCGTGGGACTGTTGGTTGGTCCAGGTGGCGTGAGCGTCTTCACTTGAAACTGCGGATCGAGTAACCGTTTCGGAGCGTGGCGAAGCTCCGGAACGGTTTCGGCGTGAAGGATCCACTGACGCTCTTCGTTGTCTGAGCGCTGCATGACGTCGAGGAGGTCATAGCTTTTCCTAACACTTGCGATCGTCTCGCGGAGCGGACCGGCAGACACGGGTCTAACCGAGCCTTCACCAAACCCGGGGCTCGAGAAAGCCACATGGACGAGCGGGCGGGCGGGACTGCACTCGCGAGTGCGGTCTCTGCCGCCCGCTTAGCTCAGTCCCCCTTGACGCGAACGCTAAAAACCCAGATGGCTCCCTCGAAAGGGAAATCGTGTAACCCGGTCGGCCCGCCTGACGGGCGATTTCGGGGTGTCAGTCGCTGGAAAAGGCCACTAGGTATGCCTCAGCCCGCGCGCAGCGGGCTGCTCCCGCGGGTGTATATTTCATGGTTCCACGCGGGTTATCAGCACCCCGCTCAGGGCTTCGCTATGATCTTCTCATCCTCCACTACGCGCGTTCTTGCCCTCGTAGATGACGGCGGGGCTCTGGCTAGAAAACGCCGTGACCTAGCGGAATGAGTTGGCACAGCGCCGCTAGACCGTAGCCAGTATTCGGGGGCACGCAGGGAACAGCGTCAGTTTCCAAGCCCGGGTGCGATGGCGGGCAGTTCGATCGGAGATATTGATTCGGACGCTTCGGCGTCCCCGCCGCCGGCCGTGACCGGCACGCCGCCGACATCTGCAGGCCGGGATGCTGCGGTCGTTGGAGCCGGTGACGGCCCGGTACCGTCCGCTACTTTCTCCACCCGCACAGCCGCGCTTTTGAACAGGGGCTGCTTGGATACCGGATCCCACTCCGTCATCGTCAGTTCGTTGGCCGCAGTGGGGTGACCGTCCGGACCGGACCGTTTCAAATCCCAATAGCCGTAATGAAACGGTGCGAATACCGTACCCTCGCGCACATTGCTGACGCGGGCGGGAACGAGAAGTTCACCGCGACGAGAAGTGACTCGTACAGTGTCACCCTCCGAGATATCGAGACGGCCAGCATCCAACACCGAGATCTCCAACCACGCCGACGGTGCCGCGTTGTTTAGCTGCCGGGCACGACCGGTGCGAGTGCGCGTGTGGAACTGGTACGCCGTGCGACCTGTCGTGTAGCGCAACGGGAAGTCGGCATCCGGCTCTTCGAGTGGTGGTACATAGGATGCAGCCTTGAAAACGGCGCGCCCGTGAATCTCCAGCGCACGGAACGCCTGCTCACCGACCGAGGCACCGGTAAGCAGGTCATGGCCGAACGTTTCGCAATCGTCTGGATCGGTGGCGAAGATGCCGTCACCATAAAGTCGAACGGTTCCGTCCGGATGCTCGTCGTTGCACGGCCATGGAATGCCGCTTCCGCCTCGAAGTCGCTCGTAGGTGATGCCGGTGTAGTCACACGGGCGGCCTCGGCTGCAGTCCTGCCAAGCGTGGAATCCATCCTCCGGCCCAGTCCAGTCGAGGAGTGGCGCGCCCGACTTTGTGCGGAAATTCATCCGCGCCGAGTAGTCAAGAAAAATGTCCAGATCGCTCCTTGCCTCACCGGGCGGCTCGACGGCCTTGTCGGAGAGATGCACGGTACGATCTGCGTTGGTGAAAGTTCCTGTTTTCTCGCCCCAGCCCGCGGCCGGCAGCACGACATCGGCATACAGCGCTGTTTCGGTGAGATAGAGGTCCTGCACGACGAGGAAGACGCTCTCTTGGCCGAGGATGGCGCGGATACGTTCCAATTCCGGCATCGAGACCGCCGGGTTCGTCGCCGAGATCCAAAGAAACTCGATGCTGCCTTGCTCGACATACCGAAAGATTTGCATCGCATGGGTTGGTGGACCCTTGTGCGGAATGACCGAAATATCAACGTCCCACAGTGTCGCGAGCTCGCGGACGTGCTCCGAATTCTCCCAGTTGCGGAATCCGGGAAGGTCTCCATCCGCCCCGCACTCCCGGTTGTTCTGCGCGGTTGGCTGGCCGTTCATCTGCAGCACCCCGTTTCCTGGCGCGCCGATTTTTCCTCGCAACAAGTGCATATTGTTCACCTGACAGGATGCCGCGGTTGCCTGCGCCGACTGGTAAAAGCCCTGCAAAACGGTGGAGAGCACCCGGGCACTCGTGCCGAAAATTTGTGCAGCTTCTCGCACATCGTCGACCGAGACACCGCAGGTCTCAGCTACTGCCTCTGGCGTCCATGGTTCCACGATGGCCCGCAATCTGTCGACTCCGATGGTGTGGGCCGCGATGTAGGCCTCATCAATCCATCCGTTCGTGAACAGTTCCCGAATCAGACCATTCATCAGCGCCTGGTTCGTCCCTGGACGCACCGCAAGGTGCACGTCCGCGACCCGCGCCACCTCAGTCTCACGCGGGTCGATACAGACAATACGTGGCCGGTCGGGCCCGGCGATCCGATCGAGCACCCGCGCCCACAGCACCGTCTGCGTCTCAGCCATGTTGTGTCCGTACAGGAACATTGCGTCACATTCGTCGATGTCGGCGTAGCTACCAGGCTGGCCATCCGCACCAAAGCTCTCCTTCATCGCCGCAGCCGCGGTCGCCGTGCACAATCGGGTGTTGCCATCCATGTGCGGGGTGCCGATACCGGCCTTACCGAGAATTGCCAGCGCGTAGTACTCCTCGAGAAACAATTGGCCGCTGGTATAGAAGGCGTGGCTCAGCGGACCCTTGTCCGCCAAGAGCTTCCTGCTTCGCTCGACGATCCGGGACATCGCCGTGTCCCAGTCGGTCTCGACCAATTCGCCACCGACCCGGATGAGCGGACGAGTCAGCCGGTCTTCGTTCGACATACTCTGCCAAGTGCCGAAGAGGCCCTTCGGCCCGAGTCGCCCATGATTGACAATGTCGATGGCGCGACCGCGCACTCCGACCATCCGCCCGTCTTTCACCGCGATGTCGCACGCGCAGCCATTGCTGCACAGCGTGCAAGCCGACTGCACCCAACGATCAACGTCGTCTTCACCGAGACCATCAGCCAACTTCTGATCAACACGCACCGGCCACTTCTCGCCTCGGGCAAAGGGCGTCCTGGTGCCCCAGATATCGCCGATCCTGTCCACCATAACAACGCCCTCTTCCGCTCTGACTTGTAGTCTGCGCCCGCGAGCAGTCCAGATCAACGTCGAGACGGGATTTATCCACAGTGCCCCGCCGTCGGTGAAGTCGATGCCAACCGTTCCGTTGGCCCACCGTATGAGAGTCCGCGCGTTCTTCGTGAGCATCACTCCGAGCAGCACCTGACCAAGTTGGGACTGCAAAGCACCAACGATGTCGCTGATTCCAAGTTCTACAGGACGAGCATGCGCATCACGGATGATGCGAGCAGGCGGCACCGCTTGCACAGCAAGATTCGTCAAACTGCTCACCTCCAGTGGTCTACTGATAGCAGTCGAACGTCTATCTACTTGTCGGGCAATATGACTGATAATGGTGGATTACGACGAGTAATAATGTGCCTAGTGCAGAATCTAATGAGTAGGGCTCCCGCGATGTCCTCTCTCCTCAAAGTAAGACAGTCGCACTTTTGATACGTGCGCTGCTTGGCACCGGGGAAGGCTTGGATTGAGCCGCTTCTGCTTCATCTGGACCCCGCAGCGTGAACGCGTCAGAACCTCGCGCTCGGAGCTGAGCGATTCGGCAAGTTGGTGTCACGCCGTGGACAAAATCTAAGTCGGAGAGACTGACGCAAACGAGGCGACCGCCGACTCGAAGTGATCGAATACGACATGCCGTCGCGGCGCCTCTATGTTCATGACTTCAAAAGCAGAACCACGTTTTTCGATGTAACCGAGCACCTTCTCGGGTGACCTTTCGTGGCAGCGGCGATCACCCACACGCCATTCATGATCGGACAGACTGCGAATCTCGAGATCTTTCGTTGCGCACGGCTGATGACTCTGATTCGACATTGAATCTCCTTCGTGATGAGCGGTCCGGACTAGCGGTACCTCGACCAGCTCCGATGCCGCTTCCATCTCCACCCAACATAGCCCCCGCCCATGGCGGCATGCCGTTGGCAGCAAACCGTTCAGCGACGATTTCGTGCACGCGGCCCTTCTCGCTGAAAAGGGAATCGACTACATCGACGCCGCAGTCTCCGGCGGAGTCTGAGGCCAGGAGAACGGTTTTGCGTGTTCGCTGCTGGTTCTCTCGGTTGTCATCGGGGTGTTCCCGGGGTTCTACTTGACATCATCGAACCCGCAGCATCCGTAGTCGTCAACCTGGTCAGCCGTTAGTTGCCCGTGAACGTAGCACTGGACACTCTCGCCCTTTTGCCGGAAGGTTTCGTTCTCGGCGGGGCGATCGTCGCGCTCCTCGCCGGGTCGTTCCTCCCCCGGAACCGCCAAGTCGCGACCCGGTGGATCGCCATCTTGGCGCTGCTGGCGAGTGTGGTCGCGGCCGCAGCCGGGATGACGCAGCCGTCGACGACGGTTTTCGAGGCGAGCTTCGCCGTGGACGTCGGCTCCGGTTTCGGTTTCGGTTTCGGTTTCGGTTTCGGTCGAATCATCATTGCCCTGGCAACGATCTTCGTCATCGTGCTTGGAATCGAGGAGCTCAGTGGTGCGCGTCGGGAAAGTGAGACATACGCCCTGCTGCTTCTCGCCGCCCTCGGCGCGATGCTCCTGTCCGGCGCGAGCGACCTCCTCATCCTAGTGACCGGGTACCTCCTCACCTCGATCCCGTTATATGCCCTCATCGGAATGAGTCGTTCCACTAGTGCCGTCGAAGCCGCAATGAAGACCTATCTGCTCGGCGCGCTGCTCGGAATCATGATGATGCTGGGCATCACCATGCTGTTCGGAGTCGGCGGAGGCACCTCGTACCGCCAGTTGGGGCCTGCTCTCGTCGATGCCCCGCCGCCGCCGTGGCCGCCGGGGTTGTCGGGGTGCTCGGCGGACTGATGTTCAAGGCTGGCGGCGTGCCGGGACACTTCTGGATTCCGGACGCGACACAAGCGTCCGGCACGGCTGTCGCAGCATTCCTCACCACCGTTTCGAAGATCGGTGCTCTCATTGCGGCCTACCGGCTGCTCGACATCATCCCGGCAAGCATCGACTGGCCACTGTTGGTCGGGCTTCTCGCCGCCGCAAGCATGACACTCGGAAACCTCGCCGCATTCTGGCAAGACGACGTTCGCCGACTGCTGAACACCCCCGACTATCGTGTTCATCGGCAAACTCACCACACTCGCCGCAGCCTGGGACGGAGGCCTCGCCTGGCTCGCAGTCATCGCCGTAATCAACAGCGTGGCGAGCTTGTTCTACTACCTGCGCTGGCTAGCATCAATGTTCTCACGCGCTCATGCGCCCCCGTTTTCTCCGTCGTCCAGGTCACCAGTCGCCGCCGCAACACGTGTTCAACGCCGCTGGGCAGCCCGCACAGCCGTCACAGGAGCAGTCTCCGTCCTCGTTCTCGACATCGTCGCTGGCGGCATCCTGTCAATCGCCAGCTCTCCCCTCGTGCACTGAATAAACCGTCCTCACACACCGACGTCAGAAAATGTTTCTTGCCAACAAACATTTTTCGGCCAAGGTCCCACCTTGCGTAAGCGAACGCGACGCACATCTCCGCACACTCAATAACACGACGCCATCATTTCCTGGGAACGCGGCATTGAACTTACGACGATTGTCGTGAGTCCGGTTGCTCGAAGAACCGAGTCGTGATCGAGCGTGGGGACAACTGCCTTGAATCCCTCAAGCCCCGCGCAGTGCTCCTCGATAAACTTCCGCGACGACGCCCTCACCGAAGGAACCCGTCGCGGCGGAGGGACAAAGCACGCCGCAGTCGCACCGCACTCCCGGCCACCGAGCAACGCGGATTTGTGGCATTACGAACAGGTGGCTTCGGGATCCGGGTGCCAACTTTTAGTCGCTCTCAGAAAACTGCTGCTCGCGGCCGTCGTCGCGCGAGCGCGCATCCTCAAGCCCATGCGAAGGTGGCCCGCTCCGGGCAGCAGGGCGTGCTTGGCCTATCCTCGAAAAGCCGATCTGGCGAACCGACTCAGCCGCAGGCGAATCAACGCCACTTTGAGGGTCACGAACTTATCGTAATGGTGACACGGAAGCGCCGTCGTGCAAAACAGCGTCGGCTTCCTCGTCGTCGATGGCTTCCGGATGCCGCTTGAGATTGAGCAGGGCCAACCCCAGACCTCCCCATACGGCCAACAGAGCGATGATCATCATGACGACCGCGGAGGTACTCACGCGTTCTTCCTTTCCCCGGCTACGGATCCTGATGCGGCGGTTTCGGGTAGGCCAGTTTCGCCACCCCTGGTCTTATCCATGGCCGATTCATTCGCATCGAGTTCGGCATCCAGGATCGGTTCATGGATATTTTTCTCATAAGCGGCGGATCGATAGCTCCACGGAATCTTCGAAAGCAGGTAGGCGATCAGTACCAAGGCAATCACCATGCCCCAGCCGAAGACGCCGACAAACCAGGTTGGCAAACCGCCGTAGCCCTCGCTGATCCTGGTGGTGAGGGTGTCGATCAGGATGTAACCCAGGACCACCGGAGTGACACCGCCGATGAAAACCTGCCAACGGCGGCCCAGCTTGACCGAGGACGTTGCGTTGATGTGCTCGCGCAGCCGAGGAAGTGCACTGAACCCAGCAGACATGGCCACCACGGCCACCAGTGCGACGGCTACAATTCCGAAGCTATTGACAAAGGCATCGGTCACATCGAGCAGGTTCAGTCCCGTCGTCGTTGGAAACAGCAGGATCGAGATCAGGGCAATAGGGATGCCGACGACCAGCGCTGCCTTTACCCGCCGCCAGCCTAACTTGTCCTGAACGGCGGCAATGATGACTTCGACGATACTGATCAGCGATGTTAGACCGGCGAACACAAGCGAACCGAAGAACAGCACTCCCAACAGAACGCCCGCCGGCGCCTGCGCAATGATGGTCGGGAACGCAATGAATGCCAGACCGATACCGCTGACAGCGACTTCGTCCACACCAACCCCGCTCGATGCCGCCATGAATCCCAAGGCAGCGAAGACCCCGATGCCGGCCAGCAGCTCGAAGCCGGAATTGGCGAAGCCGACGACGAACCCAGAACCGGTCAGATCAGTTTTCCGCCGCAGGTAGGAGGAATACGTGATCATGATCCCGAAGGCCACCGACAGCGAGAAGAAGATCTGCCCATAGGCAGCCACCCAGATAGAACTGTCACCGAGCCGGGTCCAGTCCGGCGTGAAGAACGCGTCCAGTCCGGTCCAGGCCCCCTCAAGGAACAGCGCTTGGACGACCAGAATGAGGAACATGATCAACAGCAACGGCATAAACACGATGGAGGCACGGGCAATCCCCTTGTGCACGCCCAAAGCCAGGATGGCGATAACCACGCCCCACACGAGAATCAGCGGAATGAGCACGGAGGGCACGAAGTCGAAACCCAGATTCACCTGATCGCTGACCTGAAGGAACTCGCCGGTAAAGAAACCCGCGGCGTCCTCGCCCCAAGCTGTGGTGAAAGAGAATATGAAGTACATGCCGGCCCAGGCAATGATCACCGCGTAGTACACGGCAATGACGAAACAGATTCCTACTTGCCACCAGCCAATGGCTTCGGCTTTGGGATGCAGTCTCCGCATTGCCAGCGGAGGCGATCCACGGAATCGGTGCCCGATGGCATAATCGAGGAAAAGTAGCGGTATTCCGGCAGTGAGTAAGGCGACCAGGTACGGGATAATAAACGCCCCGCCGCCGTTTTCGTAGGCAACGTAGGGGAAGCGCCAGATGTTGCCCAGTCCCACGGCGGACCCGATAGCGGCAAGAATGAACACTCTCCGCCCGGACCACATTTCACGTTGCGGCCGCGCGCTCACAATCGAGGGCGGTTGTTGTGTCTTTCCCGATAAACTCACAATTATAATCCTCGCAGCAGATGCTCTTGGTGGGTAACCGTCTTCACGGTATCCCCGCCCCAGAAATCATGTCAAGACGCTCGGCCAGATTGATTCGAAGAATCATTCGAAAGAGAACCTCATATAGGTTGACATCTTACGGGTTGGATCACTGAAACGGTGATCGTGAATTCCGGCAATGCGTCCAGGGTTTCGCTATCAGGTCCATCGCGCACGCATCGAGAGTGGTTCCCACTAGGGGAAGAATCCGGTCGTCCTTCACCCGAAATGTGCCGGTGTGCGCCCGGCCCACACCAGCGGATTCGTCCGCCGCCCAACCAGGCTGCGCCACCCTCGATAACATCTTCACCAGCCCCTCCGGTGACGAGGCTGCCCCAAAAGGCTCGAACTGTTGACTCCGGTTAGGATCGCAAGGCGCCGCCGGGTAGTCGTCGAGTGGGTGGTAACTCTGCGGCCCGTGATCGATGACCTCGTGCCCACCGGCGCGCAGGGGTGAGGTGTCATCCCTGTAGCCGGCCCGGTCACATCAGTAGACGATTCCGAACACCCAGACCGCGAGGGTCATGGTCACCAGGGTGGTGAGCACGAGGGCGACCAGGTTCAACCAGACGCCAGCCTTGAGCATGTGCGCGATCTCGATGTAGCCCGAGGAGAACGCGATGGCGTTGGGCGGCGTGGCCACCGGCAACATGAACGCGCACGTGGCGGCGATCGCCACCGGGATCACGAGCAGCATCGGGTCCAGTTCCAGGCCGATGGCGATGCCGCCGATCAGCGGCAGGAACGCCGCCGCAGTGGCGGTGTTGCTGGTCAATTCCGTCAGCAGCAGCACGATACCGGCGATGGCGGCGATGATCACTACGACCGGCAACACACCGAGACCGACGACCTGCTCGCCGACCCAGATGCTCAGACCGGTGGCGCTGAACTGCGAGGACAGGGCGAGGCCGCCTCCAAAGAGAATGAGGATGTCCCACGGCAGCGCCTTCGCGCTGCCCCAGGTCAGCAGCGGCACACCGGTGCGAAAACTCACCGGTGTTACGAAGAGCACTAGGGCGACGGCCATCGCGATGACCGCGTCGGCGATGTTGGATTCAGGCCAGAGCAGCGGCACCGAGATCCAGGCGGCAGCGGCGAGCACGAACACGGTGAGCACGAGCTTCTCACCGGTGCTGGGCTTGCCGAGCTTGCGGTGCTCGGCCTGGATCATTTCGCGGCCGCCGGGAATCTCGGTGATCTCGGGCTTGAAGAAAACGAAGGTGAGCAGGAACCAGGCGATGGCCATGAAGACGATGGCCATGGGAACGCCCACGAGCATCCACTCGCCGAAGCCGATGTTGATGCCGTGGGTTTCGGCGAGGTAGCCGACCATAAGGGCGTTCGGCGGGGTGCCGATGATGGTGCCGAGCGACCCGATCGACGCGGAGTAGGCGATGCCGAGCATCAGGGCGATGCCGAAGTTCTTCGGGGCCTTGCCGTCGGTGCCGGACTTGGCCACGAGCACCAGCACCGAGATGCCGATGGGGAGCATCATGACTGCGGTGGCGGTGTTGGAGACCCACATGCTCAGGAAGCCGGTGGTGATCATGAAGCCACCGATGAGCTGCCGCGGCTTCGTGCCGATCAGCAGCACGGTGAGCAGCGCGATGCGGCGGTGCAGGTTCCAGCGCTGCAGCGCCAGGGCGAGCAGGAATCCGCCCATGAACAGGAAGATGATCGGGTTCGCATAGGGTGGCGCGACCGTTTCGATGGTGGCAACGTTCAGCGCGGGGAAGGCCACGAGGGGTACCAGCGCTGTTCCGGCCAGCGGCAGTGCCTCGGTCATCCACCAGACTGCCATCAGTGTGGCGACTCCGGCGGTGAAACGGGCATTCTGATCGAGATCCGCGGGAAGGATCGAGTAGATCACCCCGCCTAACACGAGGCCGACCACGAGGCCGATGCGCTTGCGGGTGATGACGGTGCGGGGTTCCGCGCTTTCGCGCAGGCCCGGGGCGGTGTCGTCGTGGTGCTCGGCGAGGACGGACGGTAGGGCGGGTGCAGCGGGATCGCGCGGATTCTGGGCAGACGTCATCGTCTCTCTCCTCAGTTCTGATTCGGGTTTAGCCGGGGATCAGGCGGGTCGTGGTGTTAGGCAGTGCGGGGACGAAGGCGAGAATTTCGCGCAGGATCTCGTCGGGGACTTCCTCGGGCAGGTAGTGCCCCGAGTCAACCGGATGCCCGGTGACCGCCGAGGCCAGGGCTCCCCAGAGTGTGAGCGGGTCGAAGAGTGTCTCGATCACGCCGTGACGGCCCCAGAGCAGGTGGATCGGGGTCTCGATCACGAGGCCGGCCGCACGGTCGGCTCGGTCATGGTGCAGGTCGATCGTCGCCGAGGCGCGATAGTCCTCGCACATCGAGTGCACGGCACCGGGCCGACTGAGTGCCTCAACGTAGGCGTCGAGAATCTCGGTTGGGAACGGGGCCAGGCCGGCGTAGCGGCCACCGATAACGTTTTCCACGTAGCCGCGCGGGTTTGCTTCGATGAGCGCTTCGGGCAGCGGATACGGTTGAATCAGCAGGAACCAGTGAAAGTACGCCTCGGCGAATGCCCGGGTACTGCCGTCGTACATGTCGACGGTGGGGGCGATGTCCAACAGCAGGGCGCGCGTCACCGCGCCGGGGTGATCGACGAGCAGCCGGTGCGCCACCCGGGCTCCGCGGTCGTGCGCGGCAACGGCGAACGTCGTGAAGCCGCGTTCTGCGCCGAAATGTTCCATTAGACGCACCTGGTCCAGGGCCATGGCGCGTTTGCTGTGGCCGGCGTGCGTCGTGTCACTGCCGGCGGCGAACACTGCGGCATGGGAGTCGCCATAGCCGCGCAGGTCGGGAATGATCACGGTGTAGTGCTCGGCCAGACGGTCGGCGATATGCCGCCAGATTAGGTGTGTTTCTGGATGCCCGTGCAACAGCAGCAGGGCCGGCCGGGCGGCGCCCGTGGTACGGCGTGACACGCGTCCACTGATTTGTACGCCGGCCAGGCTGATCCGAAACATGTCGAAGAGCGCGAAAGCGGGCTCGGTGGCACGTGTTTCGGTGTCTTTGGCACGAACTCGGGACATTTTTTAAATGTACAACAGTCCCCGACCGGATTCGAATTTGATTTTCGCGCATCGCCTGTGGTTGAGGATTGCTCCGGTCAGACGGTGTTCAATGTCTTCCCGGACTCAGTCGAAAAGTCGGTGCAGGGTGTCTACAAGGTCATCTCCGGCTACTTCAGCTACCCCACCATGATCGGTCTGGGTATGCTTTACGTGCCCCTAGACAGCGTCATGCGTGTCCTCTCGGTGGGCTACGTTACGGTCTGCGTCTCAGTGGTGGTCGCAATGGCGGCGACTGGGTTCTTCGTGGGAAGGCGAATTGGGATGTATCCGATCGACGCGTCCCTAGTGACTGTTTGGCACAGCGGACTCGGTGGCACCGGGGACGTCGCGATGCTTTCGGCCTTCAACCGCATGGTCTTGATGCCATTCGCGCAAAACTCAACTCGCATCGGCAGAGTGACGACTGCCGTCTCCGCGGCACGCCTCGCCCACCCCATAGCCTGACCGAGCGACCACGAAGGCTTCGGACGTCGGCAAGGTTAGGTCTTGTCGACGTTCGCCGCGTCCAGGCGCTCTGTCAGGCCGGTGCGAAGATCCTCCAGCAGGAGCTCTATGCGCTGGGGCTGGTGGGCGGCTGCCGAGTACACTGCGTGGATATCCGCCGGCGGGCGAGGAAAGTCCGCCAATACCTGCACGAGTTCCCCAGATGCGAGCATCGGGGTGACGTGCCAGCTGGAGCGCAGAATGAGCCCGTGGCCGGTTCGGCACCAGTTGACCACCACGTCTCCGTCATTGCTGCCCAGACTGCCGGTGACGCGGACGGTACGCTGATCATCGCCGAGCCCGAAACGCCAGAGGGCGTAGTCGTTGTCGTTCTCCTTCAAGATGAGGCAGTTGTGTTGCGCTAAATCCTCCGGGGTCTGCGGCACGCCGTGGCGCGCGAGATATCCCGGAGAGGCGCAGACGATGCGCGTGTTGGTGTAGAGCCGACGCATCTTCAGCCGCGAATCTGGCGATTGCCCAACTCGGACCGCAACGTCGATGCCTGTTCCGATGATATTGAACGGCCTGTCCGAAATAGTGAGCTCGGTCTGCACGCCCGGATTCCTCCTGGCGAACTCACCCAATAGAGGGGCGATGTGCGCACGACCAAGTCCCATAGTGGAGTGAACAACGATACGGCCGTGGATCTCGGAGTGGTCAGTAGACATCGAATCTTCGAGGTCAGCGCGCTGTTCCATGAGCTTCGTCGCCCCCTCCGCATATCGCCCTCCCGCCTCCGTGAGCGAAAGCCGACGGGTGCTGCGCTGCGCCAACTGCGTGCCGAGCCGCGCCTCCAACCTCGTGAGCCGTTTACTCACCGCCGAGAGTGAGACGCCCCACTCATGTGCTGCCGCGGTGAGACTCGGCGAGCGGGCGATCGTGACAAAGAACTCCAGGTCGTCGATTGCGGAAACTTCAGGCATTGCTTCAGCATATTGCGCCAGCGGAAAGAATGGCTTGCGTTCCAGCCGCTTTTTCCGCTGCTTCTTGCGCCGTATTGTCGTATTCAGAGGACGTCGCACTGGTCGTTCCGACAAGTCCGGGTTCATCTCGGGAAGAGCAACGGAGGCCGTCCCATGACACGTACTCACCGCATCGCCGTCATCCCCGGCGACGGCATCGGAGTAGAAACGGTTCCTGAAGGAATCAAGGCCCTCGACGCTGTGGCCGCCAACCACGACTTCGAATTGGAATACACCGAGTACGACTTCGCATCGGCGAACTACTGGCTCAAGCACGGCAAGATGCTCCCGGACAATTGGTTCGATGAGCTCAAAGGTTACGACGCGATCTTCTTTGGGGCCGTCGGCGCGCCCGATGTCGTCCCCGACCACGTCTCCCTTTGGGGCAGCTTGCTCAAGTTTCGCCGCGGTTTCGACCAGTACGCGAACGTGCGGCCTGTGCGGCTACTGCCTGGGATCAAGAGTCCTCTCGCCGGCCGTCTTCCCGGTGACATCGACTTCTACGTCGTGCGCGAGAACACCGAAGGCGAGTACTCCTCCGTCGGCGGCATAATGTTCCCTGAAACCGACCGTGAGATCGTCATGCAGGAAACCGTGATGACCCGCACCGGCGTCGACCGCATCCTGAAGTACGCGTTCGAACTGGCCGAGAGCCGCGAGCGCAAGCACCTCACTTCCGCCACGAAGAGCAATGGAATCTCGATCTCGATGCCCTACTGGGACGAGAGGGTCAAGGAGATGTCCGCGAAGTATCCGGACATCTCCGTAGACAAGTTCCACATCGACATCCTCACGGCGAATTTCGTGCTTCACCCCGACTGGTTCGACGTTGTCGTCGCCTCCAACCTCTTTGGCGATATTCTGTCCGATCTGGGTCCTGCCTGCACCGGCACCATCGGTGTTGCGCCCTCCGGCAACATCAATCCCGAGCGCATCTACCCCAGCCTGTTTGAGCCCGTACACGGCTCAGCTCCAGACATCGTCGGAAAAGGCATCGCCAACCCAGTCGGGCAGATCTGGTCCGCCTCGATGATGCTCAACCACCTCGGCGAGCACGCGGCCGGCGCTGCGATTCTCGAAGGCATTGAGAGAGTACTTACTCGCGGTGGAGACGCGCTCACCCCCGACCTCGGTGGCTCCGGAACTACAATCTCTCTCGGCGCCGAGATTGCAACCGAAATCTCGGTCGCAACGCGGCTCGTCGAAGCACGATGACAGGGCGCACATAGGCTCCCCCACGGATCGTCCTCGCGTCAGACAAGTTCAAGGGCTCCCTCGACGTCGCAGGGGTCTATTTGAGCCCGTCAAGTTATTGAGACAATCTGATGTGTTTTTCTTCTATGTCGTAGCTTTTTGGTAGCGGTCGCGGTGAGCGGCCAGCGCAGCCGCGGGTTGTAGCCCTCCGTTGTGGGAATGAGGTCGATGCCGGTTGTACCAAGATTCGATGTATTCCATCACTGCGGTTCTAGCGGCGAGGTGGTTGGCGAAGTGTTGCTGGTAGTGCACCTCGGTCTTCATGTGGGAGAAAAAAACTCTCGGCAACAGCATTGATGCCCCGAGAGTCGTCAACTGGCGATTTGGGCAGGTTTTTGGGCCGGGTTGACGAGGTGATAAACCTCGCGGATGACGTAGCGCTTGAGGCATCGGATAATGTTTCGTTTGGATTTTCCTTCGGCAGTGCGGCGGGCGACGTAGTCGATGGTGGGCTGATGGAATCGCATTCTGACTATGACGGCACGATAGATCGCGGCGTTCAGTTGCCGGTGGCCGCCGTGGTTGATTCGGTGTCTGCCACTGGTCATTCCATACGAGGCCGGTATCGGGCTGATGCCGGCGAGCTTGGCAAGGGCGGCTTCGGATCTCACGCGTTCGGGGTTGTCACCGACGACGATGAGGATCTCGGCTGCGATGTCGACGCCAATGCCGAAGGGTTCGAGGAGCTGGGGTGCGGTGCGCATGACGAGGTCCTCGATCATGGTGTGTAGTTCTTTGGTCTCGGCGTCGAGATACTGAATCCGTCGCGATGGTCATTGACGCGAGGATCCCGCCAATACTGTCCATCACCGCAGCGACGTGCACATACTTGTGAGTGTCGACGCCGACTACGACGTGGCCCGATCGGGTGAATTGAAGAGGTGTGCTGCCGTCGGCTATCGCCACACTCGTGGAACGCACCACCGGGTTCCTCATGCTTGTGCATCTCGGCGGCAGGCACGATGCCGTCACCGTGCGCGAACGCATTGGCACGGCGATGGATGGCCACTCTTCCGGCGCACCTCCGCAAATCGCTGACCTGGGACCAAGGAGCAGAGATGGCCGATTATTTTCAGTTCATGGAGGACACGACGATCCCCGTCTACTTCTGCGATCCACATTCGCCGTGGCAACGAGGCTCGAACGAGAACACAAACGGGCTCATTCGCCAGTACTTCCCCAAGGGCACCAACCGGAACCACCACAGCCCCGAACGCCTGGCTGAAGTCGCCGCCAAGATCAACGCTCGACCCCGCGAATCACCCAATTGGGAACCATCCCAAACGCACTTCGATAGGCTCAAGAAAACAGCCCACATTTGATCGAGTGTTGCGACGTTCGCTAGAAAACGCCGTCTTGATCTAGGTCACGGTGGTGGATAGGCGGATCGCGGCCCGGGTGGTTGCGGGCAAGCAGTTCACTGCGTCGAACCCCCAGTTGCATGCGTTCATGCCCCGATCAACATCGTGGACGGTATCATGCCAGAAAATAGTTGCGCATCGCATCGGACTTGCGGTGGTGCTTCGGCTCACAGCATCCACGATGACGGTCTTGTGAGCAATGGTGGAGAGACAGCCTTCGAGTTCGTGATGATCCCGGATTCCCTGGACGCGCGGTTGTTCGTGGAACTTTCCAGCTATGGGGTCGACCTCAGTGAGGCGCGTCATGCCCTCGAGCTTGCGAGCGAGGGCGGCGAGGACTCCCCACTTCGAGATGCGGCGGCGTATCTGATCGGCTTCGCGGCTCTCGCCTACTGCCGCACTTTCTTCGCCTCGAACGTGCTGCCAGTGGACCTTGCAAAATGCGTCTAAATTCACGGGCAGAACAGCCACCGACTCGAGGATCCGTTTGTGGAGGGCCAAGGCTCCATGACTTAACTTTCAGGAGTGCCCCTTTCTCATTCATCTCCACGACTAGTTGAAAGTGTCCGGAAGGGCCGGGGCGTACGCAATCGGGACGACGGTTCAAGCTCGCGTGTTGCTGACTCTCTTTCGCAATATAGGTGGTCTTTAAAGGCAACGCACGAATCGGTAGATCGACGACGGACGCTTCCTCTCGTTTTTCCGCCGCATCGTCGAGGGCGCGGAGACGATTACCGTGGAGAAACTATGGCTGGTTTTCTCGTTCTTCGCTTGGCAGATCGCGGTCGTCTGAACCGTTTTCGTGGGTGTCAGCACCGTCCAAGGGATATTCGTCGACTACCGGGCACTGCGCTGACGCCCAGTCGCGCTGCCGATTTCACCGCAGGCGCGCACTCCGCAACCGTCGGAGGGTGCGCGTCGCCGCCAGAACGAGACCGGAGTTGAGCCGGCGGCGTACATCGGCCACGGCCACATTCCAGAGGCCATCGTTATAGGTAGGGTATGCGTGCGTGGTTCCGGCGATATTGCTCGTGGTGAGCCGGTTCTTGACCGCCAGGCAGATCTCGCCGAGAGTTTCTCCGGCGCGGGGACCCACCACGGTGCCGCCGAGCACTCGGCCGCGTTTGTCCACGACCAGCTGCGTGTAGCCACCCGTTTTCGACTCCGTCACAGCCCGGTCGACGTGCTCGTGGTCGCAGGTGACGACGCGGTGGCCTCCGGTCACATCTTTGGTTTGCAGGCCGACGGCGCCTACCTCCGGGTGGGTGAACGTGACCCGGGGGACCACCGCACTGTCGAACTTGCGGGTCAGGCCGAGGATTGCGTTGGTCGCGGCCACGCTGGCATTTACTCCGGCGGTGTGGGTGAACCGGGGCAACCCGGTCACGTCCCCTGCAGCCCAGATGCGAGGGTTGGAGGTGCGCAGCCGGGAATTGACAACGACGTTGCCATGAGAATCGAGTCGCACTCCCACAAGCTGCAGATCGAGACCGGCGGTGTTCGGGCGGCGGCCCAGCGCAGCAAGCACCCGGTCGAAAGACAGGGTGCTTTCGTCGCTGAGGGTGAACGTGCCTGCGCGGCGATCGGTTGAAAAGACCTTGGTCACGCTGGAGTTCGTGCGCACGTCCACGCCGTCCGCAATGAGCGCGGCGTGGATGATGGCGCTGGCCCTTTCGTCCTCCTCGTGCAGGATACGTGGCCCGATCTCTACGAGCATCACGGCCGATCCGAGACGAGCCATCGCCTGGGCGATCTCACAACCGATCGCCCCGCCGCCAAGCACGACGAGCCGCTCGGGAAAAGTACGCAGGTCCCAGAACGTTTCGCTAGTCAGTAGATCGACCGAGTCGATCCTGGGGATAGCCGGCAGTCCCGGCGAGGCGCCGGTGGCGATCAAGGCCTGCCGAAACCGCAGCTCGCGACCGTCGACGTCGACGGTGTCGGGGCCGGTGAAACGTGCCCGGCCCCGCACCACCTCGACGTTGTCCCCCACCAGCGCCTCCTCAGAATCAACCGGAGCGATTTCGTACATGGCGGCCTGCACGTGCTCCATCACCCGGGCGAAATCCACGACAACATCGTTCACGCTCACCCCGAGGCCTGCCGACGAACCGGCCGTCGTGGCGGCATCCGCTGCGGCGATTAGAGATTTCGAGGGCACGCAGCCGGTCCACAGGCAGTCCCCACCGAGGCGGTTGTCCTCGATTAAAACAGTCCTCGCCCCGAACCCGGCTGCGGTGCGGCTGGCCACGAGACCCGCCGTTCCTCCACCGATAACGACGAGGTCCCACACGTGCGTTTCAATCATGTCTGCGAGCGTAGACGGTCTGCGCTGCGTTCAGCGACAGCGAGGCTGGTTAGGCTGATGGGAACGAAAGGCCGGTCGAGCACTCATGGTGAATGTCTACGAGGCTGCGGGCCGCTTCTACGATGCGCTGTCCGGAGAACGTGTCGTATATCGAGCCGGCCGACAAGCGGGTGTGGCGCTGTTGCATCTGCGTGCCGGCGACACAGTCCTCGACCTCGGCTGCGGCACCGGCCTGAACCTTGCCTTACTGGTGGAGGCCGTCGGGCCGTCGGGCACCGTGGTCGGGCTGGACCGCAGCCCGAAAATGCTCGAGATGGCCCACCGCCGAGTGGAAGCCAACGGGTGGACATGCGTGTGCCTGGTCAAAGCGGATGCGACCACGTTCGATCCGAATGAGATCGCGAAGGAACTCCCAGCACCGTCGGGCGGGCTCGTCGATGCCGTGTTCTCCAGCTATGCGATGAGTGTCTTCGACGACTGGCACCCGGCCTGGGATCGGATGCGGGCGCTGCTCAAGCCCGGCGGTCACGCCGGCATCGTGGACATGCAGCTGCCCGTCGGCCGCGCCCGGATGTTTTCTCCACTCGTGCGGCTGGCCGCCTCGGTTGGTGGGGCCGACCTCCACGCTCGCCCGTGGACCGTCATCGAACGTGAAGGTGTGGATGTTCGCTCCGCGTCGCTGCGCGGCGGCCACATCCAGGTAGCGGCGGCCACGATCCCTTAGCCGACGACTTGGGTCTTGTGTGTCTCAAATCACAGACCTCCGAGGAGTCAAGATCAATCGTTCGAAGAGACAAATCTGGGAGATTCATCCCCTGAAACCGAGCCTGAACCATTCGCGGCTGGTCCCACTCGATGAGCAGACCGGCGACCTGATACGCCTGGTGCTTAGCGCCAGGCACTGAGCGCTCCGGCTTCATCTGGACCCAGCCGCGCTAACACGATAGCGTCAGGCTCCGAAGGTGAATGAATGGGCAAGTTGACGTCAACGCCGTGGATAAAAACTACGTCCGGACGTCTGACGTAAACGAAGCGACCGCCGACTCGAAATTATCGAACAGTACATGTCGTCGCGGTGCCTCTCTGTTCATGACTTCAAAAGCAGCACCACGTTTTCCGATGTAACCGAGGACCTTTTTCGGTGACCTTTCGTGGCACCGGCGATCACCGACACGCCAGTCATGGTCGGACAGACTGCGGACCTCAATATCTCCTGGTGCGCATGGTTCGTGGCTCTGATTCGACATTGAATCTCCTTCGTGATGAGCGGTTGCGGCTGGCCAAGCCTTGACCGGGTCCAATAATGTTGCCAGCAAACGCACCACATAACGATTGCCGCCATTGCACCGGTGCTGCGCAAAAGTTCCAACTAGCTTCACGCAGATGGTATTGCCGGTGTTCTGCGCCTACTTCAGCCAAGATCTTGATCCTTTCAGGTTCACGCTACATCGGTGTCTACGCGTTCCAGTTCTTCGGACACAGCATCTTGTGGCACCGCAATTTGGCAGTCTCGTCTAAGGCCGTCCAGACGAGGGGCCATTTTCGGGCACACCACGGGCATACGTTCGCACCCGATGAACCGCCCAAGTGATTACCGTAAGCTCGCGCGGTCGGGGCACTTCGATAAACAAGATCAGCCGCACGCAGGCCAGCCGTACGCTCATAACGCCCACCCGGCCGGCGGGGTAGAGTGCCCCACCAACCACCGCGGATATCCAAATGATCTAAACCCATGAGTAGCACAATAAATGAACGCATTTTTTACCAAGTCCGTACCCGTGTCAGCAAATCGTTTTGGGACATTTCTTAGTTCAGCCTTT
The DNA here is from genome assembly GCF_004404025.1 of Cryobacterium serini. Lineage (NCBI taxonomy): Bacteria > Bacillati > Actinomycetota > Actinomycetes > Micrococcales > Microbacteriaceae > Cryobacterium > Cryobacterium serini. Next base: position 95,634 of record NZ_SOHN01000018.1, read on the forward strand.
ACATCAGAATCGCACGTAAGTGAATGCAGACGATACTTAGTGTCGGCCGGGATAATACGGGTAGGGCGGGTAGACATACCCCATTCCCCAATATGGCAAGAACCCATAATAACCATAAGTGTCATAAAAGAAAACGCTGTCTTCGACGAGATCGGGATCATAAGGCGGAGATCCGGCCACAGTGTCGGTCAATAGGTTCAAATGGACGTCTTTATCGTCAATATGGGTGATCGCGTCGACAGGAATGAATGACTTATCTTTGCCAATTCCCAGAAAACCGCCCGTGGCGACTTCAAAGAATCGCACTTTCTCTTCCTGCTCGTCGATCAGGAGAGCGTCCACCTTCCCGAGGTTATTGCCGTCCTTGTCGAGAACTCGGTGCCCCCGGATGTCGGAATCTGTCGCAGCGATGGTCATATTGGTGTCCCGCAGCCGGACGAGCTTGCTGTGCTCTGCGGATGTCATGATTCAAGTCCCTTCAGTTGGTTATGAGAGTGAGAATTGCAAGGCAGCTTCTAAATGCGTCAGGAGCCTTGTCCCCATCGCATCACCGTCGGCTTTTTGGTCATTGCGCCAATCGCAATGGCTGATGAATCCATAGTTCTACCCTTCTGATGGTTTTGAACAAGTTCCCCACGAGAACTTTTATGGCGCATAGCCCATCGCTAACCCGGCTCTGCACTCTGCCGCGGCTGGACCAATATCGCTACACTCCCGCCAATGTTCCTTCTGGCGCACGGCGACTGCCCGCACGGTACGTCTCGACCGGTTCCAGACGTACGACGATCGCCTTCGAAGCCGGTGTGTTGCTCCCGTCGGCCGTGGAACCCAGAGGAACGAGCGGGTTCCCTTCGGGAAAATAGGTAGCTGCGCACCCGCGTGACGTCGGAAAGGCGACAACCCTGAAGTTGCGCACCACCCGGTCGACGTTGTCGGTGAACTCGCTGTGCACGTCGACGATCTGGCCATCTTCGACACCGAGCATGGGCAAATCGTCTGGATGGACGAAGATCACCTTGCGGCTCTTCTTGATGCCACGGTAGCGGTCATCCAGGCTGTAGATCGTCGTGTTGAACTGGTCGTGCGCGCGCATCGATTGCAGCAACAGGCGTCCAGTCGGGCACTCAATGTATTCGAGCTCGTTGACCGTGATCATGGCTTTGCCGGTTGGCGTGTTGAACGTCCGTGAATCACGCGGCCCGTGGGGAAGGATGAAACCGTTGTCGCGGTGGAGTCGCTCATTAAAGTTGTCGAAACCCTCGATAACGTGTTCGATGTGATCGCGGATCGTGTCATAATTTTCTTCAAACCCGGCCCAGTTGATGGGCCCATCGTCGCCGAATACCTGGCGCGCGATCCGAGTGACGATTGACACTTCGGAGAGTAGCTTGTCCGAAATCGGCTTGATCTTGCCTCTGGTCGCATGGATCGCGCACACGGAGTCTTCGACAGAGAGCACCTGCGGGCCCCCTGCCTGGATGTCGATCTCGGTGCGCCCCATGGTTGGCAAGATCAGCGCTTCGTCGCCAACCGTGAGGTGGTTACGGTTCAGTTTCGTTGAGATCTGCACGTTGAGGCCCACAGAGCGAAATCCTGCTTCGGCAGCTGCGGTATCTGATACCGCGGACACCAAGTTGCCACCCATCGCAATCCACACCTTGGTTTTCCCTGCGAGCATCGCTTCCACCGACTGAACGGTGTCGAACCCGTTCTCGCGTGGAGGATCGAAGTGAAATTCTTTCTGGAGGGCGTCCAAGAATGTCGGAGGCATTTGTTCCCAGATACCCATTGTGCGATCGCCTTGCACATTACTGTGACCACGGATCGGAGAGGCGCCTGCGCCGGGCTTACCGATGTTTCCCCGAAGTAATAGGAGGTTCATGATTTCTTTGATGATAGCAACAGCGTCTTTGTGCTGAGTGAGCCCCATCGCCCAGGTGATGATGACTTTGTCTGCTTTCATGTACCGCGCAGCAAGCTCGTCGATCTCTTCCGTCGTAAGTCCGGTTGCTCGAAGAACCGAGTCGTGATCGAGCGTGGCGACATGTGCCTTGAACTCCTCAAGCCCTGCGCAGTGTTCATCGATGAACTCGTGGTCGAGCACCGTTCCGGGGTGTGCGGCTTCGGCTTCGAAGACGCGTTTGGAGATTGCCTTCATCAACCACCCGTCGCCGCCGGCGCGGATCTGCAGGTACTGGTCGGCAAGACCTGTTCCGTGGCCGATGATACCTTTCACCTTCTGCGGGTTTTTGTAGCGGATCAATCCAGCCTCGAGGAGCGGGTTGACCGCAACAATATCCGCACCGGCCTCTTTCGCCTCCTCAAGGGCCGTAAGCATTCTGGGGTGGTTCGTACCAGGGTTTTGCCCCATTACGATGATCAGGTCCGCCTTAGCAAAGTCCTTATAGGCGACCGTGTTCTTTCCGATGCCAATGGACTCACCCATGGCTAGCCCAGTGGACTCATGACACATATTGGAACAATCGGGGAGGTTGTTTGTGCCAAGTGACCGGGCAAGCAGCTGGTAGATGAATGCGGTCTCGTTGGCGGTGCGACCACTGGTATAGAACGTCGCCTCGTTGGCAGAATCAAGGGCTTTCAGCCGGTCGCCAATAAGCGTGAACGCATCATCCCAGCTGATCGACTCGTAGTGGTCTTTGCCTTTCGGCTTGTAAACAGGCTCGATCAGTCTGCCTTGCATGCCCAGCCAGTACTCCGACTTCTCCAGCAAACTGCTTATGGAGTGTGCCGACCAGAAGGTCGTCGGAATAGCCACCGGCGTAGCCTCCCAGGTAACGGCTTTCGCCCCGTTCTCGCAGAACTCGAACGTCTTGCGGTGATCCGGATCCGCCCAAGCACAACTCATGCAGTCGAAACCGTCCTTCTGATTCATATCGGTTAGCAGCTTCAGACTGCGACCAATACCCATCTCTAAAAAGGCCGGCCCCATGGAATGGGTGACACCGGGCACTCCGGCAGCCCACGTCTTCGGATCCCCAACCACCATTTCAGTGGCATTTTCGTTGATATCCTCGATCGGGGCTTTCGCACTCATAGCGCACCACTTCCTTGTAGTCTTGCCGGTATTTCGACGACGTGTTTATCGCCGGAATTGATCACCATCAAACTTTCCTGGGGAAGCCCTCCGATATCATCCGCACCTCGGACGCCAGTTCGGCAGCGAAAAAGAGTGGAGCCCGATCATTTTCGGCAATCAGGCCCTGGGACACGAGGAAATCGGCGGCCAAATCATAGTCGCCATCGAATGCGCGAATGGTCACCGCGAGAGAAATCCCCTCACCCCTAACCTTCAGTGGTTTCACGCGAGTAAAAACATCTTCTTGCATAAATATCAAATCATCCGCTTTAAAGCAGACACTTTTCGTCGAGCCACGCTCCCACTCATATTTCAGTCCTATCAGCTAAATGAGAACCACGCAACCGCCCCCGGCAGTACACATCGGTACCTTGGCCACGTTGAAATCATCAGAACTCAACGGCTCACGCCATTGGGAAATAAAACACTGAACACTACGGCGTACACGGCCGTCCCGATCAAGTCGGGACCAGGCACCATTACGCGATTAGAGGCGAGAATGGTACGTTGACAGACGGCTGACAGCCGTCCAAAGTCCGGCTTTATGTTCTTTCACGTGTACCGCGGTACCCACCGATCGTGGGCGCAGCGTGATTGTTAGGCCGTTTGCGCTGGAAGGCTCTGGTGAGTGCTGACCGCCAGGCGGTTCCACACGTTGATGGCGGCGATGGCCATCAAGAGCTGCACAATTTCCCTCTCCTCGAATGATTTCCTCACCTGCCCCCACAATGAGTCCGACACACCGCCGTTTCCGATGAGGGTCACAGCCTCGGTGAGTGCGATGGCTGCGCGTTCGCGCTCGGAGTACACGTTCGGCGCCTCTTCCCAGCCAGCTAGCACGTCGAGGCGGCGCTGATCGATGCCCGCGGCGCGAGCTTCACGTCCGTGCATGTCCAGGCAGTACGCACATCCGTTGATCTGCGAAGCACGAATTTTCACAAGCGCCAACAGGGCTTCCCCCAAGCTTCCCGCGTGGATGTATTTTTCGAGGGCGATCATCGGTTTGTATGCCTCGGGATCGACGTCCGGGACGGAGAGGCGTTGCTCAAATGACATTGGCGTTGTCTTTCTGTGTTTGCGGTGCGTGTACTTCGAGTGGCTCATAGTGCGTGTGTCGCCCGATGAAGCCATCGATCAGATGCACTATGGAGTCCAACTGTTCATCCAAGGCGAAGTGCCCGGTGTCGAGCAGGTGCAGTTCAGCGGACGGAAGATCGTCGAGGTAGGCGCGCGCTCCTGCTTCAGGAAAGAACTGATCGTTACGCCCCCAGGGCAAAAGCATCGGGGGCTGATGCTCGCGCATCCATGCTTGCCACGCGGGATACAGCGCGACGTTGGACTGATAGTCATAGAGCAAATCAAGCATGATCTGCTCTCGCCCCGCTTGATCGAGCCAGTGTTGATCCAAAGTCCATACGTCCGGATCGACGGACTCTGGGTTAGCCGTTCCCTCGAGATGTTGGGAGCGCGTTGCCTCAGCTGTAAGGGCTCCGCGAATGACGGGCTCCATCTCTTCTCGATTTATCCAGTACTGGACCACAGGCTGCATATTCGGTCCCAGTCCGGACTCGTAGGCGTTGCCATTTTGTGCGATGACTCCCTGAATCCAATTCGGATGTCGCGCCGCGATGCGATACCCGATAGGAGCCCCAAAATCGAAAACGTACATAAAGAACTCGTCGATGCCGAGGGCGACCAGAAACGCTTCGATAACCTCGGCGATGTGATCGAAAGAGTAAACAAAGTCTCCACCGCCACTACTCGAGGTGGGAGCGCTGCTGTAACCAAACCCCGGATAATCCGGTGCGACGAGGTGCACCCGATCGCTGAGCCGATCCATCAGGCGCGCATACTGGTGCGACGCAGCAGGAAAACCATGCAGCAGCACGAGCGTTGGCGCGTCCGCGGGGCCCGCCTCCCGATAGAAGATTTCTACTCCATTGACGGAAATGGTGCGATGCCGCACGCCCGTGAGCTGATCAGTTTCCGTTGTGAATTCGGTCATACTGTCCTCGTTTCGCTCGTCTATGTCTACAATTCACACTTTCACTCGCGGTAGCTTGTGTCAACACGTCCACGACGTGCTGCCCTCCGTGCTCTCGAGGACGAGTCGGGAGAGCAGCACGCGATCGTGGCCGCCATCACCGCTGCCAGCAGGCACAGAACGTAATCGATCTCACAACCGCCCCCAGGCAACGGCTCGGCGATACCTCGGTCATCATCTGCGCAGTGTCCTGATCAGGATTTCTGACCCGACTGGATCGTCGCATCTAGTTGTACCGGGCCATCAAGTTGGTGACACTCGCTGGAGCGAGGTGGATCCACTGCCCGTGTGGATACATTCACTGCCGTAATAGTTGAGCCACGGGTCAAGGGCTTGGGTGCGCTCAGCGCGCGGTATCGGTCCGGGGTCGAGTTGCGCGCCGCACATAAACTGATTGTTGAAAGCATCAATCACCGAGCGATGGCCTTAGCAGAAAGACCACAAGCAGCCGTAATAGATCAAGCAGGAGGACCCATAATGACCAGAATTTTCGCCCTGATCACCGTGCGACGGTCGGACCGCTGCATCGTGCACTCCCCCAGCCAGATCAAGGCTCCTCTCACGTCAAGGCAACGTGTCGTGCGTAATCGAGTCAGTGCTGCAGCACTGGTGCTTGCGGTCGGCGGGTTGTCAGGCTGCTCCGGCGTCGGCGCCCCGCGCATACCCCCGACGGAGTTGGGATCGATAAACATCGGCATGAACGCGGAGGTAGGTCCTGTCGAAGTGAGAAACCTGCTTTTAGTCACACGCGGCGAGGCCGAGCCCGCACGTCTCATCGGGGTCCTCCTGAATGGGTCAGAGGAAGACGTTCAGGTAACACTGTCAGACCAAGACGATGAGGTCTCCGTCACCCTCGATCCGGGGGAGCAGTACGCGTTCCAGGAACACCCGACCCTTTTCGAGACCGCTGATGACATCTCAGGTGCAGTTGCGCACGTTACCATCACCGTTGGAGCGGACACCGAATCAGTGCAGATCCCGATACGAAACGGCGACCTGAAATGGCTTGAGCCGTACTTGCCCAACAGTACGCGCAACTGAGAGAGGCAGATCAGCGGCGATATCCGCGGGATCACTCATGCTTCTATGACTACAAACAGTGCCTCCGTGCCGGGATGATGGGAAATCGGACGGAACTGTTGAAGCACAAGCAGTCTACGAACGGGCACCGACGCGGTGAAATCACTTCTCACCAGGTCACGGGCGCTATTCGGTTGTGCGGTCCATGGTCAGAGTCGTTCACGACGTACCAATGCCACCGTTTGGGATTCTTCTTATCTTCACCAGCCGTATGCCTTCGAGGCCGGAAACTCTTGCTGCCGACGGGTGCCCATCTCTCTACTTTCACACGCCCCTTGGACTGGCTGGCTGGTTGAGGCGGCTGGATCAAGTAGGTCGTAAACCCAAGCAGTTGTCGTGAGGTCCTCATACGCACCACGTCGCGAACGAGCGCTTCCGACAACACGATTCGGTTAGTCAACAGATACAAATAAAACCATGAATTGTCTCCGTGAGCGTTAAATAGTTTTCCTAAGTAACAATTTTTAAAGCTGCTCAGAAGGGTATTACCGGCTAAAAATGACGTGACATTACACGTTGATCAGTAGATTCGGGCTAACGTCATAAGTGTCCCGAGCACTGAGAACAAGAGGCTAATTCGTGAGTTCATCTTCGTCCAGTACTCCTATCCGGAGCCGAGCCCCGCTAGCTATTACGGCGGCGATCACAATGCCACCACAGAAGCGACACCGGGTGCGTTGCGTGAAGATGCCGCCACGACGGCGAATATTCGTATTCTCGACCCGGCTCTGGTCAGCGACTCTTTCGCTCAGCTGGAGCAGTTCCGTCAGTACTACCAATTCCCAGCCAACCTCAGCGTGGACCGGTATGAGATCGACGGCATTTCACAAGACACTTACGAGCACCGGCAACGCGGAGACTGGCGTCGAACTGGCAGCGCTCTTAGAGGTCGCCAACGCGGCGCTCACCGAGAAGCAGGCAGCTCTGGCCGAGGGCGACTTTGCCGTCTACGGTGCCGCAGACGACAAGCTCGCGGAGACCATCGCGAGCATGCTGGCGCTGCTCGGAGAGTAGTCAGGGCGCACGACAGTTCGTTGAAATTGAACCTGTCGAACCCTGGGCTTAGGCGTGGGTCTGCACCGCCGGTTGCGGCTGCCGATTCTCAGCGCTCACCATCCAGGCGTACTGCTCCAACTTCTCAATGAAAACGTGCAGAATATCTGCGCTGGTGGGATCTTCCTCGTCGACGTCATCGTGCACTGCCCGTATGTTCTCCACTGTGACGTTCAGGCGTTGCGTAATCAGGTTGATGGCGTCCGTGGTGAGTACCTCGCCGGTGGGAAAGCTTGGCAAGTGTGTGGTCGCGCTGACGGTTTCGATGCGTCCGTCGGGCTGCGCGTTGAGTGCGCGTAAGCGTTCGGCCAGTTGATCAGAGAATTCACGCACCTCTCCGACGATTTCGTCGAGTTGCAGGTGCAGGTCACGAAAGTTCGGTCCAACGACATTCCAGTGTGCCTGCTTGCCCTGCAGATGCAGCGCAATCAGGTCGACAAGAACGGACTGCAAGTTCGTGCGGAGTGTATCGGAGGCGTGCATGGTGTCCTTTCGTGGAACGAGGATAGAAGATAAAATATGGCGTCATTGTGTTAGCTACCAGTGTGGTTGAGCCGGCTTCAACGAACGTCTTGACCCCTTATAGTTCTCCCTTCATGATATGACCATCAACTCAAAGACCGCGCCGAGCTGTAATGACCAGGCAATGAGACTGATCCTCTTGAGAGGACAGCTCACAGAAGAGAATGTTCACCAAAGCACAATCGTGTCGGGACTTCGCTTCGGAATATAAAACAACGCCGTGAAATTAGTCGTCTTTACAACCGAGCGGTCACAACCGCTCTTTGGGACCGAGGTGTCGACGAGACCACCGGACTCGTTGGGTGATGACGTTCACGACCCACGGATAGACCGGATCGACCGACGAAAAGACAAAGCCCTCCGCCTAATCGGTATTCCGGGCAATATGCACGCAACAGTATCCGTCTCTCGGCGCAAATTGGACTTTGCGCCTGCTCTCGCCCGCACCTTCCGCGACGCCGACCAGTAGGGCTAGGTTGGCCGCACAGATAGTCTCGGCGTGGCCCTTGGCCAGCTGGTGGAATGGGCAGTTGTGCAGAAGCAGTCCGCCATCACCATCGTCCTGAGGTTCGTATCCGGTGGACTGCAGCACCGCATCCAATGAGCCGGCACTCATGCCCAATGTACGGCCGTGTTCTACAGACACCCGAGTGAGCGACTCCTGGGCGGGCTCCCCTGTGCGATCGGATTGCTCAATGGCGGAGATTAACAGCTCTCCGGCCAGAGCGTAATGTCGGCCCGGAACGGACACGACGATTTCGTTGGCCGCACGCCGGTACAGCTTGGCGGGCCGTCCAGCGCCAGGACCAGATCGGCCCGTGCGGCGCTGGAATTCGGTGTCTAACAGCCCGCATCGAGCAAGTCTTTCCAGGTGAAACGCTACCGTCCCGCGCGGAACGCCCAGCGCTTCGGCTGCCTCATCACGGCCCATCGGCACGGCACTTTGAGAGACCAAATCGAACAAGGAGCGCCTCAGCGGGTCGCTGAGCGACGCTATTGCAAAGATGTCGTCCGACTGTGATTGTTCGTTCATAGTGATGATCGTAACTCTAAAACAAAGTATCTTGACAAAAGAAACGGGTGGCTCCTAAAGTTGGGCTACGAAGCTCGCCAGCACACAGTAAAGAGGAAACATGTCGGATTCTCAGAGTTATGTCATCGTCGGAGCAGGGCTCGCGGGTGCGTCCGCTGCTAGGACGCTGCGCGAAGAGGGCTTCACCGGGCCAATCCAACTGATCGGCGCCGAAGCGCACCGGCCTTATATCCGGCCGCCTCTTTCGAAGGACTACCTCAGCGGATCCAGCGACCGCGACTCTGTATACGTTGATCCCAAGGATTGGTACGCGCAGCATGATGTTGAGTTACTCCTCGGCACTTCTGTCGCCCGCGTTGATGCCGGCCGCCAGCTCATTCATACTGACGCCGGTGATGAATTCGCTTACAGCAAGTTGCTCATAGCCACTGGCTCGTCACCTCGCCGCCTGTCGATCCCCGGGGCAGACCTCGAAGGGGTGCACTACCTGCGTACTCTGGAAGACTCCGACACCTTACGCCCTTTACTTGCGGCCGGAAGCTTGCGACTCGTCCTGATCGGCTCGGGCTGGATTGGCATGGAAGTGGCTGCGACGGCACGCACCCTAGGAAACGACGTGACGATTCTCGAACGCGACCCAATCCCCCTGGCGAACGCGCTCGGCGATGAGCTCGGCCAGATGTTCGCCGATCTCCACGAACACAACGGCGTCATCCTGCGACGTTCGGTGTCCGTTGAAAGCGTTCTCGGAAAAGACGGCCGAGCTAGCGCTGTGAGACTCGAAAGCGGAGAGGTCATTCCCGCGGACCTCGTTTTGGTCGGCATTGGTGCCACGCCTAACGTTGAGCTCGCCAGTTCAGCGGGGCTAACGATCGATAACGGCATCTCCGTCGATGCATCCCTTCGCACAAACGACCCGGCAATCTACGCAGCAGGCGACGTTGCCAATGCCTACCATCCTCTGGCGAAGCTGCAACTGCGCAGCGAACACTGGGCCAATGCGTTGAATGGTGGGAAGGTTGCAGCGCGGTCGATGCTCGGCCAAAACGTGTCCTTCGACGACATCCCGTACTTCTACACCGACCAGTTCGACGTCGGAATGGAGTACTCCGGATTCGGCCCCCTAACCCGGGGAGCCGATGTGGTGTACCGAGGCGACCGGGCTGGCCGCGAATTCATCGCCTTCTGGGTGGCGGATGGGAGAGTTGTGGCCGGAATGAACGTGAATGTCTGGGACGTCAACGAAGCCGTGCAAGGCATCATTCGGCGCGGCAACCAAGTCGATCACGCCAAACTTGCAGATGCCGACGTGCCACTGGAATCACTGTAATCATGGCCGAAACATGTTTCAGTACCAACTCTTCGAGGGCACCCACCCCCGCGCTCTCGGCGGAAGAAGACAGTATCCGTGCTGTGCGTGCAATTGCAATGTCAGGTGTCAGGTTTGAAGTTGAAACGACTGTTCCGACCAAGCACGGCACTTTCCAGTTCCGCGCCTACCGCGATCTCGTCACGGGCAGCGAACATCTCGCCATCGTGTCCGGCAGGCCAACCGACGGCTGCCTTGTCCGCGTGCACTCAGAATGTCTGACCGGCGAGGTTTTCAAATCCCAGAAATGTGAATGCGGCCCACAGCTCGACTCCGCCCTCAACACGATCAATCAATACGGCGGCATCGTGATCTACATGCGCGGCCACGAAGGTCGCGGCATCGGACTCGTCAACAAGCTCAAGGCCTACCGACTGCAAGAAGCCGGCTTAGACACGCTCGATGCGAACCTCGCGCTCGGCCTCCCCGCGGACGGCCGTGACTACTCTGCCGCGGCTGCCATCCTTCACAACCTCCAGCTTCAGGCAGTGCGTCTCCTCACTAACAACCCCGACAAGGTCGACCAGCTCACCGAACACGGGATCACCGTCCTCGAGCGCATACCACTTACAGCAGGTGCTCATCCGGCCAACTCCGCCTATCTACGCACCAAACGTGACCGCATGGGACACCTTCTTCAACACGCGCTCTAATCCTGAAATCCGAAACCTCGTCGAGAACACTCTCGACTGACCTGACCGTGACCGTGACCGCACAATCATCATTCGTACCCCACTCGGATTTCTGGGCTCGCGGTCGGTTTATCAAGCCCTATCATCACCTTTATAGCAGCCGGCCGCCGAGGAGCCCAGCGTTGAGGAGCCCGTCGTCGAGGCAGAACCAGTCGACACCGTGCAGTCGCGCTGCGACACGCCCGCATGTACATAAAGGAGATGAACCACAGCCCACTCTTCCACCGTAATCACCCAACAATCGTGCTCGGATGGCTCAGTTTTCACCGTCGATTCTGACTCGATTTCTAACCGTCGCTGGCATCCCCGACCGGCTGACCACGGACACCCCACATCGCGACAGCCGCTCGCCGAGTGCGACAGGCTGGAAGCCGTTCCAAGAGGCGACTGACCCTCGACACCGGAAGCGAGGTGAGCTGACCCCAACTACTTCGCATCCACACTCACGCGCGACAGAGTCTGTGCAGCCTTGACCCGACGCCGTCGGCTGATGAACGAGTAGGTCAGAGACACCGCGAGCGCCCCGAAGATCGTCGCCGAGATCGGATCAGTCACAAAGATACCGAAGCTGCCGTCGGATATGAGCATCGACTGCCGAAACGACCGTTCCAGGATCGGTCCGAGAATGAAGGCCAGTACGAGTGGCCCGGGGTCGAAACCGGTCTTAATCATAATCCAGCCAAAAACACCGAAGATCAGCACCACCCACATGTCGAATGGGTTGTTATTGATCGAGTACACGCCCACCATGACCACCATGAGCGCGAAGGTCGCGAGGATGCCGGTTCTCACCCGTAGCATCTGAATAAAGATACCGATCAGTGGGATATTGAGAATCACGAGCATCACGTTGCCGATGTACATCGACGCAATGACGCCCCAGAAAATGTCCGGCCGATCTTCGATCAGCGACGGGCCGGGTGTGATCCCCTGCAGCAGCAATGCCCCGTAGAGCATTGCGAGCACCACGTTGGACGGGATACCGAGAATCAGCAACGGTATGAAAGCGGATGTCGACGATGCGTTGTTCGCTGTCTCTGGTCCGGCAACCCCCTCGATCGCTCCTTTACCAAACCGTGACGGGTCTTTCGCTCGGCGCTTCTCGAGCGCGTAGGAAGCGAGGGATGAGATAACCCCACCTCCCCCGGGCAGAACGCCGATCACGAAGCCGAGCAGTGAACCGCGCACGATGGCGCCGGAGGAGTCCCGAAAATCCTTGCGCGACGGCCAGATGTTCTTGATCTTCGTCGTGATCGCCTGCGCCTTTTCGGTGCGTTCGAGGCTGTGCAAGAGCTGGCCGACGCCGAACAGGCCCATCGCGATCGCCACGAAGTCGAAGCCGCCGAGCAGGGAGGGAATCCCGAAGGTGAAGCGGGCTGTGCCCGTGATCGGGTCCTGACCTACGGTTGAGAGCAGCAGGCCGATCGCGGCCATGCACAGGCTCTTCATCGTGGAACCCGTGCCGAGGGACGTCACCAGAAAGAGCCCGAGTACCATGATCGCGACATAGGAGGCGGGGCCCACTGCGACGGCGACCTGCGCCAGCAAGGGCGCGAGAAATGTCAGCCCGATGATGGCGACGGTGCCGCCGATGAAGCTGCCGATCGCGCTGATTCCGAGCGCAGGGCCCGCGCGGCCCTGCTTGGTCATCTGATACCCATCGAAGGTGGTCACCACGGATGCCGCCTCCCCCGGAATGCGCAGCAGCACCGAGGTGATCGTTCCGCCATACATCGAACCGTAGTAGATGCCCGCGAGCATGATCACGGCACTTGTGGCGTCCATCGTGTAGGTGATGGGCAGCAACAGCGCGATCGTAGCCGTCGGGCCGAGGCCCGGAAGCACGCCGATGGCGGTGCCGATGACCACACCCACAAAGACGAACAGCAAGTTCATGGGCTCGAAGGCAACGGAGAATCCGAGACCCAGGTTGTTGAAGGCGTCCATGTCACATTCCGATCAGTCGGGTGATGGTGCCCGCGACGATGTCGTCGGGAAAAGGAACACCGAGGAGAACCGCGAAGCCCACGTAGAAGACGGCGGTGCCGCCACCGGCGAGCGTGAGGGCGAGCCGCCAGGATTCCTCGCCGAACACCCGCAGCCAAAGAAGAAGAAGCAAGAAGGCGGGCACGACGAAGCCGATCGCCGTGAAGAGAAGGATGAAGACCACGAGGCTCAGCACGCCGCCCACGAGCAGTGTCGTCCGCCGCGTCCACTTCTCGTAGGCCTCAATATCGGGAATGACGATGAGTATGGCCGCCGAGATCGAGACCGCGATCGAGACCACCAAGGGCCAGAGCCCCGGCCCGGGGTTGGTGAGTTCGCCCAGTCCGAGACGCCAGGATCCAATCACGGCGGCGACCCCGGTAGCCAGCAGCACAACAGGGACGAGTCGGAAGCGGCCCTGGTACCGGCCAGCCGTTGCGAACGGAGCAGGCTCGGCGACTTGGACGGCCTCGAGGGTGTCCTCGCTCATTCTTGTCCAAGGATGGGTTCGTAGAGTCTCTGCATGTCAGCGAAGACCTTATCGAGGGCTGCTGCGCCGCTGGACTCCGCCGGAACGAACATCTCGCCGATCTGGTCGATGACAGTCGCGTCTTCCGAGCAGGTCTTAAGTTCTGACTCAAGGGTGGACACGATGGAATCTGGCATGCCCTTCGGTCCCATAACTCCAAAAACGGACACCGCGTTGACCAGCTCAGGGAATCCCAGCTCGGCCAGGGTAGGCACGTCCGGGTACCAGTCCGCCCGTTTGGGGCTGCTCACCGCGAGCGGCACGAAAGAGCCCTCGTCGATGCGCGATTGCACGTCTTGGTGGTCGGTGATGAAAAGCGCATCCACGTGACCCCCGAGCAGGTTGGTGGTCATCTCCGCGTTGCCCACGGCGGGAACGGCAATCACCTCAATGTCGTATTCCTCATATAGCCGCTGCAGCTCGATTGCCGCAGAGGTGGTCGCGCCCGGAACGGCAACACTGAGCTTGCCAGGGTTCTTATCAGCCGCCGCAAAGAAATCATCGGCGCTCTCATAGGGAGAATCCTCACCGACAACCAACACGGTCGGCATCTGCGCCATCACACCAACCGAGGTGAAGTCTTCGATGCTGTAGTTGAGCTCGTTAATCATGGGGTTCATCACCAGCGGGCCGTTCGTACCGAGCGTGAGTGTGTAGCCGTCAGGTTTGGCGCTCGATACGTCCTGCATGGCCAGTCCACCGCTACCGCCCGGCTGGTTCTCGACGACAAATGTCTGCCCGAGCCCCGCCTCGAGGCAGGAAGCGAAGGCGAGGGCCGTCACTGTGGACGGCCCTCCCGCCGCAAACGGCACCACGAAGGTAACGGGTTTCGACGGGTATCCGCCTTCGGCCTCCTGCGCCCCGGCAGAGCCGGAGGCGCTACAGCCCACGAGGCCCATCATGGCCAGTCCGGCGAGCGCGGGTAGGAATACAACAGTGTTCTTCTTCAAAGCTGACCTCATTGTCATCTGTTTAGTGCCTCATGGCGGAGTAATTAGCGCAGTGATTCGCGTCAGCCCATTTCACTCTTGCAGAATCATAAATCCATTTCCAATACTATTTTGGGGTCGGATTGATACCCGTGGCATATAAAAGTGTGTCAAGGTTTAGACCCGTTCGAGCAACATCGCTGTTCCCTGGCCGAGCCCCACGCACATCGTGGCCAGCCCCCTGTGGGCGCCCTCGCGTTCCATGCGGCCCATCAGGGTGATCGCGATCCGTGAGCCCGATGAGCCAAGTGGATGCCCGAGGGCGATCGCCCCGCCATCACGATTCACGACCTGCGGGTCGAGCCCGAGGCGCCGAATACAGGCCAGCGCCTGCACAGCAAAGGCCTCGTTGAGCTCGATCGCTCCCAGATCATCGACAGACCACCCCACGTGTTCGAGCACCTTCCGGGTGGCCGGCACGGGTCCAATTCCCATGATCTGCGGCGGCACCCCTGCCGATGCTCCGTGCACGATTCGGGCGCGTGGCGTGAGACCCAGCCGTTCAATGGCACTCTCACTCGCCACGATCACGGCAGAGGCTCCGTCATTGAGCGAGCTCGAATTGCCCGCCGTCACGATTCCGTCCGACCGTACGACCGAGCGCAGGCCCGCGAGGGTCTCGAAACTCGTGTCCCGACGCGGCCCCTCATCGTGCTCTACCAGACCCTTCTTCGTCACCACCGGAACGATCTCGGCCGCAAAACGGCCGCCATCGATGGCCGCGGCGGCCCGCTCGTGGGAGCCAAGGGCAAAAGCATCCGCGTCTTCGCGGGTGATGCCATCGACACGGGCGAGCTCCTCGGCCGTTTCCGGCATCGAGAGAGTGGTCGTCGAGGCAAATTTCGGGTTCACGAATCGGGCACCGATGCTCGTGTCAGCGATCTCGCCCGGTCGTCCGAAGGCCTTGTCCGGCTTGGCCAGCACCCACGGCGCCCGCGACATCGATTCCACCCCGCCGGCCACGACGACGTCGGCTGCTCCGCTCTTGACCATCTGCGAGGCGAGGATGATGGCACTCAAGCCCGAGGCGCACAGGCGGTTGACGGTGAGCCCGGGGATCTCGTCGGGAAAACCGGCGAGCAGGCTCGCCATGCGCGCCACGTTGCGGCTGTCTTCGCCAGCCTGGTTGGTGTTGCCGAGAATTACCTCATCGATCATGGCGGGGTCGATGCCGGTGCGGTGCACAAGCTCGCCGAGCGCAAGAGCCGCAAGATCGTCCGCGCGGATGCTCGACAGGCCTCCGCCGTAGCGGCCGACGGGCGTGCGCACCCCTCCCACCAAAAAAGCCTCGGCCATCAGCGCGCTCCCCCATTGATGTAAAGCGTTTGGCCGGAGACATAGGAGGAATCGTCGCTCGCGAAGAATGCGATAGCGGCTGCGACCTCGTGCGGTGCCCCGACCCGGCCGAGCGGGGTGCGCTCGGCGACCGCTTTCTGGTGTTCCTCCGCGGTGCTGCCGACCCGCTCGGCGGTGGCCGCGGTCATGGCCGTGGCGATGTACCCCGGTGCGATCGCGTTGACGGTGATGTTGAACGGCCCGAGTTCGAGGGCGAGCGTAGCCGTCAGCCCCTGAATCCCTGCTTTGGCCGCCGCGTAGTTCGCCTGTCCCCGGTTTCCGAGCGCCGAGCGGCTGCTGAGACTCACGATCCGGCCGTAGCGAGCGGGAACCATAAATTTCTGAGCGGCCTGAGCGCACAGGAAGGCACTCGTGAGGTTGGTGACGAGCACCGAATCCCAGTCGGCACGCCCCATCTTGAACAGCAAGTTGTCGCGGGTTATGCCGGCATTGTTGACAAGAATGTCGAGTCGACCGGCGCGGGCGAAGACCTGGCTGAAGGCTTTTGCTACCCGGTCTTCGTCGGTGACGTCGCACACGAGACCACTGGCCGACCCGCCCGCCGCGACAACGGCCTCGGCTTGGGAGATCTGCTGGGCCGTTTCGGCCGCGCGCTCTCCATTCAGATCCAGGATGGCCACGTGCGCGCCTTCCGTTGCGAAGCGCAGTGCCGTCGCCGCCCCGATACCCTGCGCGCCGCCGGTAATGACCGCGACCCTGTCGGTGAGCCTATTCATGAAATCTCCCTGCTTGGTCTGTTGTGGGACGCTCGTGGGCCGGAGGCTCATGAGAATGCCGAAATTCCGGTGATGTCACGGCCGATTAGCAATGATTGGATCGAATCTGTTCCCTCGTAGGTGTGCACGACCTCCATGTCGGTGAGGTGCCGAGCCACGTGATTTTCGAGTAGCAGGCCGTTGCCTCCGAGCATGTCGCGGGCCTCCTGGCAGATCCAGCGCCCCTTCTGAGCCGTGTGCATCTTGGCGAGGGAGGCCATGGCCCCCGTCATCTTGCCCTGGTCAGCGAGCGTGGCCAGCCGAAAGCATAGGAGTTGCATCGCCGTGAGTTCGGCGAGCATATTGGCGAGTTTGTTCTGTACGAGTTGATAGCTACCGATGGGCTTACCGAACTGCACGCGGTCGCGGGCATACGCGACAGCGGCCTCGTAGGCGGCGATGCCGTGCCCGAGGGCTTCCCAGGAAGCCCCACCGCGGGTGGAATTCAGAACGCGCACGGCGTCTGTGAAGGAGTGGCCGTTGACGAGCCTGTTCTCGGCGGGGATGCGCAGGTTGGTGATCACGATGTCCGGCTGCAGGATGGCTCGCTTGCCGACTTTGCCGGTGATGACGGTGGCGTCGTAACCCTCGGGGAAGGAACCGTCAGTGTTCTTTTCCATGACGAAGGCCTTGACCTTGGCGTCGGCTTCGTCGCGGGCCCAGATCACGACGACGTCGGCAAAGCTCGCGTTACCAATCCATCGTTTGGCGCCGTTGAGAACATAGTGGGCTCCGTCGAGCCGTGCGCTCGTTTCAAGCGCTACCGAGTCGGATCCGTGGTTGGGCTCGGTAAGCCCGAACGCTCCCACGAGGTCGAGCGCCGCGAGTCCAGGCAGCCATCGCTGTTTCTGCTCCTCGCTCCCGAGCATGTTGATAGTACCCATGGTAAGGCCGGACTGCACGCCGATGAAGGTGTTGATCGAACCGTCGGCGCGGGACATTTCGAGGGAGGTCATACCAGCGCCCAGACGGCTCAGTCCCGGACATCCGTAGCCTTCTATTGTGCCGCCCACTATGCCGAGCCCGGCGATCTTCGGGATCAGTTCGAAGGGGAAGGCGGCGCGGTCCCAGTAATCGTTGATGATGGGAAGCACCTCGGCGTCTGCGAAGGCTCGCACCTTGAGGCGGATGGCGCGCTCCTCATCGTTGAGGAAGTCATCGACGAGGTAGTAATCACTGTTGATCTCGGAGTCGGTCATGCTGTTCCTTTCGGTTGGCTCTGTTGGCGCGGTTGCTGTGGGGCTGCAGCGGCGATGAACCATCGGGCGAGGGAGCCGCGCTCCGCGGCGTCGAGCCGCCGCGCCTCACCGTTTTCGGGGTGCAGTGGCACCATCACGGTCGAGGCGTCGAGCACCGGGTGGCCGGCCTGAATCCCCGAATACTGCAGGGTGTATGACTTCGATCCCACCCGGCCGACCCATACGTCGATCTCGACGGCGGCGCCGAACTCGATCGGGCGCCGAAAGCTGAGTTGCAGGGCCGCCACGACCGTCGGCGAGCCGACGTGGTCGTAGCCGGTGAGGGCTTGTGCGCGCCAGGCCAGCCGCGCTTCTTCGATCAGGGTGGCCACGCGAGCGTTGTTCACATGGCCATTGAGGTCCTGGTCGCTCCACCGCACCCCTACCCGGGCACGAAACGGCTCAGTCAACGAGCTGCGCCTCGCGTGTGCCGAGCCACGAGCGCACAAGGGCAGAACTCTCGTTGAGGTGCGGGGGGGCCAGATCGTAGGTCACGGGGGTCTGTGAAAAGGTGACCGGATGCCGCACGGTGGGAATGCGGCGATCCCCGGTTCCCGCCAACACGACCGGCTCGAGGCCGAGCCTTTCGGCGAGCTCGATTCCGCCCTTCACATCCTGGATCGGTGCACAGGGCAGGCCCAGGTCGGAGAGAAACTCGAACCAGTCGGCGGCCGAACGCTGGAGAAGCTGGAGTTGGAGAATCTCCCGGAGTGGACCACGGTTGGAGTTGCGCTGCTGCGGCGAGTTGAATCTGGCATCCGTTGCCGTCTCCGGAATGTCGAGTGCCGTGCACAGCCTTGCGAATTGAGAATTATTGCCCGCCGCGATGATGAGCATGCCGTCACCCGTTGGCATCGGCTCGTAGGGGTAGAGGCTCGGGTGTTCATTACCCATGCGGGTAGGTATGACGCCGCCGGTGACATAGGCGGCGGACTGGTTGACCATGCCGGAGAGAGCGGATGAGAGCAGGTTGAGTTCCACGCGCTGCCCGCTTCCGGTGAGGTCCTTATGATGAAGCGCCCCCAGCACGCCCATTCCCGCGTGCAGCCCGGTGATCACATCGAACATCGCGAGGCCCGCCCGGTACGGCTCAGTGTCCTGGCCGCCTGTGAGGCTCATCATGCCGGAGACCGCCTGCACGAGCAGGTCGTATCCGGGCAGTCCTGCACCAGCGCCGGTTCCGAAGCCTGTGATCGAGGCGTAAATCACCTCGGGATTGTGGGTGACGACCGAGTCGTAGTCGAGAAAAAAGCGATCGAGTCCTCCTGGCTTGAAGTTCTCCACGAGCACGTCGGCCCGCGCGGCGAGTTCGTGTGCCACCGCAAGATCGGCCGGATCGTTGAGGTCGAGGGCGATCGAGTGCTTGTTGCGGTTGACCGAGAGGTAGAAAGTTGCCTCGTCGTCGCGCACTGGCGGGATCCATCCCCTGGTGTCGTCTCCCTGCAGACTTTCCACCTTGATGACCGTTGCCCCCATATCGGCGAGAAGCATCGTGCAGTACGGGCCGGCAAGAACGCGGCTAAAGTCTGCCACGATGATTCCGCTCAGTGGCCCGCCGCCCGGCCGACCGAATATGCGGTGCAGCTTCTTTGCTGCGCCAGATTCATCCATTGAATGGCTCCCTGTTCGTCTGTCGTGCCTCCACTGTCGCAAATAGAATTACGCTCCGTCCAATATCAATTGCGCCGTCTATTGATACCCGCGGGGCAATAATGCATAAATCATTGACAGTTTCATGCGCAACTCGCAATAGTGGAGGCATGGAAATCCAGCAAATTCGAGCATTTCTCGCCGTGGCCGAGGAACTGCATTTCGGCCGCGCGGCCGAGAAACTCTTCATTGCGCAACCTCCGCTGAGCCGGGCGATCCAGAACCTGGAACGCGAGCTCGGAACGTTGCTCTTCGCCCGCAGCACCCGGTCGGTACGCCTCACGCCGGCCGGTGAGGCCCTTATACAACCGGCCACGGACATCCTCGATGGTGTCCGCCGAGCGGCGGTCGCGGTGGTATCGGCGGGAAAGGGCGAGACGGGCCGCGTGCGGGTGGCCTTCGCAGGAGCGTCGTCTCATGTCATGGTGGGCAAACTCGCCAAACTCGTGCGTGAGACCCATCCGGGAATCGACTTCGAGCTCTACAGTTCCAATTTCGCGATCCCCGCGCTCGACAAGGTGATCAACAAGCAAATGGAGATCGGTCTCGGTAGGTGGAACTTCATCCCGGCCGGCATCGAACGCCGCGTGATCGCCTATGAAAACCTCGTCATCGCGATCCACTCCAGCCATCCGCTCGCCGATCGGCAGTCGGTGTCCATGAAGGATTTGGTCGGCCAGCCCTTCGTGACCCTGCCGCGGGACCCCGGGGCGATCCTGCGCGACCACTTGACGCGGCTGGCGAGTACGGCCGGTTTCGTGCCATCCATCGTGCAGGTGGCCCCTGACACGTGGACCCTCGTCTCCCTGGTCGCGGCCGAGATCGGCATCGCGCTCACCGTCTCGACGGTGGCCGAAAACGTGCACTACCCTAGCGTGGTCTTTCTGCCCCTCGATGACGAAATGCAGCCCATCCTGTTGCAGCTCGTGTGGCGTACCGACAACGACAGCCCGGCGCTGCGCGAAGTCTTGAGGCTCTCTGAAGAGGTGCTCCCCGATCCACCCGTAGTTGCCCGCACCGAGATTCATGCTGAATAGAGATCAATAACCGAGCGATTTAGTATTGGAGCAAAAATAGATTTGCTGGCACAGTCGAGAGTGTGTTGCTGGTGACCCAGCACGCCGATTCGGCAAAGGAGCCACTCATATGCCCGCGACCACCTCGGATATTCTGAACCTCGACGGGCTGTTGAGCTCAGCAGAACGCGAACTGCGCGACACGGTTCGCGCCTTCGTGCTTGAGCGCATCGCGCCCTACATCCAGGGCTGGTACGACTCGGCGCACTTTCCGATCGAGATCGTGGAGCAGATGGGCGCGCTCGGGCTGCTCGGCATGCATCTCACGGGATACGGCTGCCCCGGCCGGTCGAGCGTGGAGTACGGCCTCGCCGCCATGGAACTCGAAGCCGCGGACTCGGGCCTGCGCACCTTCGTGAGTGTGCAGGGCTCGCTGGCCATGAGCAGCATTCATAAGTGGGGCTCCGAAGAACAGAAGAACCGGTACCTGCCCGAGATGGCAGCCGGCCGCCTGATCGGATGCTTCGGGCTCACCGAGCCGACCGCGGGGTCCGACCCGTCGAGCATGGCCACAACCGCCCGCCGTGATGACAACGGGGGCTGGATAATCGCAGGATCCAAGCGGTGGATCGGCCTCGCATCCGTTGCTCAAATCGCGATCATCTGGGCCATGACCGACGAGGGCGTGCGCGGTTTCATCGTGCCGACCGACACACCCGGCTTCACTGCGACGCCGATCGAGGCGAAACTCTCGATGCGGGCCTCCATACAATGCGACATCCTGCTCGACGACGTTCGGCTTCCCGACACCGCGCTACTGCCGGGGGCGCGCGGCCTGAGCGGACCGTTCGCGTGCCTGAATGAGGCCCGATATGGCATCATATGGGGCGCGATGGGCGCCGCGCGGGACAGCTACGAGGTGGCTCTGGCATATTCCCTCGACCGCATGCAGTTCGACAAGCCCCTTGCGGCGTACCAGATCACTCAGGTCAAGCTCGTGAACATGCTCCTCGAGATCCAGAAAGGCACGCTGCTCGCCATTCACACCGGTCGTCTGAAGGACGCCGGCGTGCTCGAGCCCGTGCAGATTTCGCTCGGCAAGCTAAACAATGTGCGGGAGGCCCTCAAGATTTGCCGTGAGGCCAGATCTATTCTCGGCGGTAACGGCATCACCCTGGACTATTCGCCATTGCGGCACGCGAACAACCTTGAGTCCGTGCGCACTTATGAGGGAACCGACGAAGTGCACACCCTCATCCTCGGCAGCCACGTCACCGGCATTCCGGCCTTCCGGTAGGCGGTCATCGTGCGCAAGTCCCACAGAAATCTTCTGCTGCCCTCTGCGGCCGTCGCTCTCGCCGTCGCTCTCGCCGGCTGCCAGGCCGGCGCGACGGGCGGCAGCGAAACCTACCCGTCACAGCCGGTTACGGTACTCATGCCGTACGCGGCCGGCGGCCCGTCCGATCTCACCGCCCGGTCGATTTCGTCCTGCCTCGGCGACGGTTTCGGCGAGACCTTCGTGGTGCAGAACAAGGCGGGAGGCAGCGGGGCGGTCGCCATGCAGGAACTCGCGAGTGCGAAGCCCGACGGCTACACCCTCGGCCTGGGCACTGCGGGGACGCTCGTAATGACCCCGATGGTGAACTCCCTGGCCTATTCTCTTGACGACTTCACCCCGATCGGCGTGATGGCCGAGAACCCCACACTCATCGTCGTCGGTGACGATTCTCCCTACGAGAACGCGGAAGCGTTCTTCGCGGCGGCCGAGAAACGTCCGGGCACCCTCACGATGGGCGTGCCCGGAGCAACGAGCCCGGCCGCGATCGAACTCAAGCGCCTCAAAGACCAATACGACGTCGAGGTCGTGGCCGTGCCCGCAACGGGAAATGCCGAGATGACTACGAACCTGCTTGGCGGTCACGTCGATGCGCTCTTCATCAACGATCACCCCGACGTTATCTCCCGCATCGATGAGGGCTCATTTCGGGCCCTGGCCGCGACGACGCCCGAACGGCTACCGTGGCTG
This sequence comes from Cryobacterium serini, assembly GCF_004404025.1. Taxonomy (NCBI): domain Bacteria; kingdom Bacillati; phylum Actinomycetota; class Actinomycetes; order Micrococcales; family Microbacteriaceae; genus Cryobacterium; species Cryobacterium serini. The sequence goes on from NZ_SOHN01000018.1 coordinate 118,069, forward strand.
CCGGAGTTGCCGACGCTTGCCGAACTCGGCTTCACCGATCTCGTGGATGCGACATCCGTCTTTGGACTGTTCGGCCCTCGCGATCTGCCGACACCCGTGGCGGACGCGCTCGAAGGCGCACTCGAGGCGTGTCTGACCGACCCCACGGTGCTCGAGCAGCTCGGGGAGAGCCTCGTGCCCGCCCAGTTTCAGGGCGGCACAGCCCTCGGCGAGAGCCTGGCCGAGATACAGGCCCTGTACCGGCCGATCCTGGGAGGCTGAGTCGTGCGCGAAATCCAGGGCCTCACCGAGCTAGCGGCACTCGTGGGTGAGGAGCTCGGCGTGAGCGAGTGGCACACTGTGACGCAAGATCAGGTGAAGGCCTTCGCCGATTCGACGGGCGACCAGCAGTGGATCCACGTTGACCCTGTTGCGGCTGCGGCCGGACCATTCGGCCGGACCGTGGCCCACGGGTACCTGACGCTATCGATGATCCCGTACCTGACCAAGCAGGTGTACCGGGTCAAAGGGCTGCTTATGGTCGTGAACTACGGGCTGAACAAGGTCAGATTTCCGAGCGCAGTACCCGTGGGCTCGCGCGTGCGCGACCGGCTGACACTCGTGTCGGTGACGGCATCGGAGCGCGGTCACCAGGCCGTCTTCCGCCACCACATCGAGATTGATGGTGCGGACCGCCCCGCCTGCGTCGCCGAAACGGTGTCACTGCTGGTCGAATAGCCAGCCGATTCCGGCGCCCCGCCAAACGAGAGCACCGAAACCACGTAATTCCTCGGTGGTTGATCATACATAAGGAACCCAAATGTATGTGTATCCATCCATGGTTTTACGTGTCCGCAGCCGGGAGGCTGGCTGAGAGTAATCGTCATCACCGAAAAGCAAGGAGGCTTTACGATGACCCAAGCCCTGAGTCAGTCGCCAGTCAACGCCCCGCAGAAAACCCCGAAATCACGGATAAAGCGCGTGGTCGCCGCATCCATGGCCGGCACAGTCGCCGAGTGGTATGAGTTCTTTATTTACGGTACGGCCGCGACTTTGGTCTTCGGTTCCCTGTTTTTTCCTAAAACGGGCAATCCATTGGACGGGATCATTGCGGCCTTTGCCACGTACGCGGTCGGCTTCCTCGCCCGGCCACTCGGAGGCATGGTTTTCGGTCATTTTGGTGACAGGTATGGACGCAAGAAGCTGCTGCAGTTCAGCCTCCTCCTGGTCGGCGCAGCGACGTTCCTCATGGGCTGCCTGCCTGGGTTTCAGGAGATCGGCTACTGGGCGCCCGCACTGCTGGTGCTCTTGCGGTTCCTTCAAGGTTTCGCCGTCGGCGGTGAGTGGGGCGGCGCCGTGCTGTTGGTCAGCGAGCACAGTCCGCAAAATCAGCGCGGATTCTGGGCCAGCTTCCCCCAGGCTGCCGCACCGGTCGGCAACGTGCTGGCGACCGTCGTCATGCTCGGGCTTTCCTGGACCTTGGACCAGTCCTCGTTCATGGCATGGGGCTGGCGGATCGCATTCTGGCTCTCGGCGCTGATCATCTTTGTGGGTTACATGATTCGCCGTACGGTCGAAGATGCACCGGTTTTTATCGAAGCGATGCGCAAGCAGCGGGAAGCCCAGCGCGAAGCAGCAACCCTGCGGGAGGTCCTGCGCACTTACCCTGCCCAGATCACCAAGGCGCTGATCATGCGCATCGGGGAAAATTCCTCGTACTACCTCATGATCGTCTTCGCTATCACGTACCTGACCGTCCACGTCAAGGTTGAATACTCGACTGTCCTGTTGGTGCTGTTCGTGGCCAACATCGTCCAATTCTTCGCCATGCTCGGAGGCGGATGGCTCTCGGACAAGATCGGTCGCAAACGCACCATCGGTATCGGGTACGCGGGCCTATTGGTCTGGGCATTGACGTTCTTTCCGGCTTTGGACAGCGGTAATTTCTGGGCCATCCTCGCCAGCACCACCTTTGGGCTGACCGTCCAGGCCGCCGCGTATGCACCGCAGGCAGCCCTGATGTCCGAGATCTTCCCGACACGCATGCGTTACTCGGGATCCTCATTTACCTACCAGATCGCCACCATCTTCGCGGGCTCCGTGGCCCCGATGATCGCCACACTGCTGCTGAACCAGTTCAACAGCACTCTTCCGATCGTTATCTACGTCGTCGGAATCCTCATCATTTCTACCGTGGCATTGTCCAGGCTCAAAGAAACACGTGGACTGGATCTCTCCTCCCTCGACCGGATACACGAAAACGAATTGGCCCGCTAACCTACCGCACCGCAGGCCGTGGACCCGCTGCTACAGCGGGTCCACGCCCATTTTCAAGAGAGAATCCGACCGCCATGAATACGAACGATCAGCTTACGAAGAGCACCCTCGCCATGGGATCGAACAGCCCCGTGGCGGTAGTTACCGGAGGGAACGGATCGATCGGCCGCGCCGTTGCCGAACTCTTCCTCGGCAAGGGGATGCGCGTCGTCTCGGCCGATCGCCAGCCTCCACCGCAAGATGCAACGCCATCCGGCAATGACTTGCAGATGCACTACGAAGCCGACGATAGAGAAGGGGCGCAGAAACTGGTCGAGGCGCTGCCTGACGACGCGGTGATTCAGCACCTTGTCCTGGCCGCTGGGATCTATCCAGAACGTGAGTTCGCCCGCATCAGCGAGGTTGAGTGGCAGGACTGCCTCGACATCAATCTCACCGCCGTCTACCGCCTGCTCATTGCCGCGCTGCCCCGGCTGGCTCCGGATGCCTCCATCGTTTTGATCAGTTCTATCGCTGGACTGCGGGGAAGCAAGGGCCATGCCCATTATGCAGCGAGTAAAGCCGGACTGCTTGGGCTTATGCGATCCGTGATGTGGGAGCTCGGCGGGCAGCGGCGCATCAACACTGTATCTCCGGGCATCATTGAAAACCGAATGACACAGTCGCTCCGCGACGGCGCAGGCGCGACGATTCTCACCAGCACGCCGCTGGGCCGATACGGAACTCCGGCAGAAGTGGCCGCAGTCATCGACTTTCTCTGCAGCCCCGGCGCTTCCTTCGTCCACGGCGAGAACATCAGCGTCAATGGTGGGTTCTATGTCAACTGAGAATCGGCCGACTCCCTTGAGGGCTGTGGTGACCGGCGGAAGGTCCGGCATCGGCCAGGCCTGTACCGACGCACTGCTGAACCAAGGGCACCGGGTGGCAGTTTTGGACATCTCCAATGACACCGCCTCCCAGATCGACTCCGACACACAGGCGCAATTGCTCAATCTGCGCTGCGATGTCCGCGATCGCCAGGCCGTCTTCGAGGCATTCGCCGCAGTACAGGACCAATGGGGAGGATGCGACGTGCTCATCAATTCGGCCGGAATCGCACGCCCCGGCCCGAGCGAGACACTCCTGCCGGAGGACTGGAACGTTATGGTCGACGTCCACCTGACGGGCGCCATGTGGGCATGCCAGGCCGCTCTTCCTGCCCTGGCCGCCAGCGACCGGGCGGCCATCGTTAACATTTCCTCGGTGGCTGGGCGCATGGGAATGCCCCACAGGGCGAGCTACAACGCGGTGAAGGCCGGCATCGAGGGCCTTACCCGATCACTGGCGGTCGAGTGGGCTCCGCACGGAATCCGGTGCAACGCCGTCGCCCCTGGATATGTCGATACCTCCTTTACTCAGCTTCTGGAGGAATCAGGCCAATTAGACAAGGCTCCGATTGTGAGTCGCACGCCGCTACACCGGTTTGCGCACCCAGCTGAAATTGCTGAGAGCATCCTATTCCTGGCTTCCTCGGCGGCGTCGTTCGTCACGGGCCACACCCTCGTTGTCGATGGGGGATTAACGATCGACGGCGCTTGGTACGTATAGCCCTTGACGCGCAGCGGCCGTTAGTGTTTTGCCGGGGAACCGTCCAGGAGCCTGGCGACTACCAACAGGACGTGGTGGTCGAGGGCCCGGCGCCCATTGTTCCAGTCTGGTCCCAGCAAGGATTCGATGCGTTCAAGGCGTTGGCGGACCGTATTGGGGTGCACCACCAGCTCGTGGGCCGTTCGGGCAATATTGCGCCCCTCGTCGAGATAGCACAATGCCGTATCGCACAGCTGCGTGCCATTCGACCGGTCGTAGTCAAGTAAAGGACCCAGGCTTCCGCGCAGGGCACTTTGAGTGACCTGTGAATCCGCGTTGGCGAGGAAAATGCCAATGGTTCCCAGAGACTGCCACCCTACGACGTTGCCGGCTTGGGGTAGTGAACGTGCCGCCGTCAGCACGCGTTCGGCCAGGGCGAATCCTGCTCCGATTTCACTGAGCGCGCCGAGGGGCTCTGAGTGGGCCATGCGCACGCCGCCCCAACGCCGGGCTCCGGGCTTGCCGAGAAAATCGGCGATCCATGCAAAAACCTGCTCCGGAGCACCCAAATACAAGCGGTCATCGAAGTGGCCCCGCAGCAGCTGTTCTCCGAGGTCCACCTCCAAAGCTTCCTCAAAGTCCGTCAACGACCGCAGCGCTCCGTCAACGATGGCGACCCGGAACGGTGAGCCGTCCTCAAGGCCGTAGGCAGCAGCCGATGTTGCTGTGTGCTGCCGCAATCCTTCCGCCGGCGGGCTGATCAGCGTGGCCAGAAGTTCCACACGCTGGCGCTGCCGGTTGTGCCGCGACGCGTCGGAATGTGAAATGAACGTTCCCAGAACCAGCGCAGCGCGCCGGAGAATCGCTTCGTCGTCGGCCGCGGTTTCACCCTCGACGAGCACGCCGCCCAGCGCTTCCCCTTCGATGACTGAGGCCATGACAACCACAGTGGTCCCGTCCTCCAGCGTCGCGGTGACGGGAGCGTTGGTGTGCCGGGACGCGGGAATCAGGGCCCGTGCCGCGTGGAGCTTTTCGCCTCCCACATCACCGGCATCGATGCGGACGGTTAGATCGAGCAGTCGTGCCGGGCGGCCGAGGATCTGGCTGATCCGGGCGGCCAGTCCGGGCAGGCCCTCCGAGGAACTCAGGGCTGCAAAAAGCTCATCATCTGTGGCCGCCAACCGTTTGAGCCTGGCGATTGAGCTCTCCTTGTCCCGGTTCGCGGTCTCGAGCGATCCCATCGACTCGGTCAGTTCGGCCAGGCGTTCCAGGTTGTCCAGGGCGACGGCGGCCTGGTTTGCCAGGGCCTCCACGGCAAAGATTTGTTCCTCGCTGAACTCATGGGCCCAACGATCTGCCACCATGAGCGCCCCAATGATGTCCCCGCCGATGCGCATAGGCGCGCCCAGCAGCGCTTTGACCCCCTCTTTGGCAACCGCATCGTCAATGTGTTCCAGATGTGCAAGTGAGACAGCCGGCAAATAATCCGCAACCTGGATGGGGCCATCGGCCCGTGCTACGTTGCCAAGGACGCCGGTGCCAAAGGGCATGCGGATGTCCCGGTAGGCCTGGGTCCACACTCCGTCAGTCTCCGTAATTCGCGTTTCCCGCTTTTCTGGATCGTTGAGGCTGATGTAGGCCATGTCCGTACCGACGATGGCCCGGGTACGGGTGACGATTTCACGAAGCACATTTCCACCCTCGCGCAGGGACGAGATAGCAGCGGCAGTCTCGGACAGGGCCAGCGTGAGCATCCGCTGTCCGCGTGCGTTGGAGGCCAGTGCGTGCACGGACCGCAGGCTCTCGCGCAGCCGTTGCCCCTGGGCATCCGCCGGGAGAAGGTCCAACCCCGTAAGGAAATCGGAGGACGCCGGGTCCAATGCCTGCTGCAAGAGGCCAGCGAGCAAGTGCATGAAACCCTCCTTGGAATTATCCACATAAAACCGGTTTCAGTATGTCATGAACCTCCATGGCTGCCCGAGGGCTCTCCTGCGAGACTGAACCAGGAACGTTCGCTACATCACACTGATTACCAAAAAGGACAGCAGATGACTCAGCAACTCGACCCTCGGTCCGCTGGCAGGGCCAACTGCAGGCAGGGGACGGCATGATGAGCTCTCCACTGACAGATCTCCAGGGCGTGACGGTCGCAGCGGCCCCGACCGCAATGACAATCCGCGGTGCCGTCTTGAATTCCACCGGGGCGCAGCCCCCATATGCGCAGAGTCGGCCCATCACCGTGGACGAACTGACCCTCAGCGGACCAGCACGCGGCGAAGTGCTGGTGCGGATCGAGGCAGCCGGACTGTGCCACTCAGACCTGTCAGTGGTCAACGGTTCACGTCCGCGGCCGCTGCCGATGCTGCTGGGCCACGAGGCAGCAGGAATCGTCGAAGCGGTGGGCCACGACGTTGACTCCAACCTCATCGGCCAGCGGGTGGTTATGACCTTCCTGCCACGGTGCGGCCAGTGCGAGGCCTGCCTGACCAACGGAAAGCTGCCCTGCTCCGCGGGCAGCAAGAGTAACGAACAGGGAATCCTGCTCAGCGGTTCTTCCCACCTGACGCGCGGCGGCGAAACGGTGGCCCATCACTTGGGCGTCTCCGGCTTCGCCACCTATGCGGTGGTCGATCACCGATCCGTGGTGCCCGTCGGGGCTGACGTGCCGCCAGCGGTCGCTGCACTTCTGGGTTGCGCCGTACTCACCGGGGGCGGGGCCCTTCTCAACGCTGGACGCATCACTGCCGAGTCCACCGTCGCAATCGTCGGCCTTGGCGGAGTGGGCATGGCCGGACTCCTGGCTGCCCTTGCCACTGGCTGCCGACGCGTCATTGCCGTCGACGCCCAGGCCTCCAAGCTTGACCTTGCCCTGCAGTGGGGGGCGAGCGAGGCCTACACCCCGGAGGAAGCCTTGGAACGCTCCGTGGTCGTTGACGTCGTGCTTGAAGCGGCGGGCCATCCCCGCGCCTTTGAAACCGCCTACCAACTGCTGGGCTTAGGCGGAACGCTGGTGACCGTCGGCCTTCCAGCACCAGGTGCCATGTCCTCAATCGAACCGTTGCGACTGACGGCAAAGGCACAATCGATCGTGGGGAGCTACCTCGGATCAGCCGTACCGAAGCGCGACATCCCCGTTTTTGAACAACTCTGGCGCGAAGGAAAACTGCCGCTCGAACGGCTTGTCTCTCGGGAGATCAGCCTCGACGACATAAACGAGGGCATGGACGCCCTCGCCTCCGGCAGCGGGATCCGGCAGGTCATCAACTTTGGGACAACGCACGAAGAACGGAAGAACCGATGAGCATCCAGACAACCGACCACGACGTAGTGATCCTCGGCGCAGGATTCGGCGGCCTGGGCATGGGCGCCCAGCTGAAAGAGGCTGGTATCGAGAACTTCGCCATCTTCGACAAGGGCCCCGGCCTGGGCGGAGTCTGGCGCGAAAACAGCTACCCGGGTGCCGCCTGTGACACCGAGGCCCATCTCTACTGTTACAGCTTCTTCCCCCACTTACGAGTAAGCCGGATGTACGCGGACCGCAACGAGCTGATGGGCTACCTGGAGCGTTTAGCCACCCGATACACACTGGGCCCGCACCTGAATTTCAACACCGAAGTCACCTCCGCCGTATGGGATGGGGCAAACGCGCTCTGGCGCCTGCAGGTTAATGGCTCAGGTGAACACACCGCCCGCGTTTTCATCCCCGCCTGGGGACAGCTGAACACTCCGTTCGTTCCTGCATTTCCCGGCCTGGCCGATTTCCAAGGCGCCGCATTCCACTCTGCGCGCTGGGACCACACTGTCGACTTGACCGGGAAGAAAATCATCAGCATCGGCTCGGCGGCCAGTGCCGTCCAGTACGTGCCCGAGGTGGCCAAGGTCGCCGGATCGCTGGAAGTTTTCCAGCGCAGTGCCAACTGGATCATGCCCCGCAACCAAGTGATCTTCAGCAAGGAACAGCTTGACTCCTTCGAAGAAAATCCGGACACCTTTGAGCAAAGCCGCCGCAACCTGCACGATTTCCGGGAGAACGGGTTCGAACGCACACGCCGTGCCACCGACGCCCAGCGCGCCGGCGTCGCCCAGGCCGTTGCCCATCTCGAGGCGCAGGTGCCGGACCCAGAACTGCGGCGCAAACTGACCCCTGACTACGAGTTCGGATGCAAGCGGATCCTCCGCACTGACGACTACTACCCGGCCCTGATGGGTGGGAACGTCGAACTAGTCACCCAGGGCATCGACGCCATCGTTCCAGAAGGCATCCGCACCCGTGACGGGCAGATCCATAAAGCGGACGTCATCATTTTCGGCACCGGATTCAGCAGCCAGGCCTTCCAAGGCGATCTGCAGGTCATCGGTGCCTCCGGCGAGGACCTGAAAGAACGCTGGGCCGACGGCGCGGAGGCCCATCTGGGTATGAGCGTCGACGGCTTCCCGAACATGTTCATGATCTACGGGCCGAACACCAACCTGAACCACAATTCGATCATCACCATGCTGGAAATCCAGCAGGCATACATCCTTAAAATCTTGGTGCACCTGCTTACCGCCCCGCAGGCCTCAGTGGAAGTGCGCGGAAGGGTCCTGACCTCGTACAACGCAAGCCTGCAGAACGAGATGGAAGGATCCGCTTTTTCCGCCGACTGCTCCAGCTGGTACAAGAACGCCGCGGGCAAGGTCATCAACAACTGGTCCGGAACAGTGGAGGAATACCGTAGCCTCGCTGGGCACTGGAACCCGGGCGACTACATGCTCTCCGGCGCCGTGCTGCCAGTTCAGGAAATGGCGAGAGTATGAACTCGAAACTCTTGCCGGCGGTCCCGCTGGACGACGTAGCTGTCGACGCAGTGGACCTGATCCGGGCGTTCCGCGACGCCGGAGCGGTCAGTTTTCAAGACCAGCCTCTGGACCAGTCACGGGCTGCCTACGAGGCGGGCTGTGCCGCAAACGGGGTTCCATTTAAAGCTCTGGAACGGGTCGAGGACCTTTACTGCGAGGTCAACGGCGGGTCCATCCGGCTGCGGCACTACCGTCCCGGAGGTAACGATTCGGAGACCGCACGTGCTGTCGTGGTGTACCTCCATGGTGGTGGGTGGGTGATCGGCTCGGTGGAAACGCACGACCGCCTCTGCCGCTACCTGGCCGCGGTCAGCGGACTTGACGTTGTATCCGTCGACTACCGGCTGGCTCCTGAGTACCCGTTCCCGACCCCGCTCGAGGACTGCATAGCAGCCCTGACCTTTGTCAGTGTCCGGGCCGGAGAATATGGCTGGGATCCGCATCGGATCATCGTGGCCGGCGACAGCGCCGGCGGCAACCTTGCCGCCGTCTTGGCTTCGGACCCGGGCTGCACCGTAAGCGGAAGTACCATCATCGGCCAGCTGCTCTTCTATCCTGTGGCGAACCTGCTGCACGAGTCGGATTCCTACGCCCGTATCACCGACGGTTTTCCCCTGACCGCAGGCTCAATGCGATGGTTTCGAAGCCTGTACCTGGCAGATCCGCAATTTGCACGCGACCTCCGCGTCTCACCTGGACTTCGTCAACCCGCCGAACTGGCCGAACACGGCGCTCCGCCAGCATTCGTAGTGACCGTCGGACTAGACCCCCTGGCCGACGAAGGAGTCGAATACGCAGGTCTTCTGGCCCGCGCCGGAGCACCAGTGGAGCACCACCATCTGCCGCGCCACTCCCATGGACTGTTCACCGCAGCCGGAAAAATTCCCACCGGTGCAAGACTGTTGAACCGGGCCGCCAACTGGCTGGTCGAGCTCACCGACTAGGCGGAGAAGGCTAGCTAGCTGGTCTCCCCTACCGCCCCATCCACGGTCCGCCACTACCTGGACAGCGGTGCCAAGTTCGTCCTGGTCAGGGCCGACATCGCGCTTTTAATACGGGGCTTCGAAGCCTCGCTGTCGAATACATACACGCCGGCGACGGCGAAAACCCCGCCCGCTACTCCCCCGCCGTAACATTGAAGGACTTTCCATGACCGTTTCACCCGCCGACTCGTCTGACATTTCTGCAGCCCGGGAGGCTGCACTCATAGCCTCCGTGCCTACCGGTCTGCTCATCGACGGGCAGTGGAGGAACGCGTCTGACGGCGGCACGTTCAACGTATATGACCCCGCTACCGGGGAGGTACTTGCCACTCTCGCCTCCGCTACCAGCGAGGACGCTCTTGCAGCGCTCGACGCCGCAGATAAGGCCCAGTTCGGCTGGGCCCGGACGGCGCCGCGTGAACGCGCCGAGATTCTCCGCCGCGCTTTCGACCTGGTGACTGAACGGGCCGAGGACTTCGCCCTGCTGATGACCCTGGAAATGGGCAAACCGTTGGCCGAAGCCCGCGGCGAGGTCACCTACGGTGCCGAATTCCTGCGCTGGTTCTCCGAAGAGGCAGTCCGGGACTACGGCCGGTACCTCACCACCCCAGAGGGCAAGAACAAAATCCTGGTCCAACACAAACCGGTCGGCCCGTGCCTGCTGATCACGCCCTGGAACTTCCCGCTCGCGATGGCCACCCGGAAAGTGGCCCCCGCCGTAGCCGCGGGCTGCACCATGATTCTCAAACCGGCGAAATTGACGCCGCTGACCTCCCAGCTGTTCGCACAGACCATGCTCGAGGCCGGCCTGCCAGCAGGGGTCTTGAACGTGGTGTCTTCCTCCAGCGCCGCGGGTATCTCCGGTCCTTTGCTGACTGACCCGAGGCTCCGGAAGGTTTCGTTCACCGGATCCACCCCGGTGGGCAAGCGGCTGATGGCCGACGCCGCACACAACGTGTTGCGGACCTCGATGGAGCTGGGCGGGAACGCCCCGTTCATCGTGTTCGAGGACGCGGACCTGGACAAGGCGGTCGAGGGGGCCATGGCGGCGAAGATGCGGAACATGGGCGAAGCCTGCACCGCCGCGAACCGGTTCCTGGTCCAGGAATCCGTCGCCGCCGAATTCACCACAAAGTTCGCCGTCGCGATGGGCGCTTTGGCGATCGGCCGTGGCACCGAACCGGCCGCCCAGGTAGGTCCGCTCATCGATGCCGGCGCCCGGGACGACGTTCACGCCTTAGTGCGCGCCGCCATCGACGCCGGAGCCACCGCCGTGACCGGCGGTTCCCCCGTTGACGGTCCCGGCTACTTCTACCCGCCGACCGTCTTAGCCAACGTACCCAATGACGCGGCGATCCTCCGCCAGGAGATCTTTGGGCCAGTCGCCCCGGTCACCTTGTTCTCCACTGAAGGTGACGCCATCCGTCTGGCCAACGCCAGCGAATACGGCCTCGCCTCCTATCTTTACAGCCGTGACTTCAGCAGGCTCCTGCGCGTGGCCGAGCAGATCGAATTCGGCATGGTCGGCTTTAACGCCGGCGTCATCTCCAACGCAGCCGCCCCCTTCGGCGGCGTCAAACAATCCGGGCTCGGCCGCGAAGGCGGATCCGAAGGCATCGCCGAATACACCACCACCCAATACATCGGCATCGCCGACCCGTACGCGGGCTAACCTGAAGTTGGAATGGCGAGCCCAACTCTATGACTCCAGACCTAGCTCGGCTCCACGTCACCGCTGGAGCGTGATCAACAAAGCGAACCCAGCCCCACCGGCTCGTAACTGCCGCGCATTGAAGTGTCGCTTAAACCTCGCTATCGTTCGACCGGCGCGTTGCAAGTCGGGTCCGCGAGACGGTAAGAACGGCAAAAGCATGCAGGGCTGCGCTGTCCTGGTTGGTGTGCCTCAGAGCCGGAAGAGCGGCTCGATTTGCACCTGCAGGCGCTTCTGGAGCCTCTCCCAGAGGTTCCGGGGTGCGAACTCGCGCACCGGCGTGCGCAGGACCTCGTGGGTGTAGGTGCCGTTGCAGTTCTGCGCGACGATCCGGGTATCAACTTGGGCTACCAGGTGGCCGGCCTTTTGCGCGCTGTCGAGGACGGCCGCGGTCAGTGCGATGATCCTGTCGCCCTGCGTGATGCTCTGGGCGCCCAGCTGACTTCCGGCTTTGAAGCCGTACTGCAGGTAGCTGGTCACGTTCTCCGGATCGGTCGTGTAAAACCTAGCCCGGGCCCGGTAGATTGCGTAGATCCGCTCGATGTAGTCCCAAGCGGAGGTCGCGTCGGCGGCCAGTTCCTTATCCACATCTTCGATGCCCTGGATCTCCAGGTCCACGCGTTTGCCGATCACCAGAAGCAGCAGCTCGTGCTTGTTGGTGACATAGCGGAACAGTGTTGCTTCCCCGACCCCGGCGAGTTCAGCGATTTCCTTCGTCGTCGCGTGCTCGTAGCCGCGCTCGTTAAAGATCTGCTCCGCTGCGGCGCGAATGTTTCGATAGCGCTCGATCCGCGCTTTCTCTCGCAATCCCAGGGGTGCACCGGGCGGTGTTTCCACCGAAGCCAATGATCTCATCTGCATTAACGTCCCTATCAGCGCATAGATATCAGAGTAGCCATTCTTTGGCCACTGAACTACGAATTCCTAATACACATATCGACCAATTAAACACCACGATCTGGCGAATGGCCTTGCCGTCCACGAGTTCATCCATCGCCTCACTAATCTTGTCCAGGACAATCACCGATGATGTCAGCTTTGTGACCGGCAGTCTTCCTTCGCGCCTCATCTGCGCCCGCGAATGGCCGGCTGCCTCGACGACGACATGGGCATGGATGCCAGGCTCCTCTGCTTCTCCCGAAGAATAAGCTCCCGTGGCCGCCAAGTTTCGTGGCAAGGTCAGTTTCTCCGGGTTTGCGTTGATACCAATGATGCGCGCCGGCGCTGACCACGTTGACCACTTTGACGATACGGGGACTGCGGTCGGCGGGGCGGCCATACCCACTCCCCCGAGCCCGACAGTCATAATGTCCTGTCCGTCCTGGGGCTTGCCTGCCTTGAGGACGGCGGCGCCGCCGGTCATCCCGGCACAGCCAAGGACCGTCGCGACGGCGGGAGCAAGTCGCTGTCGACCGGGACGACCGAGCGCCGCTTGAGCCGGCGTGGGTTGCGTACCCGGAGACGCCGAGGTGGTAGAGGACTGCCCGCCGTTGCGGGTGAGCCGGTTGCGAACCGACGGCAACGATGATGCCGGCGGCCTCGTGGCCCAGCACCATGGGCACCGGCCAGGGACGGTCCCCGTTTACGACCGACAAGTCGGCATGGCAGACGCCCACCGCCTCCATTTTGATCAGGACCTTCTGCGGTCTGGGCTCGGCGAGATCGAGTTCCCAGACAACCATCGGCCGCGACTCGGCACAGGGACGGACGAAACCGACGGTCTCAAGAACCGCACCGGTGATCTTCATGTCGACTCTTTCAAAGGGTTGTGCTTCATATCATTCATATGCTTTTATGAGAGTGTAATCCGCACGGAGTGTACTTTCAATATTCGTCTCGGCTGGAGCGGATCCTACGACCATGAACGCCGGCAGCCACATATCGAAGGGATTGGTTTTGAAGATTCATCCAGATGCGAACGAGGGTCTCGTCAGGGTCGGCGGGTTCACCGTACCTTTCCACGACACAGTTGCGCCCCATGATGCCCGGGCCACTGTTGTCCTGATTCATGGAACGGGCGGAAACGCCAGGACCCACTTCCACACCCTGTTTCCGATGCTCGCCGCCAAGTACCGTGTGCTCGCCGTCGACCTCCAGACTCCCCGTGAAGGTCTCACTCTTGGGACGTTCTCAAGGCAGGTCGCGGGCGTTATCGAGCATTGCGTCCCCGCCCGGTCGGTCCACGTCGTGGGGTATTCACTGGGCGCCCTGGTCGCTGCTGACTTGGCCGCCTCGAACCCTCACACCTTGGCAAGCCTGACTCTGGTCGCGGGCTGGACCAAGGCCGATTCCCAACAGAGGCTCCGGAACCGGATTTGGATGCGGCTCTTCGAAACGGATCAAGACCTCCTACGGGAATTTGCCACCTGGACCGCCTACGGCCATCCCTTCCTTGCAGGCCGCTCTGAAGCCGATGTCCGAGCCCTCGTCGAAGCCCGCGTCTTCCCGGACGGAATCGTCGAACAGATGAAGCTCAATGCCAACGCCGACCTCTGCGGCAAGCTGGCGAGCATTACCGCCCCGACACTGGTCGTCGCCGGCGCCCATGACCAGATGGTCCCGACCCGCCAGACCAAGTTGCTCTTCGGAGGCATTCTTAACGCCCGCTACGCCGTCATCGACAGCGGGCATGCCATCCCGCAGGAACGCCCCGCCCAGCTTTTCCAGATCATCAACGAGTTCGTGACGGATCCCGAATCCGTCCCTGCCGGTGAAATCCGGGAGCGCATGTTTGTCTAGTCCATCGATACCAGCACATAACAAGACACAATTTGGAGGAATAGTGGCAAGCACTCCACTGGGATATCCGGCACCCGACTCGCCGGTCGACGTCATCATCATTGGGGCCGGCTTCGGCGGTCTCGGCCTGGGTACGCAGCTTGCACGCGAAGGCAAGAGCTCGTTCATCATTCTGGAACGCGCGGAGGAAGTCGGAGGCACCTGGCGCGACAATCACTATCCCGGCGCTGCCTGCGACGTGCCCTCACACCTATACTCGTTTTCATTCCGTCCCAACCCGGAGTGGTCGCGGATGTTCGCCCCGCAGAAGGAGATCCTCGACTATCTTCGACACGTCCCCCGGGATGAGAATTTCCACGAACGGATTGTTTTCGGCGCCGAGGTGACGAGCGCACGCTGGGATGAAGCCGCCGCATTGTGGAACGTCGCCACCCCCAAGGGCGACTTCTCGGCCAAGAACCTGGTAACCGCCGTCGGGCACCTGTCCGAACCAAAGCTGCCGAATATTGATGGATTGTCTGACTTCTCGGGGAGCTTGTTCCACTCGGCCGAGTGGGCTGACGAAGTCGATCTGGTGGGCAAGCGGGTCGGCGTCATTGGCTCGGGAGCAACTGCCATCCAGGTCATGCCCGAGGTGGCGAAAATCGCCTCGGAGGTCGTTGTGTTCCAGCGCTCGGCACCGTACGTGACACCACGTCCTGACCGCGCCTACAGCGATCAGGAAAAAGGCCTCTTCCGCAAGATGCCCGAAAGCATTCAGGAACTGCGCGAAGAGATGTTCTGGTCCAACGAGGAGCGCTATGCCCAGCGTCGGGGCACACCTACCTTGGTTTCCGCCGCCACCCAGGTAGCTCTGGACCATCTACACCGGCAGATCCAGGATCCGGAACTGCGCCGAAAGCTGACCCCGGACTACATCATCGGTTGCAAGCGCGTTCTGAAATCCAACGACTACTACCCGGCGTTCGTCCAGGAGCACGTCCATCTGGAGACTGACGGCATCGAACGGGTCGAAGGCAACCGGGTCATTACGAAGGACGGAGGGAGCCACGAGCTCGATGTGATCGTGGCCTGCACCGGCTTTGAAACCACAGACTTGCCTATCGCCCACCGGATCTTCGGCCGCAATGGCCTGCCGTTGAGCGAACGCTGGTCCAACGGCATGCAGGCTTACGCCACGACGGCGGTGCACGGATTCCCGAACCTCTGGATCATAAACGGTCCCAACACCGGCCTGGGACACAACTCCGCGGTCTACATCGCGGAGGCACAGATCGATTACATCATGGCGGCGGTGAACTTCCGCGAGGCGGCCGACTTACCCGCCCTGGAGGTCGCCGAAGAGGCAGAGGAAGCCTTCATGGATCGCGTGGACCGTCTGGCGGAAGGCACCGTATGGCTGGAGGGCGGCTGCCGGAGCTGGTACGTGGACCACCGCAACGGCCGACTGACCACGCTGTGGCCGGAACCGGCCTACACCTTCCGCCAAGTCAACGCGCATTTCGAACCCGAACCGTATTTGACGGGATCTGAAGACGAAACCGTTGAACAGGTTTTGATCGCGGCTCGCTAGTGCACGTCGTTAACGATCCAGGAACGGAAAGCATAATCATGAACGAGCAGCACTACAGAACAGTCGTCATCACCGGTGCGGGCGGTGGCATTGGCCGCGGCATCGTGGAGTCGTTCCTGACCAGCGGAGACAGGGTCATCGCGGTGGACGCGTCAGAGACCGCACTAGCCGACCTTGAAGCGACGCTGGATCCACAACAGGATGGATCGATCCTGACCATGTGCTGCGACGTCACCGAACCCCAGGACTGGAAGCGGATCGCCGAGGCCGTCGAAGCCTCACCCGCAGCGCAGGCCGTTCTGGTCAACAACGCCGGCATCTCCCCAAAACGAGACGGCCAGAAGATCCCAGGGGACGAAATACCATTCGATGAATGGAACGCGGTCATGGCCGTGAACCTCACCGGGCCATTTTTGGGCATCCAGGCGCTGGCACCTCACATGAAGAGCACTCGATTCGGCCGGATCATTAACATGTCTTCGCTTGCAGGCCGCGACGGCGGCAGACTGGGCGGTGTCCACTACGCGGCCACCAAGACGGGCCTGCTGGGCATTACCCGCTCCTTCGCCCGGGAACTCGCGCCGTTCGGCATCACCGTCAACGCCATCGCCCCCGGACGGATCGGAGTAGGCATGGTTTCGTCGGTGTCAGATGAGGTCAACCAAAACTATCTGACCCGTATCCCGGTCGGGCGTCTGGGCTATGCCAGCGACGTCGCTCAAGCCGTCCAGTACCTGGCAACACCCGGCAATGGCTTCGTCACCGGAATTACGGTTGACGTCAACGGCGGGTCGTATATGGGATGAACGGGCCCTCTCACGTCTTCAAAATTTCGGGCCGCGCGGGGTCCTCCGGCGCCAGATCGGCCCGCGCTTCCCTACGCGGAAAAGTAGTTCTGATAACCGGAGGCGCCGGCGGCATTGGCGCGGCCACGGCCGAGCGACTGGCTGCCGCAGGAGCCCTTGTGTCGCTCGTCGACCGCGACCAGCAGGCCCTCGGACAAGTCGTGTCCAGGCTCGGCGGGAATCACCTGGCCACGGCAGCGGACGTCACGGACTATACCTCGCTGGAACTCGCGGTGCAGCGAACAGTCGAACACTTCAGCCGACTGGACATCGTCTTTGCCTGTGCCGGTGTGGGCAGCGCCTCCACTGTCTCCGCCTCCCGTACCGAGGACCTGCTGCGGATCGTGGATGTCAACCTCGGCGGAGTCATCAGGACCGTCAAGGCCACCCTCGAAGAGGTCACGAAGCACGGCGGCTACTTCCTGCTCATGAGTTCGGCGGCCGCGCTGAAGAACGTGCCGCGCGCAAACGCCTATGCCGCCTCGAAGGCGGGCGTGGAGGCCTTCGGCGGGGCACTGCGGCTGGAAGTCGCCCATAAAGGCGTAAACGTCGGCGTCGCACATCCTGCCTGGGTGCGAACGAACATGATTTCGGGTGCATCCACACGGGCCGGGGAGAGCCGCTCTCTGCCATGGCCCTTCAGCATCGTTTCCAGCACGGATACCTGCGCCGATCTCCTAGTCAACGCGATGGCCAGCCGCCGCCGTAAGGTTTTCATCCCGCGGAGCCTTGCCCTGATGGACCCGTTACGCTGGCTCTCGACCGGGCCCGTATGGGACAGCTTCATGAAGCCGCGGGCCGCGCTGAGCGTTTCCCGGCTGGAGTCCCACGCGTGCGTAACGGGTGAGTAAATTCACCACAACTAGTTGTGCCGTTCGTCATAATCATGTATTACTGAGAGGGCACTCCGTGCGGATTGAACTCTCAACTTCACTTCGACCACCAGAGGATACCTTGAACAAGAATCGACTGCGCCATGTCACGGCCGCCGCCGCTATCGCCGGACTGGCCTTGACCGCCACCGGGTGCTCGGTATCCTCCCGGGCAGCCGAGGGCTACCCCACAAAGCCCGTCACCTTTCTCGTGCCCTACGCCGCTGGCGGCCCGTCTGACACCACGGCCCGCGCGTACAGTTCCTGCCTGGAAAAGCTTCTCGGCGGAACCTTCGTGGTGGAGAACCGGGACAGCGGCGCTGGCGCCGTAGCCATGCAGGAACTGGCCAGCGCGAAACCGGACGGACACACCGTGGGCCTGAGCACCAACGGGCCGCTGGTCCTGAACCCGATGTCCAATGAGTTGTCCTACTCCCAGGCGGACTTCCAAGCCGTGGGCACGATGGCCGAGATTCCGACGCTATTCGCGGTACCCAAAGGCTCCCCGTACAAGAGCCTCCAAGATCTGTTCGATGCCGCGAAGGCCGATCCCGGACAGATCTCCATCGGGGTCCCCGGCGCCACTAGTTCGTTGGCCATCGAGCTCAAGCGCCTCCAGAAGGACACCGGCATCGAGTTGGCGATGGTGCCTACATCGGGCAGCGCCGAGCTCATTACTAACCTGCTGGGCGGCCACATCGACGCCGGGTTCGTCAACGACCACGTCGACGTCGAAGCCCAGGTGAAGGACGGTGCGATTGTCCCGTTGGCCGCGGCGGGCGACGTGCGTTCCGAAGCCTTTCCCGACGTTCCGACCACGGATGAGGCCGGCTATGACGTCAAGACGACATCGGTCTACGGCCTCTTCGGACCTAAAGGCCTGCCCCAGGATGTCTCCGAGAAGCTCCAGAATGGTGTCGAAACTTGCAGCCAGGACAAGGACGTCATAGCCCAGATCGGCGATCGCTTCGTGCCGGATTCCTTCTTGGACGCAGCGGCGACCACCCAGGTTTTCCAGGACATGCGCGCCCGCTACGAGTCCCTTCTGGCAAAATAAGAACCGACGACCCAACCGTCGTATCCCGTTGAAGA
This sequence comes from Cryobacterium serini, assembly GCF_004404025.1. NCBI lineage: Bacteria > Bacillati > Actinomycetota > Actinomycetes > Micrococcales > Microbacteriaceae > Cryobacterium > Cryobacterium serini. The sequence goes on from NZ_SOHN01000018.1 coordinate 136,545, forward strand.
TTAGTGCTCTGCGACCCGTCGGCCTTCGACGCCCGCATGTAGTCAACAAGCATGCTGGTCCGTGTCACTCATACGTTCGATTATGGGACAACCCAACCGAATCGCTCGAGAAACCAAAATTTGTCGCACAACTAGCAACACAATTTGAATGTCGTAGATGAGAGCTACGTGAGCAATATGACAGTGCGCTTCCCTGTCTTGGCGAGGCTCTGGCAAGTGGCAGAAACGATATTGCGGTGACAACGCCAACGTCGAGCTGGCCGGGGAGTTGCTCGGTCACACGGATACGAAGATCACCGTGCAGCACTACATCCGGCGGAACGAGGTGGTGAATCCGGCGACCGCGGAGCTTCTGAACAGGAGTTTTGCGAAGGACAAGGACTGAGCGTGCGCACAAAATGCGACGCCCGATACTGAGCCCGGAATCCGATTCTCTTGCCCCGTAGAAAATGGTGGCTAGCGGTGGTGCCTCGACTCGAACCAAGAGCAAATCATAGTCGTCTCGGCCTGGTCGCGAACCTGCAACAGGGGCAGCATTTCGCGGAATTCCGCGGATGTCATGCCGCTTAGTGTATGCGCTGTACGGTGAAGCACCGGCGAATTCTGGTCACATTGCGGGGTTCTTGGCGCGTTTCTGGTCAGAGCGACAGTCCTGCCGCAAGCGTTTCCGAGGCTCGGACCAAGTAGCTCTCGCACGTGACTAGTGGGTTTCAACCTCGGAGATCAGACACAGGGCGCACGGTGTCCGCTCATCCATCCATCGACGATCATGACGACATTTCATCGAGTTTTTCTCGAGTCATGAATGTGCTGGCTTGGATGAATTAGACGGTGCCCTCAGAACCGGCGCGCATATGCTCACGCTCAATGCGCCGGCCAGGAGGCCAGTTCTGCGCATTGCAGAAGCAGATTTCAAGAAGATAGATGCCGAGAAGGTTTAGTCATTCATGCCGCGGGGAGGACGGGACCGCATCACCATCCCAGGGACGCCGACAGCGATAGCAACGATCGCGGTCGCAACTGCGGCAGAGGGAAGTACGAAAATTAGTGCCCCGATGCTCATAGGTGTGACGAGGAGCGAGAAGGCACGGAACGTGCCGATCGAGGCAATGGAGCGACCACGCTCTTCCGGGCCGACTGCCTCTGCCGCGAGAGCCGGGCCAAGAGTCTGCAGGATTCCTGAGCCCACCCCCGAGATGAAGAGGAATGCGCCCGCCAATACCAAGTTGGGCAGGAGAAGGGCCATGGCAGCGATGCCTCCAAGGGCCAACACAGTACCCAAGACGCTCGCAAGTCTCAGGCCTGCCCGCCGGGCTCCCCGCGCCAAGATAGAACCAGCCAATGCTGCAAAATTTGCCGACGTCGTCATCGCACCCACGACTGGTACGGAGTGACCTGCTTCTGACAATAGGAGTGGAAAGTATGAGTTCATAATGCCTCGCCATGACCCAGCCGCCACGCTCATCCATGCCGCAGTCAGCACGCTGGGACGCCGCCATACCGCAACTGAGACCACGCCGGGCTCCGAAGGCGGCCTCGTAAACGGCTCGTATCGCACTAGGAATGCGCATGCTGGGATAGCAGCGGCTGCAATGCCTGCTGCGATGAAGAGCGTGAGGGTCAGGGACGATGCACCGACGAATCCGGCGGGTAGGGGGCCGACCAGCAATCCGATGCCGTTCGTCACATTCATGAGCGCGAGGGCAGTGACGGCCGGCCGCGCCGAACGCACTACGTGCGTCTGTGCGCCGGTGAAGAAGTAGGCGCGAGCGGCACCTTGGAGGAGTTGCGAGACAACGAACGCCCATAAATCTTCACTCAGGCCAAGGATCGCACAGGAGGCGGCCAAAAGGATGAGCGCAAGCAGGATGAATGTCCGCGTTGAAAAGCGATCCATCAGGGCCCCCATGCCAGCCCGCGCAATAATCTGCGTGATGGCCGACACTCCAATGAGGAGCCCTACGGCTACCTCATACCATTTTCATGTCAAACAAATCCGGCGATAGCATCTGGGGGGACTTGTGTATTCGGCGTCACACATCACATCCCACGACGTCGATCAACTCGGACGTGCGCGACGCACGTTCTTTTACGGTCGATTTACGCGTATGCTCGCACGATTATCTCTGTCCAACAGAACAAGTATCTGCACAGCAGTACTACAATGTGATTTACTCAGACAAATGCCCGTAAAAAGCACTCAATGGCGAGGGAGAACACGATGGAATTTAAATTAAGCCATATGGACCGGCGAGGATTTATGCGGCTCTCTGCCGCTGCGGGAGGTCTGGCTCTCTTGGGGGCCACAACGTCGTGCGCGCCGAGCGGGAGCACGGGGAAGGCCGGATTTTCCGGTGACGTTGCGGTCACCGGGCTGGCGAGCCTAATTCATTCGGCCCCGTTTTTCATCGCACAAGCGGCCGGATATTACGAAGAAGAAGGGCTCTCCCTTGAGCACATCCAATTCCCTGGCGGCCTCGATACGGTGCGCGGGATTGACTCCGGTATCGGTTTTGGCACTTCCTCCACAATTCCGGTCTTTATCGCGGCCGAGAAGGGTATGGACGTCAAAATATTTGGCAACGTCTACACCTCTCCGTCCGTAGATTTCATCGCACCCGCTGGTTCGTCCATAACATCCATTGAGGACGTTCGCGGCAAGAAGGTAGCCGTCAGTACTCCCGGTTCGAACTCGACCTACTTTGCAGAGCGAACGCTGCGGGAAGCCGGAATCATCCCCGGCAAAGACGTAGAACTGGTCAGTGTCGGGTCGGCCAGCGATTCTTGGACTGTCTTGTCTCAGGGAGTTGTCGATGTCGCTTGGACGGCCTCACCCTTGTCAGAGAAAATTGCCAATGAGAGTGAGTCGAAGATCATCTGGCGCTCGCGCGACTATGTCACCGACTGGTCAGATACCTGCCTGTGCGCGACCGGTGCTTTCATCGACGAGAACGCAGAGGTTCTCAAAGGATGGGGTAGGGCACTCAAGAAGGGCATTGACCTCATCGCGACCGATCTGGAGAAGGCCGCAGCCATTTACGCCAAGGCGATCGATTACGAAGCGGAAGTCGCCTTTGAGGCCTTGAAAAATTCCCAGAGTTTCTACAGTCTCGATTTCACGGACGCACAGTTACAGTCCGTTGTCGCCGCGGGTCTCGACCAGGGCCAGCTAACTCGGGAGCCCGATATGGACGCCATCGTCCTGAAAAACGTCCTGTCATGAGCGACGTACTGGGCACGGGTTCGACCGAACAGAACAACAATGTTGTTTTCGACCGCATCGGTATGACTTTTCAAACCGATGCCGGGGCTACCCAGGCGGTGGCCAACGTTTCGGGGACAATTCCCGAAGGCAAGTTCGTCTCCGTAATAGGTCCGAGCGGCTGTGGGAAGAGCACTCTGTTGGACATGGTCGGGGGAATTCTGAAACCCACGCAGGGCTCCGTCAGCATTGACGGCGAGCTCGTCACCGGTCCCCGCCGGGACACCGCAATGGTGTTCCAGGAAGACTCCACTCTGCATTGGCGCAGCGTCCTCGACAACGTCGCCTTTGGCCTGGAGGTCCAAGGCGTTTCCAAAGTCGCCCGCCACGACCGTGCACGCCTCATGATCGATCTTGTAGGGCTGCGAGGATTCGAAGATCACCGCCCCGGGCAGCTGTCGGGGGGAATGAAACAGCGTGTCGCTATTGCTCGAGCTTTGGCCGTCGAGCCTCGCGTTCTGCTCATGGATGAACCGTTCGGTGCGCTGGACCAGCAAACTCGCCAGTTTATCGGTCGGGAGCTCTTGCGTATCTGGGAGAGGACCCAAAATCGGGTGCTCTTCATTACCCATGATATTCAGGAGGCAGTTTATCTCTCGGATGAGGTGTGGGTCATGTCGGCTCGACCGTCAATCGTCAAAGAGATCGTCACCATTGACCTGCCACGTCCACGGCCGGAAGGTACTCACGCACTTCCACGCTTCCGGGAGTTGGAAGAGCACCTGTGGAACCTAGTGAAGGTCGAAGCCGAAAAAACACTGGGCCCTGGGGCGCTGCTTGCATGAGCACACTGCAGATAAAGGTCAAAACGAAACAGCTCAGCGCGGCCTCGGTTTGGCGTACGCCGACTTTCGTTCGGTGGTTCATCATCGCAGCGCTCCTCGTCCTCCTCGAAACGGCCACCAAGACAGGGCTCATTGCGCCCACGTTGATGGCACCACCATCTGAAATTCTGATCCGGCTCGCATCCATTGCCCCGACCAGCGAGTTTGCGGAGGATTCGGTTCGCACCCTGACCACGATTCTTTTCGCGTTCGCCACCGGCCTCGCCGTGGGAATTCCACTGGGCGTGTTCTTATGGCGTGTCCCGGCTGCCGGGCGAATCCTGGAGCCATTCATCGTCACGGGCTACGCCATGCCCACGCTGTTGTTCTATCCCGTACTTCTGGCCGTGATGGGACTTAACGCGGGGCCAATTATTTTGATCGCGGCAACGATGTCTCTGATTCCGATCGCGCTGACCACGAAGATCGCGCTGAGCTCAATCAAGCCCATTCTTCACAAGCTCGCGAACTCCGTAAATGCCTCTCCAGCGCAGTATTACCTGAAGGTATTATTTCCTGCCGCCACACCGCTGGTCTTCCCCGGCATCCGGCTCGGTTTCATCTATGCCGTGATCGGCACCATCGCCATGGAATTCATTCTGGCGGCACAAGGAATCGGCTTCCGCGCCGGCCTGTATTACCGGGAACTCAATGTAATAGACATGTGGGGCTACATTGTCGTCGTCGTTGTCGTCAGCGTTGTCGTCAACGGCGTTCTCACGTGGCTCGAGAAGCGCATCAGAAGGGACATGTTGTGAGCACCGATGTCACGATTCTTGCCGCGCCCAAGGCCAGCAACCCGTCGGGAGGGAAGAAATCCTCCGCCCTCATCGACAACGTGTGGCGCGCTGTCGTCCTCGTGGCTGTCTTCCTTATCTGGGGTTTCTTGTCAACCATTAGCGATTTGGTGTCATCCCCCGTCGCATCCTTCCTGGCACTTGCGGATGCCTTTGCGGACGGGTCAATCTATAGGCACCTGTGGAGCACGCTGAACGCGGTAGCCATTGGTTTTCTGATTGCCGCCGTTGTGGGCTTTCCTCTTGGATACTGCATCGGAAGGAGCAAATTCCTGGGGGCCGTGTTCGATCCGATCGTGGCGGGCGCATTCGCCACGCCACGCGTCATCTTCTTTCCGATTCTGCTGCAGATTTTCGGCGTGGGAGTAGGAGCCCAGGCCGCCATGGCTGCTCTCGCGGCCGTATTCCCGATCATGGTTTCCACCACGGCCGGTGTCCGCGCCATCAATCCACTCCTGCCGAAGCTGGCACGGTCCCTCAGCCTGAACCGGCTGCAGACCGTGACGAAAATATATATACCGGCGATGGCCCCATCACTGATGGTCGGTATCCGAATCGGATTCAGCATCGCTTTCATCAACGTCATCATCGCCGAGTTCTTTGCCGCGCGCGCCGGCCTAGGTCTGCTGGCGCTGCGCGCCTATGGACAGCTGGATTTGCCCATGATGTATGGCCTTATCACGTTGCTCGCCCTCATCGCGCTCATTGGCAATCTGGCGCTCTGGGCTATCGAGGGACACCTGCGTAAAACCACCTAGGCCGCGCCGCGGTCAATTGTCCGTTCCTGGAACGGATCCTTCGAGAAAGGAAATCATGTCATCCAGCACCATCATTTTTGATGCGTATGAGAAGCTCCGGTCCGAATTCAGGCAAAAGGGTCTCAGCAGCCGCACCGGCTTCGGCACACGTCCGGCTCTTCTTGTCGTCGACTTTATCCGTGGTTTCACCGATGCACGGTCGCCCCTAGCTGGCGATCTCGATCGGCAGATAGAAGCTACGCTGAAATTACTGGCGAGTGCGCGGGCAGCAGATATTCCGATAATTTTCTCGACCGTCGCCTATGACACCAATCTGCAGGATGCCGGTAAGTGGATCCGCAAAATACCCTCCAACAGCTGGCTCGTGGAGGGTAGCGAATGGGTCGAACTCGACGCAAGGCTGCAGCGCCAGAGCAATGAAATGCTCCTAGTCAAGAAATTCGCATCCTGCTTCTTTGGCACGGATTTGGCGACGCGTCTGATATCGAAAGGCGTGGACACGCTGCTCATCGTCGGATGCACCACCAGCGGGTGCATCCGCGCCACGGCCGTTGATGCCTGCTCATATGGTTTCCACACTGTCGTCGTTGAGGAAGGCGTCGGTGACCGAGCCGAGCTACCCCATCTAGCCAGCCTGTTCGACATCGACAGCAAATATGGTGACGTTGTCACTCTCGACAAAGCCTGCACCTATCTCGAAGATGTAGGCCGTCCGGAGCAAACATGATCAGCGAAACGGGAGTCGCGCCTCGACGAAAATTACTCCACGGGCACAGCATTCCGTTATTGGGACTGGGAACGTGGCCACTTCTGGACAAAGAATGTGAGGCCGCTGTCGGTCATGCACTTCAAGCGGGGTACCGTTTGGTGGATACCGCGTTCCAGTATCGGAACGAAGAAGCGATCGGACGTGCAATCAGGTCCTCGGACATCGACCGGGATGACCTTTTTGTTTCCAGCAAATTCAACAAGGAATCCCACAGCGTCGAAGGCGTTCAGCGAGCCTACGACGACAGCCTTCGGAGGCTCGGCGTCAACTACCTCGACCTGTTCCTGTGCCACTGGCCTGTGCCAGCACAGGGCAGCTACGTCGAGGCATGGAAGGGCCTGGTCAAGCTGCTGCAGGAAGGCCAGGTTAAAGCAATCGGCGTCTCCAATTTCAAACCGACTCATTTGAAGAAGATCATTGAAGCGACCGGTGTGGTCCCCGATGTCAATCAAATCCAATTGAGTGTTGACCTGGCCCGCAGGGAAGCGCGGGCGATCCACGATGACCTGGGAATCCTGACCGAATCCTGGAGCCCGATCGGCCGCGCCTCCGGCCTGCGGGACACACCCATCGTCAAAGCAATCGCGGAACGTGTGCAGAGAACTCCCGCGCAGGTCTTGCTCCGTTGGCACGTCCAACAGGGCCTCATCCCGATCCCCCAGTCATCCGACCCCCTGTATTTGGCCGAAAACCTCGCGGTCTTCGATTTCGTACTCACTGCCACCGACATGCAGGCCCTGCATGAGATGGATCGAGGCGAAGCAGCCGCTCGCGACTCAGATAACCCGGAAAACGGGCACTGAATCTAGGTGCCGGCTCGGCACTCACCCGCGCTCAGCGGGCCAGCTGCAACGAGTCGTGCAACCGGGGCTTGACGAACTATCAGCAGTGCGCCATTCTCTTTATTACAGAACTAATCTCTGACTAGCAGAATAAATGTCCAACGCCGCACCAAACGAGGAGTTCCCATGACAGACCAGAGCGGTGTCCTGAACGACGTACGCCAGGGCATGATTCCGGCACATATCTACAACGACAAAGAACTGTTCGATCTTGAAAAGGAGCGCATTTTTGGTCGGAGTTGGTTGTTTGTCGCGCACGAGTCCGAAGTTCCCCAGGCCGGTGACTATGTCGTCCGTCATGTCCTCGAGGACTCTTTTATCATTTCGCGCGACGAGAAAGGCGAGGTCCGAGCTTTGTTCAACATGTGCCTGCACCGTGGCATGCAGGTCTGCCGAGCGGAAATGGGCAACGCATCACACTTCCGCTGCCCTTACCACGGCTGGTCCTACCGAAATGATGGCCGACTCATCGGCCTGCCGTTCCACGAGGAAGCGTTCGGCGGCGAAGAGGGCTTCAAGAAAAAGGGCCAGACTCTTCTCCCCGCACCATCCCTCGGTGTGTACAACGGGCTCATCTTCATCAGCCTGGATCCGAATGCGGAGCCGCTCGAGGACTTTCTCGGCGATTTCAAGTTCTACTTGGACTACTACACGAAGCAGAGCGGCGGCGGCATTGAACTACGTGGACCGCAGCGTTGGCGCATTAAAGCCAACTGGAAAATCGGTGCCGAAAACTTTGCCGGTGACATGTACCACACACCTCAGACGCACGCTTCCGTGGTTGAAATCGGTTTGTTCCGCGAACCCAAGGCGGAAAAACGCAAAGATGGCACCACGTATTGGGCCGGCAACGGTGGCGGTACGACCTACAAACTTCCCGAGGGAAGCCTGGAAGACCGTCTGCGCTATGTCGGCTACCCGGACGAAATGATCGACAGGATGAAGGGGCAGTGGAGCCAGGCGCAACTGGATGTCATCGGCAAGGATGGCTTCATGGTCTCCGCTGCATCGGTGTTCCCCAATATGAGCTTCGTCCACAACTGGCCGCGAGTGGAGGAGGATTCCGATGACGTGCACCCCTTCATCTCCATCCGTCAGTGGCAGCCGATCAGCGAAAATGAGACTGAGGTCCTGTCCTGGTTCGCTGTAGACAAGAATGCGACCGACGAATACAAGGAACTCTCCTACAAGGCCTACCTCATGTGCTTCGGCAGCGGCGGTATGTTCGAGCAGGATGACGTTGAAAATTGGGTATCGTTGACCAATACTGCGGCCGGTTCCATGGCTCGGCGGCTTCTCCTCAATGGCCGAATGGGCCTTTTGGAAAACGGTGAGAACGTTGTGGAGCCGTTGACTACCGAGCAGTATTCGGGTCCGGGCTCCACTCGCGTGGGCTACAGCGAATACAACCAGCGGGAGCTGCTGACTCGCTGGGCCGACCACCTGGAACGCCCAATTGAAGCCGCGGCACAGCTGAAGGTCGGAATGACCGCCGTCCGGAAGACGTCTAAAAGTGGCGCCGCTTTATCCTGTGTCACCGCCACGGCTCCCACCGACGAAGCCGCCGATTCCGTATTGCTGGACGCCTAGCCATGAGTGTAAAAACGGCAAACGTGCGCACCGACCGCACATTATCGGAGCAGTCTCCCTTGGGAGCACACGCCCCCCGGACCCAGCGAATGGGTGAATCCCTGGCGTTCAATGACGAGCTGCACCTCCAGGCCCACCGGTGGCTTGTGGACGAATCCTATCTTCTGGATGCGCAGGATTACGAGGCCTGGCTATCGACAATCGCTTCCGATATTCACTATCTCATGCCGGTGCGCGTCACCACAGCCCTCGGGGCCGGTTACACGACTGCTCCCGGAATGGCCCATCTCGACGAAAACATGTACTCGCTCAGTCGCCGCGTGGCCCGCTTCGCGACCGAGCACGCCTGGACCGAAGACCCACCCTCTCGCCTGCGCCACTACATCACCAATGTCCGCACTTTTCGAACCAAGAATCCAGACGAAATTGTCGTGGACTCTGCCGTACTGCTTTTTAGAAGTCGCGGGGACATTAACGAGGCCGCCACCATTTCGGCCAGTCGTGAGGACCTGCTGCGGCGAACTCCAACCGGTTGGGAACTTGCCCGCCGAACGATCATGGTCGACGAGTCCGTTATTCGCATGCAGAACTTAGCGATATTCCTGTGAAGCTCGAATGGGAAGGTGAGGCAGAAGACCGTCAGGCGGCGCTTCACGCGAGCGAAGAACGAGCCCAGCTCGAGGCACACACGACGGGTACCCCGATCGTTCTTGGTAACGAGTTTTCCGAGATACGGGTCAGCCGCGTCGAGACCCGCAATGGTTCACGGCTCATGATCCACTCCCCACGTTCGGGCCAATGGGTGGCGCTCTGTCCGTTCGAACTCGAAGCCCTGACGTGGCAGTCACCGGCTACTTTCTCAGCCATGATCGGCCATCCCTTCGGACCACTGGTCACCGAGGATGCCTGACCGTCGAAACTTCGGCTGACAACGTTGCCGTAGCACCCAACAACACGTGAATAATTTAGGCAAAGGAGCTTGACCATGCCGGTTGTAACCGCTGATCTGAAGGCCTGTCAGGGCTATGCCAACTGCGTCATGGCCGCACCGGATTACTTCGACCTCGACGATGATGGCAACGTGGTCATGGTCAAGACAGAGGTTCCGGAGGCGGAGCGATCCCGTGTCACCGAAGCGGCCCGCAGCTGCCCGGTTTCGGCCCTCACGGTGAGCGAATGAGCTCGACCACCGTGATCGTGGGTTCCTCCATCGGCGGGGTGCGCACCGCACAGTCTCTTCGGCTGGAGGGGTACCAAGGCGACATCGTTCTCGTTGGTGCAGAATCAGAGCTTCCCTATGACAAGCCGCCACTGTCCAAGTCCGTTCTGGCCGGCACAGCACAGGCAGCGTCTATCTGCCTCCTCACGCAGGAAGAGGCCGATGAAGCGCGAATCCAGTTAGTGCTGGGGCACACCGCGACCGGTGTCGACATCAACTATGGTCTCCTCGAATTAGAGAATCACGACCCCATCCACTTCGACAACCTGGTTATCGCGACCGGAGCGGCCGCGCGCCCGTCTCCCTGGGGCGAACGTGCGGGCATCCACGTGCTTCGCTCCCTAGATGATGCCCACCGGCTGCGCGCCAGTCTCCTCGGCGGCGGTGACCTGGTCGTCATCGGCGCCGGTTTCATTGGCGCCGAGGCGGCAGCCACGGCGCGGTCGATGGGCCTCACGGTCACGGTCATCGATCCGCAGATCATTCCTATGAGTCGCATCTTCAATCCCGAGATCGGCCACTGGTTCGGCGCCCTGCATCGCGATAACGGCGTCACGACGATTTTCGGTACCGGCGTCGACGCAATCGACGGACACCAGGGCGCCTTCAGCGTGCACCTGACCGACGGCCGCGTTCTGCCGGCAGCGACAGTCCTCGTTGGCATCGGAGCCGTTCCCAATGACGCTTGGCTTTCGTCCTCCGGTCTGCTCGTAGACAACGGGGTCGTGCTGGACAAATATTGCCGCGCCGTGCACGCACCATCCATTTACGCCGTCGGCGATGTGGCACGCTGGCACCACCCGCGGCACGGTGAAGACATCCGAATCGAGCATTGGACCAATGCGGTCGAGCAGGCCATCTGCGTCGCATACAACATCACCCATCCGGCCGAGCCTCGAGAATATACTCCCGTCGAGTATGTCTGGAGTGACCAATACAACTGGAAAATCCAGATTGTCGGGCGGGTGGGAAACAATGCGAAGCACATCGTGATCGGGCACCCCGAGACTCACGGCAGGTTCGCTGCCCTTTACACGAAAGACGGGATCAGTCTGCACGGGGCAGCGACAGTCAACTGGCCAAAGGCGCTCATCACCTGCCGCCGCGGAATGGCAACAGGCATCACCATCACCGAGCTGCGCGATGCGCTCGAGACTCAGCTGACCTCACAAGTGATGCCGGTACCGTGATGCGGCAGACTCTCGAAACCTTGTCATTGGGTGCTAGCAGGGAGGCTGTGTCGATGGCCTGCAGGGTATTGGCACATCGGGGCTTGGCCGACGGCGTTCTAGGGCACATCAGTCTTCTAGTCAATGAAAATGCACTCCTTATCCGCTGCCGTGGGCCCCGGGAGCGCGGCCTTGCCTTCACCGAGGCCGAAGATATCCATCTGGTCGACCTCGACGGCAATCCCGCAGCCGATGGCGAGCTCGACGGCGGGTACACAGTACCCAATGAGCTGCCCCTCCACACCGAACTTCTTCGTTCTCGCCCTGATGTTAGGGCCGTCGTCCACGCCCATCCCCCTCACGTTGTTGCGGCAGATCTCGCCGGTTTGCCGATACGACCCATTGTTGGAGCTTTCGACATTCCCGGCACGCGCCTGGCCGCCGGTGGAGTGCCCGTCTACCCTCGTGGAGTGTTGGTCCGAAACCGCCGGCTGGCCAAGGAAATGGTCACGGCCATGGGCGAACGCCCCGTCGTAGTACTTCGCGGGCATGGACTTACCAGCGCAGCGATGACAGTCGAGCAGGCAGTGCTGCAAGCCATCAGCGTCGACAATTTGGCTCGGCTTTCACTGCAGATACGTGCCGCCGGAGGCGAACTCGTCGACCTTCCCGAAAGCGACCTAGTTGAGCTGCCTGACTTGGGCGGATCCTTTAATACGGCTACGGCTTGGCGGCACGAGCTCGCGAGACTGGGCCAAGGGATAGGGCAAGTGGCATCAGCACTGTAGAGCCAGAACCCCAGTCCAAGTACGGTCCGCCGCCGCAATATCGCATCGAATCTGTTGACAGTGCCTTGCGCCTGTTGTTGTTATTCGAGACGCGTCCAAGTATCAGACTGACTGACGCTAGCAACTATCTCGGCGTGGCGTCGTCCACCGCCCACCGGCTCATGGGAATGCTTCTCTACCGCGGATTTGTCCGGCAAAATCCGTCTACGCGAGCCTATGAGCCCGGTCAGGCGCTTAGCTCCATCGCCTTCGCGATCAGACGTCAAGTCGACGTTCGATCCTTGGCTCGCCCCATATTAGAGCAACTGTCAAATGCAACAGACGAGACGGTCCACTTCGCCAAGCTGGAAGGGGCCCACACCTGCTTCATTGATGCCATCGAAAGCTCACGGGTGGTACGCGTCGGTTCCCGCCAGGGCCTCACGCTGCCTGCCAACAGCACTGCCACAGGAAAAGCGATGATGAGCCGCCTCACCACAGATGAGCTGCGGACCCTGTACCCCCAAGAAGAGCTCCCCGGTCTCACTCAAGGCTCAATTACATCCCGAACCGCGTTGGAGCAAGCCCTGGAATCCATCCGTGACACCGGCTACGCGACCAGCCGGGAGGAAAGCGAAGACGGTGTCATGTCGGTCGCCGTCGCGATATCCAGCCCCAGCGGCGAGATCTTCGGCATGAATGTTTCGGTGCCGGCCCACCGGATGTCAGACAAACTGCGTGCCGAGCTCGGAGCCCTGCTCCAAGCCGCTGCGGAAAAACTTTGCGGCATGCTGGTGTGATGCAGTCAAGGTATTCGCATCGACGACTCTCGGCAGCCCTGCACGGCGTCATTCGGCGCCTAGAACAGCAGCACGAGGCCCACCCCGGTAGAGTGCAGCGGGAGTCAACCACCCACGCGGGAGATCAACCGCACCGCGTGATGGCCGAAGAGCGAGGGAGGCGCGGGAAAGACGTGCAATAGAGTTCGTTTATCCGGTGGACGCTTTACCCTCAGTTTGCCGCATTGCCGCCAACGCTGAAGTGGACACCTGATGGCTGAAGTTCGCGCACGTTTTAGTCGATCCGAGCGATTGGACGCACTTCCGTTTACCCGGGAGCATCGCAGTGTGCTCGTGGGTTCCGGCCTGGGCTGGGCCCTGGATGCGATGGACGTTGGACTCATCTCCTTCGTCCTTGCCCAATTGGCGGTGCAATGGGATACCACAGACGCAGAACTGTCCTGGATCGCGTCCGCCGGGTTCATCGGCATGGCCATTGGCGCCGTCCTCGGCGGCTTGCTGGCCGACCGCATCGGTCGACGCCAAGTTTTCGCACTCACACTGCTCGTCTACGGACTCGCGACGGGAGCGTCTGCATTGTCCGGGTCCGTGGCTATCCTTATCGCCTGGCGATTCGTCGTGGGGCTCGGTCTCGGCGGTGAGCTTCCGGTCGCCTCGACGCTCGTGAGCGAATTCGCGCCGCCACGAATTCGTGGCCGCATCATCGTCTTCCTCGAGTCCTTCTGGGCCATCGGCTGGACCCTTTCCGCCGTGATCGGGTTTCTCGTTGTACCGTCTTCGGCCGACGGATGGCGCTGGGCGCTGGCTATTGGAGCAGCTCCGGCCGTGTACGCGGTGGTCGTGCGGCTGCGGCTGCCGGAGTCTGTTCGCTTCCTCGAATCGCGTGGCCGCTTCCAGGACGCGGAGTCGACCGTCCGACGCTTCGAAAAGTCCGCCGGAGTCACCGCTGCACCCGATGATTTGGCGCTGCCTGCGGCGACAAGTCCAGGGTCGACTATTTCCGCGGCCAGGACACGCGTCACCGCGCTGTGGTCGCGCGGCCTGCGTCGCCGAACCGGTGCGTTGTGGCTGGTCTGGTTCTGCGTGAACTTCTCCTACTACGGTGCCTTTATCTGGCTTCCGACCATCCTGGTCGCGTCGGGATTCTCCCTTGTTCGCTCCTTCGCCTACACGCTCATCATCACCGTGGCTCAACTGCCGGGATACGCTGCCTCGGCGTACCTGATCGAACGGTGGGGGCGGCGCCGGACCCTCGCAGTGTTCCTCATCGGCTCGGCACTCTCGGCGACGCTTTTCGGGGTCGCCGGAGACGCCACCCAGGTGATCGGTGCCGGCATGTTGCTTTCTTTCTTCAACCTCGGCGCATGGGGAGCGCTGTACGCCGTGACCCCCGAGCTCTACCCCACCCGCATCCGAGCCACCGGGGCCGGATGGGCGGCTGGCATCGGGCGGATCGCCGCAATCTTGGCGCCGCTGGCCGTGCCGTCGCTGCGCGAGACGGGCGGGACCGGCCTCCTGTTCGCGGTTTTTGCCATGTTCTTCGTGGTTGCGGCCCTCGGCGCTTTCGGACTCCCCGAGAAACAGGGCGAAGCGCTGGAGGACTGAAACAGTATCCACACCGGCCAGCTGGTCGCTTCGGGCGCGGTGTCAGGAGGGGAACATCTCGAAAGGCACGCCGTTTTCGTCCAGGCTCGTCCCTTCGAGCAGCTGCAGTGGCAGCGGCTCCCCGATGCTGACTTGCAACAGCTGCGCCAGACCCTGAGTAGCGGGTACGGCGCGCACCTGTCGGCGGCCGGAGACGATCGACACGCCAAGGCGGGAATGCAAAACGGTGTACAGCGAGGCGTCCGTCAGCTCGATGGCCGTGAGGTCGGCAGCGATCGACAGGGCGGCCAGGTGTGTATGACCGCGACGGGACCGATGCCGGCAGACCTCAGCCGACGGATACCCACGACCTCGGACCCGCCCAGCGCCGCTGATGCAGCAGCATTCGCTGGGTGCGCCGAGCCGTCATCACGACAATATGACTGTAGTAGCTTTCACCTCAGTGTAAGAAAGTAGTTCGTCTGTGGATTCCTCGCGCCCCACGCCGGAGGCCTTGATACCGCCGAAGGGAACGCCCCAGTAGTGCCTGCTACCGCCGTTCACGATGACGTAGCCTGCCTCCACTCGTCTGGCTGTCGTGAGAGCGCGGGTCACGTCTGAGGACCAAATTGTCGCAGTAAGCCCGTACTCGACTCCGTTTGCGATATCGACTGCTTCATCGTCCGTGGCGAAGGTGACAATCGAGAGCACGGGGCCGAATATCTCGGTTTGCTCCACGAACGATCCGCGCTTCACGTCAGCCAGCACCGTCGGTTCGATGAACCAGCCTCCTGGCGCAACGGACGCTGGCCGACCACCGCCGGCGACCACTCGCGCACCCTCTTCCTGCGCGCGCTTTATAGCGTATTCGGACTTGCGTAGCTGCGCCTCAGAGACGAGCGGACCCATCTCGGTCGCTTCGTCCAGAGGATGGCCAACCCTAATCGCCGAGACAAGCTCCGCGACGCGCTCGGTCACGGCTTCAGCGATCGATTCCTGCACGAGCAGCCTGCTCGTCGAGCCGCAGCTCTGCCCCGCTGTCCAGTTGAAATTCATGCCGCTCACCGCTCCTTGAGCTGCCTTCTCCAGGTCGGCGTCAGCGAACACAATTTGGGCATTCTTGCCCCCGAGCTCAAGCGAGATGTGCTTGACTCCGGTCTCTGCCGCGTCACGCTGGATCGCTCGGCCAGTCTCGGTCGACCCGATAAAGCCGATCCGGCGAATCTCGGGATGACGCACGATCGCGCGCCCCGCCGTCTGCCCGCGCCCACTGATGGTGATGAAAAGATCCTGCGGCAATACGTCGATCGCGAGTTCGGCTAACCGGAGCGATGAGAGGGGCGTCTGGTCTGGCGCCTTGAGGATAACTGAGTTGCCTGCCATCAGGGGAGCAGCGATCTTCGAAAGTGCGAAAAAAGCGGGGTGGTTGAAGGCACCGATCCGCGCTACCACGCCGTACGGTTCATTGTTCGTGAAGTGCAGGTTTTCGCTTACCGGAATGGTGCGGCCGCCGAGTGCGAGGCCCAACTCGGCGAAGAGCTCGATCAATTCAATCCCCGCATCCACGTCGCGACGCATCATCTCAAGGGCAAAGCCCCCGTCGACGGCGTCGAGGCTCGCCAGTTCCTCCCTGTGCTCACGAACGACACCGGCATAGGCGCGCAAGAGCGCCCCACGTCGCCGCGGAGGTAGGGCGCCCCACGCGGTCTGCGCCGCTTTCGCAGCACGGACCGCGCGGTCGACATCGTCCTTTGAGCAGTCCGGAACGCTGGCCAACAGTCGGCCGGTCGACGGATTTTCCACCGGATACCGTGCGGCCACCTCGACACTGCGACCACCGATCACGATGTTCCATCGGGTTTCGGCAATCGCCTGCAATGTCACTTTGCCTCCTCGGGTTTCGGTGATCGCCTGCAGTGTCACTTTGCCTCCTCGGGTCTTCTTATTGATAGTCCCGCATGGTCGATTGCCGCGAGGTGAAACCGCCAAACCATGGCGTCGTTGAATGCCGAACCGAGGTCGGGTAGGTCTCCCCGGTCGGCCTCGACAATGTCGGGCGGTGTTGCGCCGGCCGAGAGCACGCTCAGCTGCATCTTTGCAAGCGTCTCGACGTTTACTGCCCGGATGACGGCCTGCTCAACGCTCTCACCGGCGGCCGTTAGCCCGTGACCGGCAAGATCGGGCAGATCGTGACTCCCATCCAGCGACAACTCGTGGATGTCCGCAGGCAAGGTGAACGCCAATCCTCGTTCCAGAGGGCCACGGCACCGCACGAGCACCGTGGTCTCATCTACCCGGAAGCTGATGTGACCTAAGATGTCATCGACCAGGCCTCGATGGGCCAATATTCTGCATCCTTCGGCGATCGTGCGCCGCTCATCCGTCCATCGTTGCACCCGTTGAGAATAGCAGAATCATTCTCTGACAAGCAGAAATACTTAAGTTTTGGCCCCGATCGATGCAATTCCTCTGCAAAGCAGATTTCCTTTTCTTTCACCCCAACTTTCAGCATCCGCATCATGACAGTGCGCAAGTCCATCTGCGACGAGGCATGATCCCGTCATGTGACGCACCTGTAGTCGCCAGTTGATATTTTGGATGGCTCTTTGCTGGTGGAGCCAGTCCCGGAATTGGCTCGCGAAGTTGTCGTCTCGGCTGAGTCCTCGTTCGATTCGGGAGAGGGTGCCCGGCCAGGTGTTGAAGTGTCCGGCCGCTGCGCGGAGGGTGATGTGGAGGTCTTCGCGCGCGGCGCGTAGGTCGGTGATCGAGGGCGCCGCGCGTGGTTGGCGAGTTGACGGTAGAGCTCCCGGGCGACGTATCGTTTCAGGCAGCGCATGATTTCCTTTTTGGTCTTGCCTTGAGCCGTCCGTCGGGCCGCATACTCTCTCGTGCGGGAGTCGGTCGCGAGGCGTGAGACGACGACGTGGTGGACTGCCGCGTTGGCGGCTCTGTCGCCGCCGCGGCTGAGCTTGTGCCGGCTCGTCTTGCCCGACGAGGCGGGTATCGGAGCTACGCCGACGCGTGCTGCGAACTCCGCTTCTGAGGCGATGCGTTCGGGGTCGTCGCCCACGGTAACGAGGAGTTGGCTGGCTACTTTTATGCCAACACCGGGGACCTTCCGTAACAGCGGCGCGCAGTCCCGAAGAATCTCTGCCATCACTGCATCGGTGTCAAGAATCTCCCGCTCGAGAAATCGGTATCGGGCAGCGAGTTTCTTCACAGTGAGGGCCGTTGCGATCTCAGGGTCCGTGAGGTTTCCCATTGAACGGGAACGCTCCATCGCCGGGATGAGTTGCGCGCTGGTCAGCGGGCGGAACCGACTGCGCACGTGCTCTTGAGCGGGCACGAGTATCCCCTTGATCTGGTTGATGGCAATTGTGCGGGCCTTCACCGCTGAACTGCGAGCGGCACGGAGGACGCGGAGGCATTCAAAGGGGCCGTCCTTGGTTTTTGGCGTCGACGTGCACCGTACCGGAATCGAGTACGACCGCCTTGCGGAGAGAGCCATCGGGCCGCCGGTGACTATCGCGAACGAGTTCAGGGAAATCCGGGTGGCGCGCAGGACGACGAGGAACGGCTCCCGCCTTGATCGAGTCGCCCGAATCCGGGCAGTGGATTGCGCTCGATCCGATAGAGCAGCTGGTGCTAGCCACACGGCGCATTAAGCGATACCGTTTCTGTTGTGCAGAAAGACGCGATTTCCCCGCAATATCCGATCGAATCGGTCGACAACGCATTAAAGCTTATTCTGCTCCTCGGGGATCGTCCGCAGATCCGGCTCACCGAGGCCAGTGCGCATCTGGGGGTCGCATCCTCAACTGCACATCGCATTCTGGCCATGCTCGCTTGGCGAGGCTTCGTTCGTCAGGACCCTTCCACGAAGGCATACCTGCCTGGCCCGGCGCTGACCACGGTAGCGTTTTCCGTTCTGCGGCAAATGGACCTGACAGGCCTTGCCGAGCCGATCCTCAACTACGTGAGCTCCGTTCTGCGCGAGACGAGTCACCTGGGGGTGCTGGAGGGCAATCGCTTACGGTTTCTTGCAGTCTCCGAACCAGATACCGCAGTACGTGTAGCGTCGCGCCTTGGCCAGGTCATGCCGGCCTTCGCCACCTCGACCGGCAAGGCCCTGCTCGCGGAGCTCAGCCGCGAGCAGCTGCACAGTCTCTATCCAACCGAGGAGCTCGAAGAATTCACAACGCACTCCGTTCGCACCAGGACGGAGCTCGAAGCACAGCTGGATCAGGTGCGCCAGCGCGGTTACGCCGTCAACCGCGAGGAGAGCGAGGATGGCGTAGGTTCCGTGGCCGTTGCCGTGCCCACATCTTCAGGTCTAAAGATCGCGATAAATGCCTCCGCACCGATCCACCGGCTGCCCGCGAACAAAGCAAAGACATTCGCCCTCACCTTGCACGAAGCGGCGCTTCGATTGGCCGAGATCCTCGGTTGAACGGCCACTGACGAACGAGAGGAGCGAGGCCCACGATAGGGCCACGCTCCTCTCCAAGCGACATGCTTGTTCAGGCGTGCAACAATCCGCCGTTCACGTGCATGGTTTGGCCCGTGATGAAGCCGCTGGCATCGGAGAGCAGGAACAGCACGGCGCCGACCATATCTTCGGGATGCGCCTCGCGATGCAGGCTCTGCCCGGCAAGCATTGCGGCTTTCTGCTGGGTCGAGACAGTCGCCCGCTCCACCTCGGTGTATGTGGGGCCCGGCGAGACGTTATTTACCCTGATCCCGTCGCCGCCAAGCTCATGCGATAAGGCGAAGGTCATGGCAGTCACACCACCCTTGCTAGCGACGTAATGCAGGTACCCAGACCGTCCCAGCAGCACAGCGTCAGAAGAGATATTGACGATCGACGCTGCGGGCGCGGCGCGCAGAGCCTCCAACAGTGCAACTGTGAGCAGCCACGGCCCGCGGAGGTTGATTGACATCAGCCGATCCCATTCGGCCACTGGGATCTCCCAGAACGGCTTCATTGTGATTGTCGAGAACACGGCCGCGTTATTGATTAGTCCATCGACACGCCCGTGCTCAGCGAGCAGCTGAACTGCCAGGGCCTCACAACTGACCTGATCGGAGACATCGAGATGTACGAATGACGCCCGGCCTCCCTCTTGCTCGATTTCTGCGACAACAGCAGCTCCCGTTTCGTCGTTCAGGTCAGCCACGATCACTATGCCGCCAGCGTTCGCGATGGCCTGGGCGTATGCGCGGCCAATGCCCTGGCCGCCACCCGTGACAACGACGACCCGGTCTTCGAGCGTGCGCCTACCCGCCGTCACGGCGACTCACTCAAGACGCTCGAACGCAAGGTCGGCTCATCGGCCGGGACGATCTCGGCTTTTAGCTGTGTGAGACACTTCGGGCAAAAAGTGCGCCTCAACACGATTGTCCGTGAGGCGAAGTTGCTAGCTTCGGCCCGCACACCGGGGCCAGCCAGCGCAGGATCGACTTCCGTCACCCTCGCGAGCTGCAACGGTTCTGTGCGACTGCCGAGCGGCGTGGCGCAGTGCCTGCAGGCCACCGTCTCGCCGACCGCCTCGAGGTTATCGTCGATGAACGTCATACGTCTGCTCCTTCACTGATGCCTGCGCGCGTCCGTCGCCGAACCGACCTTGCTGCGGTCGTCGCGTCAAAGTCGACCGATCCATCGCCACCCAGCACGACGCCGTACACCTCGAACGACGCCACAGGCGAGACCTTACGCGCGAGCACGTCCCGCGCGACGAGCTCGGGCTCGCGCAGCAATGGATCGCCGTAGCCGCCGCCGCCCTGCCAATGCGTGAAGTACACGTCGGACGGCCCGAGGTCAGTCTCATAGTGCGTTGGCACCAGCTGCTCCTCCCCACCGAGCTCATCGATAGAGCGTGGGATCCGACCCGACGCGAGAAGCTCTCGCACCCGGCTCTCGCGGACCAACACGTCGAACTGCGTGCCGGCCGGCAGGCCGCCGCTCACTCCCGCCGCTAGAGGCAGCGCTTTACCGGGTGCCGAGACGACGAGGTGCACCCCTCCGATGGGGCTGTCCCACGGGATGAAGCAACTCGACGCCCCGACACCGCCACGGAAGCGGCCAGGACCGCCCGAGTCAGCTTCCTCCCGGCGCCAAAGGTACAGCATCGGGAAGGCGAACTCATTCATCTCGGAGTCGGCGATCCGGCCCATCGGAATGCAGGCCAGCCCGCCAGTATCGACGCCATCGGAATCCGTACGCGCACCGAGCCCTCCCGCCATCGAGTCGCAAAGCATAGTGACGAATCCACCGCCGCGCTGGTCGACTCCCGCGAGAAGGGCAAAGTCCCAAGTACCGCAACACACGCTCATCAACCGCTTGCGGTGCTCGGGATGGGTGTCGAGCATCCCGGCAATGCATTCAGTGACCACGTTCTGCGTGGCCCAGGCCGATGCCACGGAGGCTTTGCCGATACCTGCGGGGAAGGTGCAGTTGTTGATAGTGCCGGGTTCACTGATGATCTCGAGACACCGATACAGTCCGCCGGGTGCCCACGGAATGTCGCCGCACACCGTGGTGAGCAGGATCGGCAAGATCCCGCCGCGCAGACCCGCATACGTGCAGTTGATCAGGCCCTCGACTTGAGGATCGGTGCCCGTGAAATCGAAGATCAACTTATCGGCAGTCTTCGTGAGACTGAGCACGATCTTGTACACGCCGTCGTCACCCGAACGGGCCGAGTCCTGATGAGCCACTGCTTGCCAAGTGCCGTCTGGGATCTCGAGCAGCTTGGCCTTCAGACGCCGCTCCGCATCGTCCATCGTGCGGCGCATCACCGCCTTGACTGTGTCTGCTCCGTACTTCGCAATTAATGTGCGGATACGCTCGTGGGCTACATTGTTGGCGCCGATCTTGGCGCGTAAGTCGAGGGCGACAAGCTTCGGCACGCGGGACCGGCGGAGGTAGACGTCTTCGACGTCTTTGCGGATCTTGCCGCCGTCAACGATCTTGACGGGCGGCGTCGGCACCGACTCCCAGAAAACGTCGGTGGCGCCGACTGACCAGCTGCCCGGCGACACTCCGCCGAGGTCGACTTGGTGCGCCACCGCCCCCGTCCAGGCGAACAACTCGCCGTCATGGAACAGAGGGGCGAAGAGGCTGACATCGTTCTGGTGCAGGCCGCCGCCGACCCAGGGGTCATTGCAGAGAAACATGTCGCCCGTGTAAATCCCGGGAGAGTCCACGCGGTTGCGCAGTGTCCAGTTTGCCGCCATGTCCAACGAGGCGGCGAGTTCGGTGTTGTAAAGCCCCACCTGGACGACGTCACCGACCTCATCCATGATGGCCGCGTCGAAATCGTTACAGTCGGTCACTACGACGGAACCCGACATCTTCTTGAGAGCCTCACCCATCTCTTCGGTGATCGACGTGAGGCGGTGGCGCACGACCTCATAGGTCAAGGGGTCGATCGAGTCGACCAACGACGAATCAACGGAGTGCAGTGCTATCTTGCCTTCGACAAGGGCGCGCGTCTCTGCAGCAGAGACGGGATGGTTCGCGAACTCCTCGGAACCGGCGACGGGGATGATAGGCATTAGTTGAACCTTTCCAGTTTCAGCGTGCGTCGTAACGGATGACGAGGTTTCCGAGGGGGTCGACGACTCCATGGCATCCTCGGGGAATGACGACCGTGGTCGTGGGAGCCTCCACGATGGCTGGCCCCACTAGTTCGTGGCCGAAGCCAAGCGTGCTGTAGTCGTAGATCGAAGCGTCTTCCCAGCCAGCCGTCGTGTCCAAATACACCCTGCGGATTCCCGTGATCGGCGGCTCGCCGCTGCCAGCAGGCGCCGCAGTCAGCTTTGGACGGATCGGCAGGACGCCGATAGCCTCTGATCGATAGGTGATCAGCTGAAGCCCTGCGTCGGCGAAACCGGAGCCGGGCCCATAGAGATGTTCGTATTGCTGGCCGAACTGGTCTCCAAGACGGTCGAGCGTCTCGGAGGTGTAAATATCAGTTTCTACGGGCGTCGTCACCTCGGCGAGTTGCATGGTGTAGCGCATGTCGACCTCGCGGTTGCGCACAACATTCGAAAAGTTCAGCGCCTGAGCGGCAAGGCGTTCGTCGAGTTCGACGTCGAGCGCGGCGAACACCGAGCCAAACTCGTCGGAGGCGGGCGGGAAGTTGCACGGCTGCGATATCTCGGCGGTGAGCGATATGTCTGAGGCAGCAAGCCCATATGCTGAGAACACCGCGGCGGCTGTGCCGAGGGGCACAATAACTTCCGAGATCTCAAGGTCAGCTGCGTAGCTGGCACAATGCATCGGCCCAGCGCCGCCGAACGCGTAGAGCACAAAGTCTCGAGGATCCTGTCCCGAGGTCACCACCACCTTTCGCACAAGGTCTGCCGTCTGCGCGTTCTGGATCGCATACACGGCGGCGGCTGCGGAGTCGATGTCAAGACCAAGCGGCTCGGCCACGTAAATGCGAAGCGCCTCCTCGGCAAGTTCGCGGTGTAGCTTCTTGCGCCCACCCAGGAAGTTGTCCGGATTGATGATGCCCAGGATGAGGTCCACGTCCGTCACGGTCGGCTCGGTTCCGCCCTCGCCATAACATGCGGGACCAGGACGGGCGCCGGCGCTGCGGGGCCCCACATGCAGATTGCCTCCGGCATCGACCCAAGCGATGGCTCCACCGCCTGCCCCGATTGTGTGCACGTCGACCATTGGCACATTGACGTGGTATTGGTTCAGCACGGTGGTGTTCGACGTCACCGGAGCGCCGTCAACGACAAGACCTGTGAGGAAGGTGGTGCCTCCCATGTCGGTGGAGATGACGTTCCTGTGTCCCAGTTCATCCGCTAGTCGGGTGCAGCCTACAACGCCGCCCGTAAGCACCGATCCTATAGTTGTGATCGCACGGGCGGGTGCTTCAGCGGCTGTGACGCAACCGCCGCTGCCCTGCATTACCAAAAGGCTGCCGGTAAGACCGCGCGAACGCAGCCGCGCCTCGAGCGGTACGAGATAGGCACGAAGACGCGGCCCCACTTGGGTGTTCATAATGGTGGTCACACTTCGCGAGAACTCCCGGATGCGAGGACTCACGTCGCTCGAGAGAGCGACATAGAGATCGGGAGAAATCTCGGAGATGAGTTCGCGTACGCGATGCTCATGCTTGGGGTTACTGAACGACCAGAGGAAGGAGACCGCGATCGCCTCCACGCCTTGATCGACAAGCGACCGGATCGCAACGCGGGCCCCCTGCTCGTCGAGCGGGACTACGACTTCACCTTTGTAGTCGATGCGCTCGTCAAGTTCATGAATCAGGTGCGGCGGCACCAGCGGCGCGGGCTTGTCGGTTCGGACCATATCCTGCACCTTGTCTGCGCCGAGGCCCGCGTAACGACCCTCCAGGTTCATGATCGTGATGGAGTCGGAATGGCCAGCCGTCGTAAGGAACCCCACCTTAGCGACATCCCCCGTCACGAGTGCGTTCAGAGTAGTGGTCGTGCCATGCACGATGTACTGCGTGTCTTCGAGCAACTGCTGGGTGGATACACCGAGGTTGGCGGCCAGCTCGTCCACGACTTGAAGGAAACCACTTGCGAAGTCAGGCGGTGTCGACGGTGTCTTTGCCGCCGCGACCCTCCCCGACTCGTCAGCCGCGAATGCGTCGGTGAAGGTACCACCGATGTCGATCCCGATCACATATGCCATGGGTCCTCCGTGAGTAAGTTGGTGCGCCGTTGCTGACAACTTGTACCACCTAAGCACCCCTGAATTCTTTTGTCCATAGCATTTCTCTGCTCAAAAGAAATTACGAAAACAAGATTTTTGTCCGGAAAGAACCGCCACAGCCCTACCGTGAACGCGCAGCTCGGCGACATACTCGTCACTGATAGGACGCTGGCTAGGGCGCTATGCATCTACCTTTAAAGCCTCGGTGAAGCGAAAGCCTTCTAAAAGGCGAGGACTGATTTCTGGTTTAAGCGGCGCGTGAGTGCGGGGTGTGATGGCGATTTGGTGGGCACGCTGCCGCGCTGGTCAATCTTTCCGTTTCGTGGCGCGTTCGACCACCTCGCGCTTCATGTCGGCAAGCACCTCGCCCACTGCCGCATGGTGCGCCCGCACGATAACTTCCTGCGTGGTCGCGTCACCAACACCCCAGAGGATACTCGCCGACTTCGGGACCGAGAACGTGAAGTCATAACCGGCAACGGCTCGACGCCGACCTGAGTCCGAATGCTCGTCAGCGGATACCGCAGCCCGCTTGATCAGGCCGTGACCGTCTTGATGTCCGGGATGCGGTCGGAGACGGTCCGGTAGATCGGGTGAGCGCGCCCGAGGGCCCCTCCAGCAACCGGGTCGCGACCAAGCCCGATGACCAGGTGCAGCTGCGCCTTCGTAACGACACCGCCTTGGAAAATGCGTCCTCCGCGGCCCCTACGAGTCCTGCACCCATCCACCGATCCGGCGGTGTACCTTCCTGGGTGCAGTAACGAGTGAGCGGAATCGACCGTACTCGTTTGCCATCACCGGCAACGACCATGCTGAGCAGGTGTTTATAACCGTCGCTCGCACTCATTGGCCGCGTTGATACCCACCACGCCCACCGGTCCTCACCGCGCCGCGAGCCGAAAATCAGCATTCAAACGCTTAACCGAACGATATTGAGGCCAAATCATCCGGTTTCGTCCGCTCGAGCGCTTGTCGATGTACGGATGATCAGTGTCGGATCTAGCCGCTCTGAGCTGATGGTCTTCCCATCCATGACTGAGATCAACATTTCCAGTGCCCGACGACCCATTTGATGCATGGGTGAACGCACGGTCGTAAGTGGCACCATCATTTCACGAGCTAAGGGAGTGTCGTTATAGCCGACTAGCGCCACATCATCTGGAACACTCAGTCCACGGTCCCGTAGCACCCCGAGAGCACCGATGGCCGCGAAATCATTCGTCGCGAAGATTGCATCCGGATATTTTCTGGTCGCGAGTATGGCCTCAGCGCCCGCCCGCCCGCCCGCCGCATCGAAACCCCCGTGGACAACGCGATCAGGCGGAATGAGTATTCCTGCATCACGGTAAGCGTCGATGACGCCCTGTGTACGGTCCTGCCCGGTGGAGGCGAAAGACATCCCGGCCAGGATTGCCACGTCGCGACGCCCGAGAGCTAACAGGTGTTCGCCTACCAGCCGACCTCCCAGATAGTCGTTGCAGGTAACTGAGACGTGGTCACCTGAGTGCCGGCTGACCAAAACCGTGGGCACTCCTCGCGACCGTATCTCATCAAGGAAGGGATTGTCGAGGTGAGCGTCACCAAATATTAAGCCGCCCACACGGCGCTCAAGCATCATTTCCGTACGAGTCCGCTGGTCTTCCTCACGGTCAAGAGAATTGGTGACGAAGGTAGATAGGCCATTCTCAATAGCGGCTTCCTCAATGCCTTCATAAACGGTGGCCAGAACGAAATCTTGAAGACGTGGAACGATGACACCGACGAGATTCGATCGTGCAGTGCGCAGATTCGACGCGTAAACATTCCGGTGGTAGCCACGTTTACGGGCGGTATCACGGATTCGCTCGGCAGTATTCGGTGCCGCCCAGCGAGATACATCAGCATCTGCCGCTGTGAGGACCCGTGACACAGTTGATACGTGAACGCCCACTTCTTCTGCAATCATTCGCAGCGTTACGGGCCGACCTTGCTCAACGCCCACGCCGATCTCCTTTGAGGCAGTGACACTCGATTCTCGAGACTTCGAAAGCTTAGCTCGGTATCCGCTTGAACGGCTGCTCTCACAGAGACATCCAGTACTCAAGGATTGTCGCACGGACAAAATGTCTGACAGGGAGGAGACGCGCCCCCTCCCAATCCATACGACACAAACGATTGCGCGATATCGGAGGAACTGCTAACTTCTTGCATAACGACCGTCGCAATAAGTTGCCGATTGCGACCACGAGTCTGCCATCGCTGGTCAGCAGCCCGAACAATTTAGCGGCGCTCATGCATGGATTACCTGGCACTAGTGAGGCACACAACTTTGAGAAAGACGCCATGACCACTCGAGACGCGCTCCCCAGATTGGTATCCCATAAGGTCGGCAGAGCAAAGAAAAGTCTGAAGCCGAATTTTAGATTCACGATTTTCGGACTAGTCGTGGTCATCACCGTCATTAACTATGTCGATCGTGGCGCAATTTCTTACGCGGCAAACCCAATGATCGATGAGTTCAATCTGGATACGGTCGCCTGGGGGCAAGTGCTTGGCTACTTCGGCTATGGATACATGTTCGGCGCCCTCATAGGCGGAGCATTAGCAGACCGGAAAGGACCACGATGGGTATGGTTCTGGGCTGTTCTTTTGTGGTCGATATTCGAGGTCGGTATGGCTTTTGCAGGCAATATCGGGATAGCACTGTTCGGCGGATCCGCGCTGGCTGGGTTCGCGGTTTTCCGCATCCTCTTCGGAGTCGCCGAGGGCCCGACGTTTTCAACCATCAACCGCACTATGGCGAACTGGGCGACAGTCCGCGAACGGGGCTTTGCTGCGTCTCTGGGGCTGCTCGGGACACCCCTGGGAGCGTTACTGGCTGCTCCAATAGCTGTTTTTCTGCTAACAGCAACCGGCGACTGGCGGTGGATGTTCATCATCCTCGGCGTAGTGGGTCTCGTCTGGCTTATTTTCTTCCGACGGGTCTTCACCGACCTCCCGGAGGACAATCCGCAGGTTTCTCCTGATGAGCTGCGCAGGATCCGAAGTACCGACGGAATGCTTCACGATGAGCGAAGTATTGTCACTGAAGAGGAAAAAGTGCCTTGGTGGTCCTTCTTCAAAAGCCGAACGCTTGTCTTTAACGCCATCGGTTACTTTGCCTTCCAATACGTGAACTTCATGATTCTCACATGGACTCCGAAATACCTGCAGGATGAATTCGGGTTCAATCTCGGCTCTCTTTGGTACTTGGGAATGATTCCCTGGATAGGCGCGTGCTTCACGGTACTTCTCGGCGGTAAAATTTCCGATTGGCTCCGTCAAAGAACCGGCAGCCTATGGATCGCGCGTAGCGGTTTCGCTGCGGGATCTCTGCTACTGACGACGCTGTGTTTCAGCCTAATTCCTCTGGTCGACAGCGTATGGGCGGTTCTGCTCATCATGGCCATCGGAAACGCGCTCAATTCTCTGCCTAATGCGGTGTACTGGATTGTTATCATCGACACCGCCCCGACCCGGGCGGGAACATTTGGCGGGATCAGCCACTTCGTCACCAACATCGCCACGATTATCGCCCCGACCCTGACTGGCTTCCTCGTAGCACTCCACGGTTACAACTCAATGTTCATAGCAACCGCAGTGGCGACTTCCGTCGGTATGCTGGCTATGATTTTCGTCAAGCCAGGGGTACGCAACAAGCAGCCCCAACTATCGGCCACCGCATGAGCGACATGAAATCCGAAGCAGGGTCAGGTCCGTTCGGCGGTCTCTCTATTCTCGAGATAGCAGACCGGATCCGTAAAAGAAAGATTACGGCGCTGGAGGTAACCGAGCAGGCGCTGACTGCGGCCCACGAAAACGGTACAAAACTGAACTGCTTCGTCACCATCGATGATGAAGGCGCACTGCGGGCTGCACGACTCGCCGACCGGGAACTGGACTCAGGACTGGATCGAGGGCCGCTGCACGGAATTCCTGTCGGAGTAAAAGACGTGATCGCCACCTCTGGACTGGCGACAACAATGGGATCGCGCCATTTCGCCAATCATGTACCCATGGTGGATGCTGACGTCGTAATTTCACTGCGGAGATCCGGGGCGGTGATCCTTGGGAAGACGCAGAGCCACGAATTCGCATACGGACCAACCGGTGACCGCACAGCGACCGGTCCGGTCCGCAACCCCCACGACAACTCCCGAATGTCGGGCGGTTCCAGTGCCGGCTCCGGGGCTGCTGTCGCAGCCGGAATCGTACCGATTGCATTGGGCACAGACACCGGCGGATCCGTGCGAATCCCCGCGGCACTCTGCGGGGCGGTTGGCCTACGCCCTACCCAGGGCGCACTAAGTGCCCGTGGAGTATTTCCGCTTTCACCGAGCATGGACACAGTAGGTCCCATGGGCGGAAGCGTTCTCGACACGGCGATAGCCTGGTGGGCCCTGTCCTCCAGACCAGGTACTAACGGAGTCGGAGGGCTTGAATGGAACGAGCGTTTCATTCCTCGCCCTGAACGAGCCAAAAATCTTCGCTTCGCCCGCGTGACCTCCGATTTGTTGCGCAGGACCGCATCGGAACTCATAAATTCAGCGGAAACCGTGCTGGAAGAGCTGTCAAGATCAGGGGCCCACGTCGCGACACTTCCGGTTCCAGAAATCGACGCGTGCTGGGACCCATACGTAGCGATCCAATCCGCCGAAGCATTCGCGATCCATAGCAAACGGGTCGACGACTCACCAGAACTATTTGATTCGGAGGTCCTGGAACGACTCCGGATCGCCGCGGAGGTCAAAGGATGGACCTACGTCCAGGCGCTGGAGAAACGGCGTCTACTGCGGGTCGCCACCCTCGAGCGGACTTTCTCCTCCGATATTTTGGTAATGCCAACTGTTCCCATAGAGGCTCCGGCCATTGGCCAACGCCGCCTTCCCCCCGATAGTGGCTGGGCTAACCCTCGGGAAGCGCTTCTTTCCATGACGGCACCTTGGAGCGTCCTGGGCTTTCCAGCCATCAGCATTCCTGTCTTCAGCCCCTGCACCGACATGCCACACTCCATACAGCTCGTCGGAAAGCCAGGACACGAAACTCAGCTTTTAGACGCTGCGGCACTACTCGAAGTACGCCTCCGGGAGAAAGCGCTAACGGGCGCATAATCAAATTCTTCCCCCGGCCAAGGACAGAGCCAGAGATAGAGACAGAAAGCTTTCCTGCCCACGTCTTGAGAGAAAAGGGTTTTTGTTTACCGATTCTTCGCCGTGGCGTGGCCCAGCGCGCAAAAAAAGTGATGGTTTTACAATCTTCGAATAGACCACCCGGTGACACGCGCACGATGCGGTGGATCGAGGCGTTTGCGGCCGGTCTCCGCCGCGGGTCGCCCTGTGCATCGAACGCGGACGACGCGGCCTTCCGCGCTCTTGCCGACGTTGCCGAGATCACAAAACGAATCGCCAACGTTGATTGCAGGGGTGAGCATTATTCGTAGATCGATATCAGACTTGGGTCGTCGAGTTCGATCTGGGCGACCCCGTTGTACAACGTGATCACGCCCGATGTGCAGAGCGTTGAACCGTGTGCAATGGGTTCGAGTACACCGACGTCCCAGACGACGATCTGGAAGCGCTCTGGATCAGGGTAGTCGAGCCCGAGGTTGAGGAAGACATCGTCCTCGGAGTAGCCGTCGCCAGAGAGCGGCCCGCAAACGCGCTGCTCGGTTCCGGCGTAGCTGACCGCCGCGTTCCAGGCGATTCCGCCGCCGGGCTGTTCGACGGGCGCGGGGACAGCGGCTGCAGCGCTTCCACTTGTGCACAAAATGTCGAATGCCCTTGATTGAAGTATTTTTTTCCCGAGCGCCCCGCTCTAGCGGGGTGGAACATCCGACAGCCAACGGCTCTCCAGCACGAACTCTCATCGGCTGAGGTGTCGAAATTTGACATCCTCTGGTGCGGTGCGGCGAAGGCGCAGCGTGACGAGCTGGAACGGGCGGAGCGAGAGCGAAATGGTTTCGTCTGAACGCCCGATCACGGCGTTTGGAGTGGTTTCCCGCTCGAGCAGGTCAGTCTCCGTGACTTCCGACCAGTCGAATCCCGGAGCCAGACCGCCGCGTGCACGCGCGCCCAATGACTCGTAGAGCCGCACGATCACGTCGCCGGAACGGTCCTCCGCGAGCTTGACTGCCTCGACGACGATTGCCGGATTGGTCACGACGATCAGGGGCGCCATCGGGCCGGCTCCCGCGACCTCGCGCAAGGGCAGGTTGACCCTGTATCCCTCGTCGACGGCATCCGCTATCTCGGCACCCACACGCAATGAGACGACGAACTCCTGCGCGCCCTGGTCCGAGACTGGGTCGGGAAAGAGCGGCGCGCGCAGAAGGGAGACGCGTACCACGGTGCTCGTCCCGCCACTGGTCAGTGCGGCGCGTCGGATGTCGTGCCCATAGCTGGCATCGTTGGCGACGGCGACACCGTACCCCGGCTCGCCAACGTGAACCCAGCGATGGGCAACGGTCTCGAACCGAGCGGAATCCCAGGAGGTGTTCGCGTGGGTCGGCCGATAGACATGCCCGAACTGCATTTCGGAGGCGGCGCGATCGGCGTGGACGGCGAGGGGAAAGGCGAGCTTCAGGAGTTTCTGGGACTCGTGCCAGTCGATGGCCGTGTGGATGTCGAGGGCACCGGTCGCGCCGTTGAGTCGGAGGGTCTGGACCACGGAGGAGGAGCCGAAGGACCTGTCGACCTGGACGCCGAAACCGTCGTCGGTGACAGCGACGCTTGAGGCCTCGGTCAGGTCATGACCGACGTTCTTGTAAGTCTCGTCGATGTCCCAGGCGTCCCACTGGATTGGTGTGTCCCGGAACAGCTGCAGCAGGTTGGCGGCCTCGCCGACGGGGATGACTTCACGGTCGGCAACGAGGTCGCGCATCGACACAATGAGTCCCCGATCGTCGATGACGACGCGCACCCGGTCATTCGCGAGGACCAATCCTGCGCCGTTTTCGGTGACCTTGGCTGCTCCCTTCCTCACCGCGGTTGCCGCGGCGAGGCCCGGGACACCGTCACGTGTGTTCGGCCCGGCATTGAAAGTGAGCGGATGACTGCCGCTGCCGGCCAGGATTTCGATCGATCGGTTGATCTGCTCAGCCAGGATCTTGGCTACGGCAGCGTAGTTGCGCTCGGCTTCCTGATGCACCCACGCGATCGATGTGCCGGGGAGGATGTCGTGGAACTGCTGCAGAAGCACAGTCCTCCAGACGTCGTCGAGGGCGTCGTAGGGATACTTTGCATCGTGAAGGACTGTCGCAGCAGTGGCCCAGAGCTCTGCTTCTCGGAGCAGGTGTTCGCTGCGGCGATTGCCGCGCTTCGTCTTGGCCTGGGAAGTGTAGGTGCCGCGATGGAATTCGAGGTACATTTCCCCCGACCAGACCGGAGCCTCGATGTATTCGCGGTGCGCGCTCTGGAAAAACTGCTCCGTCGTCGTCATGGTGACGCGTGGAGATCCCTCGAGGTCACGCGTGCGCGCCGCAGCCGCCAGCATCTCGCGGGTTGGGCCTCCACCGCCGTCGCCCCACCCGAACGGCAGGAGCGAGGTAGTACCCACCCCCTTTTCGGCGTACTGCCGTTCGGCCTGGGCAAGCTCCTTGCCAGAGATTTCCGCGCTGTAGGTGTCGACCGGGGGGAAATGAGTGAAGATCCGCGTGCCATCAATGCCCTCCCACCAAAAGGTGTGATGCGGCATCCGATTGGTCTCGTTCCACGACATCTTCTGCGTGAGGAGCCAGCGAGATCCCGCCGCGGCCACGATCTGCGGTAGCGATGCGGTGTAACCGAACGAATCCGGAAGCCACACCTCGAGCGGCTCGACTCCGAGCTCCTCCATGAAGAACTTCTTGCCGGCGACAAATTGCCGCGCGAGCGCTTCACCGCCGGGCATATTCGTGTCGGACTCGACCCACATTCCGCCGACCGGAATGAATCGGCCCGCCGCCACCTGCTTCTTCACTCGCTCGAATAACTCCGGATAGTAAACCTGCAGCCACGCGTACTGCTGCGCCGAGGAGGCAGCGAAGGTGAATTCCGGGTCCTCCTCCATCAGCGCCAGAACGTTCGAGAAGGTTCGCGCGACCTTGCGCACGGTCTCACGGACCGGCCACAGCCAGGCGGAATCGATGTGGGCGTGACCGACGGCGGCAAGGCGGTGCGCACTCGCGTACGCGGGACTGGCGAGCACGTCGACGAGCGTCGCACGGGCGGCCTCTGCCGTGCCCGCAACGTCGTCGGGATCAAGAGCGTCAGCCATCCGGCCGAGCGCATGCAGGATGTCCGCCCGCCGCGGGAGACTGTGCGGAAGCTCCGTCATCAGGCCGATAAGGGTCCAGGTGTCCTGCAGGAGCTCCCATACGGCGACGTCGAGTTGTCCTAGTTCGAGCCGCCGCAGAACGTAACTGGTCGAGTCCCCCGCTGTGGCCTTGTCGCCGAGCTCAGTGACGCCGAAGGTAAAAATACCGGCGATATTTGGATTGGCGGCCGCCTCAAGGTAGATGTCCACGGGATCCCCCGCTTCTCCCGCCGGTATGTAGCTGTTGAGCGGTTCGATCGCCTTGATTATCACGCCATCACCCGTGTACGCGGTGCCCTCGGCCTGAAAACCTGGGAGCGTGGCGGAGAACCCGAGGTCGACGACGACCTCAGCCCGGGTGCCATCCTCGTCCCATTCAGCCGGCACCGATCCCGTGAGATGGAACCAGACAGTGCCCCAGGGTTTGCCCCACGCGCCACCGACAGCGAAAGGCACGTAGCTCTGCCCGATGGCCGCGTCAAACGGCACCGGCTCATCGTCGACGGTCCAGGCAACGATCGACAGCGGGGCGCTACGGCGGTAGACGGCGGGCTTGATCCGCTCCCGGATGACGCGCTCGATTCGCGCTTCGAGGAGAACTCGATTGTCATGCATGATGGCTCCCTAGCCCGCGATAATGCTCGCCGCGCGGCGAGGCGTGATGGTGATGGTGATTCAACCCTTGACTGCGCCCGCGAGAGCGAATGAACCGCCGATGCCGCGGGACACGAGAACGTACAGAACGATGGCCGGCACCGCATAGATGAGTGAAAACGCGGCGAGTTGCCCGTAGGCGATCGCGCCGTACTGGCCGAAAAAGCTGTAAATGCTGATTGCGGCGGGTTGCTTGCTTGGCGAGAGGAGCAGGATGAACGGCACGAAAAAGTTTCCCCAGGCCTGAAAGAAGACGAAGATCCCGACCACGGCGATGCCGGGTCTCATCAGGGGAACCACGATCAGGCGCAGGGCTCCCATCGCTGACGCGCCGTCGATCCAAGCTGCTTCCTCGAGGGTGATCGGCACCGAGTCCATGAAGTTTTTGGTCATGAAGATCGCGACCGGCAGAGACGAGGCGGCCATGAAAAGGATTGTGCCCGGGATCGAGTCGAGCAGATTGAACTGCACGAAGAGGCTGTAAACCGGCACCATGATTGCCGTGATTGGCAGCCCGGTCGCGAAGAGCACGCCATACATGAACGGCTTGTTGAATCTCGCCTGATATCGAGACAGCGGATATGCCGCGAGCAATGCGGCGACGATCGTAATTCCTGCCGTACCGACGGAGATGATCAGGCTATTCCACAGCGGAAGGAATGTGAGTTCGGGAGTGAGAACCGCCGCGAAATTGTCCAGCGAGAACTCTTCGGGAAACTTGGTCTGGTAGGTGGCCTTGTTGTCGACCGACGCGAAGATGAGCCAGCATAGGGGAAGAAGAAAACAGGCGCCGATCACGACGAGAACGGCATTGGCAAGGAACCCGATCACGTTTTTTTTGGGGGAGGCTACTGAGACGGGCCGATCGGACTTTCGACCCTTCGGTGGCGCGGCGATGACTGACATCGGCTAATCCTTCTGTGGACGAAGTGCCCGAATGTAGACGACAGAGAAGATCGCACCGATGATGAGCATCACAGTGGCAATGGCTGTGCCATAGCCGATGTTGCTGAAGCGGAAAGCCTCTTTGTAGGCGAGGATTGGCAACGTTGTGCTGTCGTTGCCGGGCCCACCCGCTGTCATCACGTAGATGAGGGTGAAGACCGACAAGGTGAGCAAACTGATGAGCATGGTGTTCGTTACGATCGTGTTCTTGATCATGGGAATGGTCACGAGCAAAAGTCGTTTTGAACCGCCAGCTCCGTCGATCATTGCCGCCTCGGTAATCTCTGGTGGCACGTCGTTGAGGGCGGCCTGGTAGACCATCATCGAAAACGCCGTTCCACGCCACAAATTTGCCAGGATGATCGCGAACATGGGAAAGCTGTACAACCAGTTGGGACCGGTCATACCGAAGTTCGCCAGAATCTGGTTGAGGGTGCCGTCGAGGCTGAAATACGCGTAGCAGACGAAGGCTGCGACGATCTCGGGCAGGATCCACGCGGCGACGATGATCGTGCCAACGGAAGCGGTGACCTTCTTATCGGCCTTCTGCATGAGGAGCGCGAGACCGAGGCCAAGGGCGTTTTGCGAGATAACGGCGGAGCCGAAGGTGAAGATCACGGTCAGCCAGATTGAGAGGGGGAAAACGGGATCGTTGACGAGCTTGAGGTAGTTCTCGAAGCCGATCCATTGGGGGTTGCTCGCGTTGACCCCTGTGAGCGACGCGTTCGTGAACGACCCATAGATCGACCAGATGATCGGTCCGGCGAGAAAGGTGATCATGATGAGAATCGCTGGCAGGAGCGGGATCATCCGCATGGCTTTGACGATTTCGCGCACCGGGCGGCGGCGGGAACCCGAATTCGATTTCGGCCGCCGCACGTGCGTGACCTGCGGCGCGAGCACTTCTGCATTCACTGTGTTCCTGTTTTCGTTTTTCTGTGGGCGCGCACCTGGGTGTCCCTGTACTGCTATTTCTGGATGACGCCCTCGGCGCCGACGATCGCTTCGATTGCCTTGTCGTAGGCTGCGGCCGCTTCCTCGGGAGTTGCTTTGTCGGTGATGACTGCTTCGTTGGCCTTCTGGACCTCGGCCGAGATCTGGTTGTAGTCGGCCGTCGCCGGACGAAAGTTGGTCACCTCGACGATGTCAGTGACGGTCCGGACAAAGGGATTGGCAGCAATGTAGCTCTCATCGGCGGCGACATCCTTACGAACGGCAATCTGCGAGTTCTCGTTGTCGTAAGCGAGTGCGTTGTCCTTACTCAGCGCCATCGCCATGAAGTCGAAGGCAAGCTGCGGATCTGCAGTTTTAGCGCCGACTGCGAGGGCCCAGCCGCCTGACATGCTAACGCCGCCAGGATTCTGGCCGTTCTGGGTCGGGAACACCGTTGCGCCCATGTCGTCGACGTACTCGGGCCACTCATATGAACCACCGGTCTGCCAGAATGACGGTGTGTAGGAGCCCTCGATCGTTGCACCGAGAGTCGCGTTTGGGAACATTTCCCCGAAGATGCTCTTCCAGATGTTTGGATCGAGCGCCTGCGCCGGGGTCAGAGCGAGTTCCTCAGTGTAGAGCTCGTCGACGAAGGCCAGGGAATCGATGAACCCCTGCGAGCCAGTGACCCACTTCGAGGTTTCCGAGTCGTAGAGCGAATCTCCCCCGAGTTCGGTGCCGTACAGGAGTTGGTAGAAGCCCTGCATGTTCGAGCCCTCGCCGGTGCCTGTTCCTGCGTAGAAGTTGAACGGCACGACGTCAGGACTGCTTGCCTTGATCTGGCGCGCGGCCTCCATAATGTCGTCCCAACTCTTCGGCTCCCACGGAAGTGCGATTCCGGCCGCCTCGAAGACGGGCTTGCTGTACCAGACCGCACGGGTATCGGTGCCGAGGGAGACGGCATAGATGCTGTTGTCGTCGCCCTTGCCTGCCTCCTTGGCGGCATCGGTGAACTGATCCCAGTCCTCCCACTCGGAAACATACTCATCGAGGTTGAGGAGGTACCCGGCATCCGCGTCCGCGCGCAATGCAGTGGTGTCTTCGTAGAAGATGTCCGGGGCGGTCTCTGCCGAGCGCTGGGATAGGGCGAGCTTGATCTTGTAGTCGTCATCCGTTGCCGCGATGGGCTGCAGCTCGACGGTCACGCCCTCGTTCGCGGCCTCGAAGTCCGCCTTCGTGGTCGTGAAAAGCGTGTCGAGAGCGGTGAAAGCATCCGTCTTGATGTACGCGACTTTGAGAACCTTGTCTTGTCCCTCAGATGGCGCCGATCCGGCCGTGCATCCGGTGAGTGCTACCAGTCCGCCTATCGCAAACGCCGATAGGGCGATTGATGCTCTTTTCTTCACGGTGCTCCCTTGCTCCGAGTACGAATGGACATGCGATGTGTGGTGCCGACGCACTTAAGAGATTGAAATGCCTCGCTGCCGTGCTCCGACGTAATAGTACATCGATTAGATAAACCTACGTCAAGGCCTTAACGCGTTTGTTTCGCTGGGTTCCGCTTTCTCGTCGGACAGGAGCAGCGCTCGGGGATTCGGAGCGAGTGCGTGATCGAGCACAAGGCATGCTGCCCCGATCGCACCGACGTCCTCCCCCACCGCCGATCCCGATACTGAAATTCTGTGGATGCTTCGCGTGGCGCGGAGTTCCTCGAGCAACTCCGGGATCCTGCGCAGGTAATGGTCTGAGAGGCGGGACCAGAATGGTCCGCCGAAGACCACACGATCGACGTCGAGAAGGTTCGCTATGACGGCTACCGCTTTCGACATCCGAACGGCGGAGCGCTCTACAATCTCGATTGCGGTCGCGTTGCCCGCCTCCGCGGCCGCGCACAATTCCGTGAACCTCGAATCGACAGTTCGGGTGTCGTTGGCGACACTCGTGTCATCGAGGACACCCAATCGCTCCGCCTCCTGGACGAGCGACTGAGGCATACAGGTCACCGCGATGCATCCGCGCAGCCCGCAGAAGCACGGCGGGCCGGCAGGATCGGTGACGATGTGCCCGATCTCTCCCGCGTTTCCAGAGCTTCCCCTGACCACTTCGTCGCGCATCACGAGACCGACCCCGATGCCGGTTCCCAGGTAAAAGAAGGCAAAGCTACCTAATCCGGATTCCCCGCCCGCCCACATCTCAGCTATCGCCGACGCAGTGACGTCCTTGTCGAGAATGGCCGGGAGCCCGACGCCCGCCTGGAGCGCGTCTCTTAGCGGAACCCGATGCCAGCCGTGCAGGTGTGGCGGGTCAACCACCGTACCCAGCAGATTATCGATGGGCCCGGGGGCCGCGATGCCCACCCCGCCGATCCGGACCCGGGGCACCCCCGAGTCATCGATCAGCTGCACGAGCCACGCGACGATCTGTTCGATGATGAGGTTCGGGTCCATGACCGCCGGGGTCGAGAAACTCGACCGACTGACGACGCTGCCATGGAGATCGAGCATGACCAAAGTCACGACCGTCGGATCGATGTGAACTCCGAGCGCATAGCGCCCGCCGGGATTGAGCCGCAACATCGTGCGGGGCTTGCCAGGCCCGGTGCCCGTTTTGCCGGCTTCCTCGATGAACCCGTTATCAAGCAGGCGCCTGGTGATGTTCGAAATGGTCTGCGGAGAAAGCCCGGTAGTGGTCACGAGCTCGACACGACTCAGGCCGGTGGCAGATCGACGGATGGCATCGAGAATAACCGACTGATTGAAGTCGGCCATCGCTGGGAGATTGGTGCCGCGACGCGCCGTCCCGCCCTTATGGTTGCTCATGTTACGACGCTAACGCTTCGACGCAGATTTTCGACGATGACAAGCTTCACCGCCTTGTGGATCATCGGGCAGTCTTGGTTGGTCGGCATGAACTCGATGTTAGTGGCCAGCCGCAGGGGGCCATTTTGACGTCGAGACTGGCACCACGAGCAACCGAAACCTTAAAATATCAATTGACAACTATCGGAGCATCACCCACGATGGGCGCCGTGAAAACACTCTCTCTTCGAGAGCCTGGGCCAACCCCTAAAGTCATCCGGGCGATGTTGGCGTATCTGAGGGCCAGTTCTTCGGGCGAAAGCTCACCGTCACGGCGGTACCACTGCGCAATACCAGTACACATAGTCACGATTGCTCGACTGGTGTCTTTGGGATGCTCGGCGTCAAAGTTCCCCTCCCGCATCCCCTGGTTGATGATGTCGTCCACCATCTGCTGCTGCTTATCGCGAGATTTGATGTGCGCCGTTCGCGACTCGCCTTCCAGGCTTCGGATCTCACTAGCAGCGATGAAGGCGAGCTCACTGCGATGAGCGTGAAAGAGCGCCAGACATTCGATCAGAAGTCGGAACTGTTCCTCCACTGAAGAACCTGCCTCCGCTACGGCATCTTCGCTCCTGATCAATAAATCCTTCATCGCAAACTGAACAATCGCCACTAGCAGTGCCTGCTTGGAGGCGTAGTGGTGATACAGGCCCGGTACGGAGAGCTTGGCCCGAGCGGCCACAGTGCGAATTGTCGTGCCGTGATAGCCGTGCTCCACAAAACAATCTAAAGCCGCTTGCAACAGGGGTGGCAGCATATTTTCGGAGTATTTGCGCCATGCTGCAGCATCTTCGACTTTTTTCGCAGTCTCAACTTTCACGAATACTCCTTCACCTGTTCATGCCTGAATGCCATTGTCTGTCTTGACAGATGATGACGTCTACTCCAGACTAAATCCTACCGAGCGATCGCTCGGTAGGAGTGAGTAAAGTCAATTCCGGCGACGATGCCGGAGAGGGGCGGCTGCCGTGACTCGTTCATCTGTGACCAACCGTTGTGAGATCAGCTCTGCCGTACAGAGTCGTTCTCGGATCAACACCGGAGACGATTCTCAGACCGCACCAGACGTGTTGAGCACGAAAGTACATGCGGGGATGCGGTATGAGTCCACCGTGGAAGCGTGGAAGGCCCGCGTCGCCGCCAATCCGGAGCGCGTCGCAGTACGCTATTTCGATGGCAGGATGACTGCCGCCGAAGTCGACCGTGCCTCCGACGCTCTCGCTGTAGCGCTCGCGGCCCGCGGCACAATTCGCGGTTCCCGGGTAGGCATCTACCTCCAGAACACCCCGCACTATGTGCTGGCCCTGCTTGCCCTCTGGAAATTGGGCGCGACGGCACTCTTGCTGAACCCCATGTACAAAGGTCGAGAGCTGCGTCGCCTCGTTGACGACTCGGGTGCAATCGGTGTTATTTGTGCCGATACGGCTGTGTCGGAAACTCGTCAAACGCTTGCCGGAGGCACGGCTTGCTGGCTCATCAGTACCTCTGCACGTGACTTTCAGACGCGAAACGATCCGCGTAGCTGTGACATGACAACACACCCGGCGGCTTCGGTTGACGGAGACGTCGCGGCTCTGATTCGCGAATTCGACGGCTTGCGACCCGCGGACATTGATCTGACCCGCTACGACGTGGCGCTCTTGACCTATACCTCTGGTACGACCGGGCCGCCAAAGGGCGCCATGAACACCCACGAAAACGTCTTGGCCGTCGCCACGACATTTGGCCGATTTGCACGGCTCGCCCCCGGTGACGTCGTCATGGCCGTGGCCCCACTATTTCATATCACTGGCGCCGTGATTAACGCTGCGATCTCACTATTCACCGACACAACCCTGGTTTTTACGGGCCGTTTTGACCCTGATGTCGTGTTAGAGGCCTTCGCCGAGCATAGGGTCAGCTATACCATCGGCTCGATTACCGTTTTCAACGCGATTTTGGCGCTTCCACACGCCAACGCCAGCCATTTTGCCGCCGTTAAGACTCTGTATTCCGGTGGAGCACCGATCCCGCCGTCCACCGTGGAACGCTTCAGAACGCGCTTCGGCGTCTACATCCACAATGCCTATGGACTAACCGAAAGTACGTCCGGTGTAATTGCCGTCCCGCCCTTTACCGAGGCGCCGGTCGACGCCTCCAGCGGCACGCTGTCTATCGGCATTCCGTTACCGCACGTTGTAGCAAGAATCATCGACCAGAATGGTCAATCCGTTCCCCCCGGAACCCAGGGCGAGCTGGAATTATCTGGCCCCCAAATCATCCCGGGTTACTGGAATAATCCGGATGCCACCTCCCATGCAATGCCCGGAGGCAGGTTTCGCACCGGCGACGTGGCAATCATCGACACCCAAGGCTGGATTTATCTAGTGGACCGGCTCAAAGACCAGATCAACGTCTCCGGGTACAAGGTCTGGCCCCGCGAGGTCGAGGACGCGCTGTATGAACATCCAGCTGTCCATGAGGCCGCTGTGATTGGCCAGGCGGATGACTACCGTGGCGAAACCGTCGTCGCTTTCGTGTCCCTGAAATCAGGTGTGCCGGCCACCCCCGCCGAACTCATCGCCTTCACCAAAGAGCGACTCGCAGCTTACAAATACCCCCGCATCGTGCACATCATCGACGACTTACCCAAGACACAGACCGGAAAAATTCGCCGCCAGGAGCTCCGTGATGAAAACACGGCAGCCCAGGGCGTACCGTCCCAGAAAGACAAACTATGAGCGAGCAACCCGTCCAAGCGCACCGCTTTGAGGGCAAGACGGCCATCGTCACGGGCGCCAGTCGCGGAATCGGGCTGGCCATCGCCTTGCGGCTGGTGGCGGAGGGCGCCCGGGTCTGTATCACCGCCCGTAACGCCGAGGCGTTACACGATGCGGCCGCCCAGTTCCCGAAAGGATCTGTACTCCCCCTCGCTGGCAAAGCCCACGATCCGGACCACCGCCTCGAGGTACTCAACGCCGTCGCCGAAACATTCGGCCAGCTGGACGTCCTCGTCAACAATGCGGGCATCAACCCCGTCTACGGTTCGGTGATGGATCTAGACCTGTCCGCCGCGCGCAAGATCACCGAGGTGAACGTCTTCGGCACCCTGGCCTGGATCCAGGATGCTTACCGCCACGCTGCCCTCGATTTCGCCGGCCGCGGCGGCACCGTCATTAATGTGTCTTCGGTCACCGGGCAGACACCGGCACCCGGCATCGGTTTCTATGGCGTCACCAAGGCCGCCATAGCGCATCTGACCCGCACTCTCGCCGTCGAAATGGGACCGAAGATACGAGTGAACGCGGTTGCACCGGCGGTGGTCAAGACGCAATTCGCTCAGGCCCTTTACGAAGGCAAGGAGGCGGAAGTCGCCGCGAGATATCCTCTGGGCCGCCTCGGCAACCCCGAGGATATCGCTGCCACCGTTGCCTTTCTCGCGTCCTCAGATTCGGCCTGGATCACCGGTCAGGTCATCAACCTTGACGGCGGCCTGCTCGCGGCCGGTGGCACCGCTTAACAGCCCCCCCTCATCGGCCCAGGCCGCGAAAGGAAACAGAATAATGAGCACCCAGTCACTGCCCGCAGACGTCGAAGATTTGCGAATCCGCACCCGCGAGTTCATCCGCAACACGGTTATTCCTGCCGAGCCCAGGCCGGGCGAGCACCTGGCCCAGTCCACCCGGGACCGACTCCAAGCAGCAGCAAAGGCCGCCAATGTCTTTGCCCCGCACGTCCCTAAGGAATTCGGCGGCCAGGGCGTCCCCATTCAGCACTGGTCCGCGATCTTTCAAGAGGCCGGATATTCCCCGATCGGCGCGTCCGCGCTCAACTGCATGGCGCCCGACGAAGGCAATATGCACATGCTGAATCTGATCGCCACGCAAGCGCAGAAACAGCGCTACCTTGTGCCCCTGGCCGCCGGCACGTCGCGGTCCTGCTTCGGAATGACCGAGCCGCACCCCGGCGCCGGTTCAGATCCGGCCGCCCTGCTCACCGCAGCGGCAAAGGTCGACGGCGGATGGTCCATTAATGGTCACAAACGATTCACAAGTGGCGCCGACGGCGCAGCCTTTTGCATCGTGATGGCCCGCACCGAGGCTGTCGGAGACGCCCCGACCGGTGCCACCATGTTCCTGGTCGATCTCGACAACAAAGGCATCCGGCTCGGTGAAAGCATCCACACCATGGACCGTGCCATAGCTGGCGGTCATCCTCACATTTATCTCAACGACTGCTTTGTGACAGATGATGCGGTACTGGGGGCTGTCGGACTCGGCTTCAAATACGCCCAGGTCCGCCTCGGCCCAGCCCGTCTTACACACTGCATGCGCTGGCTCGGACTGGCCCGGCGCTCCCTGGACATTGCGTTGGACCGAATCGAGCGCCGCGAAATGTTCGGCTCTCCGATGAAGAACCTGGGTCTTGCCCAGGAACTGATTGCCCAGTCCGTGATCGACATCGAAACCTCCGATGCCATCATCGAGAAGACCGCCGCACTGCTCGCGGCGGATCCACGGGCCGGATCCGCGATGTCCTCTATCGCAAAGGTGCACTGCTCGGAAGCGATCTTCCGGGTGGTCGACCGCGCCATCCAGCTCTGCGGTGGCGACGGTGTTTCAGACGGGCTCCCCTTGGCCGCCTACCTGAACGAGGTGCGCCCGTTCCGGATCTACGACGGCGCCA
Source organism: Cryobacterium serini (assembly GCF_004404025.1). Taxonomy (NCBI): domain Bacteria; kingdom Bacillati; phylum Actinomycetota; class Actinomycetes; order Micrococcales; family Microbacteriaceae; genus Cryobacterium; species Cryobacterium serini. The sequence continues at coordinate 178,991 of NZ_SOHN01000018.1, forward strand.
ATGAAACCCATAAATGGGCCATCTCCCGGCGTGCCTCGGCGGCGCGCAAGCGGGCCGTCGATGCGGGCGAGCCGTACCTGGCCGACGTGCACGGCTCCGATCTGGACGGCGCTGCCGCGGGTAGTGCCGACCTGCACGCCGCTGATCTCAACACTGAGCTGGCAGGAATCCGTTGATGCGCACCGTTCCCGACGGCGTTGAAGTCGTCGCCGACTGCGCCGAAGCAGCACGGCTGGACTTGCCGCCTCTTCTCATTCTCGACGCAGTCGAAAAGTTCATGGATGTCCAAGGGCTCGGTATCGGGCCGCTGTCCTGGTGTCGGATTGGTGACGGGCAGTCCAATGTCACCTACCGTCTCCAGCGCGGCATGGAGGTGTTTGTGTTGCGCCGCGGCCCCCGTCCGCCCCTGCCGCGATCCACCCATGACATGGTTCGTGAGGCTCGGATCCAACAGTTGGTCAGAAAACAGGGGGTGCCGGTTCCCGAAATTCTCGCCATTTGTCAAGACGAGTCGCTGCTCGGCGTTCCTTTCTACATCATGTCTTTCCTGAGCGGCACCGTGATCACCGATCAAATCCCCGGCTACCTCGGTGCCATGGCGCAGCGCGAGGCGACCAGTGCCGCCGTTGTTGACACTCTGGTGCAGCTACACCAGGTGGATGTTTCCGCCGGAGAACTGGCCGCGTTCGGGCGCCCGGAAGGCTACCTAAAACGACAGGTCCAGCGCTTCTCCGCCCTGTGGGAGGTGAACACCACCCGGAATCTGCCCGAGGTCGTCAGCATCGGCAGTTGGCTGGAACGCAATATTCCCACCAGCCAGGCCGTCACAGTGATCCACGGTGACTTTCGGGCCGGAAACCTGATGTTTGAACCGTCGTCCCCGGCACGCGTGATGGCCATCCTGGACTGGGAAATGGCCACGGTGGGTGACCCGTTGGCGGATCTTGGCTATCTCACGGCAACCTATTCGGAACCCGGAAGTTTTTCTACGCCGCTCGAATTGACCAGCGTGACCCGCGAACCCGGATATCTCACCCGCGATCAGCTCATTTCGCGGTACCGCGAGCGGATGCATCTGGATTTGGACGCGCTGCCCTGGTACCAGACGCTGGCATTGTGGAAAGCCTCCATCTTCTGCGAAGCCATTTACACCCGCTGGCTCAAGGGCGAACGACCGGGCGACACCGGCTTCGGCCCCTCGCTTGAAGAAGGCATCCCGAGACTACTGGACGGTGCCCGGCAGTTTGCCGGCGTCAGCTCGACCGTCGCTTCCTGAACCCATTCACGCCATTCCCCTGCACGTCATAGAAGTGAGATTGCAGTGTCACAGCAGAAGATAGTTATCGTTGACGGAGCCAGAACGCCCGTCGGGAAATACAACGGGGCCCTGGCGGCCGTGCCAGCACACCAACTCGGCGCCATTGCTGCGACCGCGGCAATGGCGCGCAGCGGCGTGACAACGGACGACATCGACGAGGTCATCATGGGCTGCGTCGGCCAAGCCGGTGCGGATGCCTACAACGCCCGGCGCGTTGCTCTGGCAGCCGGCGTGCCCGACCGTACCCCCGCTTTCACCGTCAATAGGCTCTGCGGCAGCGGCCTGCAGGCCATCTGGTCGGCTGCTCAGCAGCTGCGCTGGGGCGGAGCCGACGTCATCCTGGCCGGCGGCGATGAATCGATGTCCCGGATGCCCTTCCTGGATTACAACGCCCGAGGCAATGCTCGACTGGGAGACCGCACCCAAGTTGACGGCACACTGGCCATGCTCATCGACCCGTTCAGCGAAAAGCACATGGGTGTTACGGCCGAGAACGTGGCCAAAAAATACGGGGTGTCCCGGCGGGAACAGGATGAGTTTGCCTGGGAGAGCCAACGCAGAGCGGGCACCGCGGAAGCCCAGGCGGTATTTCAGAATGAAATCACGCCGGTACTGATTCCCGGAAAGAAGCCGGTGACTGTGACCATCGATGAGGCACCCCGCCCGGACACTACCCTTGACACGCTGGAGGGGCTCCGCCCGGCGTTTCAGACGGGGGGCAGCGTGACCGCCGGCAACTCATCGGGAATCAACGACGGCGCCGCGGCCGTTATTCTGATGAAGGACAGCACGGCCCGCGAACGAGGACTCGGTGGCCTGGCTACTCTGGAACATGTCGCGACGGCCGGGATCGATCCGGCGCTGATGGGCTATGCCCCGGCCTTGGCGCTGCGAAAACTCTTTGACGAAACCGGACTCAGTCCGGCAGACATTGAGATCGTCGAGCTTAACGAAGCGTTCGCGGCCCAGTCCGTCGCCGTCATCCGCGATCTGAAACTTGATCCAGAAAAGACCAATCCCTACGGCGGGGCTATCGCCCTGGGCCACCCAATCGGGGCGACCGGCGCCATCCTGACACTCCGTGCAGCCCGACATTTGCAGCGCAGCGGCGCGGAATATGGCATCGTCACGCTGTGCATCGGCGGCGGCCAAGCACTCGCCGCTTTGATCAGGAGGTACGAGGCATGACACCGCAAACGGGAATGTCGAGGATCAAAACGGTGGGTGTTGGCGGCCCGGGCCCAATGGGCCGCGGGATTGCCGAAAGCTGCCTCCGTGCGAGCAGGGCGGTTTGATCGAACGACCGGAGCCAGGTTCTACCCGCACGACAAAGTGTCCGGCTTGTGACCCACCGACATCCCACTTGGGGTGCACTGATGTGAATATCTTGAGGCAAAGGAGCCTTTTCTGATGACCCAGATCGACGAAACCGACAACGACACAGCCAGAGAAGCCAAGGGCGTCACCGAACGGTCGAAGCGGCGTGACCTGATCGCCAGTACTCTCGGCAACGTTCTTGAATGGTATGAGTGGAGCGCCTACGCGGTCTTTGCGCCGTTCATCGCCGCTGCCATGTTCAACCCCGAGGATCCCATCTCCGGACTCCTCTCCACCCTGGGAGTTTTTGCCGTCGGCTTCTTAATGCGACCGCTTGGCGGCATCGTCTTCGGCCTGGTCGCCGACCGGCGCGGGCGCAAATTCGTCTTGGTCACGACAATGCTCATGATGGCCGGCGGAAGCCTGGCCATGGCTGTAATGCCGACGTATCAGAACGCCGGTGCCTGGGCGTCATTCCTGCTGCTCACGGTCAGGGTCATCCAAGGGTTTGCCCACGGCGGAGAAACCGCGACCGCTTATACCTACGTGGCTGAAATTGCGCCGCGGCGTCATCGCGGACTCTGGGGCAGTGCCGTCTTCATCGCCATCTTCGGCGGGTCTGTACTGGCCTACGGTGTCGCCGGCGGTGTGACCAGCATCATGCCCGACGACAGTGTCGCGGCCTGGGGATGGCGTATCCCGTTCATCCTCGGCGCTTTCCTCGCCCTTGCGGCTCTCTATATGCGACGCAACATGGGTGAGAGCGAGGTCTTCGACGACCACACGGCCGGCACCGACAAGCCGGCCCCGCTCCCGAAAGCTCAGGTTGCCCGAACAATCGTGCTGATGATCGCCATGACTTCCGGGGTGACAGCGGCCCACTACACCTGGACCTCATATGCTTCCACCTACGCGATCACCCAGAAAGGGATGGACTCAGGCACCGCCTTCTGGATGACCCTGACGGCCCAGTTGATCGCCCTGGCAACCCTGCCACTCTGGGGATGGGTTTCCGACCGAGTCGGTCGGCGCCCGATGATGCTGATCTTCGCCGTTCTCATGATCGCGCTCTCCCTCCCCCTGACTGCCATGATCGGTTCGGCGGGGTGGACGCTCCTGCTCGCCTCGGCGATCGCTTTAGTGATCGTCGCCATCCCCGGTGCTTTGCTCTCGGCCATTCTCTCCGAGAATTTCCCGACCAGAATTCGTACCAGGGCCATCGGTTTCGCCTATTCCATTTCAGTGGCCGTGTTCGGCGGTACCGCTCCCTACTTGAACGCCCTCTTCAACTCGCTGGATGTTGGCTGGCTCTCCAGCGTGTACATCATTGTTCTCTGCGCGTGCACGGGGATCGCCTGTTTCATCATGAAGGAAACAAAGGGCATCGACTTGAAAGACGCTTGAATCTGTCGGCGGTGGTGCGGCGCCATGTCCCACCGCCGGCATGGCGGCCGGTTGTCGCACCTGTCAGAACGCGTCGGATTCTCCAGAACGCTTGGGGCTTGCCCTCTCGGACGGGACGGGGCTGCGGCGCCTGACTAGTCGATGGCTCGAATCGTCCAGGAGGCACCTGCCGAGCCTCCTGGCTCGAGGACGTTCAGGTTCACCCCGGAGTTGAAAGCATCCGGCGGACAGGTCATCGGTTCCACGGCTAGTCCGATTCTGTCAATAGCGGGTGTGGGCTGGTCAGCGGTGTGCACTTGAACCCACGGGCATTCGCCATCAAAGCTCAGTGCCACGCCACTGCCGGCGCTCGTTGTCACTCGAACCGTCGCGTTGCCTTCCTCGTCCCGGTCGAAGCCAGTGAAGGCATGGTCGATAAAGGTGTCATCGATCGTACGTGGCGCGCGAAAATCAAAGGCGGCGAGATCACTTTCAGTGACGTCACGAAGGCGAAGAGGAATGAGTCGGTCAGGACTCACGGTCAGTATTTGCCTGGCGGGGAGTTCGAGCGTCCAGTCGTTGACACGGCCCTCGCCGGCGACAAGATAGGGGTGCGGAGCGATACCAAACGGGGCAGCAGTTGGGCCGGTATTCACTGCCGTCACTGTCGTTCGAAGTCCTCCGGGGTCAAGCGCAAAAGCCACCTCTAGTGTCACCCGGTGAGGGTATCCAGGTTGCGCTTCGATAGTTGCTCCGAGAACCAGTCGACGGGTCGTCTGCCTCACCACAGCAAAATCCAGCCAGGCCACGAGTCCATGGAGAGCGTGTCCCCTCAACGGTTCCGTAATGCTCAGCTGTTGCTCAACGCCACCGAATGAGTAGCGTCCATCAACGACTCGGTTCGGCCACGGTGCCAGCACTGCGCCGCGAAAGAACGGTCGCACTTGGTCGGCGTCGAACGGCACCACGAGGTGCCGCCCGCGGTACTGGAGCGATCGAATGCTGGCCCCAATGCTCGCGATCGAGGCGGTGTATCCGTTGGCCTCGAGAACGAATTGTGTTCCCGACAGCGGGCTGGGCGATACAGAGTTTTCCATGGGGCGCCATTCAGTTCGTGTTGGAGTGCTCAGTCGGGGATCACGATCCGAGGAATGTCGGCATCCCAATCCGCCTCAGCAACGTGCAAGGCGCGATATGTGTAATCCTTGTCCCACGCATGGAAAACGATGTAGTCCTGACCACCCACATCCATGACCAAGTCTTGGCCACCGGGCCCGCGATATAGACCGTCCGAAGTGTCGGTCGAAAGGATCGGACCAACCTCCTTCCTCCACGGACCGTCGATTGAGGCAGCTGTTGCCGCACCGACCGCGTATTGGTCACCTCCGTAAGAATTCGCGGAGTAGAGCATGACAAGTCCTGACCCTCGAGCCACAATGGTCGGAGCTTCGATCAGGGCGCCCTCCCACTCTTCGGTCTGCTTGAGAATCCTGCTGGGATCGCCCGTGATGCTGCGTCCGTCGGGAGAGAGCGTAGCCGCCTGAATCCAGGTATCCAGTTCGCAACAGTTCCCGTCATTTTTCCAGACGAGGTACAGTACGTCGTCGATGACGACGGTGCTTGCATCGATTGCACCGCCTTGGTCTTCAGGACACACGATCATGGCGTCGCCCTGAACGGTGAACGGCCCGGCCGGGTCGGTGGCCGTGGCAACCCCGATGCACTGCAGCGTTGGCGCAAAGTTCGTCGCCGTGAAGTACATAACGAAGGAATTGTCGGTGAGCCTCGTTACTTCGGGTGCCCAGGTCTTCCCCGGAATGATCCAGTTCGGCAGCTCCGGCAAAGCGTCGGGAAGGACGTCCCAATCGACAAGATCGGTGGAGGAGGCGACCTGCACGTTGCGGTTGTTGTCGTTGGTGGCATACGCAAAGTACGTGCCGTCCACCTTCATCACGTCGGGATCAGCAAAATTCGCGTTGAGTACTGGGGCGCCGGCTGTGGCGAGCGCCGGGGGCGCCGATTGCTCTGCAGCCGCCGTGCAGCCGGTCACCGCGAGGACGGTCATAATTGCTGCCGACACCGAGGCTAACGCTGCGCGGCGAGCTGACTTCATCGGGTGCTATCCCTTGACGCCGGAGCGAGAAACGCCCTCAATAATGAAGCGCTGGAGAAAGATGAACAGCGCGAGCACTGGCACGCTCGCGACGACGGCGCCGGCCATCAGTAGGTCATAGCGCACTGCATTTGCCGATTGCAGCGTGGACAGGCCAGCGGGCAGCGTTTGTACTTCCGGGCTGAATAAGACGTAGACGGGCCAGAGGAAGTCATTCCAGTTGCCGAGAAAAGCGAGCAGCGCGAGTGTTGCAAGCGCGGGCTTGGCGAGCGGCAGAACTACTTGCGTGAAGATCACGAATCGGTTCGCCCCGTCGAGCCGGGCGGCCTCCTCCAACTCCACGGGCAGGCCCACGAAGAACTGTCGCATGAAGAACACTCCGAAAGCGGATGCCGCCGTTGGAACGATGATCGCGACGAGCGAGTTGAGCCACCCCAGTTCACTCACGATGAGGTAATTGGGAATCACCAGGATCACCGGCGGCACCAGCAAAGTCGCAACGATGATGACGAAGACGAAATTCTTGCCGCGAAACTGCATTCGCGCGAGCGGATACGCCGCGAGTGACGCCGTGATGACGACCAGCGTGGCGTTGAGGGCAGCTGCGACCATGCTGTTTGCGAACCATTGCAGCACCGGAGTCGCGGTCCCGGGAGCCAGGATAGACGCAAAAGCTTGCAGAGAAATCGGATCGGGAATCCACGACGGTGGAATAGCAGTCGCGTCGGCCCGGGTCTTGAGGCTGGTCACGATCATGAAGATGATCGGGCTGATGAACGCGACTGCGATTGCGCCGAGAACGACGACTCGAGTGATACTGCCACTCCGCCGGCGTGCACGGCGTGCTCGAGATGCCGCACGGACCGTCGCCGTGAAATTGCTCACGAGCGCGCCCCCTTCCTGAGCTTCCTGGGCTGTTTCTCGCGAAAAATATAGAAAACAAAGGCACTGATCGCCATGAGGAAGACGGTGAGCACGTAACTCATCGCTGCTGCGCTGCCCATCTGAAAGTTGCGTAGACCCGTGTCGGCGATCTGATAAATGGCCGTGCGCGTTTCACGTCCGGGGCCACCCTGGGTCATGAGATAAGACTGACCAAACATATTGGCGGATGCGAGGAGGGTGATGATCGTGATGAACGACAGAATGGGCTTGAGCCCGGGGATCGTCACGTGCAGAAACTGCATCCACGGTCCGGCCCCATCAACGCGCGCGGCTTCATAGAGCTCGGCCGGGATGTCCTGAAGACCGGCGAGGTAGATGACGGCGTTGAAGCCGAGCGTCCACCAGACGGTCACTCCCACGAGCGCGACCCAGGCCGCAGGCGTCGTTGTTGTCCACGCCGTGTCGTCCGGGAGTCCGAGAAGTCCCAGATAGTGGTTCACGAGTCCAATATTGTTATCGAGCAGGTATCGCCAGAGTACCGAAATGACGGCGACGCCGAGCACGTAGGGGGCGAAATAGATGGCGCGGAGAAAGTCCCGTCCGGGAAACTTCTTGCTCATGAGCAATGCAACGGCCAGTGGAACGATCAGGAGCAGCGGCACGCTGAGTACCGTGAAGATTCCAGTGGCCCGCATTGATCCCCAGAAGGGTCCGAAAACCGTCGACCCGGGCGAGAACAAGGCGACGTAGTTGTCTAGGCCGACAAAGGGTTTATTTGGCAGCGTGTAGTCCCAGGAATGAAAACTGATCCACACCCCCAGAACTGCCGGGAGGATGACGAAGCTGCCAAACAATAGCAGGTAGGGGGTGAGAAAGAGCCACGGCGTTGCTATCCCCTGTTGCCGAGTGCCCGCTCGTACTCCACGTTTCTTCTGCGACTCCGGTTCAGAAGCCGAGGGGCGGCGCGCCCTCCCCGTAGGAAGTGCGCGCTCACCAACCTTCGTCGACATAGGTCAGCCCCCGAACGAGGCTTTGTTGTCGTCCATGAGTTGCGTCGCCGAGTCGGCGGCTTTTTTGAGCGCCTCACTCGGCGTTGTCGTTCCCTGAACCCCGTCGGCGACGGCGATTTCGAGGGTCTCGGCCTGCACTTGGCCGATCCCGGGAATGGGCGGCAGGAAACGCATCGAATCGATCGTCTCCGCGATTGCTTCCTGCGGGAGCCCCTTGAGTGCGCCCGCATCGCGCACTGACTGACGAGCGGGGATCATGCCCGAGCCTGCCCACTCAGCCGACTGCTCGCTCATCCAGGCGATGAAGACCTTCGACGCGTTGACCTTGTTCTGGTCGGCGTTGCTCTGGCGCGGAAGGAAGAAGTTGTGTGAGTTGGCCCACACAGCGTCTGTTTCGCCGATTGTGGGAATCGGGGCGACCGCGTACGGAAGACCGGACTCGGCGAGATCGTTGATCTGCCAGATGCCATCCCAGGTGATCGAGGTCTCACCGTTCTTGAACGCGACATATTGAGAGTCGATAGCGACGTCACTCGGGCTATATCCGTCGTCCACGATGGAGCGCTGCCACTCAAGTGCCTCTACCCCGGCCGCTGAATCGAACGTTGCTCCGTCGTCGCCGTACGGTTCACCGCCGTTCTGCCAGAGCACGGAGAGATTCATGAGGTGGCTCGGCCACCTCGTCGGCATCCAGAAGGGAGTTTCATAGCCAGCTGCCTGAAGCTTGACGAGCGCATCTTGCAAGGAAGCCGCATCGGTTGGGACCGCCGTGATCCCCGCTGCAGCGAAATGTTCGGTGTTGTAGTACATGGCCAGGGAGTGCACGTCGAGCGGAACGCCGTATCGGGCGTCCTTGTAGACGCCGGCATTCCAGACGTCCTTGGTGAAGTCATCCGACGTCAGACCCAACTCCTCGGTGAGATCGTCGATCGGTACGATGATGTTTCGCGCAGCATTGGTCGCGAGCTGGTCCAGGTGCATCACGCCGACGTCCGGGCCCTCTCCAGCGGTCACTGCGGCGGGAAGGCGCTGGTAGAAGTCAGTCCATTGCATCGTGTTTGAGACAACCTTGATGTTGTCGTGTTCGGCATTGAACTCAGCGACCATCGTCTCCATGAACGGGCCATCACCACCGGTGAATCCGTTCCAGTAAGACAGCTCAACCTCAGGCCCGGCGTATTCACCGGTGAAGGGCTCACTCGCCGTCTGTTCGGCTCCGCCCGCGGAGCATCCGGCGAGAACCAGCGCGAGTGCGGCACCGAGAGCGGTGACCCCGAGTACTCGTCGCCCGGAGAAGTCTTTCTGCTTCATGATCGTTCGTCCTCCTCATCGAAAACATTGCTCCGCGACTCATGCGCAAAGCCGGCTACATTCTCCCCGCACGTCATGGTGCGGCAAACAAGCGCCTTCCGACAATGTACAGCGCTAGAAAGATATTTGTCTACATCGTGCACATGCGACGTACATGCCGTTTCCAGCGCCGGCCGCAGCCGCCCTAGGATGGACCGGACTGGACGGAACCAATATGGCAAGAATTCGACTCATTGACGTTGCTGAACTGGCGGGCGTGTCCATGAAGACCGTCTCGAACGTCGTTCACAGCTATCCCCATGTGGCCCCAGCCCTTCGCGAAAAGGTGCAAGCCGCCATTGACCAGCTCGGGTATCGCCCCAACCTGACGGCACGGCGCCTGGCTACCGGCAAAACCGGAATGATTGCCCTGGCCATCCCGGAAATCGACCACCCGTACTTTTCGGAGCTTTCACGCCATCTGGCCGAGGAAGCAACTCGGCGGGGATACCGCGTCATCATCGAGCAGACTTTGAGCGATCCTGATTTAGAGCGAGCGGTACTCAGCGATCGCGAAGCGGGGTTGGTCGACGGCGTGATCTTTCACCCCGTCCGCATGGAAACGCTCGACATTGCCAGGCTCGATGCTGGCACTCCCCTGGTTTTACTCGGCGAGGCCGCTATGCCAGTTATGACCGACCACGTGATGATCGACAATGTCTCGGCCGCTCTCGATGCTACGCGGCATCTTCTGGCAAGCGGATGCCGCCGCATCGCTTTCCTCGGAGTCATCGCGGCCGACATCACTGGTTCGACGAATCAGCGTCTTCTTGGCTACCAACAGGGCCTGCTGGAAGCAGGGATTCGATTGGATCCCGAGCTCGTCTTCACTGCGCTGGAATTCACAGCGGAAGCTGGCCTTAGTTCAGTCGCTGAGGCGATCGAGCGCGGGGTGCATTTCGACGGTGTGGTCTGCCGCGACGACCGGTTCGCGATCGGCGCACTGAAGGCCCTCCATAATTCCGGCCGATCGGTACCCGGAGACGTGGCTGTGGTCGGCTGGGACAACACCTTTCTGGCTGCATACACCTCCCCGACCCTCACCTCGGTGGCGCCGAAAAAGACCGAACTTGTCGCGGCTGCCTTCGATCTTCTCGAGGAACGGATTGCTGGATACCGAGGCGTTGGTCGGCACATGATCGCGGGGCATTCGCTCGCGGTGCGCGAGAGCGCTCCACTTACTCCGTAGCATCCTCAATTTCGCGAAACTTTACAGCGCTGTAATTTGGCGGCATGATTGCGGTATGTCGCGTTCTCTCCGGATTTCTGCCAGTGCCCAGGGTGGCGTATACCCCCGCCCCCAACTTGTCCGCCCGAATTGGCACGACCTCGCCGGCAAGTGGGCATTCGAACACGACGACCGGGACATTGGCAAAACCGAACGCTGGTTCGCACATGCTTCGCACCTCAGCCAGGTCATCACAGTTCCATTTCCCCCCGAGTCGGAGATGTCCGGAATCAATGACCCTGGCTTCCACCCTGTCGTCTGGTACTCGCGCGTCATCAGCACAGAAGACATAGCCGCGAGTGGTCGATCTCTAGAGCGTGACCGAGTGATATTGCATTTTGGGGCGGTCGACTACCGCGCATCTGTATGGATCGATGGCCAGTTCATCGGGTCACACGAGGGCGGCCAGACGCCATTCTTTTTTGACGTCACCGAAGCGCTAACGCTCCACAAGGACTGCGTGCTTGTAGTTCGTGCTGAGGATGACCCTCACGACGTCGCTCAGCCGCGCGGCAAACAGGACTGGCTTGAAGAGCCGCACGTGATTTGGTACCACCGTACGACAGGGATCTGGCAGCCGGTCTGGCTCGAGTCCGTGCCGGACCAGCGCATCGAGGCACTGAATTGGACCCCGAATGCACAGGCCGGGAACGTTGAAATCGAGGTGGGCCTGAGCCGACGACCGGCGACCGGAGTAAGCGTGCAGGTAGAACTGTCCATCGCGGGCGAAATCCTTGCCAGGCAGTCCTACTCGACCCTGGAGCCTCGCTCTCGGGCAACCATTCAGATTGCGCGACAGTCAAACGGTCAGGTCTTCGAAGCTCTGTTATGGTCGCCGGAAAATCCGCGACTTATCGACGCGCATGTGTCAATCATTGCTGAGGATGGAAGCGTTCTCGACGATTCTGACTCGTATTTCGGGCTACGCAGCGCCAGCGTCGCCAGCGGTAGGTTCTTACTCAATGACCGACCTTATTTTGTACGATCGGTGCTCGAGCAGGGCTACTGGCCACAGTCGCATCTCGCTGCCCCGTCAGCCGAAGCTTTGCGTGCCGAGGTGGAGTTGATAAAGGCCCTCGGGTTCAACGCAGCTAGAATTCACGAAAAGGTCGAGGACCCACGATTTCTTTATTGGGCGGATCGGCTCGGACTTCTCATTTGGGGTGAAATGGGGAGCACCTACGAGTTCTCTTCGGAGGCAGTGTCGCGAGTCACCCGCGAATGGACCGACGTGGTGCGCCGTGACCGATCGCATCCGTCAATAGTCACCTGGGTTCCCCTCAATGAGAGTTGGGGCGTTCAACAGATCGCACATGACGACGCCCAGATGAGCTTCGCCCAGTCGCTCTACCATCTGACCCGATCGCTCGATCCGAGCCGCCCCGTCATTTCCAATGACGGCTGGGAGCACGCGATTTCTGACATTCTTACGATCCATGATTACGCCGGTACGGCTGAACAGCTTGATGCCAACTACCGGGACGTCGACGCCATCCGTGCCTTGGTTGCGGGTATGGGGCCGGCCGGCCGGCGCCTTCAGCTCATCCCCCGAGAGATCGACGGCCAGTCGATTATGGTCACCGAATTCGGCGGGGTCAGCTTCGCGCCGGACGCTGCCGATGATTCCTGGGGTTACACGACAGCAACGAGCTATGAGGACTTCGAAAGTCGAGTGTCAGGTCTCGTCGGCAGTCTTCGGGACAACCCAATTCTCTCCGGCTTCTGTTATACCCAGCTCACGGACACCATGCAGGAGACGAACGGACTGACCGACGCGAACCGGAAGCCCAAACTGCCGATCGCCGTTATCCGCAGCATTGTGTCCGGGGAAGGCGCGCCACGGTCCGAGTGACGGCCGTCCCTGCATCAAACTGACTGGCTCAGACTCCGGTCGCTGGCTCACCGCCAGCCGATCGCTGCGCTGGCACCGCGATGAACTTCAGCGGCAACTACGAGTTGGTCGTGGAACGCTTGAAGCTTGCAGCGTCTTCCAAGGACAGTTCGGAGTTGGCGAAGGTCTGATCGTCGGCGAAGGATTTCATGCGCGCGATGCGGTAGATGATCAGGCCGTAGAGGCACTTGGCGAGGATGTCGGCCACGGAGTAGCCGATTTGCAGGCCGACCCAGGCGTCGGATCCGTCGATGCCGATGCCGGGCAGTAGGTAGGCAATCGGGTAAACGCCCCAGGTGGCCAGCAGCAGCAGGCGCAGCAGGCTTATGGTTTTGCGCACCGTGGCGGGCTGACGTTCCAGCGATCGAGTCAGCTCCACAAAGAGCACGTAGAGGATGTACGCGAATGGGATCGAGGACAGCAGGCCGAAGATGCCGCGAGTGAGGTTGTCAGAGGCCATCTCGCCGGGGTAGCCGAGGGCGATCATGAGAGCGGCAGCGGGGATCAGGCGCGTCAGGAGACTGCTTTGCACCTTGCGCGCCAGGGCCAGAACGGCCACGAGCTCAAGCAGCAGCAGCGGCACGGTGAGCAGCCAGTCGACGTAGCGGTAGCCCTCGTTGAAGGATGCTCCGGCGACTTGCGAGTAACTCCCGCGGCCACCGACGGCGTCCGTAACAAACGCGTCGGTGAAGGAGTTAAAAATGCGGAAGTAGTGGTACGCCGCAATGCCACAGACGATAGCCGCGACGGTCATTGCCTGGCGGTAGCGCGGAAGTACTCGCGGCAGGCAAATGACCAGAAAAACAGACGTGAACAGTTGCGAAGCGATCACGAGGGAGAACACGTTATAAATGGTGTCGTACTGGATCTGGGTCAGGGAGTCAGGTATCACGATGTCCTTTGCTGGTCACGAGCATGCGCCGAAACGGCGGGAATCAAACGAGAATAAATAGCTAACTTGGTTATGTGTCACAACGTACTCCGGCCGACAGGAGTTTGCCAGCCAATTGCAAACGAATTTTCGAAACATTGACCGGCTTTGGGTTTTTCCCTGAGCTCTTTCTTCTATATCGACCGACCTGCACCCCTGCACGGGATCGACATCTTGTCTCTAACTTCCATATCGTCGGGCGTTAGAATCACCGAGTGATCATTGCCCTTGCTGGTGTTTCCGCGGAAGCTGTTGTGAATCGACACCTGTCGCACCTCGTGAGCGATCGAATCAGGGCGAGTCCCGACATCCGCGGTGGCCAAACGGCCGCGGATGCTGCCCTCGCCGCGTTCGACGTGGCCGGGTATGCCGCGACGCGCAACCGAGTACTTCCGGAATCGGGTCGCGGAGCCTCCCGGCTGTCGCCCTACATTCGCCACGGGTTGCTTTCCTTGCAAGAAGCCTGGAACGCGGTCGCAGCGGGTCCGGCGCCGGATGCCTCAAAATTTAGGGACGAATTGCTCTGGCAGGAGTATGCCCGTCATTTGTATGCTCGCGTTGGAATGCATCTGCACCGCAATTTACGGTTCGACGTGGCATGGTCGGGGGAATTTGCGCCAGCGGCCTGGCCCCGCGAAATGGCCTGCGTTGACTGGGCTCTTTCGAGTCTGGAAACGGACGGCTGGCTGGTGAACCAGTCTCGTATGTGGCTCGCCTCGCAGTACACGGTGCGATCCGGAGCGGGCTGGGTGGCCGGGCAGGAGTATTTTCATCGACACCTGCTCGATGGTTCTCGCGCTGCCAACTTGCTGGGGTGGCAGTGGACGGTTGGCGCCGGCTCGAGCAAACCCTACGGGTTCGCACGTTGGCAGGTCGAGAAGCGCGCGCCTCAGTTGTGTGCCGCCTGCCCCCTCAACCGCACCTGCCCGATTCAAAACTTTCCGCCAGACATGGATCTGCGCCCAGTGTCGAATCCGACTCCGCTGCTCGTGCGGGACGACGATCTTGCGACCACCCAAGGTCCCGCCACTGTGGTGCAGCGCTCCACGCCACAATCGGTCTTGCTCACCGTCGAATCGCTGGGCGATGCGGATCCGGCTCTTCTCGCGCATCCACAATTGCCGGCCGTCTTTATCTTCGACGAACCAGCTCTTGAAAAACTTCAGCTTTCGAGCAAGAGGCTGGTCTTTTTCGTCGAGACACTGCAGGATTTGGCGACGCGGCGCGATGTGGTCGTACATCTCGGAGACCCGAGATTGATCGCTCCAGAACTCAAGGCCGCGATGACCTGGGCTCCGGTCCCAAGCTTCGCGAAATACGCCCTATCCGCCGTGGAGCTTCATCCGTGGCCCTGGCTTGCCCAACCTCACGCCGGATCTGTCCAGAGTTTTTCGGCGTGGCGTAAGAATCTTTCGCGGCCGAAATAGCCTGGGTGTGTTTCACAAACCGGTAGGCGCAAGATTGAGTGTGAAGCTGTGCTCCTGTAAACCCATCGCAGGCTGGCCAGGTTTTATTTTGCCAAAGTGGAACGCGCCCTAACGTGGCGACAGCTTGCGAAGGGCGCTGGCCTTGTGCGCGGCTTCGGCACCCGTCTTTTCAGATTTCACGATAAATGCCGGCTCGTCTTTCGAGGCATGAAACGTCTGGCCCGCAAAGTCAAAGTTGCTCGTCTTTTTCTCGACTATCTCACCCTGAGTTCGTCCTTGAGGTGTGGCCCAACTCACCCGGTCGCCCTTGCTGAAGTCTGTCATCCTGGCAGCATACGGACGCAGGCGAATCTGGGCTAGTGCGGTGACGTTGAAATTGTTTGAAATTGGCCACGTCTGTCGCACCGAGGCAGTAGCCGACCACCACCGCGGCGATCGGACCTCTCCGGCTGGACCGACCAAAGAACGATTCCGTCCGCCCGGATTCACTCGGCCTCGATGCGGTGCTGGGCACCCCGTCCTGGCGGCGGAGTGCGGATGATCAGGCGCTCAATACGGACCCGCGCGCGCTCGCGTGGATCAGCCAGGGAACGCGGCATCGTAGACCGCGCGTAGCTCGGCGCTGTCGGCCCCGGTGACGCCGCAACCGGTCATCGTTCCATCGACTGCGCCGACGAGGTAGCTCTGGCCGACCTCGAAGGGCACGCCCGAGAAGTCGGAGGTCATCGCATCCACCTGCGCCACCTCCACGCGGTCGGCGACGTCGCCGGCGAAGCGCTCCGTAACCTCCAACATCGCGATGCCGCCACGGATTTGCAGTACCGTCGCGGCGAACGCCTGCTCCTGCGCCGATACGGTCGCCGGCTCGAGCGCGAGGCAGCTGCCGCTCGCGAGGTCTCCGCCCATGGGCGGCTGCAGCGCCTCGACGGTGGGTTCCGCGCCACCGAGAACGAGGGGCGCGACGATTGCCGCCGCGATGGCGAGGCCCGCGGCGACGCCGACCACCGGCATCCACCGCCGAAAGGTGCGTCGCGGCCCCTCGGGGGTGACGGTCGTGGTGGTCAGGGACTGGTCGGTCATGATCTGCTCCATTCTGTGGTCGAGCCACGTCGGCGAGGCGGGGAGCAGCGCGCGGGCCGGATCGGCGCCACGCAGCTGCTCGCGCAGCGCACGGTCATCGTCGTGCATCTTCGCTCCCTTCGTCGTGAGTTACATGTCCGGTCGGGGTGCCGGATTTCAGTAACTCCTGCTTAAGGCGCGCCTTCGCACGGTGCAAGCGGATCGCCGCTGCGTTCGCGCTGATGCCGAGCACAACGGCAATCTGCGGGCTCGTCAACGCGTCCCACGCCCACAGCCGCAGGATTTCGGCGTCGTTTCGACGCAGGCCGGCCAGGGCGGTGGTCACACGGGCCGCCTCGGCGGTGGCATCGACGGTGGATGTTGCGGCGTTCTCGTGTGCAACGACCGGCGGCGGGTCGATGGCGATGATGCGGCCAATGAGGCGGATGCGACGACGCTCGGCACGTCGGGCATTACTGAGGCACTGTCGCGCGACGACGATCGCCCACGGGAGGGCATCGTCGGGCACCTCGTCAAGGCGGCGCCAGCACACCAGCAGGGTGTCGCCGATCACGTCATCGGCCGTCGCAGCGTCGGTGCGGCGGTGCAGGTAGCGGCGAACAGGGTCGCCGACGAGCAGGACGAGGTCGCGCATCCGCTTTTCGCGCTCTGTGTCGATCACAACTCTCATATTGAGGCATGTCCGGCAGGGGCGCGCGGATTTCATGCGAGATTCTTCCGCACCGTTCTACCCGGTCAGCGTCCTGCCCGTGGCCCGGCAGTGTGAGATCAGATCCCCTTCCCGTTGCCCCTGCCCGGCGCGGTCCGCAACGCCCGCGGGGAAATGGCCGCAGCGCCGTGTACCAAATCTAGTTCGGGGAGACTACTGCTAGCGACGCGACCGCAGCTTCGAAACGATCGAATACGAAAACCTGTCGTGGCTTTTTCAGGTTCAGAACTTCAAAAGCAGAACCACATTTCTCGATGTAACCCAGCACCTTCGCTGGCGATCCCTCGTGGCATCGCCCATCCCCCACACGCCACTCGTGATCGGACAGATTGCGGACTTCCAGATCTTCCACTGCGCACGGGTCCTGGTAAAGGTTCAACGCTGGATCCCCTTCGTGGTGGGCGCTTTCGACCGGCCGTACTCCGACCGACTTTTCAGTACTTTGAGTGGTAGCTGTCATTACGGCTCTCCATGCATTCAATAGGTGCGAATTAGTTTCCGGAACGGCGTTCGGAGCGGGCGTCAACTTTTCGTTGTGCGCTTCATCCAGCCTGCGACCGGACGCTGCTGCTCACCTTGCTGGGCTCCCAGAATGAGCAGAACGAGGGTTAGCGCTGGAGTAAGCCACTGCAAAACACGCTGCTGAGCTTGCGCGGATGCCAGTTCCGGTGACGAGTCTGGCGACGGCTCAGTAATGCCGTGGGTTCCCTCACCCGCGTGCGCGGCCATTCGAGCCCCGAGGAAGCCCGAGTAGATGGATGAGCCGGCGGCGACGAGGGTGAGGACGAGTTTTACCGTGGTATTTGCCCGCGCTTCCCGCTGGCCAACAAGACGGGTCTTGTTGCTCAAAATCAGCCCCACACCGCCGACACCGTGCGCGATAAATGCTGCCATCTGCACGGGAGCCCAGCGTTTCCAACCCACCGTGGCCACAGGAATACGTTCTTTCGGATCCTTGACGGTTGCAGCTGCACCGTTGAGCCCGACCGCACCCATGAGCGAACCGCCGAACCAGGCGGCCAATCCGATGTCATGCAGGCTTCGAACGAGAGTATTGCGTTGCGACACGATGTGCTCCTCTGAATCGTCCGGTGTGTGTCACCCGGTCATCAGCAAGACGTTTTCTCGTTCACAAATGTCATGAAAATTCACAAAAAACTCCCCGCGCACGTGAGTTCCCCGCCAGCCGACGACGGACAGCGAGCGTCCCTGATGACCTATTTCGACGAGCGCAGTGGCCCGACGACTCAACAAACTGACGAATCGCAGGCTCCTACACCTAGTCGAGCACGCGGGAGCGCTGCTCGCGCCCCACTGCGCCGTAGGGCCAAGCCGAGGGCTCGGGGTCGCTTGCGGTGTTGAGCGTTGCAATGTCGTCGGCGGTGAGCGCGACGTCGACGCTGCCGAGATTGTCGGCAAGCTGGCTGGTGGTGCGTGCGCCGAGAATTACCGAGCTGACTGCTGGTTGCGCGTTCAACCAGGCCAGTGCGATACGCGACATCGACTGACTGTGAACGTCAGCGAGATCGTGCAGCGCCTCGAGTACACGCCACGTCCTCGCCTGAGCGGAGCGCAGGTCGTAAGCCTCGACGCCGCGGTGGGGATCCTCACCTAAGCGTGTCGCACCGGAGGGGCGCTGGTCTTTTGAGTACTTGCCAGCTAGCCATCCACCACCTAGGGGCGACCACGGGAGCACTCCTAGCCCGTTGGCTTCGCAGGCCGGCAAGATTTCCCACTCGACCTCGCGCACCAGCAGATTGTATTGCGGCTGCATTGAGGAGCGGGAACCGACCGCGAGCGGCCGACGCGGCCTGGGCAATCTGCCAGCCAAGGAAGTTCGACAGACCGGCGTAGCTGATTTTGCCCGACTGAACTGCGGATTCAAGAAATCCAAGGGTCTCATCCAGCGGGGTGATGGGGTCCCACGAATGCACTTGATAAAGGTCGATGTGGTCTACGCCCAGCCGCCGCAACGTGCCCTCGAGCGCGCGCCGCAGGTGCCGACGGGACGTGCCGGAATCCCGGGGGTCTACGTCGACCGGAAACCGCCCCTTGCCCGCGATCACGAGCCGGTTCCGCGCCACGTCACTTTGGCCGCGCAGCCATTCACCGACAATCTCTTCCGAATGTCCACCACTGTACACATCGGCGGTCTCGATCATGGTGCCACCGGCCTCCGTGTAGTGATCCAGCTGAGCGTGAGCTTGTTCGGCGCCTGTTTCGGCGCCGAACGTCATCGTCCCCAACGCGAGTGTGGAAACAACGAGCCCGGAGCGTCCGAGAGTGGTGTACTTCGTACTTGAGCAACCTTTCTGAATCGACGAAAGCGGAGAACGCGGTCAAGAGACGCCGCAGCATACGTCCGTAGCGGCATCGACCCGCAGTCAATTGTCCATGATCCGGGTCAGGGAATGGGCGATGACGGGTTCACAGGTGCGCGCCTTGCCTCGCTAAACGGTGTACACCACTCAGCGAGACGTCACGCCAGGGTTAGGGCCATCACCAGTAATTGTGGCGTCGCATCAGACCGTACGTGATGGCATTTCACTCCGTTGTCCGTAACGATTCGTCGCCGCGTGCCAAAGCAAACTTATGGCCCCGGATGCCACTGGGGACAGTGAAGTTCAGCGCTCGGCCACCCAGGCGATACAGGTACCACGCCGCAACTCCGATGGACAGTGACAAGACCGTCCCGAACCAGGGTGCACTCATCTCCCATGCCGGGTAGACGACCCAGTGGGTGAGGTAGATGAACAGGGATGCGCTGGCGAGACGTCGCACGGCAGGCACGAGGAGCCGGTGTATTGGCAGCCGCTGTACCCAGATCAGTAACAGTATTCCGCCCACCACGACCGCTTCGCGCGCTGGATCCCCGAAGAAACCGGCGGTGGCGACGATCGCCGCCACGGACACGGCCAGGCGCTTGCCATTGCTGTCGGCCCGGGCGATGACCCACCCGAGCACGAAGCACCACAGCACAGTGATCACGGCATAGCGTTCAACACCTTCCGCTTCGATCCCGACGAGCGCGAACCGGATCGTTACCGCTGCCACAAAGAGGGCAACGGAAAACGTCCATGGATGTCGGCGCTCCAGACGATCGAGTGGGCGAATGAGGAACATGGCTGCCAGGCCGAGCATCGTCCAGACGGCGGCCTCGAGAAACCAGAATTGCCATTGCTCGTTCCAGCCGCCATCGCCGGGAACAATATTGTTGACCAACAAAGCGGTGGTCCAGGTGTACTTGCCGGTGAACACCGCGACGGCACCGATCCACAGCGCGGCCGGAACCGCGATTTGGGCTGCGCTCGTCAACAGACGGCGAACGCGCGTCGCCCCCGCCACGTTGGCAAGCTGGAACCTGGCAAGGTTGTAGCCAGCTACGGCGAGCAGCAGATGCGCGCCGCCCTCCACTGTGATTAGGTCGGCATGGGTGGCGACGATCAAAACGATAGCCACAGCGCGAAGAACGGCGGGAGTCTCTACGCGGGAAAGACGGCCCCACCACCCCGTGCCTGTCGCTGGTCCTCCAATCTCCGATTCGCCCACGGCAGTGCGATCAGCACGTGGGGAAGATCCTTCGGCCAAGGAAGCGAGGGTCTGAGCCGATTGGATGGGCCAATTCCGCGGCAGCGCCCCGAGCAAATCTTCCAGCCGCAGGGCTACCTCAACGTAGCTCAACGAATCCCCACCCAGCCCGGCGAACGAGTCGCTGATCGTCGCGTCGGGTCGCTCGAGAAGCACGATGAACAGGTCACGAATCACGTCGGCGGTTGCGCCCTGCCCGCCGATCACCCCTACCGACACCTTTTGAGCGTCGATCGTTTCGGCGTATCGCACGAGCGCGACACAATCGGGCTTGCCACTGGCCGTGCGTGGAAACTCGCTGATGGAGTAGACACGTATCGCGTGAGCGGGAATGCCGAGTAGTGCAGCGGCGCGGGTTCGCACGCGGTCAACGTAGCGGGCCGCACGGACGAATACGAGCACGTCTTCTCCGGTGCTCGCGGTACGGGCTTCGAAACCTTCCTGAGCAAGGAGGCGTTGAACGGAATCAAGGTCGACCCGGAGTCCGTACACCTTCACAAATCGGTTCAGCCGACCGACGACCTCGAACATGCCATCGTCGCGCTGCCGGGCAAGATCGCCGGTACGAAGCTCGTGCAAGCTGCGCCCGAGTGCGAAGTCCGCGGGTGTTTCTGCGTAGCCGAGCATGACGTTGGGGCCCTGGTAGACCAGCTCGCCGACATCCGTTCCCGGCGCGGCATCGATGCGCAAGCGACCGCCTGGGATGGCGCGGCCGATTGTGCCAGCGGCCTGGGCGGCGAACTCCGCGGGGACGTACGCCATGCGCGCGGTTGCTTCTGTCTGCCCGTACATAGCGAAGAATTCGAATCCGCGACGTTCCCCGAGGCGTGCAAAGCGGCGCACCGCGTCGGGGGCGAGGCGGCCACCAGCCTGGGTGAGGTAGCGGATGCTCGCGGGCAACCGATCAGTGAACTCGCCCGCTTCGAGAAGCTCAAAGGTATAAGGGACCCCAGCGAAAGAGGTGATCCGGTGCGTCGCGGCCTCCTCCCAGAACGCCGCGTCGGCCACTGACCGATCAGTGAGGAGAACGCTCGCTCCGGCCACGAGATGACTGTTCAACACGGAGAGCCCGTAACAGTAATGCAATGGCAGCGTGGTCACTGCCCGGTCAGCGGGGGTTAGACGTAGATACGACGCAATGGCGTGTGCGTTGCTCAACACGTTTTGTCGCGATAAGCGCACGAGCTTGGGCGTCCCGGTCGACCCGGACGTGTTCACCAGCAGAGCGAGGTCGTCAGCGAAGCTGTGCGCGGAGCCGGGCCGTACCTCCCGCAGTGCCGCGCCACCCTCGCCGTCGCCGTCGCCGCCAATAAACAGGACATCCGGATTGAACCGGTCAGCGAGCGACGCACGAAGAGTGCGCGATGCTTCGTCGTCACCCGGCGGGACTAAAAGTACGGGGTGTCCGCCTTCCAACGCTGCAAGATACGTGACGATCGACTCGACGGCATTGGACGCCTCCAGCATCACCAGTCGCCGGACATCGCCCAGCTCGCGTCGACGTGCAGCAGCCATCTCGGCCACCTGGGCATAGCTGACAAATCCACCGCCAGCGACGAAGGCGACGTCCTCGTCTGCGCCCCTGAGGAGCCTGAGGTGTGGAGCGGGCATAGTCTGGAACACGGAACACTTTCGAACGATACGTGGGAGCTAGTTAGGTAAGGATAACCTACATGCATCTACCGTTCGTCTGCACAGCCCGATCAATCCGGTCAAGCCGATCGGCCGCCCGGATTCACCTTCGAGTCGCAGAACTAAGTTATCTCTGGGACAGGCAGGGATGGTCCGCAACCTCGTTGTCCCGGACCATCCGTGCCTATCCCAGTCGCGACACGACCGTCTTGATCAGCGGCCAGACACGTTCCACGGACTTGTGATTCACCCTCTCGGCGGAGGAATGCAGGGCCTGAAGCTCGGTACCGATCGAGATAATATCGGTGACAGGCACCCTCCTGCTGAACATACCGAGCTCGAGAGAACACTGCGATACCTCGACGTTGGGCTCCTTGCCAAGCACGTCGCGGTAGGCCTCGGATGCCGTAGCCAGGAGTCGGGAGTCGGGACGATACGGAAACTCCGGAGCGTCGAGGCCGTAGAGCTCGCACACGACCCCACCACCAGCGAGCGCCACGAGAGCCTGTACTCGCTCGATCAACTCGTGTTTCCGCGAGGTGAGGGCCGACGTGACCGTGGACATCACGCGTGCGCCTTCAGGAGTCGGCCGCAACGTTCCGACATTGTTTGACGTCTCTACGCGGCCGGGGACGTGCAGATTCCAGCTGACCACCCCATGAGGAATGAGGCGCAAAACCGACATGAGACGAAGCCCAGCAGCGAGCGAAAACGCAAGATTGGGACGTATGGCAGCCTTCAGCTCGACACGAATGGCGGGGTCGGAAACCTCGTACTCTTTCTTGAGCTCTCCGTCCAGCGCGGCGATGAGTGCCTCGATCGAATCCGTGTCCGCGTCTTTGAAAACTATGACAGCGGATGCATCGGCCGGGATCGCACTATTTTGAGCGCCTCCGACAGGGTTGGCAATGCGCAGCTCATGCGCGCCCGCCAGCCTGTGCACTGCGCGGGCCAGCACCTGCAGGGCGTTCGCCCGTTCCAGCTGAATGTCAAATTCGCAGTGACCACCATTGAGCCCGCGCACCTCCAGCGAGCGCGCGCAGGTCAAGGCCTCCGGTACCAATTCGAACTCGCCCGGGACATCGACAGTGAACGTCACGTCCCCGCTGCACCCCGCGAGGATCTCTTCGTCGGTTATCCAGTTGAAGTCAATCATGCGGCGCCCAGCAAGTTGCGCAACGTTGAACTGTCCGGCACCTACCTTTCCTTTCTCTTCCATGGCTGTAAGTACTGCCTCCAGCGGCGGATGAGGAATATCCTTCGATTCCAGCAGCGCGAGAATGTACGACACTCCGATTCCGTTGTCCGCCCCCAGAGACGTTCCCGTCGCCGAGATGTACTCGCCATCGACGACGAGGTTCAACGGTTGGTTCACGAAGTCGAATTCGATCCCTTCGGCCTTTTCGCAGACCATGTCCAGGTGGCCGTGCAGGATCAGGGGCGCTGCCTTCTCGAGGCCTCCCTGTCCGGGCTTACGCACGAGAACGCAGTGCAGGTCGTCCTTGGTCGCCTCAAGTCCATGGGACCGCGCGAAATCCACGACCCAAGTGGCGACCTGTTTCTCATTCCCTGACCCTCTCGGGATACTGGTGAGCACTTCGAAGAATCGGAATACCTCGCGCGGTTCGAGGTCTCTGAGCACGCCAGAGTTGGTCGCTTCCAAGACGTCCACTGCAGACATGTGTTATCCCTCTTGTTGGTTACTTGACAATGCTTGATTTGTTGCGCGACATCGTAAGGGCAACAACTCCGATGATGACCGCACCGTAGACCAAACTTTGAGCTTGAGCGTCGATGCCGACGGCGGTCGTCGCGATAGGAACGAGGGCAACGGTCAGCGCTCCGAAAATTACTGTGAGCGGGTTGACTACACCCCCGGAGATTGACGTGCCTCCGATCAGGGCTGCGGCGATAGCGGGAAGCAGAAGGTCGCTGCCGAGGCCCGTGGGCGACGCAGAACCCGCCTGCGCGATGATCGCGATGCCGGCAAGTCCGGCGGCGAACCCAGAGAGAGCGAAGGCCAGCACCTTAAGCGAGCGAGTTCGGACCGCAGAGAAGATCGCGGCAGACTCGTTCTTCCCGATGGCCGTCATCCCTCGGCCTACGCGGGTGTAGCGCAGAAGTACCCAGAGAGCGACCGCAAGGAGCACGCCCATCCAGAACGTCATCGGCACATTCGCGATTCCGCTTTCATACAAAGAGTGAACGCCCTCCCCGTTGCTGGAGACATACACGGTCGTGCGGCCGCTGGCCACGAGCGCGACGGCCTGAAAGATTCCCAGCGTGCCGAGTGTCAGCGCAAAGGACGGTACCTGCGCATAGGCGAGGATCAAACCGTTCACGGCTCCGAAAGCCGTGGTGGCAAGGAGAACGATCAGCGGCGACAGACCCGCTACGGGCCCGAGCGTGAGCGCAAGCAGGATTGCACCCAACAGGCCAATCGCGGCATTCGACAGGTCGATCGACCCGATGTTGAGCACCATTGCCTGCCCGAGGGCCAGCAGGAGAATAGGGGCCGACGACGACGCGATTATCGCTAATCCTCCTCCCCCGATGAAAGCTGGCGTGAGGATCGCAACGACAAGGAGTATCGCGAGGAAGATGACGATCGGGCCAATGGCATGCCAGCCTCCGATGCGCTTCACGGACGGCAACTTAGCGCGCGCGGGAACGGGGACGGGGACAGGGACGGCAGTCTTAGTCGTCTCGTTGTCAATCTTGGACATCAGAGCATCCTTTCGAGCAGGTCCAGGGTGGCGGGATTGTCGTGCCCAAGATCGAAGACGCCTGAGATCCGACCGTCTCGCATCACGACGATGTCGTCGGCGATGTTCAATGCTTCGTCGATCGTGTCGGGAATGAGGATGATCGCGGCCCCGTCATCGCATACCGACCGGATTTGCGCATTGACTGTTTCGGCCGCACCTGGATCAAGGCCTCGGAGCGGGTGGTCTAGCACAAGCGCCTTCAGGTGCGTCGAGTTCAACCACTTGGCGAGAACGACCTTCTGCTGGTTGCCACCAGAAAAGTCCTGCAGCATATGTTCCGGCTCGCGAGGCCGGATGTCCAGCTTCTCAAACCACATGCGTGCCAGAGACCTTCTGCGATGGGGGAGCTCAAACGGCCCGAGAGCTGCAGAGCCGGGATGCGTGAGCGTGATGTTCTGATCGGCCGGCATTTCCCCCACCATTCCCTCAGTCTTGCGTTCTGCGGGGACGTAGCCCACACCGAGGGCAACGGCCTTCTTGATGGACAGGTGGCGCCCGGAGTAGCCCGCAATCGAGAATGATCCGGAATCGAAGCCTTCGGCCCCAAATATCGCTCGCGCCACGGACTCGCGGCCTGAGCCGCTGGTACCCAGAATGGCCAGGACACGGCCGGGGTAGGCATTGATCGACACATCTGTATATTCGCCCGCCCGACTGAGGTCGTGCGTCGAGATGATTGGACTGCTCTCCGGCTCAATACCGCGCCGACTTCGAAGGGCGGCGTGAGTCTCACGACCGACCATGAGGCGGAATAGCTCGTCTTCGGTCACGTCATCGACGGGGCGGTCGGCGATCAATTCACCATCGCGCATGACGACGACGCGATCGCAAATGCGCATAACCTCGTCGAGTCGGTGCGAGACGAAGATCACCGAGCCGATGTCGCGAAGCTTGGAGATTTCCCTCTCCAGGATCGCGGTCTCCGTCCTCTCCAAAATCGCTGTCGGTTCGTCGAGGATCACGAGAGGAGTCGTGTGACTGGCGGCACTCACCCGGATCGCCCGTGCGATCTCAACCATCTGCCGATCAACGAATGATAGATCGCTGACTCGCGTCTTGGGATCCAGGTGCGATCCAATGAGGTCGAGGGCCTTTGCCGCGTCCGCGTAGAGGCGCCGCCAGTTGTACAGCCCGAGTCGATTGACACCGCCCCGGCCGATCGGGGTGTTGACCTCAATGTTCTCGGCAATAGTGAGGTTCGTGAACAGTGATTGCTCTTGGTGAACGACCCCGATCCCCGCGCGCAGGGCATCGGCTGGTCCGCGGAACTGGACTGCCTGCCCGTTTACCGCGATTGTTCCTTCGTCGTGGCGATAGTTGCCCGAGAGGATCTTCAGCAGCGTGGACTTGCCCGCGCCGTTCTCGCCGATGAGTCCAATGACCTGACCGGATTGGATACTCAGGGACACACCCCGAACGGCACGATTAGATCCAAAGCTCTTGGAGACACCGTCGAGGTGAAGTACTGCAGGAGGTGCGGTCACGTCGCTCACTTTGCCACCCGCAATCTGTCGCGCTGCGACCACGCGGCGAACACAATGGCTGCGACCAGTATCGCGCCGGTAACGGCCGACTGATAGCTCGACTCAACACCGGAGAGAATGAGTCCGTTGTTGAGGATCGTCAGGAGGAATACGCCCAATACTGTGCGCAGGATCCCTCCTTTTCCGCCGCTGAGGTGAGTTCCTCCGATGACAACTGCGGGGATGACGATGAAAAGCACTCCGGAGCCGACAGTGGGCGACCCGATGTCGAGTTGAACAGTGGCGAGGATACCGCCGAGGCCACTCAGCACGGCGGCGATGGCAAAGACGGCGACCTTGACACGGAAAGCGGGGAGGCCCGCCGAGCGAACTATCGTCTCGCTGTTTCCAATCGCGAGGGTCACGCGGCCGATCCGAGTGCTGCGTAGAACGAGTATGCCGAGGCCAATGACGAGCAGCGCCACCCAGAAGGAGTTGGGAAGCCCCAAACTAATTCGCGAGGTCCAGCCTTTCAGCCCCTCGTCCTCAAGACGAGGGAGAAGGTCGGTTCCGTAGAGCATGGTGGCGATTCCCAGGCCGACGTACCACATCCCCAGAGTGACGATGAATGAGGGAACTTTCAGTGCGGTGAAAATGAGGCCGCTGGCGACTCCGAGCAGGAGGGCCACGCCGAGCGCGATAACCCAAGCCCATGGCCCAAGGTCCACTCCTCCGCGCGAGTTTGCACTGAGGAGGATCCAGGTCATTCCGGTGGCTCCCATGACTCCCTCGACGGACAAGTCGATAGATCCGAGGAGAATAACCAGGGTCGCTCCCACGGCAACGATCAAGGGGATAGCGGACTGCGTCAGTATGTTTTGAACGTTGGATGCGGTCAGAAAACGTTCATTGAGTAGGGAAAAAACACCGATAAGGACGGCGAGAGCCACGAGTAAGCTCAATGGCTCGGCGAGACTTCGGAAACGAGCGCGACGCTCGATACCGGACTCGCGGATTCTGATCGCGGTGGTGGTTATCCCGCCCGCGCCCTGTTCCGACAAGACTTTGTTAACCATGAGAACTCTCCTCGCAGATACCGATCACATAATGGTGATGTGCCTGATCCGGCCCTCGTCGATCAGACGAGGGCCGGATCCAATAGCCGTGATGTTACGGCTTGGGCATTACTTCGGGTCCACCGCCGCCGGTGAGGGTGGCCGGCTCGGTGTCCCACGGGCCATTCTCGACAAGCTGGTCGACGAAATCAGCTGCAGCAGTGGGGCTGTCGTACTTCAGGTAGTCATCGAGGGTGTCGGGCGTCACACATTTGATGTCAAAGAAGCTCGTACGCTTTTCCTTCGGCAGTTCAGACGGGACGATTTCTCCCGTAGCCGCCAGGTAAGCCGTGTACAGACCAATGGCGGAAGCCATGTAGCCACGGTGAAAGGTTTCCCCGACGATGGCGTTGTTGCCGTAGCCCTCTTTCATCATGGCCACCGTGTCGGGATACAGGCCATCGGAAGCGAACTTCACCTTGTCCAGCAGACCTGCGTCGTCGAAGGCCTGGATCGCGCCAAGCTGCATGCCGTCATCGGCACTCCACACGCCATTGATTTGATCCCCGTACTTCGCGATCAGATCTTTTGCATTCTGGTTGGCGAGCTGCGGGTCCCAGTTTGACGGCTGGTTCTCGAGAATCTTGATCCCGGGGTAGTTTTCACGCATTTCAGCCTCGAAGCCGGCGACACGCGTCTGGCTCGTTGTGCTGTCTTGAACGCCGGGGAACATAATGACGTTGCCCTTGCCGCCCAGCGCATCACCGATCGCCTGTGCATTGCAGCGACCAGAGTCCACGCCGGGGTGCTTCTGGAAGGCCACAAAGTTGTCACCCGAGTCCCAGGGCTCGAAGTTATCCGGCTTGTTCCACCAGATCGATACGTAGCCACCGGCACGCTTGACGGCGTCCACGATTGTGGGGGTGTCCGAACTAGCAACGGTGTTGACGAACATGACGACCTTCTTGCCCTGCGCCAAAATCGCCTGGATCTTTGAGATTTCAGTCTGCGACGAGCCCTGCGAGTCAATGATCTCGAGCGGGATATCAAGTTTTTTCGAGAGGGCTTTTGCCCCTTCAATGTTGGCAATGAAGTACGGGTTGGTGGTGTTGATGACGGACGCTACTAGGACGAGGTCCTCCTTTGCGATCGGCCCGGAGGAACCAGCAGCGGTTCCACCCGCCGTCGACGTGCACCCGGCGAGCGCGAGCGCAGCGACAGCCGCGAATGCGGCGAGGCGGAGCGCGCCACGTTTATTTTTTAGAGACATCGTTGACTCCTTGATGGTGGGTAAGGCTTGAAATTAGGTTGTTTGCATTTTTATTCAATGAATTAGTTTTGATTCATTGTGAGGATAGAGGCATTTTACATACGCACGCAAGAGGATCTTGCCGGATAGCCCACTCGTGACCGATTCGTTACGATTTGGCACCGAGGGATCGTGCTTCAGCGCAAGGTTCGAAAGAAATCACGAACGTCATTGACGTAGATCTCCGGTTCCTCCAAGGGAGCAAAGTGACCACCACTGCTGTGAACCCGGTACTGCTTGAGGTTGAAATACTTTTCCGTCCAGGTTTTCGGAGGCTTGTAGATCTCTCCCGGATAGATCGAGACCGCCGTCGGCACCCCGACGACCGGGAAGCGGTTATGACTCGGCGTCCAGGGATTTCCGCGGCACTCCCAGTAGTAGCGGGCTGACGTCCCGCCCGTGCCCGTGAGGAAGTACACCGCGGCGGTCGTGACCAGATCTTCCTTGGGCCAGACGCTCTCGAATGCTTTGGTGCCGCTGCCACGTTCCGCGAGTCCCCAGAAGTACCGCTTTTCGGTGATCCAGGCCAGCTGGGCGGCCGGTGAGTCGGTGACGAGAGCCGCGAGTGTCTGTGGCTTCGTCAATTGGAGTTCGCCGTAGCCGCTTTCATTCTCAACGAACAACTTGCCGCGATCAAACCACCCGTCTTCTTCAGCGGAGTATTCGCTCGCCGCCGGCAGTCCCAAGGCAGCGTCGTACTCCACGCCATCGGGCTGGTCGGGGTGTTCCGCTAGGTAATGCGACATCTGCGCGGGAAAGTGCGTGTAAACGCCGATGACGTCTGTTTCATACTTGTGACCGTGCTGTTGGGCGATCAGCGCTCCCCAGTCGCCCCCTGCGGTGGCGTAACGGTCGTAACCGAGGACCTGCGTCATGAGGACGTTCTCGAGATCGGCGGTTTTCCAGAAATTCCAGCCCGTCTCAGTCAGTGGTGAGGAGAACCCGTAGCCGGGCAGGGAGATCAGAACCACGTCAAACGAATCGGATTCCTGGCCGCCGAATTTCACCGGATCGGTCAGAGGCTCGATAATTTTGCGGACATCCCAGAAAGTCCAGGGCCAGCCGTGGTGGAGAAGCAGCGGCTTTGGATTCGATCCCTTGCCGCGCACGTGGATGAAATGCAGGGGAACGCCCATCAGGTCGACCTTGAAGTGTGGCAGCTCGTTCATACGACGCTCCACATCGCGCCAGTCGTACTCGTTGATCCAGTAGTCGATGAGCGTACGGTGATACTCAGTGTTGTAGCCGTAGCGCCAATCCTCGTTTGCGAAGTCCTGAGGAAATCGGGTCCGCTTCAGCCGCTCCATCATGTCGTCAAGATCTGCCTCGGGGATGCGGATCTCGTAGGGACGAACATCGAACGAATTCGACAATGTAGAACCTCCTTGTTCTGTGTCGCACACACGAAGAATTGAATATTCAGTACCTGAGTGTATATTCATTTATATCCCAAGTAGGGATGCGTGTCAACGAATCGTGCTAGCTCAGAAGAATTAGCGTGCAGCGGCTCCCGGCCGTAATCGTTGAATCTTTTCCGTTCACGCCGATC
The DNA here is from genome assembly GCF_004404025.1 of Cryobacterium serini. Classification (NCBI taxonomy): domain Bacteria; kingdom Bacillati; phylum Actinomycetota; class Actinomycetes; order Micrococcales; family Microbacteriaceae; genus Cryobacterium; species Cryobacterium serini. The sequence goes on from NZ_SOHN01000018.1 coordinate 208,997, forward strand.
GAAAAATAGTCATCACGGAGTTGTTTCGGCATCTCCCGGACGTCCGACGCTGGTCAGGTGGCGTGCCGATTCACGTTGCGCTCTTGACCTGCGCTATAGTCTGCGCGCAGGGTCCGAATGTCGTGGTCCGGTTTCGCCGAATGAGTTGATCGCTGGGAATGCAGCCATTACGAGAAGGAGAAGTGAACCATGGGCACTGGCCTCGACAAGTACGCAGATATGAAGCCACACTGGGATTACCCGGTCATCATTGAGTCGCACATCAATGGGATTCGCACGAAAGAAATGAACCCGAACACCCCGATTTCCTATGACGAGATCGCGGAAGACGCGATCCGTTGTTGGGAGGCGGGAGCCGGCGCGATCCACGCCCACAACACCAGTTTTGATCTCATGGGCGAAGACGCATTCAAGGACTACATGCGCACCTGGGACCAGGTTTTGCAGAAGCACCCGGACATTACCTGGTATCCCACCACCTGCAATAACCTTCGCCTCAAAGGCGACGAGAACGGACTCCAGCACGTTCCCTTCCTGATCGAAAAGGCAAACGTCCGGATCGCCTGTGTCGATACCGGACTCACGCTTTTTGCTACAGAAACGGACGCCGAGGGCTACCTCATTGGCCCCGAATTCGGATTCAATTACGAGCGCGTTGGCAGCCAAATCAAGATGCTGCGTGATTACGGCTCACCGATGGTCTTCGGCGTCTATGAGCCAGGGCACCTTCGCCACGCCATGCACTATGTCAACAACGGGCTTTCCACACCTGGCTCTATGTGGGATTTCTACCTCATCGGAGACTATGGCCTCACCGCCAAGGATCCCATCGGGACGAACGGCATGAAGCCGAGCCTTGAGAGCTTGTACTACTACCTCTGGATGATCGAGGAAGCAAAGGTGAAGCACCCGTGGTACATCTCTATCTGGGGCCAGGGGGCACTCGACGACACCTCGATCCTCCGCAGGGCGATCGAACTTGGGGGCCACATCAAGACTGGGTTGGAGTTGTTCTATGACCCGGCCCGCAACCCCACGAACCTTGAGCTACTTCAGCAAGCCCAGGAGATCGCGCGAGAGGTGGGCCGCCCCATAGCGACACCTGACGAGGCTAGAGCGCTCTACAACATCCGGTAACCTGCGCCCGTCACCCAACCTATGGAGAGGATGCGGCCGGGCTATCTGCCCGGATACGGGCTACTCACGCCAGCACGCCGTCAACGATGGTCTTTTGTGGCAGCGCCCAGGCCGCGTGTCGTTGTTGAAGCCCGGTTACGAGCTCGTGCACCACTTCGTCGAGTGAACCTTGCACGCCTTCGTCGCGAACACTTCCCAGGCTTTCTCGTGACCAATCAAGTTTCATGGCGCTGTAGACCGCGTCCACGACCGGACGAAGTCGGTCGGGTGCTTCCAGCACGATGCAAGCCGTGAGAAGCCTGGACCGGCGCATGGCGCGCTGAGCAAGTCCCACGATTTTCACCTGTCCCCGTGCATTTACGCTGTGGGCTCCTGCGCAGTATTCTCCAGGCACTGGACCCACTCGGGCGTCGATGCCCAGATCGCTCAGCACGTCCCGAAAACAGGCGGCGCCAGCATCGAAAGCCGCAATGTGATTGTCGAAGAGAGCCAGGGGTGCCATGAGGTCGATGACGAGGCACGTTTGGTCGTACGCCACCGCCCGTCCCCCCGCGAGGCGAATCACCGGGTCGAAGCCGAGCCTACGAGCAGCTGCCGACGCGCCAGCAAATTCGGGCATCAAACTTTCGCGGCGACTGAATGCCACGGTTGGAACCGGTCGATACGCCCTGATCCGAGCTTGAGGCTTGACATCCTCTTGCATCTCGCGAAGCAGACGCAAGCTTTCATCGATGTCGTCCTGGGCCGTGGTTCCGACCCGGCCCAGTGATAATTCCGGCAGGCCAGTGGGCAGCTGTTGTTTCGCCCCCGTCATGGCGTGCAAACGAGATTTGTGTGGGCACGTCGTGGGATCGCCATCCGTCAATCTCCTTGCCCGGGGATTTAAACTAACCCAAGGCCGTAGTTTAGATCCAAATGGATATTCTTGCAATTGACGAATCTTGATACACTTGAGCGACCTAGGGAGAGGAAGAATCGTGGCTGCTGTTCCCGAACCGCGCCGCTTCATGACGAAGGTGGCGCGTATGTATTACACCCACGGCATCCGTCAGGTCGAGATTGCGTCGAGCCTGGGCATATCGCAAGCCCGCGTTTCCCGGCTGCTGCAAGCCGCAGAACAGGCGAAAATTGTGCGAACGATTGTCGTGATCCCCGAGGGCCTGCACGCGGAAATCGAAGAAGATCTTCAGAAGCGCTACGGGTTGTCCCAGGCTCATGTCGTGGAGGCGCTGGATCCCAACGACGAGGCCGGCATCAATCGCGACCTCGGCGAGGCTGCCGCATTGATCCTCTCGGCGATGCAACTATCGGGGAAAACCATTGGCTTCACTTCCTGGAGCCGGTCGCTGCGGTCACTCGTGTCTACTCTCGAACCGTCGAAAAAGAGATCCACCGCTACTCGCATCGTCGAAATGCTCGGAGACGTCGGCCCCCCACAGCTCCAGCATGATTCCACCCGATCCACGCAGCGCTTTGCCGACCTGATCGGGGGGACGCCCCTGTTTATCCGCGCTCCCGGGGTTCTGTCGTCCGCGGAAATGCGTGAAGCCATGATTAGCTACGACGTGCACACCCGCGAAGCAATCGCAGCGTTGGACGAGCTGGACGTCGCTCTGGTCGGTATTGGCACCTGCAACATCGATGCGCCGTTGGAGCCGGGTGGCAACTTTTTCACAGTAGAGCAATTCGAAATGGCGAAGTCGCTGGGCGCCGTGGGACAGATCAACCTCAGGTTCATCGATGCGGAGGGAATCCCGATCGTCAGCGAGCTCGACTCCCTGGTGATCGGTGTGACCCTGGCCCAGCTTCCGGCCAAGGGCGGACGATTTGCCGTCGCTGGTGGAAGGTCGAAATACGAGGCTGTGCGCGCAGCCCTTCGTGGCAACTGGATCGACACCCTGGTCACGGATATGGAAACCGCGGAGCGCCTCCTGCGCGAGTGATCTGCAGGTGGCGGTTGCCCGCGCAAACGAGCATCCGCCACCGCCTGCGCGCTGTTAGAGCGGCGCCTCCAGCTCCGATTTCAACGCCGCAAGGAACCGGGCCGCAACGGCTCCGTCCAAAGCGCGGTGATCCGACGTCAATGTCAATTCCGCGATGGGGCGCCACGCCCCGCCGTCCTCGGTCCAGACATTTCGGCGGATCGTGGCTCCCACCGCCAGGATCGCAGCCTGGGGGGCATTCACGATGGCGTCGAAGCGTGTCACACCGAGCATGCCGAGATTCGAAATCGTAAACGTTCCTCCGGTGATGTCCTCGCGCCCCAGTCCCCCGGTACGGGCACGGCCGACAATGTCGCGCCTGCGCAGGGCGATCTCTTCGAGATCCAACTGATCAGCGTTGTGAATGATCGGTACTGTCAAACCCTTCTCCGTGGCAACCGCTATTCCAACGTGAGCTCGTTGAAAAGACACCACCGCTTCGCCATCGACGTGGACGTTCACCTCCGGCACGCTGGTCAGAGCATGCGCGGTCGCGCGAACGAGCACGTCAGTCACTGTCGCTCCCGACACGACTTCCTTGGCACGCGATGCCTCCGTCATGTCGACTTCCACCGTGAGGTGGAACACAGGCGCTTCCCACGCCACGACCATGCGTCGCGCCGCGGTGCGACGCATCCCCTTCAGCTCGGTGCGCTGGCCCTCGTCAAGTTCCAATGGTTGCGTCATCGCGCCCGCGCTTCGGTCAAAACGGTGGCCGTCGACGCACCGGCACACCCGTACTCACGCATCTTGGCGATCGTCGCTTCGATCATCTGGCGCTTTCCTTCGGACATAGCGTCTTCGAACTGACGGTCACCCTTGGCCCAGGTCTCTTCGATACCGCGTCGGAAGGCATGGCGGAGATCTGTATCGGCGTTCAACTTATGCACACCAGCCGCGATCGCGGCGCTGATATCCGACGCTGGCACGCCCGACGCTCCGTGCAGTACAAGGGGAACGCCCGTGACGTCACGAATATGCTGGATGCGTTCGATGTCCAGGGGTAAAGGGTCCCCGGAGCTGATGCCGTGCATCACACCGGCCGAGATCGCCAGGAAGTCAACGCCGGTTTCCGCGACAAAACGTTCGGCTTCGTCGACATTGGTGTAGTGCGCTGACCAGTCGATCCCATTGGACGCATCGGGAATGCTGCCCAGCTCCGCTTCCACCGGAACGCCGAATGAATGTGCGACCTGAACGACATAGCGGGTCGTTTTCAGGTTTTCTTCAAACGGCAAGTGCGAGCCGTCGAACATGATCGAGTCGAATCCGAGGCGCAGGGCTTCGAAAACCTCGCCGTATGTACCGTGGTCCAGGTGGATGACCGCATCCGCTTCTGTGCCGTCGAGTTCACGACGGGTCATGCGGTACGCGGCTTCGAGGCCCATGTGCGGAACGATCGCTCGTCCAACTTGCAGGAACACTGGTGATTGAGAGCGAATGGACGCTGCGATCAGCGCTTGTGTGGTCTCAGGGTTGTGCATATTGAAACCACCTACCGCGTAGCCGCCTGCGCGGGCGCGGGCAACGTAGTTTTCGGCTGTATTCGGGGTCATCATGATCCTTTCAATTGGTTCAGTTGTTGGACTGGCACGTCAGTGTGCGGCCAGTATCGGGATGGAGCCTAGGACCGTTCCATTGGTCGGATGAGGCGGTGCGGGCGGCATCATGCGCGCCGATCGCACAGCGGCCTGCCAACCGCCATAAAGCTGGTCGCGGCGTTCGCTACTCATGCGGGGCTCGAATACTCGCTCCACACGCCACGTCTCGCGCACGAGATCTTGCGCGTTCCACAGACCTATTTCTGCCCCGGCGATGTAGGCGACTCCGAGTGCGGTGCGTTCGAGGCCCTCCGGTCGAACGACCGGCAAGCCGAGGATGTCTGCCTGGAACTGGCACAGGAAGTTGTTGCAGACTGCTTTTCCATCTACCTTCAGCGACGTCACGTTCATACCGCCGGCGCGCAACGCGTCAAGATTGTCCCGTGTCTGATATGCCATGGCTTCAAGCGCTGCGCGAACGATTTGATCGATGCCCGTGTCGAGAGTCAAACCAAAAATTGATGCCCGGACATCTTTGTCCCAGTAAGGATCGCAGAGGCCAGCGAACGCGGGAACGAAGTAGACGCCCTGCGTGTCTGTGACCCGTTCGGCAATGCGCTCCATCTCCGCTATAGATCCAACTGCCCGCATCTTGTCACGCAGCCAATGCAGCGTCTGCCCGCTGTGGAATACCACCCCTTCGACTTCGTAGCTGGTCAGCCCCGGAATGTTCATCGCCACGCTGGTGGTCATTCCGGCCAGGAGCAGTGGGCTGCTCCCCACGTTAGCGACGAGCACGCCAGCAGTTCCAAACGTGTTCTTGACTGATCCCTCGTCGAAACATCCCTGCCCAAACAGACCGGCCTGTTGATCGGCGACGACCGCGTGGATCGGTACGGGGTGGCCGACGCCGCCGGGAAGAATGCTGGGGTCAAGGTAGCCGAAGAGTGAACTGGAAGACCGCACCTCGGGGAGTAGCTCCTGCGGGATTCCGTATACCTCGCAGAGGCGGTCGTCCCACTCGAGATCGTCGATGTTGAGCAGCGCCGTTCGCGACGCCGATGTCGCATCGGTGACATGCGCGCGCCCGCCGGTGAGGTTCCAAACAAGCCAGGTGTCGACTGTTCCGGCAGCGTAGGCGCCCGTACCTGCAAGCGCTTTGAGCCCCGGGACGTTTTCGATGAACCATGCCAGCTTGGGGGCCGAGAAAAACGAGTCGTTCCGAAGCCCGGTGCGCATGCGGATCTCAGCGTCGAGCCCCATGTCTGACCAGCGTTGTACGATCTCATCGGTCTGGTGTGAAGACCACATGATCGCGTTGTGCACGGGTACAAAGGTGGATCGGTTCCAGATCAGACAGGTCTCGCGGTGAGTTGTCACCCCGACCGTTGCGATATCACGTGCCGTCAGCCCCGTCCGGTCCATTACCTCGTCGATCGCTGCCCGCATCGCACTCCACAGCTGGGCCGGGTCAAGCTCGACACAGCCGTGGTTCGGGAAAAGGGGCGTGATCGGATTTGATGCCTCGGCGACGATGCGTCCGTCCGCATCGACGAGTACCGCCCTCGCGCTGCTCGACCCTTCGTCGAGCGCGAGAACATAGCGGCCGGTCACGAGTCTGCCCGGCCGCCCTGGAGGCCGACGCCGCCGACGGTCAACCCATTTTCGCGTTCAGCGGATGTCGCGCGACCCGGAATTTGCGCAGTGGGCCGGCCGGGGACTGCCAGGTGACCGAGCCACTCAACGTAGCCGTCGAGTTCATTCTGGATGCGATTTTCGTCCCAGCCGTTGATCGCCGCGATGATCGTCGCGATCCGCTCGGCGCCTTCGATTCCGTGATCCGGTTCAAACGCCAGCAGAAGTCGTCTCGCCATGACGTCTGTGAGAGTACGCGCAAATTCCTCATTGATTGCAAAAACCACTTCAGCGGCCAAAGCCCCCGACTTCTCATCGACAATCTCGGCCAGACTGGCGTCGTTACCCACGAGAGCCACTATGTGCGCTGCCCGCACTCCGTACAGCGCCAGGAGGCGCTTTGCCACTCGTGGTGGCAAAGCACCGTTCGCAATGAACGCCTTCGAGAACGCCGCATAGTTTGCCACTCGAGCACCAGGAAGTGGGCTCGTCAGCGTGATTGTTTTCACCTTCTTGGCGCCCAGGCTGCGAAGTGCCAAGTCGACGGCGTCCTCTGACAGCTGTCGGAAGGTCGTGAGCTTGCCCCCGATAACGGAGAAGAGGCCTTCGACGCCGTCTTTGGCGTGGTCGTGGATGATGTGGCTGCGCGGAATCTTCCATTCGGGCACACCGGGCGCATAGGGCAGTGGTCGCACTCCGCTGTAGGTGTAAAGAACATCACCGGTGGTGAGCTTGGCGCCCGGCACGAGAGTGTTGACCTCGTTGAGCAGATAATCGATTTCCGACTGTTCCGCGCGAGCAGAGTCCGGCTCCTCGTCAAAGAGGTTATCGGTGCACCCGATCAGGTATCTGTTCATCCACGGTATGACGAGCACCAGACGGCCATCCGCCTGTGACTCGTAGTACACGACGTCATGCGGCGCCCCGGGGAAGGGAGCTACGACAATGTGGCTTCCTTTGGAGCCGCCGATGAATCGAGGTGAACTGACTCCCTCAAAATCCGAGAGCAGGCGGTCGACCCACGGGCCAGCGGCGTTCATGACCACACGCCCATTCACGAAATGGCGCTCCCCTGTGATGGAATCGATGTACTGGACGCCGGTCACACGAGAACCGGACTTGAGTAGCCCGTCGACTCGCGAATGGGTGACGATGTCGGCCCCGTCACTCTTGGCTGCCACCGCGAGTTCAACGCAGAGTCGCTCAGCATATTCGACCTGCCCATCGATGAAGACCGCCGAACCTGAAAGTCCGGCGGGCTCCATCCCAGTGAAGCGGGACAGCACAGCGCGCTTGGTCAGAATGCTGTGGTTGGGCTGCTTCTTGTCAAAGGACAGTACGTCATAGGCGATCATGCCCAGGCGGATCAACCATGACGGCCGCTTGTTGCGAGCATAGAAGGGCATGAGCAGAGGCACGGGCTTGACGAGGTGCGGAGCGAGCTTGAAGAGGCGCTCGCGCTCCTTCAGAGATTCGCGGACCAGGGCGAAGTCCTTGTGCTCGAGGTATCGCAGGCCTCCGTGAATGAGTCGCCCCGACCATGCGGAGACACCACTGCAAATGTCTTCCTGGTCGATGACGATGGTTCGCAGCCCTCGCGCAGCCGCATCGCGGGCTATGCCAAGTCCGTTGATACCAGCACCGACGACGACCAGGTCGTACGGTGCGCGGGTGTCGCGCGCGTTCACCAAAGATGCGCTCATGGCTCCTCCTGCTTCGTTGTTTTTTGTCTAAGCTCGCGTTTATTCGGTTTCGATCACGGCAAGAATGGTGCGGACCTCGACTGAGGCACCTTCCTTAACCAGGATCTCGACCAGGGTTCCCGTAGCAGGTGACTCCAGGGTTTCCTCAACCTTCTCCGCCTCAACCTCCGCCAGTGGTTCGTCCTCGTCGACGTGGTCGCCCACCTTCTTGAGCCACTCCACGATCGCCCCTTCGCTCATTCCCATTCCCCACTGGGGAAGCAACACATCTATGCGAGCCATTAGATTCCTCTTTCGTTATTAGACTGCGGTTGCGACCGGCTGAAGCGCCGGCAGGTCGACCACGCGACGAATGGCGGCCGCGATAGTGGCTCGAGTCGGGTACATCTGCTTTTCCAGCGATGGGCTGAAGGGGATCTGCATGTCCGGTGCGGTCACACGAATGATCGGGGCTTTGAGAGAGTCAAAGATTTCTTCCGCGACAAGCGCACTGATTTCCGCCGCGGCACCGCAGGTACGGTGAGCAGGTTCCGCCACAATCAGTCGACCTGTCTTCGCCACTGATCGCAGAATGGCATTGCGATCGAGAGGGACGAGCGTGCGGGGGTCGATGACCTCAACAGACACGCCTTCCTTCGCAAGTTCTTCTGCGGCAGCCACGGCTTCCGGCACCGAACTCGATATGGCTACGACTGTGACATCGGTCCCCTCACGCGCCGTGCGGGCAACGCCCAGCGGCACCCAGAACTCGTTCTCATCGACGTCCTCCTTCGTGCTCCATAAGAGGCAGGCCTCGAAACTGAGCACCGGGTCGTCGGAGTCGACCGCTGAGCGGAGTAGCCCCTTGGCGTCTGCGGGCGTGGCGGGCGCGATGATCTTGAGGCCCGGAACGTTCATGAACATCGGATACGGACGGTCCGAGTGGTGCGCACCGGTGTTCAGTCCGTAGAACATGGCAGAGCGAAAAACCACGGGCATCGAGGCCTGGCCGCCGAACATGTACCGATTCTTTGCTACCTGGTTCACGAACTGATCCATAGCCATGTAAAGGAAGCTGGAGTAGGAGAGATCGACTATCGGGCGCAGCCCGGTCATCGCAGCACCAGCTGCCGCGCCGACAATGCCTTCCTCGGAGATCGGGGTGTTGCGAATGCGGTTCTTGCCGTACCGCTGCAGAAAATCACCCTTGTCGCTGCGGGATTTACCACCGCCGGTGGTGCCATAGACATTGGCTTCAACGTCTTCGCCGATGATAATGACGCGCTCGTCAGCGTCCATCGCCTCGCGCTGGGCTGCCCCAATAGCACCCAAATAGCTCATCACAGTCATGCTGCGGACTCCTTGTCGGTGTAGAGGTCGTCGAAAGCGACGGAGAGATCGGGGTAGGGGCTCGCGTCCGAGAATGCGACAGCTGCGTCGACCTCGGCGAGCGCAGTGGCCTGCAGGCCATCAAGTTCTTCTTCAGAGAACCCCTGCGACGCCAGATACTGCCGGAAAAGCACGATCGGGTCTTTTCTCAGCCAGGCCTCACGCTCATCGGCGTTCCGGTAGTCCGTGCCTAGCCTCAGCCCTTCGGAGTGCTCGTTATAGCGGTAGGTCATGACCTCCACGAGAGTGGGTCCGTCGCCGGCGCGCGCCCGAGCCACCGCTGCAGATACCGCGTCGTACACAGCCAGAACGTCTTGCCCTTCTTCAACTTTGATCCCGGGCATCCCGAATCCGGCGGCACGCTCGGAGATGATGCCCGATGTAACGGTGTGAGCCGGAGTGCTCAGAGCGTACTGGTTGTTCTCGCACAAAAAGATCATCGGGAGGGCCCACACCCCGGCCATGTTCATGGACTCGTACAGGACACCCTGATTGGCTGCTCCGTCACCGAAGAAGGCGAGCGCCACTTTTCCGTTGTTCAGCACCTTCGACGAAAGGGCTGCTCCATTGGCGATCGGGATGGAAGACCCAACAATGCCGGACTCGCCGAGGCTTCCCACAGCGAAGTCAGCGAGATGCAGCGAGCCGCCCTTGCCTTTGCAGACCCCCGTTGCCTTGCCTACGAGCTCAGCCATGAGCGGGCCGAGCGGTGAGCCTTTTCCGATGGGGTGCCCATGGCTGCGGTGGTTTCCACTCATGTAATCACCGGTGCCGAGGGCCATGGTGGCGCCAACGACCTGCGCCTCCTGCCCGATGCTGGTGTGCACGGTGCCGGGAATGTGGCCTCGTTTCACCATCTTGGATGCGCGCTCATCGAACGCTCGGATTCGCAACATTCGCAGCTGCATTTCGCGCAGGGTATCGCGTGCCAATTCGGCCATTGGAAACCGCCTTTCTCTCGACGTCTTTGTCTGCGTTCGCGAGTGAATATTCATTCGCGTTATGAAACTCTATGCTACGCACTTCCGGGTTCCACTGCAAGCGATACCGATGGAACATCAGACCAACCAAGTTGATGCCGTACAGCCGCCGGAATGACATGGTCCACTCGGTCAAGAATGTAGGTCGGCTGGTCCGCTGCAGCAGTGCGCGCCACCGAGTCGAGGTCGGCGTCTCCGGTGAGCACGAGCGCGGAGTCCATCCCGGCATCCACGGCCATTTTCACATCCGTGTAGAGCCGATCACCCGTCATCAGACACTGCTCTGGCCGTAACCCGAGGGTCGCCATTACCGTCTCGAGCATTATCACGCTGGGCTTCCCCGCATTGGCAACACAGGACACTCCGGTGCACGCCTCGATCGCCGCGACGATCGCGGCCGCGTCAGGCTCCCCGCGGCCGCCAGGAAAGGGGCAAAAGCGATCCAGATTGGTAGCCACCAGGATCGCATCCCGCTTCCATAAAGCGTCAAATGCTATTTGAAGCTTGGAATAGTCGAAACTTCGGTCATAGCTCGCCAAGACAATCTCTATCTCGTCCGGGTTGGAAGACGTCAGGATGCCAGCCTCCCGCAGGGCCGCTATCAGCGGCTGTTCAGCAATCGGGTAAACCGTTTTACCGGGGTGTTCGCGCCTGAGCCAGGCGACCATACTCACCACTGAGTTGACGACCTCCTCTGGCGCAACCTGAATGCCAAGTTTCGTGAGCTTGGAGACGTACATTGCCCGGTTGAGCGTCGGGTTGTTCGAGAGAAACACCACCCGACGTTTCATCTCGCGGAGGTGCGCCAGGAGCTGGAGCGCTCCGGGAAGAAGCTCCTCGCCCAGATAAATGGTGCCGTCCAGGTCGAAGAGATACGCGTCGTAGACCCGTTCGGGCAGCGTCCGCGGTGCGTAGTCACGCGTCGACGCCGCGGATAGGCCGACGCTGATCGCCGTTGTCTCACTCACGCCATCACATCGATCCGGTCATGGAAGAAGGAGCGGAACGCTGGGTAGATCGCTGCATATCGGCGGTAAAGCGTTTCGTAGTCGTCGGCCGCTACCTGGCTGGGTTCGTATCGGAGATCGGTAGCACTCATGGCCTCGGCGGCATGGCTAATACTCGGGAATAGTCCCGCCCCGAAGGCCGCGAGCATGCCGGCACCGAGACAGGTTGTTTCCCTCTGGCGCGACAATACAACGGGTCGGCGCAGAACATCCGCGATTATCTGACACCAGAGCGGGCATTGCGAGCCGCCCCCCATAGCTACGAACTCTGTCACCGTCTCCCCCGTTGCTTGCTCAACCTGGTCTTGACTAAGCCGCAGTTCGAATGCCACGCCCTCCAGAATGGCGCGGTAGATGTGGCCGCGACGGTGCACGCCCTGGAGGCCCACCATGATGCCGCGGGCCTCATGGTCCCAGTACGGCGTGAGCGCACCGTTCCAGTAGGGGACAACAAACAGGCCGTCACTGCCGCGAGGCACGACCGCCGCTTCCGACTCGAGGTTCGCCTCGACCCCGCCGAGAAACTCCTCCGAGGTATGAATGAACGTATCGATGAACCAAGAGATCATGTAGGTACCTGCGCCCACAAAAGTTTCGTACGCGAAGCTGCCCGGTATCGTACCCAGCATCGCGCGATACGCCCTGTCGGGCTGATAGTGAGAGCAATACGTTCCTGAGATCAGGCCGGTACCAATATTGAGGTACGCTCGCCCGGGCGCCGCGACCCCCGCGCCGAGGCCTGCGCATTGGCCGTCACCGGCTCCCGCGACGATGAGCGTGCCGGGAAGCAAGCCGAGAAGCTCGGCGGCATCGACGGTGAGGCCTCCCATGACGTCTCCGGGAGAGTGCATGGTCGATAGTTGAGAGCGATCGAGACCGAGGTGCGTCAGGACGGCTGCGTCGTAATCGCCGGTTCGAATGTCGACGAGGCCAGTGGGGTCCATACTCGCCGTCGAGGTCGCCCAGAGGCCGGTCATGCGGTGAACCAGATAGCCATGCACCTCGACGACGTGCGCCGTACGACGCAAGTTCTCGGGTTCGTGCTCGGCCATCCATAGCAATTTGTAGTACGAAACGGTGGTGTTCGGTGGCTTACCCGTGCGGTCGTGCACATTGGTAGAACCAAATCGGTCCACTTGTTCGCCAGCCCTGGAATCGAGCCAAAGCATTGCGGGTCTGACGGCTTCGCCATCGTCGTCGAGGCAGACGAAACTCTCGCGCTGGTGGGTCACGCTGAGGGAGACGACGCGGCTGATGTCGAGTCCCGCGACGGCACTACGCACTGCGCTTTGCATAGCTGTCCACCATTGGCGCGGATCCTGTTCGCCGCGGCCAGGTGCGGGGATGCTCAAGTCAAGCTCGGCCCGCCCACTGGCCACCTCGGTGCCATCCGTGTTCCAGACACTCGCTTTCGCTCCGGTGGTTGAGCAGTCCACCGCGATGACCACGCGATCACTCATGATGTCGGCTCACTCTCCGTCTGAAAGGCCTGTTCAATTACTGCATCCACGTCGGCCGACGTCCACCACCCGAGCAGGAAGAGCAAGTCAATGACAGTAAAGCGATCGCGCATGAAGAGACAGTTCGCTACGGCCCACCGCCAGATATCCGGGGTCACCCAGTCCAAAAGACCCCCCGGCGTGGTCGGTGAGCCAGCGGCGCGAAGACCGGCAGACAACGACCCGGGCGTGGGAACCGTGGCAGCGATAGCGACACCATCCGCGACAGCATTGGCGACAAGGCCCTTCATTCGCTCGGGGTCGACGTTCCACGCTTCGATCTTGCGCGCGTAATCGGACCAGCATTCCTCACCGCGACCGCCTGTCTCGTCGCACACATCGAACGCTCGCTTCACCAGCTGCTCGAGGTCGCTCGCTGCGGGGAAACGGAGGGTGATCTCACCCTCGGCGACTCGGCGACGCAAGAGGTCCCATGCTGCGGACGCAACCTGAGTTGCAACGCCAACCTGAGCTCCATGGAGACCGGTCGGTAAATTGTGGGCTGCGGCGTACATGTCGAGCATATGCGAGACGACATGCTCAACACCGGAGAGGCAGGCCGTGGTACCCGCAATCCCTGTGCCCATTCCGCGAATAGCGAGCATCCGCGTGAGGTCGAGCACAGCTCCAGGTGCACCCTCGGAGAGACCGTCTGCCCAGGTGGCGGGGTCTCCCGCGAACTCGAGCAGGAAATCCCGCGGAGTCAGTCGAAAACTGCTGTCGAAGCCCAGGCAATTGGCGAGATTCCAGTCGGCAGGAGCGGTATAGAGCGAAAGCACCTCACCGAAACCAGCAGTGTTCATGGCGACGGGGGCGTCTCTGATTGTCGTCGTGTCGGCGAGCACTACGTCGGGCCACCGGGACGGGATGGTGCGCTTCACCCCATTGCGCAAGACCACCGAGACGTTGTCGGTAAAGCCGTCGACAGATGCTGCGGTCTGCACGATCACGAGCGGGATCCCACCGAGGCGGTCAGTCGCCACCTTCCCGATGTCAGAGATAGTGCCGCTACCGATCGCAACGGCGCAGTCATACCCTTTAATTGCAGCCGTGGCAGTCTCGAGCGCTTTTTCGTCGGCGTGCAGCTGTCCCCCATGGCCAAGCACGACAATATCCACCACGAACGCTTCGGCAAGGAGCAGGCACAGTTGCTGTTTCAGATCGCGGCCGTCGCGCAGAATGGCCGTCTCGTCGACCAGTACTGCGACTCGGCGCGTTTCCGTTGGCCCTTCCGGTATCAGGCCTTTCACCGCGGAGACTAAATTGAAGCTTGCTTCGGGTGAAATCACCAGTGAGCGGATGCCGAGCGGCACCAGTTCGGCCGCGTCGGCTGTTGAGGCGATGACCGCGCGGATCGCGTCGAGGTCGGTGGGATCGGTGATTGCGGCGAATGTACTCATGTGTGTCTTCTGCTCGACTTTCGGTCGGTGAGCACCGCGGCGGCGATAACGGCGCCAATAACGACGGGCTGGAGGTTGGCGGAGACGTTCAGGAGCGACATTCCGTTATTCAGGACTCCGATTATGAGGAGTCCGACGAACGTGCCCAAAAGGCTGCCCGAGCCGCCAGAAAGGCTGGCACCGCCGATGACCACTACGGCGATAACGTTCAGGAGGTCAGCAGCGCCAGCGGTGGGCTGAGCGGAGTCGAGTCGTGATGTCACCAGTAGACCGGCTATCGCGGCGAGTAATCCGGCGATGGTGTAGACCAAGATTTTGGCGCGGCGCACGGGAAGTCCGGAAAGGCGAGCAACTTCCTCGTTTCCACCGATCGCGTAGAGCGCACGGCCCGACGGCCTGAACTTGAGCCAGAATGCCGCAATAGCAAATATCGCGACGAGAATGACGCCCTCAATAGGAAGGCCGAGAATGCTCGTAGCTGTGATCGCAATGAACCAGTCGGGGAACCCCGTGATTGGGTTGCCATTCGTGATGAACAACGCGAGGCCCGCCGCTGCTGACATAGTTGCCAGAGTTGCGATGAACGGCTGCAGTTTGCCGTAGGCGGTAAGGATGCCGTTGATGAGACCGACGAGGGCACCCACGACGAGGCCCGCGAGGAACGCAACCTCGAATGGCCACCCGGCCATTTTGTACATGGCGGCCATAGACATCGAACTGAGCGCCAGCACGGAGCCAACGGAGAGGTCGATACCGCCCAGGAGGATGATCAGGAGCGCTCCGACCGACATAACGCCGACAGCCGAAACCTGGCTCAGGATATTGAGCAGGTTGCGAGGGGTCAGGAAGTACTCGGAGAGGAATGAGAGCGCGACGAAGATGACGATCAGGCCGATCAGGGGACCGGGAATTTGGCTCATTGTTCGCCGGAACCGACCGGTGTTGTCGGACGCAACAGACGGCGGCGCGACCGCGCCGTGGGCAGGAGTAGCGTCTGGCCGAGGTGGTGTGACGTTGCGGTCGACTATGGCCATGGTTCAGTTCTCCTGTGTTCTCATCGGCGTTTGATACTCTGCTTCGCCGTCGATCGGCGACTCGAGTGGGGATTCTTTTGGCACGTTGCTGAGCGCAAGGGCCATGACTGCTTCCGGTGTAGCGTCCGCGCGGTCGAGAATCGCACGCTGGAGGCCACCTGACATCACGAGCACGCGGTGCGACAGGCCGAGTACTTCTTCAAGTTCTGATGAGACGACGATGACGCCGACACCGGTTTCGGCCAGCGCTCTGATGGTCTCGTAGATCGTCATCTTCGCCCCGACGTCGACGCCCCTGGTGGGCTCGTCGAGAATGAGCACCTTGGGCTCGTTCACCAGCCACTTCGCCAGCAGCACCTTCTGCTGATTCCCGCCAGAGAGAGACCCCACGGGGATGTCGAGCCGTCCGCGGATGTCGAGGAAGTCTCGTAGCTTGTTCGCGGTGGCCGTCACCTTCTTCTTGGTGATGATTCCCGCAGAGCTTAACTTTTTCTCCCACGGAAGGGTGATGTTTTCGGCGCCGGTTCGGTCCAGGTTGAGACCTTGGCCCTTCCGATCTTCGGGAACCATCGCGATCCCTGCGTCGATGCCCGACCGTGGGTTTTTGATGTGAACGACCTCGCCGCGCACGCTGATCTCGCCCGCGTCGGCCTGGTCCGCCCCCGCGATGGCGCGCACCACCTCGGTCCGACCAGCTCCCACGAGTCCAGCAAAGCCGAATATTTCACCCCGCCGAACATCGAAGTCGATGCCCGCGAATACCCCAGCCTTGCTCAGCCCTTTGACAGACAATGCGATCTCGCCAGTAGCGGCCTGTGGTGCCCGGTGCGCGAAGACGAAGTCGCGGCCAACCATTGCTTTGACCATTTCGTCTTTGGTGATCTCACTTGCTGGCCAATTTCCCACCAACGCGCCGTCCCTGAGGCACACGATCGTGTCCGCGACTTCTTTGATCTCTTCCAGGCGATGGGAGATATACACGATTCCAACGCCCCGTTGTCTCAAAGCTGCAATTTGAGCGAAAACGTGCTGGGTTTCGGATTGTCCGAGTGAAGCCGACGGCTCGTCGAAAATGATGTATTTCGGTTTGCGAGAGAGGGCGCGTGCGATCTCAATTTCCTGCTGCGCCGCGATGGAAAGCCCGGCAACGGGGCGGCGCGGGTCTGTCTGGGAACCGACGAGCTCGAGGTATTCTTTCGCCTCGTCGTTGATGCGATTTCGATCAATCACTCCTCGGCGCCGAGGCAGCCGCCCAATGAAGATATTTTCCGCTACCGACAGCTCCTGCACCATACGAATCTCTTGATGAATGAGAGCGACGCCGTGTTTCAATGCGTCTGAGGGCCGAGCTGGTTCGTAGGGAACACCGTCAATGGTCATCGAGCCCGCGTTGGCTTCCACTATGCCCGCGATGATGGACGACGTCGTCGACTTGCCGGCCCCGTTCTCGCCGATGAGTCCGATGACGGTTCCGGGCCGGAGCGTCAATCCGACGTCCTTGAGCACGGGAATTCCCCAGTAGCTTTTCGAGAGCCCGGTGCAAATGAGACCCGCAGAATCTCCGCGTGCCTGGCCGTCGTCAATTGTCTGTTCTAGTGTCTCTACCACTGTCATCCATTCATCGCGATCGGAGTAGGACCGGTGGGAGACATTCCAACGAAGTCTGGACGTCTCCCACCGGTGATATGTTCGATTACTTGAAGTCAGGACCGTAGAACTTCGCGGGATCGTTTTCAGCAACGTTCTCGCTGGTGACGAGCACCGTGTCCTGATACTGGAGTTCGGGAATATCGCTACCGTTTCCCTCGGCAATCTTCACCGCATCCTGCACGGACATTTGCCCCATGAGGTACGGCTGCTGGGCCATTGTGGCCTGGGTGAGTCCGTCTGCGACCGCCGTGAACATCGTCGGGAATCCGTCGATACCCACAAATACCAGGCCGGAGCGGCCCTCCTGCTGGGCTGCCTTAGCTGCGCCTAGAGCCATGGCATCGCTTTCGCCGAAGATTCCCTTCAAGTTGGGATTTGCCGTCAGGATGTTCTGCGCGGCGGTGAATGCCTTGGTCTCGTCCCACCCTGCTGATTCCTGACCGACAACTTTGACGTCGGGATAGTTCGCCAGTGCGTTCGCGCACCCTTCGCTTCGCTGCAACTCCGCGGTGGAGCCAAGCGGGCCTTGGAGAATTGCTATGTCGCCCGCGCCGCCGATCTGGTCGAACATCCAGGTGCACAGCTTTTCGGCTGCCGCGACACTGTCCGTCGCGATGTAGGTCGCAAGTTTTCCGTTGCCAGACTCCGGCTTTTGGTCGACGGCGATGATCGGAATACCGGCGTCGTTGGCCAGCTTGACGCCGGCTGCAGCTGATGTCGCGTCCTGGGCGATGAAAATGATCACATCAACCTGCTGGGTGATCAAATCCTGAACCTGGTTGACCTGCTGACCGGAATTGTTATTGGCGGAGAGCGTGACGAGCTTGTAACCGGCCTCGTCCGCAGCCTGCTCCATTCCGTCCACGGCCGCGACATAGAAAAGGGACTTTTGGTCCGCGACCGCGATGCCAATCGTTTTGCCATTGTCGCTGCCGTCAGCGACATTGGCTGTTGGGACGACAGTCGGGCTGCAGCCGGTGAAGAGCAGAGCCGCCGACAACGCGGCTGCAGTGGCAATCATACATTTTGGACGAAATTTGATGCTGTGCATGGGTTTCTCCCTTGAAACTACTCACGGTTCGGTGCATATTTATTCAGTAGCTGATCGACCATGCGGTCTGAATTGAGTGTTACATGGCCCTGGAGGTCTGTCAAGACCCGTTGGTTCAAGCCGGATGGCCTGGCTGATAGATCACGCCGGCCGTGAAGAATCCGACGGCGGCGCGAATAAATCACCCCCGACGGTAGGACCGCCGGTGAAGAACAGCAGGGTGTCGCCGCGCGGGAAGCCTTCCTCCCAAAACACTGAGATTCGGGCAGAGGTCGTTACCAATTGTGGGATGGAGTCCAGAATGGCAGGCATGACGAACTTGTCTCGCGCCTCGCTGGTGAGCGGAGCATTTGTGCAACTGGCGGACGCTCTAGTGGGCGAGTACGATTCCGCTGATCTCCTGCGTACTTTGGTCGATCAGTGTGTTGTATTGCTCGACGCCACGGCAGCGGGTCTTCTGCTGGCGGACCAACGTGGCAATCTTCAGGTCATCGCCTCCACGAGCGAGGAAAGTCGCCGTGTCGAAGTACTTCAACACCAGGCCGGAGCCGGTCCCTGCTTTGACGCGTATCGAGCCGGCATGGTGGTCACGCTGAGCGATATTGCAGCGGACGGCAACGACTATCCCGAGTTTCAGGCGGCGGCGCTGGCCCAAGGCTTCCAATCCGTACATGCCATTCCGATGCGCTTTCGTCCAAATACGATCGGCGCACTGAATTTGTTTCGAAATCGGAAAGGCGCGTTGAGTGATGAGGATGCGGTCATCGGGCAGGCACTGGCCGACGTTGCCACCATCACTCTCCTTCACGAACGCACAGCTAGAAAAAACGCGACGGTGAATGCTCAACTTCAGCACGCACTGAACAGCCGGGTTTTCATCGAGCAGGCAAAGGGGGTCATTGCGGCACGCAACAACATCAATATGGATGAGGCCTTTAAGCGCCTCCGTGCGCACGCCCGTTCGCGCCAAGAGCCCATGCACAGAAGTGCCGCTGACGTCATCAACAATCTCGTACTGATCTAGGCGAAGTATTTCCTGCGGCGCAGGAAGCAAAGCAGGCCAGTCACCATCAGTCGAGCGAGTCGAGTGCGCCGGTTGACTCGGTGACTTTCAGAGCCGTGTCCAGGGTGGGGCTGCCGGCGCTGGGTCACTGGTGTGGGCTCGGGTTGTGGGGCAGTGGGTTTGTGGTGGGGTGTGCGATGAGGCGGGCCTCGCGTGCTGTGTGCACGTGGGGCCCGCCTGGTTCCTGCGAGGGAATTCTGGGGTGGGGTTAGCCGGGGTGGTTAGCCTTTTTTGATGACGACGGG